>JAAVHZ010000076.1 GCA_014799465.1 Lachnospiraceae bacterium | reverse complement strand
GGTACTGCTGTCCTTTACATATACATAAAGAGTATACTTACCACTTTGAGTAGGTATCCACTGGCAACTGTTATCTGAACTGTATTTTCTTACTGTCTGATTTTTACCATTACCAAGTTTTACAACAAACTGGTATTTAAGCTCACCACTTCCACCTGTTGCCTTAGCTGTCATCCTGACTGTCTGGCCTGTTGTTATTGAATTACTTGCCTTGCTCATTTTAAATGAAGTTATTGAAACTTTTTCATATTCAGAAGTTGTATTTTTGCTATATACAAAAGTAACTGTAATGTCTTCCTCTGTATATTTTCCTTTGGCATTGGCCGGACTCGTCTTTAATGTATAGCCTTCTATATCAGCTTCTGCCGTCTCATAGTCTGCTCCCACTATTCCTGTCAGTGTATTTGATGCCCTTATTTCTTTATCTGACTCATCTACATATCTTACTATGATCCTTCCTGTTTTTTCAGTTACTTGGTTTTTCTGATATACATAGGTCACTGTAATATCTGCTTCTGTATATTTTCCTTTTGCATTTTCAGGACTCGTCTTTAATGTATAGCCTTCTATATCAGCTTCTGCTGTCTCATAGTCCTCTCCTACTATTCCTGTCAGTGTAGTTGATACCTTTATTTCATTGTCCGACTCATCTACATATCTTACTATGACCTTTCCTGTTTTTTCAGTTATATCATTTTTCTGATATACATAGGTCACTGTAATGTCTGCCTCTGTATATTTTCCTTTGGCATTAGTCGGACTCGTCTTTAATGTATATCCTGCTATATTAGCTTCTGCTGTCTCATAGTCCTCTCCTACTATTCCTGTTAGTATAATTGATGTCTCTATCTCATTTTCTGATTCATCTACATATCTTACTATGACCCTTCCTTTTATTTCCGCTGTCCGCATCTCATAACCGCAGACACTGCAACGATATGTCATGATTCCCGCTTCTGTTTCCGTTGCCGGTTTAGTCACACTCCCATTATCCTCTGTGTGGGCGGCGGTGTCTGACTTATCCCCACAGACACATTCATGCCAGTGGCTTTCACTGTCCGACTTCCATTCAGTTCCATAACGGTGTTCCATATATACCGTCACCGTAGTAATATTTCCTGCTTTGTCAGTTGCCTTTATGGTCTGTGTGCCGGATGCAGTGTCCAAAGTAAAGCTCAAAGTTTTTTCACCATCCGGCAAGGTTTCCTCTTTCTCGTTCACGATTACGGACGCCAGATTGTCATCTGTGACCATTACAGTCTGCGGTGTACAGTACGTTTCCCTATCTGTAACACCGGTAATGGACGGCAGTGTTCCGTCGAATACCATACCATCAGAGGAAATATAAGTCACGTTCCCCTGATTATCCGTAATCTTTGCGTAAACCACGCAGGACACATCCTCACTAATACCGAATGTCACTGTGGCTACATTTACGGCTGTCCATTCAGTTGTCAGTGCTTTGACTCCTTCTTCCGACAGCTCGCTGTCCGATATGTAATAGGATACTGATGCCACACCGGATTCCTGATCTTGTGCAGTAATCGTCACCTGCTCTGTTTTCTTAAAGAACAGCCCGAAACTAATTGTATTCAGAAAGCTGTTCCACTTGCTTGTGCTAATACTGATTTCCCCTGTCGGAGCACCCGCATCCTTTAAAACATCTCCATAAGTTCCTCCACACGTTGCACATATGGCTTTTTCCGTATAAGATGCCGTGCCACCGGAACAATCCTCTGTTTTGGTGGAACCACAGCCGGCACAGGTCAATGTGTGAGTACCATCGCCGTTAGAAACAGACTTATTATTGTCATCATAGGTACATTCCATTGTTCCGGTGAAACCGCAGGCAAAGCAGGTTATTTTGTGTGTAGCAGTGTCAATCTGTTGATACTCGCAGATGCCCTCGCCGATGTGATTGCACTCCTGCACAGTGTAAGTGCCGCCGAGTAGGAAGCAGCCGTCCAGTCCGGAAGTGACCGGGGTATTGTCCTCGTCGAAAAAGGCATAGTGAATAACATTTGGATCAGTATCGCCGTAGTTCTTCAGCAGGTCGCTTAGCTTGTCACTGGGTGGAATTAATATGGTGTTGTCGCTGCCGATGAAAGTTCCACCGTTGAGCGTGGCTTTGCCGCCATCGAGGTGTATTCCAAACGACCCTTCAAACGTACCATCGTTGACGAAAAGCTCACCGCCAACACTGTTGACGTATACACTTGCTTGACCCTCAGATGTCGTGCTGAATGTACCGCTTTTGATGGTCAGCGTGCCGCCCCTTATCAAGAAAATGGCACCCCAGTGCGAGGTAAGGGCTTTGTCTCCGCCCTCAAAAGTGATATTACTGCCGCTTTCCACTTCCAGCTCAGTGCCCGTCGTTGCGTCCGCCAGCAGGGTAACTGTGGCGGTGTGTCCCTTCGCTGCATTCCAAGCATCCTTGATGGTGCCGTAGTAGGTGGTGGCACTGCCGATCTCCACCTGTGCCTCTGCCTTGCTGTTGCAGACCGAACAAACGCCCTCTTCCCATGTATGTTCTTCCGAAACTTCCGTGCCGCAGATCGTACAGATGCCGCCGTGCTTGCCGCCCGCCATTGGCTGGTAAGTAAGCCCGGTGTGGGGACACTCCGCCACGGTGAAAGTCTTGGTGATTAGTGTGCTTCCCTCTTTTTCCAAAGTGATAGTATAGTTTCCAGCCTCCTTTACCTCTTCCGGTTCAATGCTCATTGTCCAACTCTCGGTGTCTGCGGTAAATTCCACGCCGCATATCGTAACATTTCCTTCCAGCTTGATCCGGTCTGTATAGTCTGTGCCGGTATATACCAGACCCTCCGTCCCGGAAATCATGTCCGCCGTGACATTCTCTGTCTTAAAGGTCCCGCCCCCAGACAGTGTGCCTCTCCCGGACAGGCTGGCCCCGGCAAGTATGGTCAGGGAGTAACCGTCTGGCACGGTATAGGTCTCATCTAAGGTAACCGTCCCATAAACCTTGCCCGCACCATCTTCAAAGATGATTCCGGCTGTTTTCGTGACATCTGTGGTGCCACTTGCGTTCCCACCGTTACCGATGGGGTCGCCTGTGTATTGGCCGCTGGAGTTCCCCACACCGCCTTTGGCGTCCACAATGCCGCCGGTAATGCTGATGTTAGTGCCGGTGCCGCCAGTGATATTTTTGCTGCTGAAGGAACCAGTAAAGCTATATCCCCCACCACCGCCGATGCCTGCGGCATAGTTGCCTCCAACAGCGGTCACTTCGCCGCTGCTGATGGCAATGTCAGTACCGGCACCGCTTGTGTAGCCATCATTGCCGCCTCCACCACCAATGCCTGCACCCATAAGACTGCCTGTGGCAGTCACACTGCCACCACAAATCTTGATATTGCTGCCAGTACCGCCGTCACTAGCGACTGCACCGCCGCCGCCAATACCTGCACCACCTATGGTTGTGTTATCATTGGATGTTGCCGTCACATTGCCGCCATAGATGGTGATATTGCTTCCAGCGCCGCCAGTCGAGTTGCCAGCACCGCCGCCAATGCCTGCACCGCTAATCATTGTACCATTAGATTTCGCTGTCACATTACCACCATAGATGATGATATTGCTTCCTGCACCGCCAGCCAGGTTGCCTGCACCGCCACCAATGCCTGCACCAGTGGTTATGCCCGAACCGTTGTTTGCGGTGATGGTGCCCCCATAAATTTTGATGGTGCCACTGTTGCCGCCATTCCCTAATTGGGGAACGCCGCCGCCGATACCTGCAGCGCTAACGCTAGTGGAATCACCACCGCCAGTCGCATTGATCACGCCGCCATGAATTGTGACCGTGCCGCTATTGGGATTTTCAGCGGAGCCGCCGATGCCCGCACTGACACTACAAGTAGAAGTATTGTAATTAAGTACGCCAATAGCGTTCAGCGTTCCAGTGCCACTCGCCTGGGCGTAGATGGTCAGGCTGTTGTTCTCTGTCACAACGATACCCTGTTCCGCATTCAGAGTGCAGCCGTCCGCCAGAATCAGGTTCACATCGCCGCTGACGGTGATGGGTTTCTCTATGGTGACGGTGCCGGTTACCACATACCAACCCGTGTCCCATGTAACCGCCTCTGTGCTGCCTGCCACAGGGGTGCAGTTATCGGCGGTTTTATTTGTGTAGATAACTGTGCCGTCCCAAGATGCTTCTTGATAATCTGCGGACACATCCCCATCCTCTGTTGCAGGGACTAAACCGCAGCCCGCAGTATGCTGTTCATACAGCCCTGCTGTACCTTCCTCCGAAGCCGCAGCCGTCAGCCGGTAGGAAGGCAGTGTGTTAAACAGCAACGCCACAGCCAGCAGGATACTCATGCCATTTTTCAGTTTCCTTCCCTTAGAAAATTTTCTAAAAGGAAATATTCTCTTATATTTTTCCATATTGTTCCATTCCTCCATTCCAAAACATTTTTCTCACAGGCACATACACTCCGGTATACTGAGTTTTTCACGGTCATCCGTACTCCATATCACCAGCGTGCTGCTGTAAGTTCCTGATATTTACATATTTTATTGTAGTGGAATTTAAAGAAAAAACAAGGTTTCTGGCAGAAACGTCAATTTTCTGGCAAGAATGCCAATCAAGTTTTTGAATTTTGGGGTGCTGACAAAAATCCGGAAGGTTTTCTTTTTGTGCCTAAAAATAACTATAAAAGCCTGAAAAAAATAATATCCCATGGAAGATTACATGCTGTAAAGCACAGAGTTCCACGGGATATTATTGTTTCTTGTTTAGAGGGGAAAAACCGGTATTAACCGACAACCCCTTTTTTATTTTTTTATTCTATTTTACATTAAGTGTCATAGTCTTTGTTGCTTTTCTGTTTTTAGCATCTTTTACATACACTGTTATTTTATATTTTCCCTTATATTTTGGTGTCCACTTCACACTGGATGAACGTGAATAACTATTTATTGCAACTGATTTATTCTTATATTCATATTTGAATTTGTAAGAATAACCTTTTGTTCCTCCTGTTGCAGCCGCACTTAACTTAATCTTCTGTCCGGCTTTAACTGATGATACACCGGCTTTAAGTGATTTAACCTTAAGCTTACCTACAACAACATAGTTAACTTTCTTCGTAATTTTGTTATCCATGTCATCCGTAACTTCTACAAATAACTGATATTTACCTGCTTTTTTAGGTGTCCAGTTAACTTTTTTACTTGTTGTACTTTCTTTTATCACATACTTCTTTCCGTTAAGTTTGTAATAGTATCTGTAGAATTTCTGTCCTATACCGCCTGTTGCATTCACTTTTACTATTACTTTATCTCCTACTACTGCAGCACCACTCTTTCTACTTTGTGTAAATGACTTAATCTTAATTGCCGATTTTACACTATAATTATTAATACTCTTCTTAACAATCTCTCCGGTACTGCTGTCCTTTACATATACATAAAGAGTATACTTACCACT
>JAAVHZ010000075.1 GCA_014799465.1 Lachnospiraceae bacterium | reverse complement strand
GGAAAGATGGTTATCGTTAGCCATCTTTTTTCTTTTTTTAGATGAAACAGGGGAGACGGTGACTCAAAATGAGTCACCGTCTCCCCTGTTTTAGAACTGTCATTTCCCGACAGCCCCTTGTCTTATGTCAAGGAATATGGAAATATGAGGATGGTATGGCAGAATCCGGTCAGTTAAGGTATAATATGGTTTGACTGGCAAAACATAATATATGGTCTGATGACAGTCTGAAGTATTGATGGAAAGAAGGTATGAGAGATGAAGATTTTGCTCGCTGAGGATGAGAGGGAATTGAACGGGATTATATCACAGGAACTCAGGCTGAATGGATATATTGTGGAATCCTGTTATGATGGGAAATCGGCTTTAGAGCTTTTCTGTTATGAGGACTATGACGGTGCGGTGGTAGATATCATGCTGCCCGGTATGAATGGATTTTCTGTGCTCGAGAACATCAGGGCAAAGGGGATTCAGACCCCGGTTCTTTTTCTGACAGCGATGAATGACAAGAAGGATATTATCAGGGGATTGGATCTGGGAGCAGATGATTATATTTCAAAACCCTTTGACCTGGATGAGTTATTGGCAAGAATCAGGGTGATGCTGAGAAAGAAGGTGGAGATCAGGGAAAACATTTACAGATGCGGAGATCTGGAGGTCGACTGTAACCGGCATATCGTGACGCGGAGCGGGAAGAAAATTGAACTGTCAGCCAAGGAATATCAGCTTCTTCTGTATCTTATGAGAAATCAGGGGATTGTTGTGACAAGGGAACAGATTGAGAGCAACCTGTGGGAGCTTGAGAAAGGCGTAAATTCAAATGTCATTGATGTTTATATCAGATATCTGCGCAAAAAGATAGATGACGGCTATAATGAAAAAATGATTCATACCCTGCGAGGGGTGGGATATGTGCTAAAGGGCAGGTAGTGGATATGGGTGAACAGTTGAACAAGAAAAAGAAGATTGTAAAAAAGAAATCCATGATACGCCATTTAAAGACCATTATGCTGGGGTTTGAATTCACTGTAATCCTGGTGATTTTTGCACTGGTGCATTTATACATCTCAAAGGCAATGGAACTGGATGTGCGAAGTGATCTGATGCATCAGGTGAATGCACTGATTAGGGAGATTCAGGTAAATGAGTATCATCTTGGCAGCATGGGGGATTCGTATCAGGAAGAGAAGTCCGACAGGTATAGTGCCATCATTGATATGGATGGAAATGTGGTGTATGGGGAATCACCACAGGGAGATTGGATTTCCCCCGAAAAACAGATGGCACCGGTAAAAGAACGAATCCATGGAACGGTGTACTATTATTTTGACAGGGAGCTGCCCCGCAGGCTGGATCTGAGCGGTTTTATACGGGTCTATGTCAGTCAGGGCATGATCAGCAAGAAGTATCGTATTATCAGAATCGTGACATATACTGTGAGCTTCCTGGCAGTTTTGCTGCTGTCGCTGCTTCTTTATCACTACATCAGAAAAATTCAGGAATTTTTTGAAGAGATGAAGCATACAGTGGATCAGATTGGAATCAATGACGGTTTAAGGCAGATTGAGTTTGACAATCAGATCGTAGAGCTGGACTCCATGATAGAAGCTGAAAACCGCTTGATTGAGCGGATACAGAAAAATATGCGGCAGCAGGAGCAGTTTATTTCCGATGTGGCGCATGAACTCAGAAATCCGATCTCGGTAATGAAGGCACAGTGTCAGTTGGTTTTGAATAACAGTGGGACGATTTCTGAAAGCAGGGAGGTATGCACGACAATCCTCAGACAGTCAAAACGGATGGAGGATATCGTCTGGACGCTTTTGGAACTTGCAAGGCTTGATCAACACCGGAATCCGTTCACGGAAGAGGATATTGATCTGAAGGAAATTGTGGAATCCCTGTGTGAGGATTTCTGTGACAGGTTGAAAAGCCGCTGCATTATTCTGGAGCATGACACAGGGGAGTATGCCGAGTGTAAGGGAAATATTGAGCTTGTCATCATAGCCATTTCAAATCTGATTGATAATGCTCTGAAATACAGTTCAGAGGAATCAAAGGTGGTGGTGACGGAGGGCGTGAAGGGTGAGTATGTCTATGTCAGGGTAAAGGATGAAGGAATTGGTATTTCAAAGGAGGATCAGGAAAAAATTTTCAACAGATTTTATAAGGTCGACAGTTCCAGAAATGGGGAAGGGTATGGTCTTGGAATGCCGCTCGCTCTCAAAATAGCGGAAAGGCATGGAGGTACAATCACTGTCGAGAGTGAGCCGGGAATAGGGAGTGAATTTACGATATATTTTAGAAAATAAGGTGACCGGAATTTGGAGGTTCTATTTTTCTGAAAGAAACAGCTTCAAAGAATAAAAAGAAAAAAATCAGATAAAGGAATTGTTGATTTTCTCCGCATTGCCAGGCATTTTTTTAAACACTTACCAGAGTGGATTTCAGAAATAGAGGATCCATGTCATCAAAGCTATATTATTTATACACAGAGTGAAAATAAGAATTATAGTTTTGTTTCGGCAGATCGGTTGTATAAGATTAATTTAACATCTTCATTATTTGCAATTTCAACGATGGCATATACGCAGTGGAAAAATTTATATCAGAAAAAATATACTTTGGGAGCGGACGGAGAAACAATTGGTGATGCATATGAGTACATATGAAGTTTTAAACTCATTTTCCGTTGTTCAAATGGTTCTTATGCAGTTGAATATGCCTTCAAAAAACATTAAAAGATTAAATTTAGAAGAGTGTTGTCAGTGATGTCAGCACTTTTTTAGTTTTAGTCCGAAAAGTAAATAAAAGAAAACTATTGGATATTTGTGCCGAATCGGTGGCATGTTTAAAAGAATGTAGTTTTTTGATAAAAAGGCTGTCAAAATTTTTGGCTAATATTGACAAATAAAATGTGGTATGTATAATGTAACCAGACTATAAATTTTAAATCATGGGAATGTAATAAATTATATGAAGAAATATGTGAGAAAAATGGTGTCCGTTGTTCAAAGAGTTCTTATGCGGCTAAATATGCAAAATCAAACAATATAAAGACAAAATTCATTTAACACCGGTCTCCTGCATTAATTTACCCTGACGCAGAGGCAAAGATGGTAAAAATCACATAACAAAAGATGGCCGGCAAAATATGTCTTCAAAAAACACTAAAAGATTAAATTTAAAAGAGTGTTGTCAGTGATGCCGGCACTTTTTTAGTTTTAATCCGAAAAATGAATAAAAGAAAACGATTGAATGACAAATGAAGGGAAGGCATTATGAAAAAACACATAAAAAAAGCGGCATTACAGATTTTGATACTATGCTGTTTTATTGCATTTAACTACAGCAGTGCTATAGCAGAAGAACAGACTGGCACAACGGAAATATCAAATGATGCTCTTATAGCAGAAGAACTTGAAGAAAAATTAGAAATATCAGCAGAGTACCCGATAGAAAATGAGGTAGGATTATCAACAAAAAATTCGGCAGAAAAGAATGGCTGGGTAAAAGAATCTGATGGAACGAAATATTATATTAACGGAGAATGCGTAAAAAGCATAGTAAAGAAAATAAACGGAGAATATTACGGATTTGACAGCCACGGCAGGATGCAGAGGTCAAAATGGAAAAAATATAAAGGAAACAGATATTATCTGATGGGAAACGGCAGGGCGGTAAAAAGCATAGTAAAGAAAATAAACGGAGAGTATTACGGATTTGACAGCCATGGCAGGATGTTGAGGTCAAAATGGAAAAAATATAAAGAAAACAGATATTATCTGGCAGGAAACGGCAGGGCAGTAAAAAGCATAGTAAGGAAAATAAACGGAGAGTATTACGGATTTGACAGCCATGGCAGGATGCAGAAGTCAAAGTGGAAAAAATATAATGGCATCAGGTACTATCTTAATGCGAATGGAAAAGCATGCAGGAATGTATTGAAAAAAATTAATGGTAAATACTATTATTTCGGAAAAAAGGGAAGTGTTTTTTCAGGTAAATCAAGAAATGCGGTGGTACGGCTGGCACAGTCATGGGTTGGAAGGAACGAAGATGATGGAAGCCACAGGGAAATCATAGATATTTACAACAGGTATCCGTGGCATATAAGGGAATATAGGATGAAGTATCAGGACCCATGGTGTGCGGCAACGGTATCAGCTCTGGCAATCGAACTCGGATATACTGATATCATCCCGGTAGAGTGCTACTGCCTTTACATGGTAAGGCTGGCAAAGAAAATGGGAATATGGATGGAGGATGATGCATATGTACCGGAACCCGGAGATTTTATCCTTTATGACTGGCAGGATACTGGAATAGGGGATAACACGGGGCATCCGGACCATATTGGAACGGTGGAATCCGTGACCGGAAATACTATACTTGTAATTGAGGGAAATAAAAAAGGTGTAATGGAACGGAGGGCAGTTGATGTCAATGGATTGTATATCCGTGGATATATTACACCGAAATATGATGCAGAACCAATATTGACAACAGATGATATCGGATATGAAAACAGTGCCGTTGCAGCTGACAGAAAGGATTATCCGTTTAAGATTACATCTTCGTCAGTGTGTGTCAGAAAGCATCCGTCAGCTGGTTCAGAGCCGGTTACTGTAATAAAAAAAGGCAGTATGCAGGGCATTGACAGGATTACATATGATGGATGGGGCCGCCTGTCAAATAAGGCAGGATGGATTAAATTACAGGGAAATACAAAACCTTTGGCGTCTATGAGTTATAAAGCGAAAACAACTCATGGTGTAAGAATATTTGCATCATACAAATATGAGACATTTACTAAAATCAGAAAAGGCAGTATGCAGGGATTTTGTTTCGTGACCAGAGATAATTGGGCATGGCTCTCTAATTATGCCGGATGGGTAAAAATAACCAACTATAAAAAGTAATACATACCTTGATTTAGGAGAAGCATATGATAATATTACATTCAGATTTAGATAATACTTTGATTTACTCGTATAAACATGATATAGGCAGGGAAAAGAAATGTGTTGAAATATATCAGGACAGGGAAGTTTCTTTTATGACGGAAAAATCTTATGATTTGTTAAAAAGCGTGAATGATAAGGTGGTGTTTGTACCTACAACCACCAGAACAGTTGAACAGTATGACAGAATTGATTTGGGAATTGGGAATATAGAGTATGCATTGGTATGTAATGGCGGAGTTCTGCTTGTTAATGGAAAGGAAGATGAAGCGTGGTATCGTGAATCGGTCAGATTAACAGCAGACTGTCAGGATGAGCTGGAGAAAGCACAGGGAATTCTTGAAAGTGATGTTCACAGGACTTTTGAGATAAGGAATATAAGGCAGCTTTTTTTGTTTACCAAAAGTGATGCTCCTGAAAAGTCAGCGGAAAGTCTTGCAAAAATGCTTGATATGGAACGGGTTGATGTTATGTGTACCGGAGTAAAGGTATATGTAGTCCCGAAGAAATTAAGCAAAGGAACAGCATTAAAACGTTTTAGGGAGAAGGTGCATGGGGATAAGGTGATTGCTGCCGGAGACAGTGAATTTGATATATCCATGCTGCAGGAGGCGGATGTGGCACTTGTACCGGCTGAGCTGGCAGATAAATATTTTGCAAGTGAAGATGTTGTTCGTATGAGTGGAAAAATGGTGTTTTCGGATGATATGCTTGGATACATACTGCATTGCTAAATTGTATTTAAAAATAAATTTTAAAGTGTCTGCAGATATTGATTTTTCAGACCATTTGTGCTACGATTATTAATATATAACATGATATGCACAGAAATTAAAACTCAATGATAAGTTGTGGTTTAATTCTTGAGTGATATGAAAAACTCTCTAATAGCGTTGTTATTCATGTATGATTGCCGCTATACGGCTTTGATGCTTTGTTTACCTGATTCTGCGGTATAACAGCGTTTTTTAGGAAGGGGATAGTACAATAAGAAAACAAAAGGGGAAAGAAGGGTTTTGTATGAAAGAAAAGAGTAATGTACGAAAAGATATGAGACGAAGTGTCAGTTTATTGTTGGTTCTGACACTTATTTTTGGTATTTTTGTTCCGGTTTGGACTGATGCCGGTGAGGCGGATGATAATGTATTTCATGTATTGGATTCTGCAAAAAATATTGGGCTGTGTCACTATGTAAAAGATAATATCGAGAAGTGTGGGATTTTATCAAAGTATGTTGTTATAAGTGGAGAAGAAGGATTTGATTTAAAAAATCGTAATAATGTTCAATTAACAGGTGATGTCTACCTGCTGGGTAATGACAATAAAGAATACAAGGTATTTTCTTATAAGAACGAATCTCAAGCTAATGATAGTGCTAATCCACAGGTATTTTTACTAAACCCGGTTTTCTATGATGGTGAAGGAAATGTAATTCCGGATAACAAAGTGTCTACCAGTGATGGTTTGAAGTTCTATGGTGTTGCACAAAATGATGGGAATAAGTATGGTATATATGGATTGCATCCCGAATTCATAAATTATATGTTAAGTCAATTTGATGGAGAAGATGTTAATGTGGAGGCAGCTTTTTCTTTTTTAACATCAGAAGATAATATGGGAAAATTATCTGTGAAGTATACGTTGACAAATATTTCAAACGGTAACACCAGTACTGAAGTTGTTAAGAGGTATTCTGCATACGAATATGGATATGATTATAATGGTAGTTATGTAGCCGTTTGTGGTTATCTGAATTACAGCAGGATTGAGAATATGACTGATTATCATAATCAAGGCACTTATAATCATCTTAAAATGTATAAGGGTGACTTATATGCAGATGCAGATAAAATGAGCGATTTAGGTGAAGATAATACCATTGAATTACCAAACTATAACAGGACAGGTCTGTACAATATGAATTCCCTGAATGTAAATGATACGGATGTATGGGATGATGGTCATAGAGTCATCATAACTCATAACTATAATATTGGGTGGTGGGGAAATAAAATCTTTCCTGATAATGCAATAGCAAATGAAGAAGAAGCAATGAAACATTTTTTTGAAATATGTTTCGATAATTGCAGCGAATATGACGACGTGGAAGAAAAATTTAACGAATTACTTCAGAAGTTTGGGTATAGCAAAGAAAGTTATGGTAATGAGGACGAATATAATGTTGCAATGAGTGCATGGACTGACTTACATGAGTACTTTAAGTTGAATTCTGACATCAATGTATTTGCAGCAGATGGGAAAATGTACATTATGTCATTAGGAGGAGAATCCGGAGTTAAACTTGGGTCTTGCGAAAGTGTAGATTTGAACACAATGGAAAAAGAAGAATTAAGAGAAACTTTGTATGGTATGGGAGGCATTCCTTTACAATATGTATCTTTTCCTGCCATAACTTTTTTAACAGATGGAAATGACGAAACTCAATACGGCAGACTGTCAGGTATTTACGATTATCTTACCGAAATGAAAAACTTCTTAAATGTGATTATGGATTATGATGATAATAAACATTTGATAGATGCAGATGGGCAAAAGTTGTATTATGGAGTGTTTGAGGACACTGATAAGAATGTGTCATATTCTTTAGATGAGGTTTGCCAGACAGTACAAGAAATTCAATATAGATTGGTAGAAAGTGGATGTGATAATATTGCAGATATCCCTGATTTAGAAGAAGAGTTGACCGGTCTTATAGGTATTAGGCCGATAACAGATACTATTGATGTGTCTGGAGGTGAGATAAGGTACAATAAGAACAGTCTGTTAAATTTAAAGGAATATGCTGAAAATTTGGGAATATGTCAGGAAATAGTGGGTTACTTAAAAGAAGATGCTGTATATGATGACAGTATAACAGGCAGTCCATCCGATTTTATGTCTTATCTTAGTCGGAATAGTGAACTTTATGATGGATTAAAAAACACTTTGTTAAAAAAACAGATAATTGTTCATGAGAGTATTACTGATGTGGAGCAGCAACCTGATTCGGATAATCAACCCGGATCCGTAGATTCTTCCCGGATAAAGATTTCTTTGGATTCACTGGATCAGACGTTAGGTGGAGATAATATAATTACGGAATATTGGTATGCATTCCATGCTGATACCATATACATACAGGAGTTTGGGGAGTTTGGCGAAGATTTTCCAACCATGCTGCATCATGGTAAAGTAGAACCATATACGTATAATCAATATAATTTTTATGATTTGTGGCAGCCTGAAGGAGGGAAGATGCCGGTGCAGCTTGTGCAATATTTTGATGTGTATGCATTGTATTGCAGTGAGTTGACTAATATAAAGTTTGCTAAAGTACCAGGGAATATTTTAGTGGATAATGCAGAATATTCCACAGGTGAACAGACATTTACCATAAAATGGTCTGAGCCGGAGAACAATGGAGCAGAGATTATCGGGTATCAGATTGCATCTGTTCCTAAAGGAGCCGAAGTAACAGAGGCAGACTTTGAGAAATTCTATAAATCAGAGTACAAGGATTTGGGGGATAACTATACCATACCATACACTACACGGGACACCGGTTATACCTTGGATGTTGGATATTCATCCAAGGATGTATATATACGTGGTGTAAATGTAATTGGTGTCGGTTCATATGAGAAAATTACCATAAATAGTGAGTTTGAGCTTACGATTAAAGGTCCGGATGAAGTGCAGGCAGGAAGCAATGATACAGATTATGATACAGTAGATGTTAATGATGTAAATGTGGAGCCGCATGTAACTTATTCTTTGAAAGATAATCCGGATAAAATATCCATAAGTGATAATGGTGTGTTGACTGTTGATGGGGAATGTGAATTAGATAGTGTTACTATTATTTCAACCGGAAAAGATGGAACTGACTATGCAGGAAGAACCGCAGAGAAGCCTGTAAGAATTATTTCATCTGAACAGGAGGAGACAACCGAGCCGGAAACAACAACGGAACCAGAAACAACAACAGAGCCAGAAGTAACAACAGAACCGGAAATAACAACGGAACCGGAAATAACAACCGAACCGGAAGTAACGACCGAGCCGGAGGTAACGACTGAATCTGAAGTAACGACCGAGCCGGAAGTAACGACAGAATCGGAGGTAACGACAGAACCGGAAGTAACAACCGAATCGGAGATAACAACTGAATCTGAAGTAACGACCGAGCCGGAAGTAACAACCGAACCAGAAGTAACGACAGAACCGGAAGTAACAACCGAGCCGGAGGTAACAACGGAATCAGAGGTGACGACAGAACCGGAGGTAACAACCGAGCCGGAGGTAACAACGGAACCAGAGGTGACAACAGAACCGGAA
Organism: Lachnospiraceae bacterium; assembly: GCA_014799465.1. Lineage (GTDB taxonomy): Bacteria > Bacillota > Clostridia > Lachnospirales > Lachnospiraceae > UBA2821. The sequence continues at coordinate 16,456 of JAAVHZ010000075.1, read as the reverse complement.
GTAACGACCGAGCCGGAGGTAACAACGGAACCAGAGGTGACAACAGAACCGGAAGTAACAACCGAACCGGACACACCAATAGAATCGGAAGTGCCGACGGAATCAGAGACACCAACAGATTCAGAGACAACAACAGAACATGAGGAGACTACTGAATCGGAAGAGATACCGACAGATTCAGAGGTAACAACGAAACCGGAATCCACAACTGAACCTGCTGGAGTATTAGTGCAGCCGGATACGGGGGATGAATCGAAGATGGCGGAGTTGTTGATTTTGTGGATATTGTCAGGGGGAATCACAATGACAGCCGGTCTGGGATTTTCCAAAAAGAGAAAGAAATATTAGAATTAACTCCAATGTCCGGCAGTAAATGAAGAAAAATAACATGCCACAGAAAATAACGTATTTCGTTGTTTTCTGTGGCAGTATTTATAGTAAGGGCAAAAATATGGTTTGAATTTGAATAATATCAGAATAGAGAAGTTTAATTTATAATGGAAAATCATATGATTTGTTAAAAAGTGTAAATGATAAGGTAGTGTTTGTGCCTGTTAATGGCAGGGAAGATGAAGCGTGGTATAAGGCAGCTTTTTTTGTTTACCCAAAGTGATTCTCCTGCAAAGTCAGCGGAAAGTCTTGTGAAAATGCTTGATATGGAATGAGTTGGTGCTATGTGTAATGGAGTAAAGGCATATGTAGTCCCGAAGAAATTAAGCAAAGGAACAGCATTAAAACGTTTTAGGGAAAAGGTGTGTGGGGATAAGGTGATTGCTGCCGGAGACAGTGAATTCAGGACTGTAATTAAATTGTATCTGCGATAATTCACATAGTTCTGTCCATATTGATTTTTTAGACAATTTAGGCTATAATTATTAATATATAGCGTTTTACTTCTTTACCGGATTTTGTGGTATTCAGGCAGTTTTGGAAGGAGTATATATAATAAACATAAGAAAAGGAAGTGCTTGATATGAAGAAAAAGAATAATGCACGAAAGGATATAAGACGAAGTCTTAGTCTGTTGTTGGTTTTGGCACTTATTTTTGGTATCTTTGTTCCGGTTTGGACTAATGCAGGTGAGTCAGATGATGATGGATTTTACTTGTGTGATTCTGCAAAGAATATTGGTTTTAGTCTGTATGAAGAGCCATCCTCAAAAGAGGACGTACTAGCGTTCGCAGCAAAGTATGTTGTCATAAGGGAGGCAGATGGATTCGATATGAAAACGGCGCAATTGACAGGTGATGTATACCTGTTGGGTGACGATGGAAATAAGTACAAGTTATTTTCTTATAAGTATGTTAGTGATAGTAATAGTACGGCATCTCAATCGGTGTTTTTATTAACTCCGGTTTTGTATGATGGTGAATCGGAAATGCCGAATTGGCCCTATGTGATGGACAAGGAGAATGATCGCCCTGGAACAGTTTATAATGTGAAACCTACATACACGTATCCTAGGACTCAATATAGAGGAGGATATTATATTTCTCAAGAAGGAGGATATAATGGTAAATATGGATTTCATTCTGAGTCTATGGATTATATGATAGAGAGATTAGGAGAAAATTATAATGTAGAGAACATTTTATCATTTTTAACATCTGCAGAAAATATGGGAAAAATATCTGTAGAGTATACATTAACAGATTCAACCAACAAAACCGGCAAAGAAGTTATTGAAGGGTGTTCTGCGTATAGATATGAAATGAAATCTGTTAGTGATGACTATGGTGTTGTTTGTGGTTATAACTTGAATTACAGCAGGATTGAGAATATGACTGATTATCATGAACAAAACACCTATAACCACCTTAAAATGTATAAGGGTGATTTATATACAGATGCAGATAAAATAGGTGATTTAAGTGAGGATAACACAATCACATTACCAAATTATAACAGGACAGGTTTGTATACTATGAACTCTCTGGACGTAAATGGCACTAATGTATGGAATGACGGTCGGGATAAAGTTACTACAACTGATAAATACAACTTGTGCTTTGATGAAGAAAAGCTTTTTCCGGATAATAATAAAATGACAAATGAAGAGGAGGTAATGGAGCATTTTCTGCAAGTATGTTTTATTGATGGCAGCAAAGATTTGGAAAATGAATTTGACAAGATACTCCAAAATCTTGGATATAGTAAAGATGACTATGGTAAGTATGAATATTTATTTGCAATAGACGATTTGGAGTGCTTTGTTGATGGGGCACCATATAATTTCAATATATTAGCATCAGACGGAAAACTGTATACTATGTCATTTGAATGTAATGGAGAATCTGGATGTAAACTTAAAACTTATACAATTGGAAATTTGTGGGATAAAGAAGATTTAAGCGAATTTTATGAAAATGGACTTTATGTACAATCTGTTTTTCTTCCTGATATTGAAATTACAGACAATTGGAAAAAGGGTACCGCAAACAGTTATTACGAATATTTTGACGATTTAACATATATTTCGGGTAAAGATGTAGAGGAAGACAAGTTGTATTATGGGGTATTTGAAGACACTGATAAGTATATAACGTATTCTATAGATGAGGTTTATCAAATATTACGTAGATATGAAGGAGGATCATTAGAATCTGGTTTAAAAGGCTTTAAGCCAATTAGTGATACTATTGATGCGGTCAGATGTAATGTGAGTGGTTCAAATTTGGAAGATTTAATAACATTGGCTGAAAAACTGGGAATAACGCAGACGCTAAGAGGTTACTGCGAGAAAGATTCTGAATTTGATGACAGTGTTACAGGCAGTCCGGTCAATCTTATGTCTTATCTTAGAGAGAATAGAGAACTTTATGAGGGCTTTTTAAAACAGGTTATGCAAAAAGAATGGATTATTCGTGAAGATGATGTTAAAGTAGAATATAATCCTGAGTATCATACTTATTCAAATAAGACATCCGGAACTGTGGATTCTTCCATGATAAAAATTCCGTTAGATTCGCTGAATCAGAATTTAGGTGTGGATAATATAGTTACTGAGTATTGGTATCCATTTCTTGTTGATATAATATTCATACAGGAATTTGAGAATAAAGCCAGAATTGGTGGTGGTGGTGCTGATGATACACCGTTGGAGCAAGGTACAGCGTTGTATCACGGTATAGAAAGACAGTATACCTATAATAAATATTCAGCAAATTATGGGTGGTCAAGTCAGACTATCAGATATCCGCAGTCAGATCAGATTATCCAATATTCTGACAAAGATGCATTGTACCGTAGCGAGTTGACCAATATAAAGTTTGCTAAAGTACCGGGTGACATTTCAGCAGATAATGAGGAATATTCCACAAAAGAACAGACATTGACCATATCCTGGTCTAAGCCGGAGGAAAATGGAGCAGAGATTATCGGATATCAGATTGCAGTTGTTCCTAAAGGAGCGGAAGTAACAGAGGAAGACTTTATGGATTCGTGTGAACATGCGTATAATGATCTGGGAGATAATTATACCATCCAATACACTACAGCAGACAATACTTACACCCTGTCTGTTGGGGATTCATCCAAGGATGTATATATACGTGGTGTAAATGTAATTGGAAGTGGTTCTTATAAGAAGATTACCGTGAATAGTGAACTTGAGCTTAAGATTACGGGTCCGGATGAAGTACAGGCAGGAAGCAGTGATGCAGATTATGATACGGTAAATTTTGAAAATAATAATGTGGAGCCGGATGTAACTTATTCTTTGAAAGATAATCCGGATAAAATATCCATAGATGCTAATGGAAGACTGACCGTTGATAAGGATTGCGAATTGGATCATGTTACTATTATTTCGACTGGAAAGGTTGGAACTGAGTATGAAGGAAGAACCGCAGAGAAAGAGGTAAAGATTAATCTGCCTGAACCAGAGGAAACAACGGAGCCGGAAGAAACAACAGAGCCGGAAGAAACAACGGAGCCGGAGGTAACAACAGAGCCAGAGGAAACAACGGAGCCGGAGGAAACAACGGAGCCGGAAGAAACAACAGAGCCGGAGGAAACAACGGAGCCGGAAGAAACAACGGAGCCGGAAGTAACAACAGAGCCAGAGGTAACAACGGAGCCGGAGGAAACAACGGAGCCGGAGGAAACAACAGAACCGGAGGTAACAACAGAGCCGGAGGTAACAACGGAGCCGGAGGAAACAACAGAGCCGGAGGAAACAACGGAGCCGGAGGAAACAACGGAGCCGGAGGAAATAACAGAGCCGGAGGAAACAACGGAGCCGGAGGAAACAACGGAGCCGGAGGAAATAACGGAACCGGAGGAAATAACGGAGCCGGAGGAAACAACGGAATCAGAAGCACCGACGGAATCGCAAAAACCAACAGAACCGCAGAAACCAACGGAATCAGAAGCACCGACGGAATCGCAAAAACCGACGAAACCACAGAAACCAACGAAACCGGAAGTACCAACAGAAACACAGAAACCAACAGAGTCAGAAACACCTACAGAAACTGAAGAGACAACAAAATCGGATAAAACTAATAAAAAAGAGGAAACAACAACCATACCGGAGTCAACTACTGCATTCACACAGCCAAAGACAGGGGATAAGTCAAAGACGGCAGACTTGATGTTATTAGGAGTATTATCAGGAGGAATTGCACTGACAGCCGGTCTGGGATTTTCCAAAAGGAGAAAGAAATATTAGAATTAACTCCAATGTCCGGCAGTAAATGAAGAGAAATAACATGCCACAGAAAATAACGTATTTCGCTGTTTTCTGTGGCAGTGTTTATAGTAAGGGCAGAAATACGTTTTAATCTGAATATATAAAATGTTTAGGAGAAAAACATGAAGAAAGTAACATTAATTATTCCGTGCTATAACGAAGAAGAAATGATCCATCTTTTGTATAAGGAACTTTGTGTAGCAGCAGAAAAGCTGCATAACATGGAGGATATACAATATGAAACGGAAATGATTTTTATTGATGATGGTTCCAAAGATAAGACGCTGGAATGTATAAAAGAATTAAGAGAACATGATTCCAGAATACGGTATCTTTCTTTTTCTAGAAATTTTGGAAAAGAAGCAGCAATGTATGCCGGATTCTGTAATGCATCAGGTGATTATGCAGCTGTAATGGATGCTGATATGCAGGATCCGCCATCATTAGTGCCTGAAATGGTGAAAATTATAGAAAGCGGAGATTATGACAGTGTAGCCGCCAGAAGGGTATCAAGGAAAGGTGAGATGGTGATACGTTCCTGTTTTGCAAGACTGTTTTACAAAATCATGAATAAGATGCTGGATTCGGATATTAAGGATGGAGCAAGAGATTTTCGCCTTATGAAACGTGAAATGGTACAAGTGATTATAGAGATGAAAGAGTATAACCGTTTTTCTAAAGGTATTTTCGGATGGATTGGGTTTCGGACATACTGGTATGAATATGAGAATGTGGAGCGTGCTGCCGGTATTTCAAAGTGGAATTTCCTGTCATTAATTAGATATTCGCTGGATGGAATACTGAATTTCTCGTGGGTTCCGTTGGCTGTAATTCCAATTCTTGGTATAATTTGCGTATTAGCTGCACTTGTTTTTGGTATGGTGATTCTTGTCAGGAAAGGGTCAGGAACAGAATTTGCGTTTGGGTGGGAGGTATTGGTCTGCATTATTGCATTTTTTAGCGGACTTCAGATGATGTGTATTGGTATGGTAGGACAGTATATTTCAAAGATATATCAGGAATCAAAGAACAGACCACATTACATTGCCCGTGAAGCCAGTGATGAAGATATGAAAAAAATATTATAAAGCAAAAAGGAGTGAATAATTATATTATGGTTCAAAAATCTACAAAACTAAAAATGCAGGAAATTTTGTCATATATAAAAGATAATAGAATTATAATTATATTTGTTCTGTGTTTGGTATTATCAAGGATTCATTGCATTCTTTTTTCGCTTCATGGAGTGAATTTTGATGAGGCTGCAATTGATTACAATATTTTTTGTATTTCTAATTATGGAATTGACAGATATGGTAATCATTTTCCGGTGTATTTTGCAAATGCATCCAGTGGACAAAGTGCATTATATGTATATCTTGGTGTGATTTTGACAAAGATAGTAGGTTTTAGTGTGGAAAAATGCAGGCTGATTAAGTTGGCGGGAGAAATTGTTACATTTATTTATGGGGGAAAGGTTGTTCAAAGATTCTTTTCAAAAAGGACAGAGCTGGTATATTGGTTTTTGTATATAATCTGTCCGTATTTCTTTATGATGGCAGATATTTCTTATGACTGTGATTTGATTATACCGGTTTTTGTGTTGTGTATATATTGTTCGGAAAAGTGTCTGGAAACGGGAAAAACGGGTTGGTATATTGGTCTTGGGGTATGTATCGGATTACTTGGATATTCATATATTATAGGAGTGCTTATGGCACCACTCCTGCTTTTGTATCAGTTTATTGCAGACCGAAGGAAAAGAAATTTGTTTAAAACGGCTGTGGTGTCAGCAATTATGTATCTTCCGCTTGGCTGGTATATTCTTACACTGTTTCAAATCGTTCCTGAAATAAGGACAGAATTTATTACGATTGCCAGAGTATCAAGCAGCCGAATGCGTGATCTGGGATTCTCATTAGATAATTTGTATCGCCTGAAGTATATGCTGGTTACGGATCCCGACTGTAATTTTACAGGAAGTATGGCATTTGGAACAGTGTATCAGCTATCTGTTTTATTTATGGTTATAGGGCTGGCTGTGTTCTTTTTTAAAAAAGATAAAAATTACAGATTTATTGGATTGTTTGTTTCAGCATTTTTTCCTCTTCTTTTCATAAAAGATGCAACTACTTATAATTTCACAGTCTTATATTTTTTCATTCTTGCGTTTACAGCGGCAGGCATAGAGGTATTGTTTTATAATTATAAAACATTAGGATGGCTTACGGTAGCTGGCTACATTGTAATGTTTGGATTTTTTTGCCGGGAATATTTTTTGGCGGAGGAATATGTATATTCGGATGATGCACTGATTGCTGCGATAGACGAAGTATCTGTAGATGAAAAAGTAATGCTGGATACAACGGGAGTTATCCAGCCTGAGTGTTATATAGGCATTGCATTAAAGACAAATCCTAAAGTAATATCTTATGATTATGTAGGAAAAGCATATTCCTTTGGAAATATTATTTTTAACGATAGTGAGAACTATTTGAAGTATGACAAGGCTTTAATACGTACAGAGTTCCCTTATATTTACCAGATATCTGCATATTCGGGATTCACAGATGAGCAGGCGGGGGAAATAGTCTCCGGCTATATGGAGAATGGCTATAAAAGGAAGAAGATAGATGGATATTATATTTTCAGCAGGAAGCCGGATTAAGTCATATAGTGAAAAATTAGAAATGTAATAGAGAGGATGATTAATTCATGTCAAAACAACACTGGAAACCCGGCAATATGCTGTATCCTGTTCCGGCAGTTATGGTGAGCTGCGGTCGTGTCGGGGAAACTCCTAATATAATTACAACTGCGTGGTGCGGTACTACCTGTTCTTCGCCTGCCATGCTGTATGTTTCCATAAGGCCTGAGAGATATTCTTATAATATTATAAAGGAAACAGGAGAGTTTGTAGTTAATCTTGTAACAAAAGACCTTATATATGCCACGGATTATTGTGGAGTGAAATCGGGAAGGGATGTAGATAAGTTTAAGGAAATGAATCTGACACCTCTTGAATCTTTATATATAGATGCACCGGGAATAGATGAGAGTCCGGTGAATCTGGAATGCAGGGTAAAGCAGATTATACCATTAGGCTCCCATGATATGTTTCTTGCTGAAGTGGCGGGAGTGACTGTTGATGAAAAGTATATGAATGAAAATGGAAAATTTGAGCTGAATAAAACAGGTCTTACGGCATATTCTCATGGTGAATATTTTGAACTTGGGAAAAAGGTGGGAAGCTTTGGATATTCTGTCAGAAAAAAGAAGAAAACAGGTAAAAAGACTAAAAAACAATCATAAAATATGGTAAAATAGTATTATCAAGATGATTGGAGGACTGCCTATGAAGATAAGCACGATTACTATAGATAATTTCAAGTCGGTAAGGCATATGGAAGTTAATGATATAGATAATGCATTTATACTTGTGGGAAAGAATAACACCGGTAAGACGGTAGTTCTGGATGCTATCAGGGCTGTAGCAGGCGAGTATACCATAACTCCTGAAAAATTCCATGATAAGAGGAAAAATATGGAGATATCCATTACGCTTGATATAGAGGAAGCAGACCTGTTGATGTTTAATGAGTGCAAGGTAGTTTCAAAATATAAGAAATATGATTTGTGGCTGAAGGATTTCCAGTCAAAGCTGCCGTCATTTAAAGACGGAAAGCTTTCGTTTACTTATGTGGTGTATAAGAATGGCAGAGTATGTTATAATGACGGATTTAAGAAAAACAACTCATATATACTGCAGGTTTTTCCAAAGGTGTATTTTATAGATAACACAAGATATTTGAAAGAATTTGAAGATGATTTATTAAGAATACAAGTAAATGAAGAACTTAACAACTTAAAAGAACACAGGTGCATGTTTGACAGAGGTAAAAAATGTAACAACTGTTTTTCATGTATAGGTGCAATTAATAAAAAGACACCAATGGAGCTGACTATCACTGAAACAGCTAAACTTATAGAATATAAGATATATAATGTTAAACTGGATAAGTTTGCAGAGCTGGTAAATGCATGTTTTAAAAAGAATGGTGCACATTCACAAAGTATTAAGTATGAACTGTATTATGATGCAAAAGAAATGTTTAAGATAAAGACGATTGTGCATAATGAAGACAGGAAAACAGACGAAGAAATTGAAACTATGAGTGCAGGTTTGAGAAGTCTTTATTTCCTGTCGCTGTTGGAGGCTTATATACAGGAGAATAGTAAGGTTTCCAGTATTGTAATGATAGAAGACCCGGAAAGTTATCTTCATCCGCAGCTTCAGAAATCGGCAAGCGAAATATTATACAGGCTGTCAAAGAAGAATCAGGTTATATTTTCCACACATTCTCCGAATATGCTGTTTAACTTTGCATCAAGGCAGATTAAGCAGGTAATTCTGGATGATGAATATTACACAACTATAAATGAGAATACTGATATAGATGAGATACTGGATGATTTGGGTTATACTGCAAATGATTTGATGAATGTAAGTTTTGTGTTTATCGTGGAAGGAAAACAGGACAGCAACAGGCTTCCGATGCTTCTGGAAAAATATTATTCAGAGATATATGATGATGAGGGTATGCTCCAGAGAATTTCCATTATTCCGACTAACAGTTGTACAAATATAAAAACATATGCGAATCTCAAATATATTAATAAACTTTATCTGAAGGATCAGTTTCTTATGATAAGAGACAGTGATGGTAAAAATCCAAAGTATCTTGTTAAGCAGTTATGCAGTTACTATGAGCAGAGGGCAAAAGAAGAGGTGGAAAATATACCGAGAGTCACACCAAGAAATGTACTGGTTCTAAAATATTATTCATTTGAAAACTATTTTCTTGACCCAAAGATTATGGCAAAGATAGGTGTGGTCAAATCCGAAGATGATTTTTATAATATTTTGTGGAAAAAGTATAAAGACTATCTTCACAGGCTTCCAAGTATGAAACGTATGTGCAGGATAAAAAATGTCCGTATAAGTAAAAAAGAAGATTTAAGAGATAATATGGAAAATATAAAGATATTTGTAAGAGGGCATAACCTGTTCGATATATTTTATGGAAGGTACAGAAATGATGCAGAAACAGAGATTTTGAAGAAATATATAGACGCTGCCCCAAGGGAAAATTTTGCTAATATACTGGATGCCATTGATTCGTTTGTATATTTTGAAAATAGAAAGAAACAGGATGTGTAATGCAGAAAATAATATTTCATATAGATGTAAATTCTGCCTTTTTAAGCTGGAGTGCAGTAAAGATGTTAAAGGAAGGCAGTAAGACAGATATAAGGGAGATAGATGCAGTAATAGGAGGAAGCAGAGAGAACAGGCATGGAGTAGTGCTGGCAAAATCCTTATCTGCAAAAAAGTATGGAATCAGAACGGGAGAACCTATTGCCGGGGCACTTAAAAAATGTCCCGGTCTTGTTATCGTTCCTCCCGAACATTCGTATTATAACGAGCAGAGCCGCCTGTTTATAAGTATTCTTAAAGAGTATACTCCGGACATAGAGCAGGTAAGCGTAGATGAATGTTATCTTGATTATTCAGGTATAGGAAACAGTTTTGAATCACCTGAGGAAGCAGCATATATTATACGAAACAGGATAAAAAAAGAACTTGGATTTACTGTAAATGTGGGAATATCGGACTGTAAGATTCTTGCGAAGATGGCATCAGATTTTGAAAAACCTGACAAAACACATACTCTCTATAGAAGTGAAATAAAACAGAAAATGTGGTCGCTTCCCGTTGGCAGTCTTTTTATGGTGGGACGAAAAAGTGCAGATGTACTTAAAAAATTAGGAATTAATACGGTGGGTGAGCTGGCATGTACAAGCCCTGAAATATTGGAACTTCATTTAAAAAGTCATGGCAGAATTATCTGGGAGTATGCAAACGGCATAGATGAATCAGAAGTAAATACAGAGGATGCAGATGTAAAAGGAATTGGCAATTCCGTTACATTGCCAAAAGATGTAACGGAACTTGGCGAAGCTAAAAAAGTCCTGCTGGCATTATCGGACAAGGTGGCACTACGGCTTAGGAAGTCAGGTCAGAAGGCCGGTTTAATATGTGTGGAGATAAAATATAGTGATTTTACAAAGGTGTCACATCAAAAGGTATTGGAAAAGTATGTCAGCAGTTGTGAAGGGATATATGAAACAGCAGTAGAATTATACCGGAAGTTATGGAATAAAAATCCGGTAAGGCTGATAGGGATAAGGAGCGGAAAACTTCAAAGCATAGATGAGCCAGAACAGTTAAGCCTGTTTGACTACATGGAAAAAAATGTTACTGCAAACGAGGATAAACGCAAAAAGGCAGATGAGGCGATGGATATAATTAATACAAAATATGGAAACAGGATGATAACCAGAGCAGGTCTTATGAAATATGATAACAAAGGAGATATGCAGGATGAAGTGGAAAAGGGGTAATAATATAGTTTTGATTGGAATGCCGGGAGTGGGAAAAAGTACCATAGGAGTTATTCTGGCAAAAATAATGGGTTACAAATTCATAGATTCGGACATAATAATACAGGAGCAGGAAGGAAGGCTTTTAAAAGATATAATTGCAGATGAGGGCATAGACGGCTTTTTGGAAATAGAGAACAATGTAAATATGAATCTCAATATGAAAAATGCCGTAATAGCTACTGGAGGCAGTGCCGTTTACGGAAGTCAGGCGATGAAGCATTATAAGGAAACATCTACCATTATATATTTGAAGCTGGACTATGAAGCAGTGGACTTAAGGCTTGGTGATATAAGAAGACGCGGAGTAGTCTTAAGGGCCGGACAGACATTAGAAGATATATATAATGAAAGAACGCTTATGTATGATGAATATTCAGATATTGTAATTGATGAAACCGGACTCAATCTGGAGAATACTTTACAGACAATATTGGAAGTATTAGGTATTTGACAAAAAACTTCTTTACAAACATAATGATTATTGTTAGAATTAATATTGTTACAGAAATGTTACAACATCTTTAACCAATATTTAATTATTGAAAGGTAGTTTTTTATTATGGTCAGGCATACAAAGTATAATAAAAAAATAAGAATAACATATATAGCTTCTGCAATGGTCATAGGATTTTCTATGATGATTGCATTTCCATGGAAGTCATCAGCGGTGGAGAATAAGGAAGGGTATTATGTTGCTACACTTAACGGAGTGGAAATAGGTTCGGCAGCAACTATGGACGATATAGAGAATGCACTTAAGTCAGCAAGGCTTAGGATAAATTCGGAGTCAGGACAGCTTACATGTATAGAGCAGAATCTTGTTGTTAAAAGCGAAGACCGGATTACAGGCTTCAGACTTGAAGAAAAGCAGCTTGAGCAAAGAATGTATGATGCGTTGAAAGCATCAGAAAGCATCGGTTCTGATAAACAAAAGGCTTATGTGGTTAATATTGATGATTTTACCGTTACGCTGGGTTCGCAGGAGGATGTTATACAGCTTCTTAACACAGCAAAGTCGCAGTATGATGTAAACAATGAGTTTCATATAGATCTGGTTGAAGAAAAATCAGATGCATATGCGTATATGACTACAGAATCATATAAATTAGATAAACAGGCAAGTGACGCCAATATTGTAATGGCATCTGACGGTATAGACGAAACTGTACAGAAGACGGAAAATATTGATGCTGCATCAGAACCGGATGGAATAGTTGATATTTCATTTGCAGAAGATATACAGATATTGGAAACTTATACGGAGTCTTCAAAGATATCTGATGTTCAGTCGGCAATCGATGAAGTGACTAAGGATAAAGAGGAAAATCAGACATATGTGGTAAGCGAAGGAGACTGCCTTTCCTCAATAGCAGAAAGACATAATCTTTACATGGCGGAAATACTTGCAATGAACCCGGGACTTACATCAGATTCAATAATAGGTATAGGCGACCTTATAACAGTTACTGTTCCAAAACCTGAACTTTCGGTGGTTGTACGTGAGAAGAGTACTTTTGAAGAAAGCTATGATGCTGAAGTGCAGTATGTTTATAATGACAGTAAATATACTAATGAGCAAAATGTGCTTAGTGAGGGTATACCGGGACATCGTCAGGTAACGGTTCTTGTGACATATGAGAATGGAAGTGAGATATCAAGGGATATTATAAGCCAGAATGTTATACAGGAAGCTTCACCAAAAGTAATAGAAGTCGGAACTATGGTACCCCCTACTTATATAAAGCCGTTGGCAGGCGGAAGATTTACTTCAGGATATGGGGCAAGATGGGGCAGGCTGCATAAAGGTGTGGACTGGGCATGCCCTACAGGTACAGCTATAAATGCATCATGCGGAGGAAAAGTAGTTACAGCCGGATGGGTAGGCGGATATGGTTATTGTGTGGAACTGGCACATTCAAACGGAACTCATACAAGATACGGACATTTAAGTAAAATCTTAGTATCTGTCGGTGATACCGTGGCACAGGGAGACCGCATAGCACTCAGTGGCAATACCGGAGACAGTACGGGACCGCATGTCCATTTTGAAATAATATCAGGCGGCGTTCAGACAGACCCACTGCCATATATTAATTAGAGTATTAATCAATATTGCTAATTAAAACCATTGGGTAAAAATAAAATTAAACATTTTTACTAAGATTTAAAAAACTAATTTACAAATGATATGATTGTGCTATAATCATATTTAAATAGGATATAAGATACTTATATCCTATTTTTGTCTTTAGACATAATAATCGCATGTATGGATTTTTAACATATAATATTAGTAATTGGAATAAGTAAATATTTCGAGGTGGAAAATGGAACAATACATTATAAAGGGCGGAGAGCCTCTTATTGGTGATGTAGAAATCAGTGGTGCTAAAAATGCAGCGTTAGCTATAGTAGCGGCTGCAATTATGACAGATGAAAAGGTTGTTATAGATAATTTACCAGATGTAAGAGATATAAATGTTTTACTTCAGGCTATAGAGGGTATAGGTGCAAATGTTGTAAGGAAAAGTGCCAATTGTGTTGAAATTGACAGCAGTACTATTCATTCAGTCAGGGTAGATTATGAATATATAAAGAAGATAAGGGCATCATATTATCTTCTTGGTGCACTGCTTGGTAAGTTCCATAGGGCAGAGGTGGCTTTGCCGGGAGGATGTAATATCGGAAGCCGGCCAATTGACCAGCATATTAAAGGATTTAAGGCACTTGGTGCAGATGTAGATATAGAATATGGAATGATTATGACTTCGGCAGATGAATTGATTGGAAGTCATATATATATGGATGTGGTATCGGTAGGTGCCACCATAAATGTAATGCTTGCCGCAGCACTGGCAGATGGTCGTACAATTATTGAAAATGCTGCCAAAGAACCGCATGTGGTTGATGTTGCCAATATGTTGAACAGCATGGGTGCAAATATTAAAGGTGCAGGTACTGATGTAATACGTATAAAAGGTGTATCTAAGCTTCACTCTACGGAATACTCGGTTATTCCTGACCAGATAGAGGCAGGCACATTTATGTTTGCCGCAGCAGCTACAAAAGGAAATGTCCTGGTTAAAAATGTAATACCAAAGCATTTGGAGGCTATTACTGCTAAACTTCTGGAGATTGGATGTTGTATAGAGGAGTATGATGATGCTGTAAGGGTTATCGGTACGGATAATCTTAAGGCAACACAGGTAAAGACTCTTCCTTATCCGGGATTTCCGACGGATATGCAGCCGCAGATAGCGGTAACTCTTGCCATGTCTAAAGGAACAAGTATAGTGACTGAGAGTATATTTGAGAACAGATTTAAATATGTTGATGAACTTGCACGAATGGGTGCAGATATAAAGGTTGAAGGAAATACCGCTATTATAACAGGTGTGGACAGATATATGGGAGCACAGATAAGTGCACCGGATTTAAGGGCGGGTGCAGCTTTGGTTATAGCAGGTCTTGCGGCTGAAGGCTTTACAACTATAGATGATATTGTATATATTCAGCGTGGTTATGAGAAGTTTGAGGAGAAGCTTTCTGCTCTGGGGGCACATATAGAAAAGATTTCAACAGAGCATGAGGCACAGAAGTTCAGGTTAAAGGTTGGATAAGTTTTATAATATATTAAATGGCAGCTTCGGAAAGAGAGGCTGCTGTTTTTTATTGAAATTTATATAACGGTATGGTAGCATCAAGATATTTAAAGAGGAAGAAAAAAATAAATTAGATTATTTTAATGATGGTTCAGGATTTATAGTGGGGTATATGGTATGGAAGTAATTAAGAAAAAATTTAAAATAGAAATGATAATAATAACTACATTTTGTACAATGCTTATTTTTTCAGGATGTGGAAAAAAATTTTGGGACTATGAGTGTGTATGGGTATCTGATTCACCCTATATTTATATGCCGGCTAATTCACATGCCGTAATAATAGAAATAAATGGTGAGAAAAAGATTGCGGATACAGGATGGAAACATACGGGATTAGGAATAACATTTTATGACCCTGAAATTGACAATGGGACAACAATGGAATCAATAATATGGGAAACAGAATGTGAAATAAAAAAGGGAAAATTGTATATAACCATTATTAAAGATAATGTATCAGATATGGAAGGGAAAACAATAATATTAGAACAGCAACCTTTAGAGAATGAAAGTGACCTGCAGAATCATAATATTTTTACTCACCCAGTATTAGAACCGCAGTATTTGGATGATGAAAGTGACGAAGAATAGGATTTATAGTGGGGTATGTGGTATGGAAATAACGGAGAACAGATTTAAAATACTAATAACCATAATGGTTATATTTTGTACAATATTTATGCTGAGTGGGTGTGGAAAATCCTTTTCGCATTATGAGTGTGTATGGGTGTCTGATTCGCCATATATAAATATACCGGTAGGATATCACACAGCGACAATAGAGCTGAATGGTGAAAAAAAGGAAGTATTTATAGGTTGGACTAATAATGGAACAGAAATAAGATTTTATGACCCTGATATTGATAACGGAGAAACAGATGAGTCGATAATATGGGATACAGAATGTGAAGTAAAAAAAGGAAAGTTGTATATCACAATTGTTATAGATAATGTTTCGGATTTGGAAGGGAAAACGATAATATTGGAACAGCAGCCTTTGGAGGAGGATAGTAACGAAGAATAGACTTATTATGAGTATAAGTGTTAATTTTTGTTGAAATTTATATAACGGTATGATAGCATTATGTTCGAAGTATAAATATATAGTAAAGGAGTTATTAAAATGTCAATAAAAAAGATTGTTACAAAGCTTGTGGCATTATCAGTTGCCATAAGTATGTTTTGTGATGTAATGCCATGTTATGCAGATGAAGATTATATGGTGGAAGAAGATATTTCATCATTGGTAGCTGTTAAGGATAATCTTAAATGTATAAAAGCAAATGAGAAAGAAGTTGGATACAGTGCCAAAGTATCTGAAAATACGGAGTATTCATGTACTTTTGATATGGATAATCTAAAGTTCTGTTTTGTGGAAACTGTATCGGATAGTAATGGAAAAGTTATAAAACAGAAAAAGACATATACAGATGCAATTATTACTAAGAATGGCGGTCTTGATGCGTGCATTGAATTATCAGGGAATACATATATGCTAAGTGATTTTAAAAATAATGGCACCTTAACTAACCGTGGTGGTGTAATGAGTGGTCTTATCAAGGCGGCTAATATCTATCTTTCTGTAGCAGAT
>JAAVHZ010000074.1 GCA_014799465.1 Lachnospiraceae bacterium | reverse complement strand
GGACACCTAAAAAAGCAGGCAAATATCAGTTGTTCGTAGAAGTTACGGATGACATGAATAACAAAATTACGAAGAAAGTTAACTATGTTGTTGTAGGTAAGCTTAAGGTTAAATCACTTAAAGCAGGTGCATCATCAGTTAAGACCGGACAGAAGGTTAAATTAAGTGCAGCTGCAGCAGGAGGAACAAAAGGTTATTCTTACAAATTCACATATAAATATAAGAATAAATCAGTTACAATAAGAAACTATTCCGGTTCATCTAGTGTGATGTGGACACCAAAATATAAGGGAAAATATAAAATAACAGTATATGTAAAAGATGCTAAAAACAGGAAAGCAACAAAGACAATGACACTTAATGTAAAATAGAATAAAGAAAATATTTTTATTAGTTCTGTTTATTATATATGGCTCACAAATTGCTAAACATTTTGTGAGCCATATTTTTAAACAAAGGGTTTACTTGCGAAATTTATGCATCAGGTGAGGTTGTCTTTAGCTATCTGGTTGCCTCTTTTAGAAAAACACTCTCAAATTCATTTTTCATGGAAATAACATTCCAATCGTATTTTTCTGCCAGATTATCCCATTCTTCCTTGACATTGTAATAATATTCCCGTTCTTTATCATCATGCTTAACTAATAGTGCCATTCCTTCATAATCAGGATTATGTCTGACATAGTTCAGCATAGAAAAGTCACCATCTGTATTTCCACATGCCAGAATAGGACGAATGCCTATCTGATGATAAATATTAAATATCTTATTATCACCTACACTTCTTTGGGTAAAGGTTTCACCTCGAACTATTTCATCATTTGGTTCATAAAATGTTTCACTGCTCTCAGGGTCGCATTTATTTATTGTCAGCATCATATCTGCACCTATCATCTGACTTCTTGGAAGTGAAAGTACATCCTTTGTGGCACCCCAGACTACACCACGCTCAGAACCGGAAACCAGATAAACCGTAAAATCATTGTCCTGCAAATACTGAATCAATTCCAACATAGGTTTATAGAACGACTCTGCGTATTTCAAATCCCCTAAGTCCTCTTTCTTTTCCTGCATAAATTCATTCATATAGCGGACAAATTCATCTTGTGTGACTCCTTCAAATGCCTTTCCTGTGACTTCTTCAATTAGTTTTCCTGTATTTTCAGGTTCAGGATCCATTTTTAGATTATTTAACAGCTCATCCTTCTTAGCAACTAATTCCTTGTCATCACTAAGTTCCTTGTTAATCCGGTGTACGGCTACTGCCAGTTCCAGCCAGATATCTTTTTCAGCTACAATGGTACCATCCATATCAAAAGTTGCTACACGACTTTCTGTCGGCACATATTTTTCGCTTTTTTCATCAGTTACATTTTTTACAAACTCAATAATTGCTGCCTTATTGGCAGAATCATCTGTCCAGGATGGGAGTTTGTCGGTACTATCCTGTTTTTCTGCAAGAGTTTCTTCCTGTTTGGCAGAATAAGCAGATTCCACTGTCTTTGAATTCTCGTTACTGCAACCGGAAAGCATCAGACATAAAAGAATCATAATCATCAGGGAATACGCTGTTTTATTGTGTTTAGATCTTCTTTGCTCCATTTATTTTTACTCCTATAAAATTATTTGTCTATATCTTTTACTGATTAACAATTCGCAAAATATAATCTTTTTGCTGTTCTAAGCTCATAGAGATAAATGGTGCCTGCCATCCGCCTACCCGGACATTGATATGCTTGTAAGCATCCAGTTCTCTATATAGTTCTGTATTATTCTTCGTATGTCTTGCCTCATAACAGATTTCATAAATCTTTTGATATACTTCACGTTTACCAAATGCAAGCGTCAGCATATTTCCACCACATTCGATAAATTTATGAATAAGATTTTCGATGTAATCCTCGCTCTTATTGGATTCATCGATACATAAATCTGTAATCGCTCCTGCTGATAAACGATTCATCGGCAGGTTTTTCATTGATTCAAAAACATGCCCGGTTCCTTTACGGATGGTTCCTGATGCAGGGGAGAAATTAGCAGTCATCGGTCTGTTAGAACCACGGTTAGCGGAAGCAACAATTCCCATACCTTGTTGTGGAAACTGTTCAAATGTACCACAGCCTGCCGTAAAGTGCATATTAAAGTCTTTTCCAAATCTGTCTTTATATGAAATTCCATAATATCCTGCAATCTTGCGTAAATGGCGGATTTTTCTCTTTTCTTCTATAGGAAGTCCGTCAATTGGATTTAAGAACACTTTATCAGCCAGTTTCTTTGATTCCTCTACGGCATCACAGAAGGTATTAATAATAAACTCTCCGATATCATTCGATGCATCATCGCCAAATTTAGGAGAATTATTATCAAAGTCATTTTTCATTTCCTGATATCGCATTCCCAACTGTACTTCTGATGGTCCAGAGGTGAAATCTGCCTTCATTCCATCAAGAACTTCCTGCATTTTATATTTCTTTTCATCAAATACCCATCTTTTAATTGCGGCTGCTGTATTAATGACATCCGGAACACCAATTAAAATCGTACCTGCAATATTATATTTGGTACCACCCCATGCCTTATCACGTCCTTTTTCCATACAGCCGCCAAGAACAGATGACAATAACGGAGATGGATTCACATATTCGTCCATCATATAGCATTGGTACATATTAAATGTCGCCTGATCAATGAAAAACTGCATATATCGTTTGAAATTTGCCTGAAATTCTTCATAAGTTTTTACTTCTTCAGATATAAAGCTCAGCTTCGAACCACGAAGCATTCCTTCATTTGTATCAAGTCCGGCACCACGATTTATTGTACATTGCAAAATTGGCATACAATTTAACATGCAGAATGTCCAATCTGATACACCATTTAAAATCGGCTCCCAACAGCCATCAACACAATAATCATTTGCCAGTTCCTGATAAATCTTCTTTTCCTCCTCACTGGCATCTTTGCGGTAATCTAAAAGACTGTTTTTCAGGGCAGGTACCAAAATGTCATCATTTAAGACACCGGGAATATTTCCTGTTTTTTTCAAAGTCTTTGCAACCATATTTACTAACTTCTTCGGAGAACCTTTATGTAATCGTACATAAATTCCGGGTGTAGAAAGGTTGACATTCGCATACGCATTTAAAATCAAGTATGTTGCCGTATTTGTAGCATCTTTACCGGCTGGTGTCAAACCACCTATAATAATATTTTGCAGAAAATTATTCACTCCGGCACGTTGATCCAGATAATATGGATGAACACCAAGTGCCGCATTGTTATCCATGTGATCCTGTTTTAATAAAAACTCAGTTGTAAGATTCAGACGGCCTGCGGCTTTAATAATAAAACATTCAAACAGTTCCGTACAATCTGCCATATATTTTTCATCATCCAGTTTTCCCTTATCCAGATATTTATCCAGAACCTGATCTAATCTTCCAAGAGAAATATAATTCAGGCTGGCATGAAGTGCCGTATGGAAAGTATAAATTGCCTGTAATGCTTCATGAAATGTTTCAGGTGGATTTTCCGGAACTTTATTACAAATCCTTGCAATTTCCAGCAATTCTGCTCTTCTTGGTGAATTTTCCGTTAATTCCTCAGCCTTTTTCTTTGCCAGCTTTGCAAAACGGTGTGAGTAATTAATAACCGCATTACAGCTTATGATAACGGACTTATAAAAATCTTCTCTTCCTTTCGATGTCTTTGCCCAGGAATTTCCATCCAGCACATTTCGCTGTATTTCCGGAGTTTCTTGTTCCTTCAACTTTTTCTTTTGTTCCTGTTTTTCTCTAATTTTCTGTAATTCATGCTCTGCAGAAGCAATAATGGCTTTCAGACCACCTTTTAAAAGCTGATTATAATCAACTGTATTATGTCCAAGAAGTGACAGCTCTGTACGATTTGTAAAGGCTGCAACCCTCTTTTCCTCAGCAGTCAGATAATTCGGAAATACCTTACCTAATCCATTAGACCCCATTGGAATTACACCGACAATTCTTTCATCTTGTCCTATTTCATATGTATGCGTATGTTCTGATATCTTTTCATTTGTCATTTTAATAAGCATTTCTTCAATAGCATGGGCTTTTCGGATAGCTGATGACTCCGTCTCATACTCCACACTAATATCCTTAAGTTCCGACTGACGAAACCACTCTGAACTGCGATCTGACATACCTTTACGGTATAGTTCATCTAACAGTCTGCCAACACGCTGCCCCTTTTCCTGCCATAAATACTTCATATACTATTTCTCCTCTCTTGATTTAAACTATTGTTTCACTTGTATTCCTGCTTCCCGGAAATAATCTGCTATCCGGCGGATTTCTTGTTTAGAAGGAATACATTTAGTAATATTAATTGAAACCTCCTTTCCCAGTAATGTATAATAATGCTCTGTATGTGGGTTGCATGGTAATAGTTCTAATTCTTTTACTTCATTTTCTAAAAGAATATCCATCAACAGAGTCACTTTTTCCTTCGTATCTGTATAGCCTTTAATAATTGGAAATCTGGCTATCAGGCATACCCCTTGTTTTTCTTTAAAAATGTCAGATTTCCGCCTGCAGTCCTCCCGTATGTCATCCGATATTTTTTCGGACAAATATACATTACGAAAACCTAACAACCAACAATCAACATATTGTGCTGCTGCACGATACACTTCTTCAGGCAGCAGCATAGATGTCTCTACACATGTGTGTATTCCATAATTTCTACATAATTTCAATAATTCTATCGCACTATCTGTCTGCAGCAATGCCTCGCCGCCACTTAAAGTAATTCCACCAATTGATTTTACAATATCAAGCTGTGGTCTGAGCAGTTCAAATACTTCGCTGGCTTCCTGCCTGACTGTCGGCAGGCACAATACACTGTTTGCCGTATTCTCTCCGGAATAAGGGCATGCCTTTACGCATTTTCCACATGCTGTACATCTTTGATAATCAATTGTGTGCTTTCCATTTATAATCCTATGTACCCCGTTTTGGCACGCCTCAATGCATTTTCCGCAGAAACGGCATAACGATTCCTGCAAAAGCAACGGAGAATTCTCATATTGCGAATGAGGTGAATGGCACCACGGACATTTTGCCGGACACCCCTGCAGATATAGCACAACTCTGTTACCCGGACCATCTACCGTAGACAGCCAGCCAACAGACCAATAGGCAACTTTCATTTGTCTTTCTCCTATTCAGTTTTTCTTTTCTAATTGGATGATAATTTGACTATAAGAACGTTTGACTAACCTGAATATAAGATTTTATACTTCCCTAAACTTATCATTTGTCCCCCGTACTTTAACCCGCTTATCATTGTATTAAAACTACTTTTAGTATAATATTGATAGGAAAAAATTACAATATAATTTAATAAAATTTTCAGTAAGTTTAGCATTGTTGCAATAATGTTTGAAGAAAGGAACATGAGTGGTATAATATAAGTGCTTTGCACAAATAACATATAAAAAGGAATTGATAATATTGAAAATATATGTAGATGCAGATGCCTGTCCGGTAATTGATATTGTGGAACAGGTAGCAAATGATTATAATACTCCGGTTGTACTGTTATGTGACACAAATCATGTACTTTACTCTGATTATAGTGAAGTGAAGATTATAGGAGCCGGTGCAGATGCCGTTGATTTTGCACTTATTAATCTGTGTAAGGAATCAGATATTGTGGTTACTCAGGATTATGGAGTAGCAGCTATGGCACTTGGTAAAGGTGCTTATGCGATTCACCAATCCGGGAAATGGTATACAAATGATAATATAGACCGGATGTTAATGGAGCGGCATTTGAATAAGAAGGCTAGACGGGTTTCTGGAAAAAGTCATTTAAAAGGTTCAAAGAAACGGACAAATGAGGATGATGTCTGGTTTAGACAGTCATTTGAAAAGTTGTTAAAGACAATAAAAGGGTGAAAAAATCGCTGAAGTTTAACGACTTCAGCGTTTTTTCTTTATAGGGGAGATTTCATAAACTTGTTAATCACCCGAAGTATTCCATTATCATCATTAGAATCCGTAACAAAATCCGCAGCCGCTTTTACAACTTCCTGTGCATTTTCCATGGCTACACCAAGACCTGCAATTTCAATCATTGATATATCATTAAATCCGTCTCCGCAGCATATCATTTGCTCACTTGATAATCCAAGACTTGATAAAAGACGGAGAAGTGACTGGGCTTTATCAATATTTTTCGGTACTATTTCGAGGAAAAATGGCTCAGAACGGAATATATTAAGAAGAGATTTGTACTTTTTCTTAAGTTTCTTTTCAAGTCCTTCAATAAGTTCCGGTTCACCGCTCATTAGGCATTTTATTACAGGAAATGATACATATTCAGAAAAGTTATCAACTTGTTTAATTTCCATTTTAGTAATATCTGCTTCAAGCTGCATATATTTATTAATCGAAGTTCCGGCTATAATGATATCATTTTCATAAGTGATTATTCCAACATTATTTTTAATTGCAAAATCATATAATTCAGGGATAACGCTTTGAGGCAGTGTCTGTTTGTAAACAGTTTCTTTTGTTCTCCAGTTAGTGACAAGCCCTCCGTTGTATGACAAGACATAGCTTCCGTATTTATCAAGCTTTAACTCATCAGCCAGTTCCCTTACTCCTGCCGCAGGTCTTCCGGATGCAATAACTACAATAGAGCCACTCTGCTGAATATCTAATAGAGCTTCTAAAGTAGGTGTACTTATTTGTTTTTCCGAATTGGTAAGAGTTCCGTCTATATCAAGGGCAATTAACCTGTAATCCATAGTAAAATCCTTTCTAAATCAAAGACCCTGCAGCAAGCTGACGGGACCTTTGACCCTTGTGGCACATTTCTCGTGGGTACAAAACTAAAGCTATTTTAAAGACATAAAATTCAGATGTCAAGTCTTAGTTGAAAAAATTCAAGTACCATGTAGGTGGAAATATCTGCTGTAATATGCCGAATTTACCATTAAATTCAGTAATATCTATAAATATAGGACATATTATAAGGCTTGCCATTATAAAAACAGGAATAAGGGCACAGAGCGACACTTCATTCTTAAATATAATACATAAAATATAGCAGAACATTGTGACACAAAAAATGTAAAATACAATGGAATATATTTCCCTAAAAATATTTCCGGTACTCCCTGAGACGGCAAGGCTGATTAAACACGACACCCCCATAATAGTTACCGGGGATAATATCACCATGAATTCAGCAAGCCTGAGTCTTATTCCTGAAAGTGTACGGAATATGCAGTTGTTTCTGTCTCTATAGAGTTGTACTGCTCCGGCAAATCCTGATATAAATATGATGACAGATAATAGTCCTCTTACTGAAAGTATTAGAAATCCGGGCAAAAGAACAGAAGAATCCTTTGATATGGCATTTTCATTATGGTAGTTAAAGGAAAATGTTGAGCCGTCAATCATATATTTATTATACAAGTCTGATAATTCATTTTTAATTTCTTTTGATGAGTATTTCTTGAACAATCCTGTATCATCAATATATTTATCAAGTATATGAAGTGCATAA
This sequence comes from Lachnospiraceae bacterium, assembly GCA_014799465.1. Lineage (GTDB taxonomy): Bacteria > Bacillota > Clostridia > Lachnospirales > Lachnospiraceae > UBA2821. The sequence goes on along the minus strand of JAAVHZ010000074.1, from coordinate 65,349 downwards.
TATTTGTAAACAGCAGAAAACACCATTTCATCCGTCAAAGGAGAAACGGAATATGAACCTGTCAGTACATCTATGGAGTTGCGGAATAGGTTTAAGTCAAATTTTTCTTCCAGACTTTCAGGTAGAATATAGCCACATACACATTCTCCACTTGCAACCATAGTCCTTACCTCATCAGGACTTTCACATTCCACAAATTCAATAATATCATTCTGGTTTATAAGCATTTCTACGGCATTAGCTGATATTCCGACTTTATCAGGAGTATACAATGCTGTTCTTATATGAACGTTTTGAATTGTAAAAGCTTTTTTTAAAAATATGGACATAATTGGAAGAAGTAAAAGCAGGATTACAAAAACAGGTTTTTTTAATAAACGTTTGCAAAAAAGAAAAAAGTATAAAAATGTCTGTTTCAACTTATATGTCCCCCTTTACGTTTCATGTAATCTGTTAATGATGCCAGAAAAAATGCAGCAGCAGATATTATAAGCAGTACAAGCGTGGCAGCAATTCCGCCGTTCATGGCATATTTTACCTGCTTTAATATAAGCTGTGCCGGTATAAATGAAGATAATTTCTGAACCACCTTTGGTAAAAATGAAACAGGAATAAAATATCCCGATAAAAATGCAGATATAAAGTTAAATATAAATACGGCAAATATGCCTACTGAAGGGGAGGCACACAGCCTGTATATAAAAACAGCAATACAATTACTGCATATAACAGCAGGAATAAGTACGGCAACCTGTATTATGGAATGAAACGGTATGAATAGCAGCATAATACAGAATGTGGAGAGTACAAGCAGTTTTGTGAAAAAACGTACAGTATAAGAAATACCCTTTGATGTGCAGTAATTTTCAAAAACCTTATCAGACCCGCATAAAAAGGTGGGGCATGAAATGCTTACCAGAAGTAGCACAAGTGATATACCGGCACATTTATAATATTCAGGAATTGACATATTACCGGTAGGATATGCAGGGGTTTTGTGAAACATTTTACCACGTTCAAGAACATATTTAAGGTATACATCATTGAGATATCTGTTGGCTTCAATATCATAAGACATCAACCCATATGATTTGTAAATATCATATTGTGCATATATACCAGCTTGTGCAGCAGAAAGAGTCCCGGCACCGGCTACACTTAACTGGCGGAGTATTAGTGCTATGATAGTGCTGTTGTCTGCGAAATCTACATTAATCGGGAGATTAGTACCGTTTTGTATACTTTCTGCAAAATATTTTGGTATAACAAGTGCTGCCGCCGCTTCATTATTTGCAACCATACGCTGTGCGGTCTCGTAATCAGTATCTATAAGTTCACATGAGGCTGATATACAGTCAGATTTTTTTAGCATATCAGCTAACATTTCCATAAGGGGTGAGTCATCTTCAATTACAAGTGCCACCTTTACCTTATAATCATCTGAAGAACCGGGAGATAAAATATTTTCAGCACAAAAAGCAATCAGCCCTGCAAGTAGTGACAGGGCGATTGTGCCGGTTAAAATATGTGGTATTAATTTGAAAAAACGCTTATACTCAAGCCTGATATATGTTAAAATCTGTTTCATTTTATTCTTTTAGCTCCGAATAAGATTTATATAATTTTTCAAGATTTTCATTAATCTGTGAATCCAGCTTTCTAAAATCTTTTTCATCCATCTTAAGCAAATCACGGGTATCACCATCCGGTTTAGCTATGGATGATACTTTTGTGGTGATGGAATAACTGCCGGACATAGATATTATTTCATTAGAATTAAGGGAAATCTTAATTGTATCTGCATTAAACGTAAAGCTTTTGCCCTTAGAAACATCAGAAATATCACCGGCAGCCTCAATGTCCATTGTAAAAAAGCCGGAAGTTACATTTACTGAAGATTTATATTTAATTAAAATGTTATCAATAGTATCTGAGGATTTTCCAAAACCCAGAAAAGCCCAAAAAGCATTGCGGTCACTTTGCATCTTCTCGTAGTCAGATGATATTTCCATATTAATAATTGATTCATCGTTGTAGGAAATATTGTATGTGTTTTTCAGACTGATTTTCTTGTTATGGTCTGTGGATGTATGGCTTTTACTAAAATTAAAAATTAGATTTTCTCCATTATATCCTAAAGTAAGTGAACCGTAATATTCATCCTTTGGATTTTTTGCTCCTTTAAAATCCACATTGGTGGAGGCATTAAGCTTTATTCCCATAAAACTGAAATTATTTTCGCTCTTGATTGATGTTATCTGATTATCTGAATTAAGTGTGGTATAAATATCTATGCCGTCTGAAAGAAACAGCGATAATATAGATACCATACTTTTCAAGCTCTGATGTATGTCATCTATAGAATAATTTCCGTTATATTTACTTCTAATATGCTCAAAATACTGATTAAAACCATCATTTTCCGTAATTACCTCTACACTTTTATTTAAAAATAGTTTTATGGATTTGCCCGATACGGAAAGCTTTATTTCATTACGGTTTTCTGTTTCTGTGATTTTGATTCCATCGGAAATGTTTTTCCATTCCTCAGGGGAGGTTCTCTTTATATAATCTGCAATGGTTATAGGGCTAAACTTTTCTCGGTCGGTATTCCAGATGTCTTCGAATGCTGACATATCAAAGTTTTTATAAAATTCATCGGGAATCTGCTTTAATATGTAGGATGAATCTTTTAATTCTTCTATTTTTGATAAATCAATTTTTAGGACATCATCAAAAAGGGAAGGAACTGTAATATATAGTGTATTGTTTTTGACGTAAATGTCTGAAGACATTACGGCGGTGCCGCAATAAGTAATTCCCGTGATATTTTCAAGTTTTTTCTTATTTTCATTTTTAGAAATTATTGAGTTTATTCCCAAGCCTTCAATTGTTGGTTCAGATGGATACGAGTCTATGGCAAATTCTACATTTTTAGTGCTTTTTGAGGATTCGGATATTTTATCAATATCAAGTTTATCTGCAATATAGTTATCCGATACATTAAAAAGTTCAGTGTAGCCTTCTATTAATCTCTCAGAAGGTGACATTCTGGCCTTAATATATATGAAAACGGATACTGCTGCTATAATGCACAAAATTACAATACCGCCTATTATAATGGGTTTCTTTTTTGATTTTCCGGGTTTGGGTTCAGTATCAACTATATCAAAGTTTTGTACAAATTCATCATTATTGTTCATAGTCATATATCAATCCTTTCTCTGTTTTAGTTAAACTTTGGTCTTTCATAAGATAGACACTGTTACATAAAGATATTTCGTTTTCGTCATGTGTGGTAATAATAACTGTTCCGCCTGTTTCGAGATAGTGATTCAGGTAACGGTTTATATCACGTTTGCATACCATGTCAAGTGCAGCCTCGGGTTCATCCAGAATAAGAATCGGGGGGTGTTCGGCAAGAGCTATTCCTATACTCAGCCGCTTTTTCATGCCTCCTGATAGTTTACCTGCCTGCATTTTCAGTATGGAATCCAGTCCCAGATATTTAAGAATCCCGTCTTCCAGTTCTTTTTTAAGTCCGATGGCACTATTACAGTACCATAGCTTTAGGTTATCAAGAACGGATAATTCGTTTATCAGGGGATTGTCCTGCGGGACGTATCCGATGAGTCTGCGTATAATGTCAGGATGCTTCAATGCATTTTTTCCGTTTATAATAAATTCACCGGAATCAGCTTTAAGTGTTCCTGACAGTATTGATAAAAGAGTGGATTTGCCTGAGCCATTGGTACCTATAATTCCTATGCAGTCACCTTTATTAATGGTGAATGAAACATTATTTAGAATGGTTCTGCGACCATATTTTTTGCATATATTGTTTACTTCTATCATATGAGTCCTTTCATATAGTATGCTGGTTTTGATAATGTAAAAATAATATCATAGTGGTTATTTTTATGCAATGAGATTGTGCATTTTAGTTTATGTATATGAGTTTAAGGATGAATTATATTCTATAGATTATGATACTGTTTCTCTGGAATCAGAGAGTTCAGCAATAATTGATGGAGGTGACAGATATTATTAAAAAAATCTAAAAAAAGAGTTGACAAAATCTAAAAAAGGATTTATAACTTTAACCATAAACGGCGAAGGCGTCTAAAGAACTTAGAAAAGTTCTCTAGGCGTCTTTTTTGTTTCAAAGGCAAAGGTGTGGATTGTGGAAAGCATGCGCCAGATTCGCAAAGCCGTGTATAAAAGATGGAGGTGTTGTATTATGAAAGAAGCAACAGAGATTTTAGAAGCTTTTAACAGCGAACTATTTGCGGTCTGGTTCTTAATAGGTGCTGCTTTAGTATTTTGGATGCAGGCAGGTTTTGCAATGGTAGAGGCAGGTTTTACCAGGGCAAAGAATACAGGAAACATTATAATGAAGAATTTGATGGATTTCTGTATCGGTACGGTAATGTTTATTCTGATTGGTTTTGGATTGTTACTCGGTGAAGATTTGTTAGGATTTATCGGAAAACCGGGATTTGATATTTTTACTTCATATTCAAATTTTGATTGGTCAAACTTTTTATTCAACCTTGTATTCTGTGCAACAACGGCAACGATTGTATCAGGTGCAATGGCTGAAAGAACTAAATTTATATCATATTGTATTTATTCAGGAGTAATTTCTGCTTTGATTTATCCGATTGAGGCCCATTGGATTTGGGGCGGAGGCTGGTTATCAGATATGGGATTCCATGATTTTGCGGGTTCATGTGCAATTCATATGGTAGGTGGTATATCAGCATTAATCGGTGCAAAAATATTAGGACCACGTATCGGCAAATTTGTGAAGGATAAATCAGGAAAGGTTGTAAAAGTAAATGCGTTTCCGGGACATAACCTTACAATCGGAGCACTCGGTGTGTTTATATTGTGGCTTGGCTGGTATGGATTTAACGGTGCGGCTGCCACTTCGGTTGACCAGTTAGCATCAATCTTTGTAACAACCACAATTGCTCCGGCAATAGCAACAATGGTATGTATGATTTTTACATGGATAAAGTATGGAAGACCGGATGTGTCAATGTGTTTAAATGCATCCCTTGCAGGTCTTGTGGCAATTACAGCTTCATGTGATGTAACAGATGCATTTGGTGCTATTATAATTGGTGCAGTTGGAGGTTTACTGGTAGTATTCGGAGTATGGCTTCTTGATTATGTATTACATATTGATGACCCTGTAGGTGCGGTTGCAGTTCACTGTTTAAACGGTTTATGGGGTACTATAGCAACAGGTCTCTTTGCAACAACATCTGCACCGGGAAATAGTGAATTTAAAGGTCTGTTCTATGGTGGAGGTTTTGAACTTTTAGGAAAACAGTGTATCGGCATCCTTGCTGTGGCATCATGGACAGTAGTGACTATTACTATTACATTCTTTGTTATTAAAATATTAATAGGTCTTCGTGTAACAGAAGAGGAAGAAATAGTTGGTCTTGATGCATGTGAGCATGGTCTTGATTCAGCATATGCAGGTTTCCTTACATCAGGTGATTTGGCCGCAGGTGCAAGTGCTGCAACTGCAGAGGATAATAAAGTATCTGTTAATGAAGCAATTCCGGTTCAGGTATTGGAAGGTGAAGGAAAGGTTGCATCAGATGTAAAACTTTCAAAAATTTCAATTATCTGTAAACAGAATAAGTTTGAAGAACTTAAAGCTGCCCTTAACAGCATCGGAGTCATGGGTATTACGGTAACTCAGGTTCTTGGATGTGGTGTACAAAAAGGTAATGCTAACTATTACCGTGGTGTGGAACTGGGTATGGTGCTGCTTCCAAAGGTTAAGGTTGAGGTTATTGTAAGTAAAGTTCCGGTAGCCGAAGTTGTTAAAGCTGCTAAGAAAGCATTATATACGGGTAAAATCGGTGATGGAAAGATATTTGTATATGATGTGGAAAATGTAATTAAGGTCAGAACCGGTGAAGAAGGATTTGATGCTTTGCAGGGTGAAGAATGATAAATTTTATAGTGGGATTGGTTTGTGTTTAAAGTAATAAGAAATTCTAAGGCCGCAGGATTCTGCTAAAAGCTAATTTCTGAAATGGCAAACTCGCTGTCGCTCAGACAGTGCCATTTCAGAAATTAAACGCAGAATCCTGCGGCCTAAGAATTTCTAATACTTTATACAAGAACCGCTCCCACTATAAAATTTATTTTGTTGTAACTGTTGACATTACAGCTTGAAGGTGATATGGTATGATTATGAGATGTAACAGTAAATATTACGTCGGATAAATTGGTTATAGTAATATAGTGTTATTATGAAAGTGAAATGGTGGGATAGTTAGTGTCAGGGGGGATGTTTTTATAGTGTTAAATGTGGGAGAGATTATGTTTATGCAGACAGCGGATTATTTAAAGATTTTGAAAGATGAAATTCATTCGGTGGTATTTGCCACTGTGGATGAAAACGGCTTGCCGGTTGCAAGAGTAATTGATATTATGCTTGTAGATGCAGATAGTTTGTATTTTATAACTGCAAAAGGAAAGGAATTTTACAGGCAGCTTATGGAACAGAAATTTGCAGCTATTAGCGGGATGGTGGGAGGAAATCATTCCTTGGATAAGAAAGCTGTTTCGATTCGTGGCAGGATACGCAATATAGGTATTGAAAAATTGGAAGAAGTTTTTGCGGAAAATCCATATATGAATGAAATTTATCCCGGTATGGAGAGCCGGAATGCACTGGAGGTTTTTCAGATGTATGAGGGACAGGGAGAATATTTTGATTTATCCGTAAAGCCAATTTATAGAGATACCTTTTATTTAGGCAATAACCATGATATCCATGCTGAATTATATGGCTTTTATGTTACGGAAAGCTGCATTAAATGTGGAAAATGCTTTCCGGAATGTCCGCAGAGTTGTATTTATGTTACAGCCGGAAAGGTGTCAATCAAACAGACCAATTGTCTGCATTGTGGCAGGTGTTATGAGATTTGTCCACAGAAAGCAATTTTGAAAAGAGGTTGATAATCATGAAACAGAGTCAAAAAAATAAGATAGACTGGTCACAGTTTTTAAGCGGTGTTCCTGCCGAAGATTATGTTTTTCAAAATATTCCTTATGATGAACAGGTAAAACAGGCATCTGCATTGATAAGGGAAGCTGAAATCATACTGATTGGTGCAGGGGCAGGAGTGTCTACCGCAGCCGGACTTACTTATAGTGGGGAACGATTTATTGATAATTTCAGTGAGTTTATAGAAAAATATGGTTCTATGTATATGACAGACATGTATGCAGCAGGTTTTTATCCGTTTCCCACACAGGAGGCAAAATGGGGCTACTGGTCAAAACACAGTCTGATAAATCGTTTTCTGCCGCCCGCTTTGCCGTTATACAAACAGCTTTATGAAATTGTAAAAGAAAAAGATTATTTTGTTTTGACAACGAATGTTGACCATCAATTTCAAAACGCAGGCTTTCAGGCAGAACGTATCTTTGCTACACAAGGTGATTATGGAAATATACAGTGTGAAAAAGGATGCCATCCAAAGATTTATGATGCAGAGGATTTGTTTTATAAGATGGATCAAGCAAGAAGTGACTGTCTGGTTCCGTCTTATATGGTGCCCAGGTGTCCGGTATGCGGTGGAAATATGACAATGCATCTGCGGTGTGACAGCTATTTTGTGGAGGATGAAAACTGGCATGAGGCGGCAGGACGTTACCATGATTTTCTTAAAAAAATAGAAAAGAAAAATGCGGTATTACTGGAGCTTGGAGTTGGATTTAACACCCCAACGATTATTCGCTTTCCTTTTGAAAAAATGGTTCGTGAAAACAAAGGTTTGTCCTTAATCCGTCTTAATATGAATGAAGCTTTCGTTCCAGAGAGTTTTGGAAACAGGGCAATCGGCATAGGCGGCGATATGGCAAAGGTAATATCTGATTTGAGCAATCTAAGTGAAGTTTGAGGAAAGGCTGGTGCTTGAAATGAATGGAACAGAAAAAGCAGATATTTTTCTGAAAAAGTTAAAAGAAGATTCGACCAAATACTGTGAGCTTGAAACGACCGGATACAGTCTGGAGGAAAAGAAAAATACAATCCGTTCACTTATGAATATCCGTATGCCAGGCGGGCTGCCCGATGAATTACTGAATTTACAGGACGAATATCTGCAGGAAGAACTAAACTCAAAAGGTGTTGTATCTTTATCGGATATTCCAACAATAAAGGAACAATATAATAGTAAATCTTCCTATGCGGAAAAGATATCACTCTGGCAGGGGGATATTACAAGACTGAAGACAGGTGCTATTGTAAATGCCGCCAATTCACAGATGTTGGGTTGTTTTTTTCCTTGTCACAGATGTATTGATAATGCCATCCACAGTGCGGCAGGAATGCAGCTTCGGGAAGAATGTAACCAAATCATGAAACACAGACGATTGAAATATGGCAGAAACTACGAAGAGCCGACAGGCACAGCTACTTTGACTTTAAGCTATAATCTTCCTTGTGATTATGTGATTCACACAGTTGGACCGATTGTATATAATGGTTTGAATAATATGCTTTGTCAGGATTTGCGGAATTGCTATGAAAATGTTCTAAAATGCTGTTTGGAACATAATATCAAATCAGTTGCGTTCTGCTGTATCTCAACAGGGGAATTTCATTTTCCAAATGAAAAGGCAGCAGAAATCGCATGGAAAACAGTGACCTCTTTCTTAGAACAGTATGGCGATTGTATGGAACGAATTATTTTTAATGTATTTAAAGATAACGACCGAAATATTTATGAGAAAAAATTATATAATTCGTAAAGATACAATCAAGATTAGGAGGACAATATAGAATGAGTTATGAAAGGCCTTATTATAAAAATTTGAATTATCATCCATTATTATTTTATGTAATATTTGGTGTAAGAGATGAGGAGCTGCAAGTTTCCAGAGAGAAGCATCATGTTGATAGTTTTCCTGATGGGTTAGATTTCATTTTTTATAATGCAGAAGACAACAATGAATATATGCAGTCATTGCTTGGCGGAAAGTTAGGTGAAATTCTTGACAGAGAAAAACATAATCTTTATGAAAAGATAAAAAATACCGATAAATGGGCAATTATCAGAGGGGAAGTACAGCAGGATGATAATCTGAATTATATGCGTAATACAATCGGATTTGTTCAGGCACTTTTAGAAAGAAATGCAATAGGGGTTCTGGATTTACAGACTTTTTCACTATATTCCGCTGAAGAGTGGACTGATAAATTCTTCAGACAGGAATTCAATCCTTATAATCATGTGACTATTCTTTCATCAGAAATGGAAGATGGTTCTACCTGGCTCCATACAAGAGGAATGAGGAAATTTGGAAGACCGGATATCAGCATTGAAAAGGTAGAAGTAAGCAAAACAGAAGATGCTGTACAAGTTATTAATCAAATGATATATTATGGAAATTTAGGAGCATTTTTCGATAAAGATATAAAACTACATACAAACAACGGGAAAACTTATATAGTAAATCCAAATTTTGTAAATGACTATGAAAATCCAGATTTTAATAATGCCTATTACCAGATCTTCTGGTCCCAATGCAAATGCCAAAATTAATAAATTAAATACCCAAATATATTTTAGTATGTAAATACCAATAGATTACAGATAAAATTTATATATTTTTAACTCCATTGAGATGCGGATTCGGGAATTGTCAGGTTGGGAAATTGTGCGTTTAATAGAAAATGGCACTGTTTGAGCGTTAGCGAGTTTGCCATTTTCTATTAGCATTTAGCATAATATCCCAACCCTACAATTCCCCATCCGCATCACATGGAGTTAAAAATATATAAATTTTAATGTGATATTTTCCTTTTCTCAACCGTTTATTAAGTGAAAGGCCTTTCAAAATGGCATCATAAGGAGGAAGACATGGAGGCAGCGGAATACGACAGAATAGCAGATACATTCATTGATACTGTATACAGAGTAGCATTAAGTAATTGTAAGAACAGTGCGGATGCACAGGATGCAGTTCAGAATACCTTTGTAAAATTACTTAGAAGTGATATGGAATTTGAGGATGATGAACATATAAAACGGTGGCTTATAAAAGTATCAGTAAATGAATGCAGAAATATATGGAGATCTTTCTGGAAGAGAAATGTAGATTATATGGAAGAGATTGAACGGGAACCCCGGTTTGAAACACAGGAAAAGAGTGACTTGTACTATGCTGTAATGGGACTTCCCATAAAATACAAGTCGGTGGTACATTTATATTATTATGAAGACTATTCAGTAAAAGAAATATCTGACATTCTGGGTGTTAAAGAGACTACCATACAAACCAGACTTATGAGAGCAAGAAAAATGTTAAAGCAGCAGCTTGAGGAGGCGTGGAAATGAAAATGGAAAAAGAGAATAAAAAAATATATAAGGACACTTTTGATGAAGTGCATGCTTCTGAAAATCTGTTGAGAAAGGTGAAAGATATGAAGAGAGAAAATATAAGCAGGATAAAGAAAATTTCAAAAAAGGCGGTATGTGCTGCGGCAACTTTAGCAGTAGTGGGATTTATATCAACTAATGCAGTAGTTTATGCTGCTACAGGAAGTACATGGTTACACAAGATAAAGGTAAGTATTGATGGGAAAGAATATGACGCTAAAGTTACGAAAATAGATGAAAATACAGTGGAAGTAGAAATTACCGGGGATGAGGATATGCCATTTAGTATCTCTGCAGAAGGTGATGGTTCAAATTTAGAAGAAAGTAAGTTTGTAATATGTGATGAGAGTAACGGAGTATGTCTTGGGTTTGAAAATGATAGATTATATCTGTTATCAGAAGAAGATAAGATAGATATAACAGACAATTTTAATGACGGAAAATGTGAAGGTGATATGGAAATAGGGGATAAGGTCTATCACTATGTTGTGACGGAAGATGGAGGGGTATATGGGCTAAATATGGAAGAGAAGAAATAGAATACAGTAATTAAACCGGTGGTCGGGTGACCACCGGTTTTTAATTTTCTTGGGGATTATATATATAAGCAGTTATGTTGAGCATATTGTGAAATTAATACGCATAAATATACGATGCAAACAAGCTGTTGAGATTATTGTCTGAGAAATTAATAATGCTCCTAAGAATATTTAAAAAAAATCAAAAAATAAGCTAACCCCAGGGGCAAAGGAATTCTTGGTGTACACCTACTCTCATTCGAGAACCCAGCCTTAATCCTTCACGAGTTAACTTAATTATAATATAGCATATACAGTCAAAAAGTCAAATATTAATTTTACAAATTGAAAGTAAAAGATATAAAGAATTAGAAAAATTAGGAATTTTTTAAACTTCTTCTTGAATGGTCAGCTATAGTAATGATAAAATAATATCATATATTATGCATTTTAAAGAAGAATGTTTGTAAGAGAGGAAAGTGATTATATATGAAAAGTTTTAAAAGAAAAATAGCTATAATGATGTCATTAATTCTGTTTGTAATTAGCGGAAATCCGTCTGTATATGCACAGGAACCGCTGAATCAGGATATAGGGCAGGAAACTGCTGCGGCATGCAATGTAGCAACTGATGCAGGCGAAGGCGGCAGCATTACACCATCATTCCAGATGGAATATGGAGGAAGTGCAGTTATAAAGGTTACACCTGATGAAGGATATGTGATATCAGAATTTACGGTTAATGGTGAAGATAAAGAGTTAAAAGGATTGGAATATACTATAAATGAGGCAGACAGGAATTATTGGATATCTGTTAAGTTTAGGAAAAAGACATTTAATATAACTGTAAGTGCAGAAGGGGGCAGAATAACAGGAAACAGGACAGTTGCATATGGAGAAAGCACTACATTCAAATTTACCCCTGATGAAGGTTATCAGATAGATAAAGTATATCTTGATAATGAACCTGTTGTGCTTAATGATGATAATACATACACATTGAATAATGTTAAAGAGACACACAACTTACAGGCTGTATTTAAAGAAGTAGAATGCACCATAAATATAAAAGTACCTGAAAATGGTACATTTATAGTCAGATATGAAGGCAGTCCAATAGAAAGTGGTACGGTACTTAAATACGGCAGCATAATAGAAATGTATAATATTCCGCAGGAAAGCTATAATTTCATACGTTATGAGATAAATGGTGAGCCGTATATGGGCTCGGATTACAGAGTAAACGGACCTGTTGATATAACAGCAGTGTTTTCTGAAAAGATTTATAAAATCAATACAAGACAGCAGGGAAGCGGAACATTACTTACAGATGATAAGATACAGGTTGAGGCAGGAGAAAAGGTTCTTATATCTGCTGTACCGGACACCGGATATAAAGTATCATCATTAATTGTAAATGATGTAGATGTGACTAATCTTTTAAACGAAAATTTTGAATATGAAACCGGTGATACATGGTCAGGGCTGAGCATAAACGTCACATTTGAAAAAATTAAATACAATATAACTACAGGATGCGGAGAGAATGGAACAATAACATCTTCAAGAACGGTAGAATATGGAAAGGATGCTATTATTTCTTTTATACCGGATGATGCATATGAGGTGGATAAGGTATATGTGGATGGAGACTTAGTTGAAGTTGAAGGAACAGATTATATATTTGAAAATGTGTCATCAGACCATGAAGTGTATGTTGAATTTACAGATAAATACTGTGAGGTAGAAGTTGAGGTTGGAGAAAACGGAACAGCATCACCTTCTACAGTGGTTCCATATAATGACGAATATGTTGTTGAAATTGAACCTGACGAAGGATATCAGATAGATGTGATACTTTTAAATGGTACTCCTGTATTTGCTTCGCATGGTGAATATGTTATTAAAAATATTATAGATGATTGTGTTTTGCAGATAATGTTTGAACCAAATGAGATAGGTATACCTAAAATCACTAAAGTAAGTTCGAAAGGTGTTCATGAACTTATGGTGGAATGGAAAGATGTTGAAAATGCAGAAGGATACGAAATATACAGAATGTCAGAGTATGATTATGATTATGAGCTTATAGCGGATGTTCCTGCGGCATACTTCGGACAGAGTTATATAGATACCAAGAGGATTTGTGGTGTAGAATACTATTATATGGTTAGGGCTTACAAAATCAGGTATAATGAAAAACTTTATGGTGAAATATCAGAAGAAAAGTCAGGAATGACTAAGCCGGGGAAAGTAACAGGTACATCACTGGAGACTGTTGGTATAAAAGAACTGAAAGTAAAATGGAAACGAATCTCCGGTGCAAATGGATATGAAATATATATAAGCAAGGAAAAAGATGGAGAATATACGCGTAAGGCTGATATAAAAGGAAATAAAACTTCATCTAAAATTATAACAGGTCTGTCTAAGGGAATCAGATATTATGTAAAAGTAAGGGCATACCGTTTTTATGAAGGAGAAAAGATATACGGAAGTTTTTCATCCGTCAAAAATGCGGCTACCGCATACTTAAATGATGTGACAGAAGTTAAGGCAAAGATGAAAGGCTTTGAATATTCACTGATAACATGGAAAAAGGTAAGTGGAGCAGAAGGATATGATATATTCTGGTGTCTTACAAAAAATGGTAAATACGAAAAAATAGCTTCAGTAAAAGCAGGTAAAAGCCTTGAGTATAAAGATAAGTTTTATTTAACCGGACGCAATTACTATAAGGTAAGGGCATATAAGAGGATTAACGGTAAAAAGGTTTATGGCTGCCTGTCAAAATCGTCTGGTGTAAATGCGGTGATAAAACAAAAATAAAAAGGAGAGTGGATGTATGGATGTAAAAAACAGTAATGTATTTGAGACAGATGGAGTCCTGAAATGGATGGGTTATTTTGCAGATAAGATGAATGTAGGACCCGAGAAGTTCAAGGTACTGAATATCTGTGGTAAACAGAAAAATGTAATTCCTACAATTGAAACCCACAAAAGGGTGCTGATATTTGCTGATTCTGACCATCCGGATTTGTTCTATGAGTTCTGGGAGGCAGGTTTTGGAGAATATGATATCTGGTATGGCGAAGGTACGGATACTGATATTGAGGTCAAAAACTCCAAGATAAAAAAACTTATTAATAAGAAGATAACAGGTCCTACTGTTATTCTGGTAGTAAATGAGAATACAAGGGAAGCCTATAGAATTGGTATTAAGAATGAGAACTTCAGCAAAGGACCTATCCACTATGTAGGTAATGAGATTCGTGCAGTTATAATGAGTCTGTTGGGAATAGATGAACATGATACCGCAATTATAGTCAGCGGAGAGAGTATAGTTATAGAGGCGGCAATTAATGCCAGCGAGGGAACTATTATTGCAGTTGAAGGTACAGAAGCTGCAAAACACTCAATGGAAGAAAATGTGGATAAATTCGGTGTCAAAAATGTAAAGATTATACCGGACTTGAGTGAGCAATCATTATCAAATGTTCCGGTGCCTAGAATAGCGTTTATAGTAGCGACAAAAAATCTGGAAGAAGATATAAGAAATCTTCTTACAAAAAATCCGCATATGCAGTTTGTAATATATACTTTGGAACTTGATATATTGTCAGGTATAGGAAATATATTTAAAATATATGGAATAAAAGATATGGAAGTTATACAGATAACAGTTTCAAAAACTGATAAAAGAAGTGTGTTTGTAACTCAGCCGTCTCCGTGGCTTATAATCGGAGAAGCATAGAATATAGTATGCCGATGTAAAAGATATCATAACGGCGGAATGGAGGAAAAAGTGAAAGATACAGTTGAGATTCGCTGGCATGGCCGGGGCGGTCAGGGTGCCAAGACGGCAGCACTGCTGCTTGCAGATGTTGCATTTAATACAGGAAAGTATGTACAGGGATTCCCTGAATACGGACCTGAACGTATGGGTGCCCCAATTACGGCTTACAACAGAATAAGTGCAAATAAAATACGAGTACATTCAAATATATATGACCCTGATTATGTAGTGGTGGTAGATGAGACATTACTTGAATCGGTGGATGTAACTAACGGACTTAATCCGGAAGGGGCTATTGTAGTCAATACCTCAAAGTCACCGGACGAAATTCGTAAGCATCTGAATGGGTATGAAGGCAAGGTATATACCATAGATGCCCATAGAATATCCGTTGCGGCATTGGGGAAATATTTTCCTAATTCGCCTATGTTAGCAGCTATAGTTGCGATTAGCGGAGTTGTGGACAGGGCGACATTCCTTAAGGAAATGGAAAATTCATATAAGCATAAGTTTGCCAAGAAGCCGGAAGTTATAGAAGGCAATATGAAGGCACTTAAAATGGTATTACAGGAATTATAAAGTGGAGGATAAAAATGGCTACAGATATATCAAAGATTACGGAAAAGAGCCCGTGGCAGGATATTACCGAAGGCAATAAGATAAATGCCGGAGGTACATCAGTTTATTTTAATACGGGTGAATGGAGAACGGATACACCTATATTCGATAAGGACAAATGTACTCAGTGCCTTTTGTGTGCACCATGTTGTCCGGACAGCAGTATTCCGGTAAAGAATGGTGAACGTGGAGAGTTTGATTTGGAACACTGCAAAGGATGTGGCATATGTGCCAAAGTCTGTCCTTTTGATGCAATTACAATGAAGGAGGGCAAATAAGATGGCAATAAGAGATCGTTTATCAGGAAATGAAGCGGTGAGCTATGCAATAAAACAGATAAATCCTGATGTAATGCCGGCATTTCCAATTACACCGTCAACAGAGATTCCACAGTATGTTTCTTCATATATAGCAAATGGAGAATGTGATACTGAGTTCATACCGGTTGAGAGTGAGCATAGTTCAATGAGTGCCACAATAGGTGCATCTGCTGCAGGTGCAAGAGCACTTACGGCTACTTCGTCATGTGGTATGGCACTTATGTGGGAAGAATTATATGTGGCAGCATCCAACAGGCTTCCGATTGTGTTGGCACTGGTAAACCGTGCTTTAAGCGGACCTATTAATATTAACTGTGACCATTCTGACAGTATGGGAGCAAGAGATTCAGGATGGATTCAGATATATGCAGAAAATAATCAGGAAGCATATGATAATTTTATACAGGCATACAGAATAGCAGAGCATAAAGATGTACATCTTCCGGTAATGATATGCCAGGATGGATTTATTACAAGCCATGCGGTTGAAAATATAGAGCTTCTTGAAGATGAAACAGTAAAGAATTTTGTAGGTGAGTATGAGCCGGAGAACTATCTGTTGAATTCCGAAACACCTTTGGCAGTAGGCCCATATGCGGTATCCAATTATTATATGGAAACTAAGAAGGCACAGACAGAGGCAATGAATAATTCAAGACAGGTTATTCTTGATGTGGCAAAAGAATATGGTCAGATATCAGGCCGTACATATGGCTTTTTTGAGGAGTATAGGCTTGAGGATGCAGATTATGCTATGGTAATAATAGGTTCAGCAGCAGGAACGGCAAAGGATGCGGTTGATAAGCTGCGTGAAGAAGGTAAAAAAGTAGGATTATTAAAACTGCGTGTGTTCAGACCTTTCCCTGAAAAGGAAATAGCAGAAGCACTAAAGGGTGCGAAGGCGGTTGCCATACTTGACAGGACTGACAGTTTCAGCAGTCATGGAGGACCTCTTGGTTCAGAAGTTACAGCAGCATTATTTAATTCAAAATGTACAATGGAAGTAAGGAATTATATTTATGGATTGGGTGGACGTGACTTCAGGGTAGAAGATGCCACAGAAGTATTTAATGAAATGGAACAACTGGTAACTGACGGCAAAGAAGTGGAACAGTACAAGTATATAGGCTTGAGAGGTTAGGAGGCATTTTGTAATGGAGACTAAAAAAAGATATAATTTAAAAGAAGTAATGAGCCAGCCTGAACGTTTAGCCCCGGGCCATAGAATGTGTGCAGGATGCGGCGGAACTATTGCAGTCAGAGCGGTGCTAAGGGCACTGCATGAGGGAGACCATGCAGTTATAGGTAATGCTACAGGATGCCTTGAGGTATCAAGCTTTATGTATCCATTTACTTCTTATGAAGACAGCTATATCCATAATGCATTTGAAAATGCAGGTGCTACAATGAGTGGTGTGGAGACGGCATACAACAGATTAAAGAAAAAAGGAAAGATTAAGGATAACTACAAGTTTATTACATTTGGCGGAGATGGAGGTACATATGACATAGGATTCCAGTCATTATCCGGCTCAATGGAGAGAGGGCATGATTTTGTCTATGTATGTTATGACAATGGTGCATATATGAATACAGGTATACAGCGTTCATCAGCCACTCCGATGTATGCTGATACTACAACAACCCCTGTAGGTAAATCATCTATAGGTAAGATACAGTATAGAAAAGATTTAACAGCCATTATTGCTGAGCATAAAGTGCCGTATGTAGCACAGACTACTTTTTTAGGCAATTTTAAAGACCTTCATGTTAAAGCGGAGAAAGCAATCTATACGCCGGGTGCAGCATTTTTGAACATAATGAGTCCATGCCCAAGAGGATGGAGATATGATATGGCAGATATTATGGAAATATGCCGACTTGCAGTTGAGACATGTTATTGGCCTTTGTTTGAAGTGATTGATGGTAAATGGCAGCTTAGTTATGAGCCTAAAAATAAGCTTCCTATAGAAGATTTCTTAAGACCTCAGGGAAGATTCAAACATTTATTTAAAAAAGGAAACGAAGAATTGATTGTTAAGTTTCAGGAAGAAGTAGACAGACGGTGGGATGACCTTCAGTTCAGATGTTCTCAGGAGTAAAATATGACAAAATTAGATGAGATAATTGATGCTGTTAAAAGTAAACATGTATATATTCAGACACATGATTTTCCGGATCCTGATGCCATAGCTTCGGCCTATGGCATGCAGGTGCTATTGAAATCAAGAGGTATAGATTCGACCATATGCTATAAAGGAAGAATTGACAGGTACAGTACGTCAAAAATGGTTCAGTTTCTTGGAATAAAAATGGAAAAGCTTGAAGATATGGAGGAAAGAAATATACTCCATGAAAGTGACGAAGTAATACTGGTGGATTCACAAAAAGGCAATTCTAATATAGTTGATATGGTGGGTGATGAGATAATATGTATTGACCATCATCCTGAGACACCAGGAAAATATATTTACAGAGTAAAGGATATAAGACCGCAATACGGAGCGTGTGCAACTATTATAGCTGAATATTTTCTGGAAAATAATGTAGATATAAATGGAAATGTGGCAACGGCATTTACTTATGCTATAAGAATAGATACAGCAGGACTTGTCCGGGGCATATGTAAAAGAGATATAGAGATATTATCTGAATTATATGATAAAACGGATTATGATATGATTAAACTTCTTGAAAACAGTGTTATATACAGAGAAGACCTTAAGATATACTCTAGGGCAATTGAAAATATATCAATATATGACAATGTAAGTTTTGCCTATGTTGGTCCGGAGTGTCCCGAATCACTTATAGCACAGATATGTGATTTTACCCTGCAGCTGGTTGAATCAGAGTTTTCCGTTGTGTATTCATTAAAAAAGGATGGGGTTAAGCTGTCTATCAGAAGTGAGAGAAAAGATTTGGATGCCGGACGTATTGTTCAAAAAGCGTTAAAGGGTATTGGAAGTGGCGGAGGTCATGCTGAAATGGCAGGAGGATTTATACCTTTTGGCAGGATGAATGCAGAAGAAGCCATAAATATAGTAAAGGACAGGTTTATAAGTGTACTGCATTTATCAGTAACAGAATAGAGTTACAGAGTAGTTGTATAATACCATTCAATTATATCACCATCTGATAAAGTATACATACTGCATCCTAAAGAAGGTTCAATACCGTTTACACTATATTTCCATCCGCTGTTCTTTCCGCAGTCCATTTGTGATAATCCGGCTATTGAACTGATATATATACTTTTTCTGGCTGCAGTTCCGGTAAATTTAAAATTAATACCTGCATTAGTGCAGACTTTTTCGAAGGCGTCATATACTGTGTCGCCTTCATTTATTTTTATGGATAAACTGTTTAATATTATTCCGTCAGAAGGCAGTGTTATGCCGGCATTAAGATCCGGATTGTTAAGTGCTGCTTTGCATGATATTGATATGGTAACATTAATTGTATTCTTTTCGATATGCTTTGCAGTAGTCTCCGATTTGGAAGAAGTAGTGGATGGCTGGGCAGCAGTAGTTGTGGGAACTGTTATGGAATAAGTGGTTTTGTGCTCCGTCTGTGTTGTTGTTTCATTAGTATGTTTCTTGGTATCCTGAGATGCATGTGCTGTAGTATTTGAATGTGAAGAAGTTACACTCTGAGTTTTGGATGGTGTGTTACCGGAAAATGTACTTTCTGTCTGTACAGAACCCGTGGTGTCGGTTACTGATGAATCTGCAATTGATGATAATGTGTTGTCTGAATATGTACTGGTAGTTTCGTCTATAACAGATTCATCTGAAAAACTGTCACTTTCAGAATAACTTGACTCTCCCTGTTTTTCCGAAAGTGACAGTTTTTCAGATAAAACAGAAGAAGAGACAAGTTCTGTTTCAGACTTATCTGATGATTTGGAAGCGGCTTTATGTCCGCATCCTGTTATTCCCAATATAAATATTAACGTTAATATTATAAATGATACCTGTCTCTTCATCTAATCTTTACCTCACTTGTTATTTGATTTTAATTTTCTTTGCAGAACTGAATGAGCCATATACAGGTTTGTCTGCCGAATCAAGTTTGTAGGCACGTACTCTGACATAATATGTCTTTTCTGATTTAAGACCTGTTAAGGTTGCTTTGACGCCTTTAATGTTTAACTTTTTGCTGTTTTTAAAGTTAGATTTCATAGAATATTCAATCTCATATCCGGTGACATTTGACATTTTTTTAACTGTAACATTTGCTTTCTTTTTTGAAGTTGATTTTACAGATGATATGGTAGCTTTTTTCACATTTATTTTTGACCATATTGCATAATATGTTCTGTTTGATGTAACAGTAATTGTTATTTCTTTTTTATCGCTGTTTTTCTCTGTATACCATCCGTCAAATGAGTATCCTTTTCGTATGGCTTTAGGAGATTTTATTGTAGTTCCGGATTTAACGGTTACTTTGTATGATGATTTTCCGTTTATTGTACCTTTGTTACCTTTAAATGTAACAGTATATTTGGTTGATGCAATATTTTTAGCATATTCTACATTAAATGGTGATGGATTCTGACCATCAAGATAAAGGTAGTAGCTGATAAGACCTTCTAATGCATCAACAGCAGCATATGGACTGTCGACACCTGAGTATGTATAGCATCCCGGTGTGGTTTCGCTTTTAAAAGTAAGAAGGGCTTTGTAAGCTTCTGATGCTTTATCTGCTATATTATATGAAGACAGTAGTTCCAGTGCATATCCCGTAGAATCGGCATTTGATGAAACGGACCATTCACCGTTGTCAAATTTGAATCCTCCGTCTTCAGTCTGAAGTGTCAGTGTCCATTTCAATGCAGAGTATATCATGGCTGCACTGTTGGGGCTTGTTCTATAGAAGTAAGGTGCAGCAGACAAAACTTTTCCATTACTATCTGTTGAATATCCATAGTAGTTAATACCACATCCGTACTCATCAGAGCCGTAGTTTAAGAACATTGCTTTTTCTAATAATGAAAGAATCTTTTTTGAATCAGACATTTCCTTTGAATAACTTTCTACAGCAGGTATTATGTAGCTGTAGTAATAAGGATTAGATATTTTTGTGTTCAGCTCATCAGCGTCTGTAAATGATGCAAGGCAGTCATTAAAGGATTTAACAAGATTTGCACCATTAAATGATTCGGGATTATCTCCGCCCAGTGTAAGTATTTCGATGGCAGTGGCATACAGAGTTACATTTTCCTCATTGGCAAATAAAAACCTGCCGTCATCAGTGATACATTCTGATAATGCAGATTTGTAATTGTTATACTGGATTTTGCAGTCAATGCCTGAACGCAGCATAAGTATTAATTCTCTGTAGGAAGTAACGCTTACCGGTTCTGATTCCCAGAGCCCCTTTATGTAGGCAGCAGTAGAAGATGCCTCTTTTAATACTTCATTAGCAGTAACAGAATTAACCGTTTTTGCCTGAATGGGTGTGATTGATGACACAGCTACGCAAAAAGAGAGAGCTATGCCGGTGATAGTTGTTTTTAGTTTCATGATTCTCCTCCATTTCCATTGTATACACGAAGTTGTGTATATAATTATAAATTTGAGGTGAAATACAATGATATAAATGATGTGTGGCAATTTGCCTAAGACTATTTACTCATCATATCCTCACCGAATGATAAGAAAGCATAATGCTTAAAAAATATTTATTGGCAGATATCCTGGCTTATGGCTTCAAACCTACTCCTTATGCCTTCCCGGGCGAACCAGTGGCTATTTAAGTTTCGTATCCAATACAGTAGAGTGAGCTGCTGCGGATTCTCACCGCATTCCCTTGGCAGGTAAAAAACATGCCATGTATAATTGAACATCAGAACAATTAAATACAGCCAATATAGGGAATTATACTTATAAGACCATGAAAAGTCAATATATGCTTTTATGCATATAGCTTTAGTATTTTAAAAAAATGTCGATTAATGTCGAAATGTTTAAATTTACACTTATATAATTTTGTTATACTATTTTAATATGTATGTTGAAAAAATTAAATCTGGAAGGGAGTGATTTTAAGCATTGAGATGGAGTATTGAAATGGAAAAACAGTTTATTGATCTTTCTATTATAAATATGTTGTTAAAAGAAAAGAGTACAGTAAAAGGAAGTTTTGAAGAAGGTATATACATAAAAGAAAGGAAGGTTGAATTTGAAAAAATACCGGTATGTTGTGGTCATATTTATGTATATCTTCCTAAAAAAAGAGTGCATAAAGAAATTTATGGTAAAGAATTCGTATGTCCTAATGATATGGAATTGTATGAAGAATTTGTTTGTGAAGAAGGAAAATATGGCATTGCCTTTGAAGTATGTAAATTAATGGGAAAAGAGGAAATTGAAATATCTGAAGAAGAATTGGCAGAATCTTTTATAGAAGAAATTGAAGAAAAATATGAGGACACATGTGTTTATATAACGGATATTTTCAGAGGAAAAAGAATATTATGCTGTTTAATGGCAGAAGGTGAAATTAGAGATAATATGGTTTTTGCTTATATTTATTTTATTAAGAATGAAAAAAGTTTATTTAGATGTTACATTTTTTGTGAAAAATCAAATTGGAAAGAGATTAGCTATTTGGCGGCAAAGATAGTAGATAATATAGAGGTAAAATGAAGAAATTGAAAATAAACTTTATGATAATATTGTGGTAATATAAAATAAGGGGGATAAAATGAAAGTAGAGAATAAATCGGTATCATCAAAGGAGGTTAATGAAACATTAAAAGATGCTAATAAACAGATAAGAGATAGAAGTGATATAGTAATTGATGATTCAAAAAATGTTTTTTTTGAATTAGAGAAAAATCTGATAAGAGATAAATTGAATGTTGAGGATTTTGAAATATACTGCAGTTGGACTGAAAAAGATAAGCAGGCATTTAATAGTTTGTTATCTCATGAACAAATAATATATTTTAAAGCTATAGAAAAAGAACCGGATATTACTAATGATTTAAAAATTATTGTCCAATCTAATGGTGGAGAATTAGTTGGGTTGGAATATAGAATTAAAAGTCCATCATCGCTATATGAAAAAATTTATGATAGAGCAGAAAAAGTTGATATATCTGAAATAAATGACTTGATAAGATATACGGAAGTAAAAGTTAAGGATGACTTGATTGAATGTACTCAGAATACGCTTTCTGAATTGGAAAAGAAGGGATACATAGTTACAAAGATTAAAAATACATGGTTGGATGAGAAAAATCCTTATAATGGAATTAATGTACAATTAGAATCCCAAGAAGGGCAGAAGTTTGAACTACAATTTCATACACCTGAAAGTTTTGAACTTAAGAATAGTCAGGAGATGCATGGGTTATATGAACAGGCAAGGGTTTTAATACCTGGTACTGAAGAATATTTGGAAATTGAAGATTAAATGTTTGAAATGTCAGATAAACTTGAAATTCCGAATAATATAAATCAAATTCAAAATTATAGGAGATAGATATGGAAATATACATGAGATTATTGGATACGGAAAATTTAGATGTTATAGTTAAGGCTTGCGGGCGGAAAAGTTATGAGTATATTTTTGGGGATAATCCTCGATGGAAACGCACAGGAATGTTAGAGTATTATAATGAAAGTTCAGATAAATATGAAAAATATGAAGAAATATCACCGGGGTCAGCATTAGAGTATTTGGGCAGGCAAAATATGGAGTTAAATAAAATATATGAATATTTAAATAATGAAATATTGAAATTAAAGCATAAAGATAAAAGTTTATTTGATATTATGTTGTTAAATGGTGGATTTGAGAATTTAGAAACTGATATTGTAAGCATATTCTTTAGCTTGGGATGGGATTTTTATCAAGAACATAGAAAGATTATTAATAATATTACGAGAATTGATAATTCAGTGAAAACGTTATTTTCTTGTTGCAGATACGAGAATGAAGAAAAATTAATTCGTTTGAGAATTCATAGAAATACAGGAGTTATTGCCAGAAAACTAATGGATTACTATTTTAATAACAATAGTATTACTGCTGAAAAATACAAAATTTTGTCTGATTTTTTTGAGCAAAAAATAGTAATGCTTTCTGAAGAACAAAAAAAGATTATTTTCAACTAATTGTTTAAGGTATTTTATATCGGTAATCAAAATACATATGCGTTTATTAAAAATGAAATGATAGAAGAATTAGCTAAAATGGATAAAAGTACATAAAAATACAACTATTACTGTCCGGCAGTGCTATCTGATTTTGAAGAATAGAAGGACTGTATAAATGGGTAAAGAGAGAAAAACTAAGGAACTATAGATAAAGCATTTTCTATTTATTAAGTAGTGTGAAAATGGAAACGTATCTACGAAACCTTAAAGAGAATAGTCAAAATTATGAAAATGTAAGAGTGGCTATAATGTGAATGGAGGTATATTTATGGACATTTATTCAAAAAATAAACAAGTGAAAAGATTATTAGCAGGTATCCTGACCGTAATAATGGTTTTGGTAAGTATTGATTTGCGTCAATTTGTACCTGCCTGGGCAGCAACGGAGTATGATACATTGTATCTGATTGATAATACGGCTGAAAAGTGGGTAAAAAATGATAATGCTAAAATAAAAGCAATTGATAACAGCAATGGACATACTGCATATTGGATGACGCAAAAAGATGAAAATACATGGAGCGTAAAGATTCCTAAAAATGCATATAACATTACTTTTAACCGTTATGGCGAGGATAAAACAACACAATGGAACTCATGGAGTGCCGGAGGAAGGGACAAAAACAATGCATATTATGTGGACGGAACAGAATATGGTCATTGGGAAGTTAAGGAAGAATCAGGGTTTAAAGAAGGAGACATTATTTATCTGGATGTGACTGAATTTACAGACTGGGTAGATAAGGTGGAAACAACGCTATATGCCAACTTTACTACAGCAACTAAAGAAAACAATTATGGAAATGATGTGACAATCAAATCCGCAGATCACATGCTATATGACCCTTATAGTGGTCTTGAAGAGGTAGAACAATATGTTTATAAATATAGAGTAACTTATGAAAATGCCGGAAAGCAAAGTGTGAGATTTTGGCGTGGTAACGAAAACACATTGTGGAATTGCTCATGTTTGATGAAATATGAGGATTATGAATCCGGAAATAATTGTATTAAAGTAACAGGTTGGAATGAGAATGGGCAAATAGCAATATACGAGGATAGCGATGCGGAGAATGCTCAAATTTCAGTAAATACTGATGGTTTAAAATATAATAAAAACGCCAATTGGTATTATATAGAAGATGAGATTTCTACATTGTCCGGTTCAATTTCTAACAGCAATATTATTAAAAATTTATTTTACAAAATAAAAGACCTTAATAATGATATTGTAAAACAGGGGGAAATAAATGTTGATGAGGAATGGATAATAAGGGATTTTGGATTGGTGCTTGGATATAATGATGTAAGTATAATTGCTGAGAAAAAGAATGGGGAAATAGTAAAAAAGTCTGTGTGCTTTATGAATATAAATGTAAATAATATGGAGAACATGGATGTGGATTTAAATGATAATGATGGTGACGGACTAAATAACTATTTTGAAAGTCTTTATGGAACTGATATAAATGAAGTTGATACAGACGGAGATGGATTATCAGATTTTTCGGAAATAGTAATCACAGGAACAAACCCTTTAATACAGGATACAGATAATAATGGAACTAAGGATGGAAATGAAGATTTTGATGAAGATGGTTTAACAAATATAGAAGAAATAAAGTTAGGAACAAACTGTTATCTTGAAGATACGGATGGGGACAAAATTATAGATGGTGATGAAGTAAACAAGTATTTCACTAATCCGTTAATTAAGGATACAGATGAAGATGGATTAAGTGATTATGAAGACATTGTATTACAATTTGACCCTAATAAGGCGGACACAGATGAAAATGGAATTTTAGATGGCAATGAACCTATAGAACAAAAATATACAGAGAAAATTGATACCAATGATAAAAAGGGTGTCACAGATGTATCGGTATCACTAAAGTGCAGCGGGTACATTGATAATGTAGTCAGCATTACCAGTACATACAAATTAGATACCCGTTCATCAGATGTGGTAGGATTGATTGGTGTTCCGGTTGAAATATCATGCGATAGTGAATTTTCTACTGCCGAGATAACATTTACATATGATGAGAAAGCACTGGGAGAGACAAGTGAAGATAATTTGTGTATGATGTGGTATGATGAAGAGAATGACAATTATGTGTTATTGGAAGATTCCAAAGTTGATAAAGAAAATCACGCAATCACATATTCTACAACACACTTTTCAACATACTTAATTGTTGATAAAAAAATATGGCTTGATAATATGCGTATGGATATGAATTATAGAACCTATGGCGAAACTATAAACTATGATGTGGCATTTGTTGTGGATACTTCACGCAGTATGTTGGGGAGAAGAATTACTACAGCTAAAAATGCTCTGAATAGTTTTACTGATGCATTATTAGAAGGGGATCAGGCCGGACTTATCAAGTTTAACTCTGATGTATATGTTGTTCAGGAACTTACATCGGATATGGATTTGATAAAGAATGCAATTAATACATTAAGTGCAGGTGGAGAAACCAGAGCAGACTTAGGAATTTTAAAGGGAATTGCTATGTTAGATGGCAGTACCGGTTCAAATGAAAAAATTATGATTCTTATTTGTGATGGAGATGTTTCTTATAATACAACTTTAGTACAATCTGCTAAAGAAAAAGAAATTAAAATTCATTGTATAAATGTAATTAATGGTACTTCAACTGCTATGGCAAAGATAGCAAAAGAGACAGGCGGCACGTATTATTATGCTGCAACAACAGAAAGTTTGTCAAAAATTATTTCTAAATTACAGGGAGATACAGTAGGATATGTGGATCCGACTGATTCAGATGGCGATGGGTTATATGATGTTTATGAAGTGAATGGTATGCGATTATCAAACGGCAAAATTGTATATACAGATCCAAATAAAACCGATACGGACGGTGACGGGGTAAGTGATTATGATGCTATGGGTGGTGCACCGGTTATAGAAACATATATGCTAAATGGTAATACATATTCCTGTACATTAAATCACTCTAAAATATATGGAACATTACCGGAAGATTTTATTTTTGTAGATGGTACATTGAATACAGACGGACAAAAATATTATGGCAAAATGGACTATATCCCATATTCGAATAATTTTATTTATGATAAGTATGAAAATGAAAGAGATGTAAAAGTATTTGATGAAGAGAGAACTGCGGTGGGAGCGGCTGGAGTATATGGTTTATATTCAGATAAACTTGCAGATATGTCATATTTAAAATTAGCAGGTTATGCATCTTTTGGAACTTTAACAGCGGTTGCTATTGGCTTAAGAGTAAGTGATCAGGCTGGTGATTGCCTGTATACATATGTTCGTGGAGATGGCGGTGAAGCAAAAGGTCTGGCAGAAGGAAGTACAAGAAAGTATTTATATTCAAGCAATTTTATTGATGAGAGTGTTTTTGGTATTAATTCGGCAAATAAATACTTCAAAACCAATATGGCCCAAGCTGTGGCAGCAGCAGAATCCGTTTTAAATGAATATAATACGGAGGTATATCTGTCATTGTCTCCAAATAAGAATTGGACCGGATGCGATTACCATGACTGCACAGGTTTTTCAGACTGGTATCAAAATATAGATGCATTACTGAATATACCTGCGTTTGGAATATATAATGCAGCAGATGCCGCCATTACATTACATTGTACTTATAATCCGGAATCAAAAACATATTCTATGGAATATATTTATTACATTATTGATTATTATGATTTTTCGTTTCATGATATATTAAATGAAATGAATGCATTAGGGTTAGCACAAAGCTATGAATTATATGGTGTTTGTGAGGGTGTAACAGCTTGGAAAAAAGGCAAGACACCATTTATATATTGGCTGTATTAGAGGTGGATGCTATGAAGCAGGGAAGATTATTGTTATTTACCATTATTTTTGTTGGTGTATTGTTTTTTTGGGCGATATGGGAAGTTTTTTTGGAACCTGTTGTTCCTCAAACCAGAGTGTGGTTTAAAAATTATCAAACATTTCGAGAGCATGGAAAAGTTGGATTTCCGGTATCATTACCGGAATCCCAAGAAAATATAAAATATTATTATCATTCAGAATGGTTTCAATATTTATCAGGATTCAGTGTTTCCTTATCAAACGATGATTATAAGCGGTTAATTGAAAGCTGTATAGAGGAACATCAATCAGATAATATTTCCTATGACTTTGTGAAATGTTTTTATCTGTATAACGAAAATGATGTTCAGTATGCAGAAGAAGATGTTCTTATAAAGAATGGTATAACATTTTGTAATCGTCTGCTACTTAAGAATGAAAAAATTGAAGATTTTTATTATATTTATGTGAAAAGGGTAGAAAGTACACATGAATTTTATGATTGTGTATTAGCCAATGATTCAGATAACAGGATTATGGTACTGTCATTTTTAAATATGAATCCTCAATATGATAAGTAGCAGATTAAGTTAACCTGTTGTGCCGGATGAAATTTCAAAATAATAATGCCACTGTTATAGCAAATTTTTAAGAGAGGTGGATGTTATGAAGCAGGGAAGATTATTGCTATTTACTGTTATTTTTGTTGGTTTATTCTTTTTTTGGGCGATATGGGAAGCTTTTTTGGAACCTGTTGTTCCTCAAACCAGAGTGTGGTTTAAAGATTTTGAAGCATTTCAAAATAAGGCAAAAAGCTACGTTTTTTCAGTATCATTACCGGAATCCCAAGAAAATATAAAATATTATTATCATTCAGAATGGTTTCAATATTTATCCGGATTCAGTGTTTCCTTATCAGATGATGATTATAAGCAGTATATTGAAAGCTGTATAGAGGAACATCAATCAGATACTATTTCCAATGAATCTGTAAAATACCTATATTTGTATAACGAAAATGATGTTCAGTATGCAGAAGAAGATGTTCTTGTAAAGAATGGTATAACATTTTGTAATCGTCTGTTGCTTAAGAATGAAAAAATTGAAGATTTTTATTATATTTATGCGGAAAGGTAGAAGGTTCACATGAATATTATTGGTGTATATTAGCCAATGATTCAGATAACAGGATTATGGTACTGTCATTTAGGAATACAAATCCTCAATATGATAAGTAGCAGGTTAAGTTAATATTTTGTATAATAGGGACATTTTTCTAAAAGAAAATTTTAGAGAAATGTCCTTCATACGCTTTTCACAATTTTTACATAGAATAAACAATTTTTCATAAATAAATTTTCATAATATTAATGCATAATATAAATACAAATTTAAGAAAAGAGGTAATACATATGTATAATGAGAATTTTGAAAATAATTATCAGGCAGTCAAAAGTGAAAATAAACATGAAAAGAGAAAGATAGTAAAAAAAGTGAAAAATGCAGCAGTCAGCGGTGTGGTATTTGGATTATCAGCAGGAATAGTTCTGACAGGAGTAAGCAGGCTGGGTGGCGATGACAGTGTATCAAAAGCGCCTTCATCAATACAGATGAGTACCACATCAGATACACTTGCCGCATCATATTCACAAAAGGATGATAAATCATCAGGAACATATTCTGTAAGAGATATAGCCGCAGAATGCAAATCCAGTGTAGTTTCCATAACGTGTACGAGTGTGGAAAGCGTACAAGGGTTTTTTGGAGGTGCAAGGCAGTATGAAAGCAGTAGTGCGGGTTCTGGAATAGTCATAGCAAAGGATGATGAAAACTTATATATAGCTACTAATAATCATGTAGTATCAGGTGCAAAAGAAATTTCAGTATGCTTTAATGATTCAGAAGAACAAGTTTATAAGGCAGAAACAAAGGGAACAGATGCAGGAAATGACCTTGCAATAGCAGCCGTATCTTTAAATGATATACCAGAAGATGTATTAAACAGCATAGTCATTGCTACATTGGGAGATTCTGATTCGGCACAGATAGGTGAACAGGTGGTAGCTATCGGAAATGCATTGGGTTATGGACAGTCAGTAACATCAGGATATATAAGTGCACTTGGAAGGCAGGTTGATATAGATGGTTATACTGCATCACTTATCCAGACAGATGCAGCCATTAATCCGGGAAACAGCGGCGGAGCATTATTTAATATGAAGGGAGAAGTCATAGGTATCAACTCGGCAAAGTTTTCTTCAGAAGAGGTTGAAGGAATGGGTTATGCCATACCGGTGTCTGTTGCCGAACCTATTCTTGAACAGCTTATGACTATGGATAAAGCAGACAGCAGCAAACAGGGCACTCTTGGTATATCATGCAGGGATGTGAGTTCAGAGGTTACTGAAATGTATGATATTCCTCAAGGTGTATATGTGGATGCTCTTGAGGACGGAGGAGCAGCTGAAGAGGCAGGCATAGAGAAAGGAGATATAATAATAGAATTTGATGGAAAAACTGTTGGAGATAAATCTGCACTTAAGAATTTACTTGAATACTATGAGGCAGGTGACAGTGTTAAGGTTAAAGTGGAAAGAAGAGACTCATCAGGATATAAAGAGAAGACGTTTGAGGTAACATTGAAAAAAGCAGATAAACAGTCATCAGATTATGATTCATATCAGGAATACAATGGATTAGGATCTTTATTCGGATAATAATCTGAAAATCAAATAAGTTCCTGCAATTTTTGAATAAATTTCTCTGTTGCTTTTGTAAGTACCTGATATTTTTTCCAGACAATACTCATATTTGCATTTATTTCCGGTTCAAGGGGACGGTAACACAGATTACTGTCCCCTGAAACATTGATGATTTTATCAAAGCAAATGGCGTATCCCATTCCTTCCTCTACCATTAAAGAGCCGTTGAACAACAGATTATAGGTCGCTACAATATTCAGCTTCTCCTGTCCACATGAAAAGAATTCAAGAAACTCAACATTCTGAAATGCCTGACGTGAGAGAATGAGTGGCTTGTCAATTAAATCGTTTGCAGTTACGGTTTTCTTTTTGGCAAGAGGAGAATCCTTCCTCATAAGTACTCCCCATGTGTCTTTATATGGCAATTTAATATATTCATATTTTGAGGTGTCAACATCTCCGAAGATTAGTCCAAAGTCAATCAGTCCGCGGTCCAACACTTCAGTCACTGCAGATTTATCTCCGCTGACAATATGTAGATGAATCAACGGATACTTTTCCTGAAGCACTTTTGCTGTCTTTGCCAGAAAACGAATACCATCTGTTTCACCGGTTCCTATAGAGATATCACCGGCTATAATATCATCTGACAGGGAAATTTCATCTTCTGCTTTTTTGACAAGCTCCATGATTTCTTCAGCACGTTTGCGTAAAATCATACCTTCTTCTGTTAAAGTGATGCGGCGGTTCCCACGTATAAAAAGCTTTTTTCCCAATTCATCTTCCAACTCTTTCAGTTGTCTGGACAGCGTTGGCTGGGAAAGATATAGAGATTCGGCAGCACCGGAAATACTCTGTTCCCTTGCCACTGCAAGAAAATACTGTAATACTCTCAATTCCATATATACGACCTCCCTTGGTTGAATAAAGTATATTACAGGCAGATATAACTGTCAAGCATACCAGAATATCAAATATAAGCATTTGTTATATTGATTGGTGTGCGGTATAATATAAACAGAAGTTAAGAAGGAACAGGAAAGAGATGGTGTATAATGAATAAAGAAAATAGAGAAGATGTCATTATTCAGAATCTAAAAGACGCAGGTTGTGACAATGATATTATTACAACATTTATAGAAGATATCAGAGACGATAGGATTGATGAAGGTTTGAAGCTGCTGGCAACACACAGATGTTTATTACTTGATGCACTTCATAGAGAGCAGAAACGGATTGACTGCCTTGACTATCTCGTTTATACGATGCAGAAGAAAGTAAAAGCATAGACAAAACGAAAGGAGCCTGAAATATGAATACAATTACGAACAAAACCTTTGATGAAGAAAGAGCTTTATATGGAGCAAACGAGCTTGTTTTAAAAAACTGCAATTTTGATGGACCGGCTGATGGTGAAAGTGCATTAAAGGAGGGAGAAAATATTACCGTTCTGAATTGCTTTTTTAACCTTCGCTATCCGTTTTGGCATGATAACAGATTAAAAATTGACGGCTCGGAAATGACCGAACTTTGCCGGGCAGCACTCTGGTATTCACACAATATAGAAATCACTGATACGAAACTTCATGGAATTAAAGCAATGAGAGAGTGCAGCAATATCAGGATGCAGGGATGTGATATTGTCTCACCGGAATTTGGCTGGTCGGTGTGTGATATCGAAATGGAAGACTGTACAGCCGAAAGTGAATATTTTATGATGCGTTCCAATCATCTGACATTTCGTAATGTACAGATGAAGGGAAAATATTCATTTCAGTATATTGAGGATTCAGTGTTTGAAAATTGTACTTTTGATACAAAAGATGCTTTTTGGCATGCGAAAAATATTATTGTCAGAA
Organism: Lachnospiraceae bacterium; assembly: GCA_014799465.1. GTDB lineage: Bacteria > Bacillota > Clostridia > Lachnospirales > Lachnospiraceae > UBA2821. The sequence continues at coordinate 33,088 of JAAVHZ010000074.1, read as the reverse complement.
ACAGCATTGTGAAAGGTGAATATCTGGCATGGTACAGCGAAAATATTACATTTGAGAACTGTAAAATTATTGGTACACAGCCACTTTGTTACTGCAAAAATCTCCGGCTTGTGAACTGTGAAATGATTAATACAGATTTGAGCTTTGAACGCTCTGAGGTGGAAGCAACTCTTACCGCTCCTATTGTCAGTATTAAAAACCCATTGTCAGGTCATATTCGTGTGCCTGCTGTTGGAGAGATTATTATGGATATTCCTAATGCCGGAGGGGAGATTATCACAACAAAGAAATGCTGCTGTGCATAATACAGCCGGGTTTTTACAGACAGATATAGAGAGGAGGGAATGCGGAAAATGAAACGGTTGTCAAAAAGCCATAAGCTGGTGAGGGCAGTAGTTGTTTTGATAATTATTATAATGGGCATTGTGGTTGCAGTGTTTACATTTTTAAAACTATGGCCTGCTTTTGGTGGGAAAGCCTCCAAAGAAGATAAGAAGGATTATGCACGCAGAGCTGAAAATTACCATGATGACCGCTTTTTTAATGATGGCGATTTTCAGATTCAGCACAAAACAGAGAAGAAAGATGACAGGATTATGTCAACAAAAGCAAAAAAACCAAAAGCTAAACTGCCTGTCAAACCCTCATCCTATGATTTGAATCCGGAAGAAAATAATGTACAGATTACATGGTTTGGACATTCTTCGCTGCTTTTACAGATGCATGGAATGAACATATTGATTGATCCTATGTTTAGTGAACGGATTTCACCAGTATCATTTGCAGGACCAAAACGTTTTTCTGACGCACCGGTAAAAATCAGTGAACTTCCGCATATAGATATTTTAGTAATTTCTCATGACCATTATGACCATTTGGATTATCAGGTGATTAAAGAAATTGATGAGAAGACAGACAAGTACATAGTGCCTCTCGGGGTAGAAAATCATTTGGAAAGGTGGGGAGTTGAAAAAAGTAAAATCAGGAATATGGCATGGTGGGAAGAAACTACCATTAATGGTCTGACAATAGGATGTACACCTGCAAGGCATTATTCAGGCAGAAGTCTGGATGACCAATTTGCAACACTATGGGCATCATGGGTATTTAAAGATGAATATTATCAGATTTTTGAGAGTGGTGATACCGGTTATGGAGAACATTTTCAAAAGATTCATGAAAAATATGGAAATTTTGACTTTGTTATGATAGACTGTGCACAATATGATATGAATTGGCCGGAGGTACATATGTTTCCGGAAGAAGCTGTTCAGGCAGTTAAAATGCTGGGAGCAAAAACGGCAATGCCGATTCATTGGGCAGCTGTGTCTTTGGCAAATCATGCATGGGATGATTCAGCCGAAAGATTTGTGTATGATGGAGAGAATAACGGGCTGAATATTTTAACACCATATTTGGGAGAAACAATGTCACTGGAAATGACAGAAGATTATCAGGAACGTTGGTGGAAAGATATTGAGTGATTAATAAAAAAAGGAGAAAAAAAATGATTTATAAGAAATTTCAAGACATTGAGTTATCCGCTTTGGGTATGGGGGCTATGCGTCTTCCAACCGTAGAAAATTATTCGGATATTGATGAAAAAGCAACACAGGAAATGGTCGACTATGCGATGGAGCATGGAATTAACTATTATGATACTGCATGGGGTTATCATGATGGGCAGTCGGAAATGGTGATGGGACGTACACTCAGCCATTATCCGAGAGACAGTTTTTTTCTGGCAACAAAATTTCCAGGATATGACCTTTCTAATATGGATAAGGTAGAAACAATTTTTGAGGAGCAGTTGAAAAAATGTGGTGTAGACTACTTTGATTTTTATTTATTCCACAATGTATGTGAAATGAATATAGATGCTTATCTGGATCCCCAATATGGTATTTATGAATACCTGATGCAGCAAAAGAAAAATGGCAGGATTCGTCATCTGGGATTTTCTGCACATGGAAGTTATAATGTCATGAAGCGTTTTCTTGATGCCTACGGAGAGTCGATGGAATTTTGTCAGATACAGTTGAACTGGCTGGATTGGGAGTTTCAGGGTGCGAAAGAAAAAGTAAGTCTTTTGAATGAGTATCATATCCCGGTATGGGTTATGGAGCCGCTGCGTGGCGGAAAGCTGGCAACACTTCCGGAAGAAACTGCTGAAAAATTGTCTGTGCTTCGTCCTGATGAGAGTGTTCCTTCCTGGGCATTCCGTTTTTTACAGGGAATTGACAGCGTGACGGTAACTCTTTCAGGAATGTCAAATTTTGAGCAGCTCAGGGAAAATATCGAAACCTTTGAAACGGAAAAACCGCTGAATAAGAAGGAAACGGATACTCTGCTTAGTATTGCAGGCGAAATGGTAAGTAAAAGCATTGTCCCATGTACTGCCTGCCGCTACTGCACTGCACATTGCCCACAGGGATTAGATATACCGTCTCTGTTAGAGCTTTACAATGAACATAGTTTTACAGGGGGCGGATTTCTTGCACCAATGGCACTTCAGGCAATACCACAGGATAAGCACCCATCAGCCTGTATCGGATGCCGAAGTTGTGAGGCAGTCTGTCCGCAGCAAATTAAAATATCAGAAGCAATGGCAGATTTCTGCACAAAATTAAACTAATATCAGGAGGGATTATTATGTCAACTACAGCTATTTTGAAAACATCAGCTAATAAGCGTCTGTCTGTAAAGGCACAGACGTTTGCAACTTTTGCCGCCATTGTTGGTGCTGTTGCCGTTCCACAGATATTCCATATACTTGGTGCGGTTTCAGGACTTGACAATGCACTTGGTGAAACATTTTTGCCAATGCACCTGCCGATTATTCTTGTTGGTCTCTTAGCTGGTCCATATGCAGGTGCCATTGCCGGACTGCTCGGTCCACTGGCAAGTTTTTCACTTTCCGGAATGCCGAGGATTACAATGCTTCCGTTTATGATGATTGAACTTGGTGCATATGGTCTGTTTGCCGGACTGTTACGCAATGTGAAAATGCCAACGATTGCCAAGGTGTTTACCACACAGGTCGTAGGCCGTGTGGTTCGTTCTATAGCAATTCTGCTGGCAGTGTATGCTTTGGGTAACGAAAGTGTACAGGTGGCTTCCATCTGGATGAGCATTACCGCCGGTATCTTTGGTCTGGTTCTTCAGTGGGTATTGCTTCCTTTGCTTGTCTATAGGATAGAAGGTTTGAAGAAGTATGAAAGCTGATATTACAAAAGCAGCTGAGATTCTGGGGGATGGGCAGTACACCTGTGTTCTGTGCAGGGAAGATACAATCTATACAAGTACAGAACGCGGTGTAAAACCACTATTATCTTGGCTGGATAATGGAATTGACTTAAAAGGATTTTCGGCTGCTGATAAGGTGGTAGGTAATGCGGCAGCATTTCTATATGTCCTGCTCGGTGTGAAAGAGGTTTATGCACTTGTTATGAGTGAAGCCGCTGTCTGTACGCTTTCAAGAAATGGCATACATTATCAGTGCGGTGTATCAGTCAAGAATATTATAAACCGTGCCGGTACGGGTAATTGCCCAATGGAGGAAGCAGTTTGTGATATATCCGTTCCGGAAGAAGCATTGGATGCAATCAGAAGGCGTCTGGCTGAACTGAAATAATGCGATGAGTCTGTATTTTATTATTCTAAAAGCAATCTTGTGTGAAGTGTTAAATAAAACACACATAAGATTGCTTTTTTATTCCCGCAAGCAACGAGCCAAGTGGCTGCTTGCAGACATTTGGCGACTGCCGCAAGGGTCAAATACCCCACAGTTTGCTGCGTTACAAATTTGACTAATCTTTGTATATATATTACAAAAATCCGTCTCAATACAAGTGATTATGCATAAATTACAAACTTTTAAATAAAATACATTAAAATATTTACAAAATATCCATAAAAATTTATATATATTGTAACAAATTGTATACAAATTTGAAATTCGGTTTGCAATCTTTGTATAAATATTATATAGTGTAGTTATAGTGAAGTTGTTATAACAAAATGTAATTTAGGAGGAATTATGAGGCGCAGAAGAGTGAAAAAATTATTGTCACTATTAATGTCACTGGTGTTAATTTTCTCAACCGGTGCATGGTCACAGTTTGTTGAAGTAAAAGCACAAGACAAAACTTCAGACAAGGCAGAAGAAAATGTATTTAAGGTTACAATGGATGATAAGGGGTATATTATCCCAACAGGTGACAGTCTGAAAATGTTGGAGCAGAAGGCATTTTCATGGGATAATGTTACATCGTATTTTGTACTTACAGACAGATTTCTTAATTCGGATGAAAGTAATGACCATTCTTATGGAAGAGGTTTAAAAGAAGATGGCAGAACTCCGGTAGATGGTCTGGATTATAAAACTAATCCCGGAACTTTTCATGGTGGAGACTTAAATGGTTTGACACAGAAAGTAGAAGAAGGATATTTTAACGATTTAGGTGTTAATGCCATCTGGATTACGGCACCATATGAGCAGATACATGGATATACATCTGCTAATGTAAAGAGTAATAATGCAAATACATACCCTGACCCTGATGGACAGGGATTCCCATACTATTCTTATCATGGATATTGGACATTGGACTATACCAATATTGATGCCAATATGGGAACAGCGAAGGACTTTGAGCATTTTGTAGATTCGTGCCATGAGCGGGGAATCCGTGTTATTATGGATATTGTTATGAATCATGTGGGTTATACAACTATGAAGGATGCCATAGATTATGGATTTACTGATGCCTTAAATGATTCCGGTATATCAACTTGGAAAAATTACTATTTTGGAAATTCTACACATTTAATGGGTGGTGACCCAGAGGCTAATAATTTCTGGAATAAGGAGGCTGGTGTATGGGCTTCAAAATGGTGGGGACCTGGATTTGTAAGAGCCAGTTATCCGGGATATACTCCGGCAGGAGGAGACGATTATCATATGAGCCTTTCTGGGCTTCCGGATGTTGTTACCGAGTCTTCAGCGTCAGAGGTAAATACCCCTCCGCTTCTTGTTACAAAATGGACGCAGGAGGGAAGACTTAATGAAGAACAGAATGAGTTAAATGATTTCTTTAGTAAAACAGGTTATAAAAAGCAGCCACGTTATTATATTATTAAATGGCTGACAGATTATGTACGTGAATATGGTGTGGATGGTTTCCGCTGTGATACTGCAAAGCATGTCGATAAAGATGCATGGATGGATCTTAAGAAAGAAGGCATTAAGGCTCTCAATGAATGGCGTGCCAACAATCCTGATAAGGCAGGTGCACAATGGACAGATGATTTCTGGATGACAGGTGAGGCATGGGGACATGGCATGGGTAAAAGTGAATATTTTACACAGGGCGGCTTTGATTCTATGATTAACTTTGCATTCAATAAAAGTGGAAATCCGTCTGAAATGGAAGAGACATACAGTAGTTATGCAAGTGCAATTAACAGCGATGAAAACTTTAATGTTTTAAGTTATCTTAAATCTCATGATGACAGTGATTCTACTATGGGGGTATGGAGAAGCAGTTCCCAGCAGATGATTAATCAGGGTACATGTCTGTTGTTAGCACCGGGTGGTATACAGATATATTATGGTGATGAAGTAAATCGTGGTTTAGGCTGGGAGGATTTCTTTACCGGAAATGATTATCTTGATCAGAGATTCCGTACTGACATGGATTGGAACAATTATGACAAACAGTGTCTTGCACATTGGCAGAAGGTAGGACAGTTCCGTAACAATCATATATCAGTAGGTGCAGGTCAGCACCAGAAACTTGATGGTGATGTATATACATTTAGCAGAACATATCATTTAGAAGAAGATGATGAAGATAAAGTGGTAGTAGCTGTTCCGGGTAAGGCAGGAACATTTGCGGTAAGTGTGGGAGACATATTTGAGGATGGCGAAACAATTACCGACGCTTATTCAGGTCAAAAATATGAAGTAAGCGGAGGTAAGGTATCTGCTACATGTGATGGAAACGGAGTAATCTTATTAGAAGGTTCCGGAATTGTAAAGCCAAGCGTTAGTGCAAAAACAAAGGGTAGCTCAGATACATATTCATCAGATACAATGACTGTTACATTAAGAGGAAATAAAGTTAAAGACACATTCTATTCAATTAATGGAGGCAAGAAGGTTTCATACAAGTCTGATGATACGATTACCATAGGTGGTGATACAGCATATGAGGAAAAAACCACCTTAGTCCTTACAGGTATTTCAGAAGAAGATGGCTCAGTAGTATCAAAAGAATATACATATCAAAGAGGAAAAGAACCTACAGTAAGTGACGGGATATTCTGTGTAAAGGTTAAAAAGAGTGAATTTTCTACGGCACCTAATATATTTGTATATACAAATGATGCAGAGGAAAAGAGCCTTTCAGGGGCATGGCCCGGAGCAGTGATGGCAGACGATCAGGATGATTCGGAGTGTTTTTCTTATACTAATGAGGATATTAAAGGAGATGCACTGATTATTTTGTCTACAAGTGATGGTTGGAGAAGTACACCTGATATGGCAAAGGGACTGGTAGCAGAGGGATGTATGCTTTATGATAAGACTTCAAATATATTATCTGAAATTCCTTCAGGTGAACCTGGAAAAGTAACTATTAATTATAAAGATACAAGCGGCAAAGTATTAAAGAGCATTTACAGAGTAGGTGTTATAGGAAGAGATTATAAAACATATCCTGCAAATATTGAAGGATATACATTGAAAACAACACCATCAAATGCAACCGGTAAGTATGAGAAAGATGTAGAAGTAAATTATATATACACATCAGGTGGTCAAGAACCACCGGAATCAAGCGAGGATCCGACAAAACCAAGCGAAGACCCGACAAAACCAAGCGAAGACCCGACAAAGCCAAGCGAAGACCCGACAAAGCCAAGTCAAGACCCGACAAAGCCAAGCGAAGACCCGACAAAGCCAAGTCAAGACCCGACAAAGCCAAGCGAAGACCCGACAAAACCAAGCGAAGACCCGACAAAGCCAAGTCAAGACCCGACAAAACCAAGCGAAGACCCAACAAAACCAAGTGAGAACCCAACAAAACCAAGCGAAGACCCGACAAAACCGATAGATGATCCGGTAAGCAGTTTTAAAGTTACAGGTTTTTCGGTAAGTATTGCCAGAGGAGTTGCAAGTGTTGGTGACAGAATCTCACTTGTGGCAAAGGCAAAAGGTGGAAAAGGTAAAGTTAAGTACAGATTTTTGCAGACTAAAGGTACAACATCTATTATAAGGAACTATTCAAGCTCAAATGTTGCTAAATGGTCACCTAAGACTTCAGGAAAGTATGAGCTTAAAGTATATGCAAAGGATTCAACAGGTAAGATTGCAAAGAAATCAATAAAGAATTATACGGTAAATACCAAGTTAAAGATTAAGAGCTTTAAAGTTTCACCGGGCAGTAAGAAAGCCAAAAAAGGAAGAAAAGTAAAGCTTACCGTGTCAGCAACCGGAGGTTCAAAGAAATATGCTTATAAGTTTGCTTACAAATATCAGGGAAGCAGCAAGGTAGTGGCAATTAGTAAATATAGTTCAAAGAAGAGTGTTACATGGAAACCAAAGAAATCAGGAAAATATAAGTTATACGCTTATGTAAAAGATAAATCCAAAAATAAAGTGGTGAAAAAGGAAATAAAAACTTATAAAGTAAAATAGCATGATTAAAAGGAGTTGTGTCAAAATGCACAACTCCTTTTGCAAACACAAAAATGTATCTTAAATAAGCAAGGAGGTATTAAACCCTCTTGCTTATTTAATGTTAAGCTTGACTTTTAATGCATCCTGTAATACTTGTGAAAAGTTAATATTCTGTTCTGATGCAATAGAATTAAGCCATGCCGGAATAGTAAGAGTTTTTTTAACTGATTTTTCAAAGTGTAGTTTGGCATATTCAGCAACATCTACAGACACCATATTAACAAACATCTCTTCTATTGAAGAATCAAGACCAAGTTCACCGGCAACAGCCGTTGGGTCAATATCATTTATGGCTGATGGTGCAGGAATTATCTCTCCGTCTTTTTCATTTGTATAAAGGTATCCTGCCAGACAATCAATCGCCATAGCTAAAGCCTCATTTAATGTCTCACCGCATGTTGCAAGCCAGTTTAAATCAGGGAAAATGACAGAGTAACCATTTTTTTCTTTAAAAAAGCAAGCAGGATATACAGATAACATATTACCACCTCCGGATTAATTAAGTTTTGTAAATGGGGGACTTATTTAAGTCCCGCCTGTTTTAAAATGGAATGTTCAGTACCCTTTGGCAGGTCTTTACAATGAAATGGAATTGTGACCTTCCCGGGCTTTGAGGGATGTATGTAGTGTCGGTGTGAACCTTCCTGTGACTTAAACATCCATCCATCTGCAAGGATTATTTTTTCCATATCTTTTGGTTTTTTTGGCATTAAACTGTACCTCCCTTGCACTTATTATAATAACACAAAACACGTATAAAATAAATACGTATTACATAAAAACTTATAAAGTATAAAAGCATGATTAAAAGGAGTTGTGTCAAAATGCACAACTCCTTTTGCCTGCCACTATTTGCAGCCGCATCCTTTATCAAATGCAGGATTGCATGCGTAATAATTTTTAGAGTTGAGTTCATCCTGAATGATTCTGAGACCTTCACCAAAACGCTGGAAATGAACTATTTCACGTGCACGAAGGAATCGTATTACATCTTTAACGTCAGGATCGTCTACTAATCTCAGTATATTGTCATAAGTTGTTCTGGCTTTTTGTTCTGCTGCCATATCTTCGACTAAGTCAGTTATAGGGTCACCTGCAGACTGGAACTGGTTGGCAGTAAAAGGTACTCCACCGGCTGCCTGTGGCCATATTCCAAGGGTATGATCTACGAAATACTTGTCAAATCCTGATGATTTTACTTCATCAATATCAATACCTCTGGTGAGCTGGTGAACAAGTGAACCAACTATTTCAAGATGGCCCAATTCTTCGGTTCCGATATCATTTAACAAACCGGATACCTTATTATTTTTCATGGCGAATTTTTGGGAGAGATATCTCATGGAAGCACCCATCTCACCGTCGGGACCTCCATACTGACTTATAATAATCTGTGCCGCCTTTGGATTAGGCCTTTTAATATTTACAGGGTATTGAAGACGTTTTTCATAACTCCACATATACTACACACCTCCATTCCATGGCAAAGGACAATCGTTCCAAGTCCATCCGTCAGACAAATTAATGTAATACTGATTAATAGGACCATATTTATTGGTATAATCTTTTACGGCACGGTTACGGAGCTGCATTGTCCTTTCATAGTACATTAAAGCTTCCTGATTGTCAGGGTGGGTATCAAGGAACAGACGTGTATCATCCAGAGCAAAGCTTAGTTCCTCAATCATTCGCATTAATTTGGCACGTTCATTGTTGGAGTTCATCATCTTTTACCTCCTTCAAAAGGCTTATTCAATTCTGCGAATATTGTTCCGATACAGAATCCTTTATCAAAATCATATATATCTTTCCAACTCTGCCATGGTACATATGCCATAGCTAAGCTTTTGCCGGACATATCCGAATGTGTTCTTTCAGTACAACCGCAGGGTCTCTGATTGAAATTTCCGGAATTGTTATAATAGTTGTATCCCATATTTGAAATACTCCTTAAATATATTCAAAATTATTATATGTCATGGGTGAAATAAAGTGCCTGAAATCGGGTTAAAATAAATAATGTAAAAAAATGTTTCCATTAATTAGAAAATGGGTTATAATAAGGAATGAAAAATCACACAAAGACACGGAGGTAGTAAAATGTTAGTTTCAGCAAAAGAAATGTTGACAAAGGCAAAAGCAGGAAAATATGCTGTCGGACAGTTTAATATCAATAACCTTGAATGGACAAAGTCTATATTACAGACAGCACAGGAATTGAACTCACCAGTTATCCTTGGAGTATCTGAAGGTGCAGGAAAATATATGACAGGTTATAAGACTGTTGTTGGTATGGTTAATGGAATGTTAGAAGAACTTAACATTACAGTACCTGTAGCATTACATCTTGACCACGGCAGTTACGAAGGATGCTTAAAATGTGTTGAAGCAGGATTTTCTTCAATTATGTTTGACGGTTCACATTATCCTATTGAGGAAAATGTTGAAAAGACAAAAGAACTTGTTAAGATTGCTGCAGAACACAACATGTCATTAGAGGCTGAGGTTGGTTCTATAGGCGGAGAAGAAGATGGAGTTATCGGTAAAGGTGAATGTGCAGACCCTGATGAGTGTAAAGCTATTGCAGACCTTGGTGTAACAATGCTTGCCGCAGGTATTGGAAACATTCACGGAAAATATCCTGACAACTGGGAAGGATTAAGCTTTGAAACACTTGATGCTATCCAGAAACTTACAGGAGACATGCCATTAGTTCTTCATGGCGGTACAGGTATTCCGGAAGACATGATAAAGAAAGCTATCTCACTTGGAGTAGCTAAGATTAATGTAAACACAGAGTGCCAGCTTTCATTTGCAGAAGCTACACGTAAATATATAGAGGAAGGCAAGGACCAGCAGGGAAAAGGATTTGACCCACGTAAGCTTCTTGCACCTGGAGCAGAAGCTATTAAAGCTACAGTTAAAGAGAAGATGGAACTTTTTGGTTCAGTAGGAAAAGCTTAGAAATAACCTGTAAATATATACTTAAAACGGCTCTGATTCGTAATTGTATCAGAGTTGTTTTTTATGTTATAATACTTGATAAAATCTTTTAGATTATATATAATATAACTTATCAAAAATGTGATATTAGTGGAGTGGTATAATGAATGAATCTAAAAAGAAAAAGATAAGTATCTTAGATATATTGAGACGAATTGTTATGATAGGTGCTTTATGTGTATTTACGTATTCATGCTATGAGCTTACTAACGTTTATCTGGATTATAAAGATGGTGATGATGATTATGAAGATTTGAACAGTCTGTTTCAGGTTCCTGATATTTCAGACGAAGTGGAAACCGAGGTGGACGAACAGGGAAATATAATTATATTAAATAACAATAAAGGTGCTGAATGGGTATGGGACTATGACAGTATGCTTGCCATTAATTCAGATACAAAAGGCTGGATAGCACAGGGCAATCAGATTAGTTATCCTATACTTCAGGGAACGGACAATGATTACTATCTTTCACATACCGCATATTATTCGGAGAATAAGAATGGTTCCATATTTATAGATTATAGGAATCCTGATGGCCTTGAATCAAGAAATTGTATAATATATGGTCATGATATGCTGAATAACTCTATGTTCGGTTCTCTTATACAATATACATCCAGAGCTTATTATGAACAGAATCCTACATTTGATATATATGTGGGTTACAAACATTACAAATATTATGTATTTGCTGCATATGAAACGGACGCCATCGGCTATACATATACTTATGATTTTGCATCAGATGAAGAGTTTCAGAATTATATTGATGCCGCATGGGCAAGAAAGCTGTATTCTACAGACGTAAAAGGCGTATCGGTTTCAGATCATATAATTACTCTTTCTACTTGTACAAGACACAGTGATGATAAGAGGTTTATTGTGCAGCTTGTAAGAGGGGAAGAGATTAAGGATTAACATTATTTTTTAAAAATTATAAAAAGTGCTTGCATTTTTTATATAAATGAGTTATTTTATTAATCAGACAGAGGCTGACTATGATACAGTTTCTTAAATACACTTGGTGATAAGGACAATGGCGTTCTCGTTTATTCGTGGACGCCTTTTTTGTTTAATGATAATATGGTATCATCAATTGTTGAAATAATATAATGAAAGGGATGTTTGAGAGATGAGTGAAGCATTTAACGTAACAGAAATATTTGGTGAAAATGTATTTAATGATACGGTAATGAAACAACGTTTACCGAAAAAGGTTTACGAGGAATTGAGAAGGACTATTGATAAGGGTGTAGAATTAGACATTCATATTGCAGATGTAGTTGCAAATGCAATGAAAGACTGGGCTATTGAAAAAGGAGCTACACATTATACACACTGGTTTCAGCCGCTTACAGGAGTGACAGCAGAGAAACATGACTCATTCATATCTTCTCCGGGAACAGACGGAAAAGTATTAATGCAGTTTTCCGGTAAAGAACTTGTAAAAGGTGAGCCTGATGCTTCATCATTCCCATCAGGAGGACTTAGGGCAACATTCGAGGCAAGAGGATATACAGCATGGGATTGTACTTCACCGGCATTTGTAAAACAGGATGCAGCAGGTGCAATACTTTGTATTCCGACAGCATTTTGTTCATATACAGGAGAAGCACTTGATAAGAAGACACCACTTCTCAGATCTATGGAAGCAGTTAATACACAGGCACTCCGTATCTTGAGATTATTTGGCAATACAACATCAGCAAGGGTTACACCGTCAGTAGGTTCTGAACAGGAATACTTCCTTGTTGACAGGAAAAAATATTTAAAGAGAAAAGACCTTATATTTACAGGACGTACATTATTTGGAGCAATGCCGCCTAAGGGACAGGAACTTGATGACCACTACTTCGGAACTATACGTGAGAGAATAGCTTCTTATATGAAAGACCTTAATGAAGAGTTGTGGAAACTGGGAGTTCCGGCAAAGACACAGCATAATGAAGTTGCTCCTGCACAGCACGAGCTGGCACCTATATTTGAAGAAGCTAACATAGCAGTAGACCACAACCAGCTTATTATGGAACTTATGAAAAAAGTTGCAGGACGTCATGATTTGGTGTGTCTGCTTCACGAGAAACCTTTTGCAGGTGTAAATGGTTCAGGTAAGCACAATAACTGGTCACTTACTACAGACGATGGAATTAATCTTCTTGATCCGGGTAAGACACCACATGAAAATGTTCAATTCCTGCTTGTACTTACAGCTATTATGAAAGCCGTTGATACACACGCTGATTTACTTCGTGAATCGGCAGGTAATCATGGAAATGACCATAGATTGGGAGCTAATGAAGCACCTCCTGCTGTTATTTCTATGTTCCTTGGAGAACAGCTTGGTGATGTGCTCAATCAGTTGATTAATACCGGAAATGCTACAAGCAGCCTTAAGGCCGGAAGGCTTCAGACTGGTGTATCTACAATTCCTAATATTAAAAAAGATGCCACAGATAGAAACAGAACTTCACCATTTGCATTTACAGGTAACAAATTTGAATTCCGTATGGTAGGTTCTTCAGATTCAGTTGCAAGTCCAAACGTTGTACTTAATACGATAGTAGCAGAAGTATTCTGTGATATAGCAGATGAACTTGAGAAAGCGGATGACTTTGATTCAGCAGTACATGATCTTATTAAGAAAATGGCAACAGAGCATCAGAGAATAGTATTTAATGGAGACGGATATTCAGATGAATGGCTGGAGGAAGCTGAGAGAAGAGGTCTTCCAAATATCAAGACTACAGTAGACGCAATACCTGCCCTTACTACACCTAAGGCTGTAAAACTATTTGAAAAATTTGGTGTATTTACAAAGGCAGAACTTGAGTCACGTGCAGAGGTTCAGTACGAGGCATATGCAAAAGCTATTAATATAGAAGCAAGAGCTATGATTGATATTGCAGGAAAGCAGATTATACCTTCTGTTATCAAGGCAACTATTGACCTTGCAGGTTCAATTAATGAAGTTACTGCGGCATGCGAAGATGCAGATGTAAGCGTTCAGACAGAACTTCTTCAGGAAACATCAGCTCTGCTTTCGGAGACAAAGGTTGCACTTGCAAAACTTCAGGATATAGTGGCAGAAGCAGCAGATAAAGAAGAAGGTAAGGAACAGGCTGAATATTTTAAAGATGTTGTGAAACCTGCAATGCTGGCATTAAGAGCACCTGTTGATAAACTTGAAATGATAGTTGATAAGGATGCATGGCCAATGCCGTCATATGGTGATTTAATATTTGAAGTATAATATATGTTGAGTTTAAAAAGCTCCCGCTTAACTGTGGGGGCTTTTGACCTGCAAATATATATTAATAATAAAACAAAAAAAGATGTATGCGGTTACATCTTTTTTTGTTTTAGTTCGTTGTTGGTTTGTATAATAATATAAAAGGGAGGAGAGTTAACCCAATAAGTCAGGAATCAACTCAATATTATGAAAAAAGTTTAGAAAAAAGTAACTTGCGGTGTTACTAATTACTATATTACTAAGTATAAAGATTAATAATGAAGAAATGATGTTTATAATGTAAAGGGTTATTTAATAAAAAATGAACAAAAAATGAACAACAACCGGAAAATGTTTAATATGGACTTATTTATTAATATTTGATAAAATAAGACAAAATATGATAAAGAAAAGGGAGGAAAATATATGGTTCGTTCATATAGTTGTCCGGGCTGTGGAGCAGTAATGGAGTTTGATGCTGAAAAGCAGAAAATGTTATGCAGCCATTGTGGTACTGCATGTACGATAGAAGAATTAGATAATATACTGGAATATGATGTGGAAAGAGAGGACGAAATCTCCGGTGAGTTTGAAGGAAATGGGGACAGAGGAGATTTTAAAGAATTTAAATGTCCTTCATGTGGAGCAGATATTCTTACAGATGAAAATACATCAGCAACATTTTGTAGTTTTTGTGGAAGACCTAACCTTATAGAAGACCGACTTACCGGTGTTGATATGCCGTCAGTAGTTATACCATTTAAGATAGAAAAAAACAGTGCAAGGGAAAAATATCTTTCATGGGCGAAAAAAGGGATACTCACGCCATCAGGATTCTATAAAGACAGTACAATTGAAAAAATTTCAGGTATATATGTACCTTTCTGGTTGTATGACTATAATGCAAGAATAGATTTAACAGCAGAATGTACAAAGGTGCACCATGAAACACGTGGAAATTACAGGTATACATACACAGACCATTATATGGTTACAAGGGATGTGGAATCAAATTATGAAAGGATTCCGGTAGATGCTTCAGAAAAGATGCCGGATGATGTGATGGATAAGTTAGAGCCGTTTGCATATCAGGATATGACAAAGTTTGAAATGCCATATTTATCAGGCTACTATTCTGAAAAGTATAATTATACGGCAGAACAAATGTCACAAAGGGCAGAAAACAGAATACGTGAGTATATACTTCAAACTGCCAGAGATACCATAAAGGGATACTCTACAGTAAATATACGTCACAGTAATTCAAGGCTCCGTAAGATTAAAGCTGAATATGGGCTTATGCCGGTATGGATATTGAATTACAGGTATAAAGAAAAAGATTATTTGTTTACCTTGAACGGACAGACAGGAAAAATAGTTGCAGAAAAGCCAATATCTAAAGGAAAAGCCGTGGCATGGTTTGGAGGACTTACCACAGTGATTTTTACAATATTGATGATAATAGGACAATTGCTGTAGGGAGGAAATAAAAAATGAATATAAAAAGATTTAAAATACCGGCATTTCTTATAGTGTTTGTAATGAGTATAATGTTTTGTGGTTATACTAAAGAGTATGATGAGTATCAAAGTAAAGTGTATGATGATGCAGGGCTTTTTACGGAATACGAAATAGATGAACTTCAGGAAATGTGTGTAAGCAGTGCAAACCAGACAAAGCTTGATGTGGTGGTTGCAACTATTAATGATTCACAAGGAAAATCTTCAATGGTGTATGCTGATGATTTTTATGATGATATGGGATTTGGATATGACCAAGGGGGTTCAGGTCTGATTCTTCTGATGGATATGGATAATAGAGAAATTTATATATCTACAGAGGGTATAGCAATACAATATTTTAATGATAATGATATAGACAATGTGCTTGATGACTTGTATAATTATATGGTTTCAGAAGACTATTATAATGCAGCCGTGACATTTATTAATGAAGTAAATAGTCATGTATCCCGTATCAATAACTATTATTATGATGATGTGGAATCATGGTTTGATGGTGATTATACGGATTATGAAGACTTTGAGGAAGACAGCCATGAGAGTATTTTTGCAAATCCTTTAATAGATTTGTTAGTTGCGGCAGTAGTAAGTGCAATAATAGTACTTTGTATGACTTCAAAATCCAAATCAAGGATGACAGTTAATGCAAACACATATATGAATAGAAATAAGTTTAATATGCATAGGTCTATGGATACATATCTAAGGACTACAGTTACAAAGACCAAGATTCAGAGCAGCAGCAGCGGCGGAGGAAGCGGTCACAGCGGAGGCTCCCACCATAGAAGCAGCAGCGGAAGAAGCCATGGTGGAGGCGGACGTAAATTTTAGTCAAATTATTTTATATAAAGATTGGAGAAAGAAATGGAAAATAAGAAACCAATAGTTACATTTGAAATGGAAAATGGAGATATTATTAAAGCAGAACTTTATCCCGAAACAGCACCTAATACGGTGAAGAATTTTATAAGTCTTATTGATAAAGGCTTTTATGATGGATTGATATTCCACAGGGTAATCAGAGGATTTATGATACAGGGAGGATGCCCCGAAGGTACGGGAATGGGTAATCCGGGATATTCCATTAAGGGAGAATTCGCAAGAAATGGTGTGGTAAATGAGTTGAAGCATACAGAGGGAGTACTTTCAATGGCGAGGGCACAGCATCCAAATTCAGGCGGTTCACAGTTCTTTATCATGCACAAGACGAGTCCACATTTGGACGGAGAATATGCGGCATTTGGAAAGGTAACAGAGGGAATGGATATAGTCAACAACATAGCAGAAATGCCGACAGACTATATGGACAGACCATTAGAAGATATAGTTATGAAAAAGGTAACTGTAGATACATTCGGAGTGGACTATGGAGAACCTGAAAAATGTTAAAAGCAATAATATTTGATATGGATGGTGTATTGATAGACAGTGAACCGGTTCATTTTGAGGCTAATAAGAAAATTATGAAAGGATTCGGTCATGACCTTGAATACGAATATTATAAACAGTTTATAGGAAGTACACTTACTCATATGTGGCAGGTGCTGAAAGAAGACTATGGTATAGAAGATGAAATAGAAAGTTTAAATAAGATGTCTGAACAAGGCTCAAAGGATATTATAGGAAAAGACGGATATATTAAGATACCCGGTGCCTGTGAGTTAGTGGAAATGTTCAGAAAAAACAAACTGCGTCTTGCAGTGGCATCTTCGTCTGCACCTGATATTATAGATAATGTAGTATCTTCACTTGGGATAAAACAGTATTTTGATATACTTGTAAGTGGCATGAATGTAGCACATCCTAAGCCTGCACCGGATATATTTTTAAATGCAGCAGAGCTGTTAGAGGTTGACAGCAGCGAATGTATGGTAATAGAGGATTCGGCAAATGGTGTAAATGCAGCACGGTCGGCGGGAATGACTTGTGTAGGATATATTAACCCAAATTCCGGAGTACAGGATTTATCTAATGCACATTATCTGGTGGAAAGTTTTGTTGGACTGGATATGTCATTTTTTAATATGGTATACTGCCATGCAAATGGTGAACCATGAACTGTAATGGAAACTTCCAGACTTATAATAAGGGAAATGAGTGTTGCGGATTTGGATGACCTTTATGGTATATATGATGAAAATGTAACGAAGTATGTAGAAAGCCTTTATGAAGACCGCAAGGAAGAAGAGGAGTTTACATCAGCATATATTAAGAATATGTATGGATATTATGGATATGGGCTGTGGATATTGCAGTTAAAAGATGGTACAATCATAGGAAGAGCCGGATTAAGCAACAGAATGGTAGACGGAGAAATAAAGCTGGAAGCAGGTTATTTGGTGGGTAGCAGTTTTCAGGGAAATGGCTATGCGTTTGAAGCCATGAGTTATATAATAGGATATGCTTTTGATGAACTTGAATCGGAAGAGATAAACTGTTTTATAAAAGAAGATAATGTTCCGTCAAAAAAACTTGCAGAAAAGCTTGGGTTTAAGAATAATGGCATGGTCAGATGCGATGAAGTAGAATATATAAGGTATATTAAGTATAAAGAAAAGGTATAATCATGTATAATTACAAATTGATAATTAAGTATGACGGAAGCGGCTATAATGGATGGCAAAAGCAGGGAAATACGAAAAATACGATTCAGGGTGCACTTGAAAGAGCAGTAAAAAATGTGACAGGAGAGGAAGCGGAAGTAGTAGGTTCAGGAAGGACGGATGCCGGAGTGCATGCTTTGGCACAAGTGGCGAACTTTAAGCTGATAAGGCATGTAGAGACTTTAAAGCTCAAGGAACAGCTTAACAGAAATCTTCAGGATGATATATGTATATTAAGTGTCGAGGAGGTTGATACCAGATTCCATAGCAGATTAAATGCAAAAGGGAAAAAGTATCTCTATAGAATTCAGAATACCGTAGAATCTGATGTATTTTGCAGAAATTACAAATACCATTATGATGCATATCTTGATATTGAACTGATGCGTAAGGCAGCAGAATTACTGGTAGGAGAGCACGATTTTAAAAGCTTTTGTTCTAACAGGCATATGAAAAAATCAACTGTCCGCACAATATATTCAATTGATATTACAAGAGATGAATATGGGGAAGTCCGTATATTATACCACGGAAATGGATTTTTATATAATATGGTACGTATTATCACAGGTACATTGATAGAAGTGGGCAGAGGGGTCAGAGATTGTGACAGTATAAAAGATATACTGTGTGCGTGTGACAGACAGTCAGCAGGTGCTACGGCACCGGCATGCGGGCTTATTCTTGTAGAGGTTGAATATTAAGTTAATATATTAACTTAATATATAAAAAGAGATTGCCTGTATTCAGGCAATCTCTTTTTATAATTTATTTTATAAATTTATAAAATAATTTTCATTTGATGAACCATTTACAACAAAGTAGGCTTTCATTTCTTCTGGCTTTATGTAAAGCTCTATAGATTTAATGTCAGAAAGCTTTCCTTCGAATTGCTCAACCCAGGCTTTTTTAACTTCCTCTATGAGGTTGGCTGTAAATATTTCTTTTCCTAAAAACTGAACTGCAACTGATGTTTCAATTTCTTCTTTTTTAGCAGCAGCCTTTTTTGTAGTAGTTTTAGTAGTAGTCTTGGCAGTTTTAGCAGCTGTCTTTTTTGAAGTAGTCTTCTTTGCAGTTGTTTTTGTTTCAGCTTTGGCAGCAGTCTTTGCTTCTGTTTTTGTTTCAGACTTTGCCGCAGCAGTGTCTGCTGTTTTAGCAGCAACAGTAGTATCGACCTTAGCAGGTTCAGATGCTTTAGAAGCAGCTTTAGTACTAGTGGTCTTTGATTCCTTATTCTTGTCCATGATATTCCTCCTTGTTTTTAGAAGATGACTTCTGCATAGATAATAACCCTATCTGTTAAATTTTGCAAGGTTTTTTGATAAATTTTTGTGTTTTTAATAAATAATGGCAGTAAATACATAAAAAAGATGTAAAAATGTCACATAAAAGAGTTTAATTATAGAATATGCGAAAAGTAGAAAAAATATAATGTTGACAAAAAATAAATAGTTTGCTAGAATACTTCCGTAACA
Organism: Lachnospiraceae bacterium; assembly: GCA_014799465.1. GTDB lineage: Bacteria > Bacillota > Clostridia > Lachnospirales > Lachnospiraceae > UBA2821. The sequence continues at coordinate 13,507 of JAAVHZ010000074.1, read as the reverse complement.
AATGTAATAATTTTGTAATAAGTGTAAATACAAAATTAACTTTTAGGAGGTAAGCAATGAATTTGAAGAAAAGTAGAATGGTAGATGCTGTGATGATAGGTGCAATTATTGTACTGACTATAGCAGCAGGTATGATGATAGTTTCAAAACCTGCCAATACTACAACAGAGAATTCAAAAGACAATAGTAGTAAAAATTCAGAAACTACACATATTCTTGATAGTATTGAAGACAAAGAGTTTGGTATTATAGCAGATATAGAATCAAACAAAGCTATATTGGTAGGTGCAGAGGATTCAGCAGGAAACACAGAAGACAATTTGGAAACAAGTCAGGAAGTTGAAACTGAGGCAGAGACATCACCATATGAAAATAAATTTATGGTAAATGTAAATGAATACCTTAATATAAGAAGTTCAGCAAGTGAAGAGGCAGAAGTTGTTGGAAAATTATACGCAGGTTCAGGTGGTGACATATTAGAAAAGGGTGAGCAGTGGACACATATAACGTCAGGTTCTGTTGAAGGATATGTAAGCAATGATTACATTTTGACAGGAGCAGATGCTGAAAATAAAGCAAATGAAGTTGGAACTCTTACAGCGTTCGTTACAGGAGATAATATACGAATCAGAGAAACTCCTGATGCTGAAGCCAAAATATATGGGCTGGCAGATATTAATGATGAATATGTATGTCAGAGCAGTCAGGACGGATGGGTACAGATTGAGTATGACGGAGGTTCTGCTTATATCTCTTCTGAATTTGTAAATGTGGAAATGAAAATCGGTAAGGCGGTATCTATAGAAGAAGAACAGGCAAGAATAGCTGCCGAGGCAAAAGCACAGCAGAAGACGGTTCAGGAAGAAAGATTTGAGGAGACAGTTCAGACAGAATCATATGACATTTCTTATGATGATGCATACCTGTTAGCATGCCTTGTAAATGCAGAGGCAGGAAACGAACCTTATGAAGGAAAGCTTGCTACTGCTAATATTGTTCTTAACAGATTAAGAGGTGGCAGATATGGAAGTACAATAAGCGATGTAATATATGCACCGGGACAGTTTTCGGTAGTAAGGCTCGGAACATTTGCAGCAGCACTTTCAAGCGGACCGAATTCACAGTCAGTACAGGCGGCAAATGAAGCTTTATCAGGAGTTAATAATGTACCTTCATACACAAGCTTTTGTTCATTATCACATGCAAACTATGGTGCATATAACTCATATTCAATTATAGGTAATCAGGTATTTTATAATTAATATTAACATAATAAAAGACATGAATCATCAATAGATGTTTCATGTCTTTTGAATTTTCTATGTTATGCTTACACCGCCTCGCCGTTCTGTTGGCTGTACGATAACAGAAACGGGTTGGTTTCCGCTCCATTCAAATGCATAAGACTCTCCGGAAGTCTGTCCGATAAATGTTTTCCAGTTCAAATCAGCCTTAATCTGTGGGTCACAGTAACCGGACTGGCTCATCCAGCAGATTACGGCATCCGGGTCAACAGACAGTGTATTGTGGCTTTGTATATTGCTTAGTACAATCGGGTTGCCATTGGAAAGGACAGCAACATAAGAATTGTTACCACTACCGGTTATCAGGGTAGTAGCTAAACCTTTCTGGGACAGGATACCGCAGCCAATAAATCGTACTTCATAACGACATTCTTGTGTAAAAGCAAGTATATTGTCGGATTCCACCGAAATAACTTCTCCGGGTGCAAGCTTATAGATAACAACGTGCTGGCTGTAATTGGCATAGTAGGTTACAGAATCGCCGTTTAGCATGACCTTCATAAGTGGAAGGTTTTCTCCCGTTACACGGCGTATCAAAGAGCCTAAAGCAGCCTGTGCAAAATTATCCTGCGGACCTAGAAGAAGCTTTTCAAATTTGTAATTTTTGCCGCCTGCACTGTCACCTGCGATAAATGAGCCTGCTTTTGCAATTATTACATCATTTCCGCTGCATGTGACTTTCAGCGTTAATTCATTGACCGTTTCAAAAGTTATCATAGTATAAAATCCTCCTTATTCTGGGTAAACCGGAATTAATCACTTACCTGCACACCATATAAGGCACACAGACCGGCAAGGTCTCTTGCAACACCATTTCCTATGGCATTAAACTTCCAAGTACCGTTGTAATCATAAATTTCTCCAATCATCATGGATATAACGTTATCATAGTAATCACTCATCTTAAAACTTACTAATTCTGTCCGTCCTTCTTGAAGGATTCTGACATATGCATCCTTCAACATTCCAAAATTCAGTTTTTTGGAGAAGGCATCATTAATTGTCAAAACAAAGACAATTTTTTTAACGGCAGCATTCAGTTTTTTAAAATTGATTTGGATAATTTCCCTGTCAACGGCATCGTCCGGTTGGAAGGTACAGCTTTTGTCAGGACTTGTAGTCTGTCCGTAGAAAACAAACCATGAGTCACCAAGAACTTTACCATCTGCACCTAATAAAAATGCAGAAACATCAACATCACACTGTGAATTGGAAGTATTCCAGCCAAAACATGCACTGATATTTTCAAGTGGCATGCCGGAATTTAACGGTACTTTCTGACCTTTACGGATTTGTTTTGTAAGAGGTGGCAGTGACCGCTGTACCGGTTGTGCCACAGTTGATTGAATAACATTTTGTGTATGCTGTGACTGAGAAGGTGCTGCACCGGCAGGGCGTGTATGTGGATTGCTATGAGATGATGTACCTGTACTTGTGGGTACAGACCTCTGTGGCTGGTTGAGGGTTTCCGATTGATTCAGCGTAAATATATTGCTGCCGGTCATAGCACCCTGCACTTTAATTTTATTTATTGAGGAAAGGGAGTTGCGGTCAATGGCACCCTTTGTTTTCATAGCTGTGCTTATCATGAGTCCTCCTTGTTTTTGAGAAACGTTACTTATTTTGCGGGATTAGCAGTATTTAAAATTCCACTTTATTATACACTATATGATAGAAAATTAGCAACTGTTGTCGAAAATTATAGTGTCAAATTGTAACAGTTCAGCCATGCAGATAATAATATATAATAATTTCGTGGGAGCTCGCTTGCTAAGAAATTATTATATATTATTATCTATAGGGCGGACGCCCTACATGAATAATTTGCCGGCAGATATTAAAATTTTCAGTCAAAATGTAAAGTCCGGCAAATTATGAATGGCATGGCTGAACTGTTACGTCAGTTTAGTTTTACTGATAATCCATGTTATGGTATAATATCACAATAAATATCCAATTAACCAGAAGGAAGGTGTTATCATGCAACTGCCATATTCTAATGAACTTAATATAAATTATCTGGCGAGGTTATTTGATAATACAAGCGAATGTTACAAATTTTTTTGGTTTAAGGCAATTCTTACAAAGTTGGAAGAGGGCAGGTCAAATGCTACTTTTGAAGAATTAGTAAATGAAATGGTGGCGGATACATGGTATATGGTTTTGGAATGTCATTTAAGTCTTGGACCAAAGGATAAACTGGCTACATTAGTAAAGCATATTTCAGAAACTACAGGAATGAAGTCGTCAGAAAAGAAGTCAGTTATTTTGAATTATCTTAAGCATACCAGAGACAGGGAAATTATGCGGTTAAAAAGGATTCTTATTGGAAATGTTCCCTACAGACTTCAGTCACCTTTTATGCCGGAGTTAAAAAGTAAGGATTTTGAAGGACGTATTGAAGAACGAATTGCGAGAATCAATCATTATAATCAAATAATATATTTATTTGGTTCATATGAGGGTCTTAATACTACAATACATGTGCAGAAAGACTGGGCACTGTATTTACAAAAAAATATGGATATTATAAAAGGGTGGCTTCAGTATAAATTGATTATTTACCTGCAGAAACGTAATCCGAGTGTGCCGGGAATATCAGATAAGCTTTATCCACCACAGGAACGAAAGCTTGAAAAGGTAAGGGAATACTGGAGGCTGATTATGGAATTACGTCCGATTAGGGAAATATATGGGCATACAGAGTTGACAGCAGAAAATATATCCATAGACCATTTTGTGCCATGGTCTTATGTAGCACATGATGAACTTTGGAATCTCCATCCTACTACCAGAGATATTAACAGTAGAAAGAGTAACAGGCTTCCTGACTGGCAGACATACTTTCCATTATTATGTGAGCAGGAGTATTTGTCTTACAGTATGATATGGCAGTATGAAAAGGTCTTAAAGAAATTTAATGAATGTGCAAAGGTACATTTAAATAATGAAGATATCAGATACCGCCTATACAGAAAAGGTTTGAACCGTAATCAATTTGAATCACAATTATGTGAAATAATTTTACCTATATACAATTCAGCGAAGAACTGCGGATTTGATAACTGGGTATATGACAATTAAATTGGAATCCATTGGTATTAAAATAGGAGTGAAGCAGTACACCGGAAAGGAGCGATTTTATGAAAAGATATGTTATGTCTGCATAGCGGTGGCTTGCAGGTGAAATGCTATAGCCATTGCAAATCCTGATAGAATAATATTTTAGGAGGCAGACAAGGCTATATGAAGGCAGAAGAAATTCTTCCTATGGAAGTGATAGAACTGATACAGAAGTATGTAGATGGGGAAAATATTTATATTCCCAGAAAAGCAGACTGCAGACAGGAGTGGGGTACAACAACAGGAATAAAGAAGGAATTAAATATTCGTAATAAAAAGATTTATAAAGATTTTTGTAATGGAGCAAAAATATCTGAACTGGCAGATTCTTATTGCCTGTCGGAAAAAAGTATACAGCGGATTATTCATAAGATGAAAGAATAAATAATAGAATGGTGAGTCGATGGAAATTCAATCGGCTCATTGTTTTTTGTAAAAATTTATAAGGTGGAAAATAAAAAAATGTTAAGGTAGAATCAAGCTAAAAGGAGGAAAGTAATATGTTAGTGAAAAATTATCATAATAATGATGCTTTGAGATTAAGCTTTAACAAATTGGCACGTAAAATATTTGGACTTGATTTTGAGGATTGGTATCAAAATGGATATTGGGGTGATAATTATAATCCGTATTCTATAGTGGATGATGGTAAGATAGTAGCAAATGTATCTGTAAATCTTATGGATATTTTATGGGATGGCTGTAAAAAACATTTTATACAGCTTGGTACTGTAATGACCGAGAAAAATTATAGAAATAGAGGGCTTATACGGCAGATAATGGAGGAGGTTGAAAAGGATTATGGAAACAGTGCAGATGGCATGTATCTTTTTGCAAATGACAGTGTTATAGATTTCTATCCTAAATTTGGATATAGAAAGGCAGCAGAGTACCAATGTTCAAAGAATGTTTCGTTTACAAATGACAGGAGTATAATACAGATTCCAATGAATAATAAAAAAGAATGGATTGTGCTTGAAGAAAGAATCAGGCATAGTGCTCCATTCGGGAACTTTGATATGACTGATAATAGTAATTTGATAATGTTTTATGTAACCAAATTTATGCAGGAAAATGTGTATTATGATAAGCAACAGGACGCATATGTGATTGCAGAAATCGAATATAATAAATTACTTATTCACAATATATTTTCAATGCAGAAAGTGAATTTGGATAAGGTAATACAATCCTTTGGTAAAGAGATAAAACATGTAGCTTTGGGATTTACTCCGGATAATAAAAGCGGTTATACAATATCAGAAGTCAGGGAAGAAGATACGACACTATTTATAAAGGGAGATGGGTTTGCTGATTTTGAATTTTCAGAATTAATGTTTCCTACATTATCTCATGCTTAATATGATAAGATTATTAGTCTGGATATTGCCATACTATATCTTGTATTGTAAAATGAGATTAAGCTTCATTTTTATTTAATAGAAAGGAAAATGGTATTTTCATGAAACTTAAAAATATACTATTTGTAGTAAAAGATATAGAAAAATCTAAAAAATTTTATAGGGAAATATTTGGGTTGGAAGTAGTCAGGGATTTTGGTGAGAATGTTATTTTAACAGAAGGGCTGGTTTTGCAGGAATGTGATTTATGGGAAAAATGTATTGGTGAAAATGTACAGATGGGAGGCAGAGATGCAGAGTTATATTTTGAAGAAAATGACATTGATGGATTTATTCAAAAACTTCGAGGATGCGATTATGAAATAGAGTATCTTAACAAATGTAAGGGTAACAATATTGGTAAAAGGGCTATACGAATATTTGACCCTGACAGGCACATTATTGAAATAGGGGAATCTTGCTCTATTAGTTCATAGATAAAAGCATTCAAAATGTTTTACGGTGCATCATAATAAAAGCTACTGTTATAATCATCAAATTTGTCACTTACAATGGAGTTATAGGCAGCAAATAGTACATCTGTGATATCCATATTTTTTCTTTTGAAATTTACTCAATATATGATATGATAATACAAATTGGCAAAATATGAAAGGAAGGGTAGAAATACCCAAATAATATCTATGAAAAAAGAAAAAAACAGAAATTCATTTTCGGGTTCCATTGGATTTGTGCTTGCGGCTGCAGGAAGTGCTGTAGGATTGGGAAATATATGGAGGTTTCCCTACTTGGCAGCAAAAGACGGAGGAGGGCTTTATCTGGTATTATACCTGATATTGGCACTTACTTTTGGTTTTACACTTCTTACTACGGAGATTGCCATTGGCAGGAAAACAAAGCAAAGTCCACTTACGGCATATGGACAGCTAAAAAGTAAAAGTGGATTTTTAGGAGTGTTTGCATGTCTTGTACCGATTATTATTATGCCGTACTATTGTGTTATTGGCGGCTGGGTAGTTAAGTATTTTATTGCGTATCTTACAGGAGAGGGCAGCAGTGCTGCAACAGACGGATATTTTACAGATTATATAAGTGGGGGAATGCAGCCGATTATTTTGATGGTGATATTTTTGTTTGTGGTGGCTTTTATCATATTTCGCGGAGTAAATAAAGGTATAGAATCATTTTCTAAAATACTTATGCCGCTGCTGTTGCTGTTGGTTGTGGGAATAGCAGTTTTTTCAATGACTATTCACTATACGGACGACAGTGGAGTTACAAGAACGGGACTTGAAGGTTTTAAGATTTATGTGGTTCCGGATTTTGAAGGACTTACTGTAAAAGGATTTTTTACTGTACTTCTGGATGCCATGGGTCAATTATTTTTCAGTCTGAGTGTTGCAATGGGAATAATGATTGCTTATGGCTCATATGTAAAAGATGACGCCAATCTGGTTAAATCCATTAATCAGATAGAAATATTTGATACTGTTGTTGCATTTTTAGCAGGAGTTATGATAATTCCGGCAGTATATACATTTATGGGAAAAGAGGGAATGAAGGCATCAGGTCCCAGCCTTATGTTTGTGTCTCTGCCAAAGGTCTTTGCATCAATGGGTAAAGTGGGCAGTATAGTAGGAGTTTTGTTTTTTGCCATGGTTCTGTTTGCTGCAATTACCAGTGCGGTTTCGGTTATGGAAGCAGTAGTATCGAGCCTTATGGATAAATTTCATATGTCAAGGATTAAAGCATCTGCTATTGAGACAGGTATAGCATTAATCGGCGGAATAATAGTTTGCCTTGGATATAATAAACTGTATTTTGATATTACGCTGCCAAATGGGGCACATGCACAGATTCTTGATATTATGGATTATATCAGTAATAACTGTCTTATGCCGTTGGTTGCCATTGGTACATGTATTCTTATAGGCTGGATTATCAAGCCGTCAGTAATTATAGAAGAAGTGGAAAAGTCAGGATGCAAATTTGGCAGAAAAAATCTGTACATTGTTATGGTTAAATATATAGCACCGGTATTGTTGGTTATTCTGCTGCTGAAATCATTTGGAGTATTGACATTTATATAAATAGTTTTATGCCAGATGCAGAGAAATCTGTATAGTCATAATTAAAGATTCTTCCTCTGTAATGAAGGCTGTTATCTCTCCTTCCATCAGATGTATGAGGCAGCGGCAGATATATAGTCCCAGACCGCTGCCCGGCTGCTTTTCTACATTGCTTCCGCGGAAAAAGCTGTCAAATATATGCGTCAGCTCTTTTTCGCAAAGCGTACAGCCGGTATTGCTTATGCTTATCGTATATTCTTCTTCATTTCGTGAAGATTCAATCCATATTTTTTTTCCGTTTCCATACTTGATGGCATTTTCTATTACATTCTGTATGACCTCTACTAACCGGTCACTGTCGCCATATACAAGGCAGTTGCTGTAATTGCCGATTGTAAAATCAATCTGGTTAAGCTTCATTTTATCATCATAATATCTACAGATTTTATTAAGTACCTGTTCTATATAAAATTCCTGATTATTTACATCAAAAGATAGGAAATCCTCATTAGAAGCTTTGACGATTTCTGATATATAATTTTCTATTTCGTCTACTTTGCAACTGATATTTTCAGCGATTTCTTTCTTTTTATCTTCAGATTTATAAAGATTTTTACTTAATGCTTTTGCGTATAGCTTAATTGCACTTAGAGGAGTTTTAATATCATGTGACAGTGACAGGAGCAGAACCTTTTTTTCTTTCTGCAATGTAAGTTCATGTGCTTTGTTTTCCTCAAGGTTTTCCCTTAGTAAATCCATGCCCCATACAAATTTTCCAAATATTTTATTCTTATTTTCTTTTAAAGGTATGGTTAGATTACCTTTAGATAATTCGTAAGGCACATTAGACAGGGTATGAAATGGTATGATAATGCTGTGTTTTATATATAGTATAAATAAGATACAGGCAAGGAATATTATCCCTGTAATTACATTTATAACAATAATAGTTCTGTAGTTTATCCTGTTGTCCGGCGTATATGTGACTTTGTAAAAATAGTCTGTTGTAGTTATTATCATATATTCCGAAATATCCTCGTGAAAAAAACGTTTCTGTTCTTCATTTGTGATGTCTTTTATTTTCATGGAACTTAAGCTGTTTACAGACTTATATTTATCTCCGGAAAAGTCAGTAAGCACCGAAAGATTATCGGGTGCAGAGTTATAAATATTCTCAAAGTCATTAACTGCTTTTTCAATTCTGTTAATTGATACCTTGTATTCCTTGTTATTATTTGAAAATGTACTTTTTTGCAGCCACACATTTATGCAAAATGCGGTAAGTACATATCCCAATATGGTAAATATAAGAATTTTATTTATCTTTTTCATATATGTTAAATAACCAATGCCTTTCTTAAAATGTAATATCAGGTAAAACGGTAACCTACGCCCCATACTGTTAGAAGTCTTTTAGGGTTCTTAGGGTCTTCCTCAAGTTTTTCACGCAGACGGTTAATGTGTACGGTTAGTGTCTGAGGCTCACTTTCACTGTCAAAGCCCCATATTTTATTAAATAATTCATTTTTAGAAAGTGCCTTTCCTTTATTTTCCATCATATATAAAAGAAGATCAAACTCTTTAACAGTCATGGTAATCTCATTTTCGTTAACCCAGACATGACGCCCCACCTTATCAAGCCTTATGTTTCCGTCATTTATTTCATCAGTGGAATATCTTCTCTTAAATATACCATTAATTTTAGCCAGCAATATATCTATATCATATGGTTTTTCAATATAATCATCAGCACCAAGCATAAGACCGTTTAACTTATCCTCTTTGCTGTCCCTGGCACTGACAATAATAATCGGTGTGTTACTTTTCTGCCGTATTTTACGGCATACACCAAAACCGTCTAATCCGGGAAGCATAATATCAATAATTACAAGTTTTGCATTATCCTCTTCAAATATTTCCAACGCTTCCTCACCCGTCAGTGCAAGATAAGTATCAAACCCCTCCGCTTCAAGGAAATCAGAAAGAAGATTACCAATCTCAATATTATCTTCCACTATAATTATATCTGCCATACATATCACTCCTATAAACAAACTCTAACCTACAACAAACCTACAATTTATATGCCAGAAGAATCGCCCCAAAGGCGATTCTTCAGTGTGAGACTTAGAAAATCTTAGGCTGCGTATTTTGCAGCCTTAGATTTTCTTCTCACACTTACCAGCCCATATCAGCCAGCCAGTTATTTAACTTTCGTTCCCTGTCCCTCATCTGCTTTTCAGAGTCGGGAGATTTATCATCATTAAAACTTCCAAGTTTATATTCTCCCTTTATATTACCATCAACCAGATATAGAATTCTACTGCATTTTGCAGCAACTTTCAAATCATGGGTTATCAGCATAATGGTTGTACCTTCAGAATTAATTTTATTAAGTTCATGCATAACATCATCTGATGCACTCCTGTTTAATGCACCGGTAGGTTCATCAGCAAATAAAATCTGCGGATTATTCATCAGGCTTCTGCAAATGCAGGCACGCTGTAGTTGTCCGCCGGAAACCTCTGTTATATCATTTTCTGCAATATCGCTGATTCCAAGCTTTCGCATAAGAGTTCTGCAGAAATCGTCAGTTTCCTGTCTGGTTCTTTCACTTTTGCCGGATTGGTATGCCGGGAGCAGTATATTATCTATTACAGACAGATTTTTCAGCATATGCATCTGTTGAAATATGAATCCCATATCATTCAGCCTGACATTGGCAAGCTCTTTTTCATTTAAATCTGTAATTTTTTTATCGTACAGGAAGACTTCTCCGGCTGTAGGTCTGTCCATTCCTGATACACTATACAGGAGTGTGGATTTTCCGGAACCGGACGGTCCCATTACAGCCGCCATTTCACCGTTTTCTATTACAAAATTAATGTTTTTCAGCACGTTATTCTGCCTTTTATTTGTTATATATGTTTTACATAAATCTTTTACTTTTAATACTTCTGCCATAATAATCCTCCATATTTTATTCAATATTATTCATTTCCTGTGTAGATATCCGTTTTATTCTAAGCATTGCTATAATGCATGCTGTTACCGTTGATAGAAACACAATAAAAGGATATATAATATAAACTTCGCTCCAATTAATTTCAAACGTTATTTTACTGGCTCCCATATATTTAAATACCTGCCCCGAGGTAATCTGGGAAAATGGCGTACTGGTAAGTATTCCTATAAGTATACCTGTAAGCTGTACCAGAATTATTCTTTTGGTCTGCCAGAAGATTAGAGCTCTGTCAGAAAAACCCATTGCCTTTAACAGACCAATCTCACCTTTTTCTCTGATAAGAAACATTTTCTGCATCAGAACAACTATGAGTATATTTACTGATATAACAATTACAAGAATCAATATTTTCAAAGATTTAAGGCTTTCTGCTATTCCTCCGATTTGTTTCTGAATAAATTCCCTGGAAGTATATACATTTTGTTCAGGCATCAGCTTACTGACCTTTTTTATTATAGCGGATATTTCATCTTTGCTTAGATTATCTTGAAGTGTAACCTGTGAAGCATAACCACCTATAACCGCTTTATAATCAAGTTCTGCATCTTCAGTAAAACGGATTCCCTGTCCCATATTTATCATTGACTGGTATATTGCAGTTATAATATAAGGTTTTTCGGTATCTCCAATAGTAATGTATACCGTATCTCCGATATGTGCATTTATTTTATCTGCAACAATATGGGTTATGGCTATTTCGTTGTCATATTTTGGTGGAGTGCCTTCATCATACAAATACATATCAGTGTTGTTTCCAATCCCTTGAAGTGAACTCGAAATGTAAGTATTTTCTCCATTTCGTATTTTCATATTAAATAGTAATTCAAGGGCTATACGTTCTACCGGTACATCATTTTCTTCAAGCAGCTTTTTCGTTTCATCCAGATAATCATAAAAGTTCTGCTTTTTTCCCTGCATCATTAATTCACTAAACTTTTTGTCACTTCCAATATAAATGTCATAGTCCGTCAGGGAAAACCACTTTCCAATTTTTTCAGAGTTTAATGTATTAATTGAATTAGTGGGCATTATGACCATCCATATGCCTATAACGTTTGCAATCAGAAGTACAATATATTTTTTATATTCACTAAATACATCATTTACTGCCATAAAAGTTGTTGCTTTCATATGTTTTCCATGCAACCTGAACATTCCCTTTTTTTTGAAACGTTCACCGTTATTCCCATTTCTTATTGCATCCATTGGTGAAAATGACTTTATCTTTCCGGTGCATAAATATCCGGACAGAATTACCAATATGGCAATGACAATACTGACGGCAAGCTCAAGAAAGATATTTCCTTTTGAATTATTTATTACCATGGACTCCATTGAAGATTTTAAGAGTACGGAAGAAAAAGGTATACTTGCAGCAAATCCAACGGAAGTACCGGTTATGGCAATTACAAGATATTTAATAAGATAAAGCTTCCTAATATAAGTATCTTTTATTCCTATTGCCTTTAGTATTCCAATCTCTTTATAGTCTTCATTAACAGTAAATGTAATGGTAAAGCGAAGCATAACAATGGATATGGCAATCAGGCATAAGCTTATCAGCATAAATAGTGCTGCCATTACCAGATTCATTACATACGTTGATTTAAGCAGTGCTATGTCACATTTTATCAATAGGTTAAAGCTGCAATTATTGTAAGCATTTTCAAATTCTTTTGAATCGCTGACAAAAGCAGAGTAAATTTTTCCGAATGGAAGGTCGCTTTCATTGGAAAGTGTTTCATAATCATGGCTGCTTATTATGAAACGGTCAACACCCATAAATTCTGAACCTAATAGTGCATCTTTACAATAGCCTGCTATTTTGAATTCTTTTTCAAATCCGGAATCTGTTTTTATTTTAATAGTTTCACCGGATTTTAAATGATTTTTCTTAAAAGACTTTTGTGATAAATAAATGGTACCGTCTGCCATATCGGTTATTATATGGTTGTTCTTATCAAAGAATTTTTGCTGTTTTATATTAAACTTACTTAAGGTGGCAGAATTTGTTATGGCAAATTTTTTATTGCCTGACAGTTCAATATTTTTGTCTGTACAGTATAATGCTTCATCTGTCAAATATTTGGTAACGGACTTGTTGGTTTTAAGGAAGTCCTCTATATTGTTGCAATTGTCAATTACATCATTCTTATTTGCTCCGATAGCGGATATAATTGTAAAATCAGCTATTTCTGATTTATCCAGAAAGTAGTCCAGACCTCCTGTAATAACTATCAGGTTATTAGCACTTCCGGCTATAAATGTAGTCGCAAGCATAATAAAAATTAACAGAATCAGGTTAATGGATTTTTTGCGTTTTAGTTCTCTTTTTAAAATTTTTAGGTTCATTGTCCTCCTCCTTTTTAAAAGTTTTCGTAATTTTGAAAACTTATTATTCTGTTAATCATATTATAATGTAAAATATTAAAAAATCCTTAAATATCTTTTTATAAATGGGGGAATGTTTTGAAATATACTTGGGCAAATGCAGTAGATTTAATATCACGACAAACGCATGAGTAAATAAATTATGAACAATCCATTTTTTTCTGTTAAAATAAAAAGAAAAAGGATGGAATAATAATGGAAGAACTGCTGAACTGGATGGAATACATTGAAGAT
>JAAVHZ010000073.1 GCA_014799465.1 Lachnospiraceae bacterium | reverse complement strand
GACCCAACAATATCTTAAAAAATGGTATTTTCATCAAGGGGTAAGTGCGCCCTTTTTTAGCCAAAAAATTAAACCAATATTTTTCATTTTTTTATTGACATTTATTAGCTGGACTTTCCAATAAATTGTTCCATATGTTTTTTTGCCTGTTTTAATCTATATTTTACCAGCGGCACACCGATATTAAGTATGCCTGCAATTTCAGAAATTTTTAGTTGTTGGAAATAAAATAGTATTAACACTTCCTGCAATTCTTCTGAAAGACTTTTAAGAGCTGTCTCAATCATAATTCTGTCAAGTACGAAATCTAATAAATCGGTACTTGGAACGGATTGTTTTTCCAGTTCAGCTCTTTCTGTCGGTATATCTTTTTTCTTTTTATAAAAGTTTTTACAAAGATTGCCGGCAATTGTATACAAAAAGTTCTTTGTTTTCCCTTTATAGCGGTAATCAGACAAGTTTGAGAAGAATCTTAGAAAGGTTTCCTGCGTCAGGTCTTCTGCATATTCCATATCAAAGCATCGGTAATGGCAATACTTAAGTATTTCCCCATAATATTTATGGACAAATTTTTCAAAAGCTTCGTCATTTCCTTGCTTCATTTTCATAATTAAAAGAAAATCAGCATCCACAAAGTCCTCCTTTCCCATTAGTAATGTTCTAAACGTTTATTCCCGCAGACGGCAGACTGTATATGTATTGTCTGCTGCTGCGAAGGTCAGAGTTTTGACCCCATTCTAATATGTATAACAGCTTAATGCGATAAAAAGATAGTGTTTATTAAAAAATTTATATTAAATCAGTTTATTTCCGGTGATTACACCATCAACTCGTGCTAATATATATTTTGTATTTACATGCTTCAGGAAAATTTGATCAGAAAGGAGGTTTAACAGTCAAAACTGTAAGAACTATTGAATTATCGGATTTTGATATATTTTGTTATGAAAGATCACTTATAAAATCCAGTATGTCTTGCAGAATTTCTTTAACAGGTTCATTTAACCAGTTTTTTCTTGATTGGGATAATCTTAAGACATATTGCGAATCGTTGAATGTACTTGCAATTCTTTTTTGTACATCATTTATATTACTTTCCTTCATATTTGTATTTGAAAATATAAGTGTATCAAAACAATTTAGAAGTTTTTGAACATCAGAATATTTATTCAAATAATATATATCAAATACATCCTTATAGCGTGTTGAGTTTTTACCAAACTTCAGCAAAGACCCCAATTTTTCAGTAATCATTTGCTCTTTCGAATTAATAAGAAGATTAGCACCATAATCAAAGTAAGTAATATCAAAACAGTATTCATCTTGGTTAATCGAAAGATTTTTATGTACTCCCAAATCAATTTTACTTTCTATAGATTCTCCAATTTCATCGGTTATTCTGATATATACTCTTTTTCCACTATAGTCTTGTTGTTTAAGTCCTTCAATCTTTTTGATTGCCTCAATTTTTATTCCTTCAAGATTATTGAGTTTATCAATAAATTGTAAAATAGAATCGTTGCTTAATGAATATCGGATAAAATCTATATCCATATCCTGTGTTGCCCGTCGTGCACTATGGGAAATACTCCTCATTACAACACCCCCTTTAATCGTAACATTTTTACTGAGTGTACTTTCAGCTAACGCTTTTAAAACTATATCCTGACAAACTTTTGCATCCGCATTTTCATCAAAAAAACCTTCAGATTCTGCTACTTTAATCATTTCATTAATAGTTCCCATTAAAAAACCTCCTTATCCAGTGCTTCACTAATCATCTTGTGTTTTGGAAAAATCTGCGAGTATGCCTGTACTCGTTCAATGTCTAATTCGTAAATCATATTCCTGTAATTGTTCACTATTTCTTTGTAATAATCATATGGCAGTTTTGATTTAAATCGTAAAAGTTCAATTAGCATACGCTCTCTATCATAAATCATAAATGTTGCGTCCCTGCGTTCCATAGTCATAATGCCAATATTCAGTATTTCGTCTTTTACAAATAACTGATGTATTCGTTCATCCTTTAATTTTCTTGATGATTTTGATGTTGCAATATAATATTCATCAGGTATCACATCTGTTAAATTATGATAGTAAAATGCTGTATCCATTGTAATAATTGCTTTAGGATATTTTGTTGAAATTATGGCTAATGAAGAGACATTTGGTGTATCTGAATAAATACCTTTTTCTACTTGATATAATTCATTATTTTTAACTAACTGTTTAATACGATAATCTGTATGCCATTTTTCAATGCACTGACTATATGTGTACAACAATTTATAATCACCTCCGTTTAAGTAAATGTATGCTAAAAAATATTTTTAACCTACATTTACTTAAAATGTATTATAAAAAGTATTAAATGTCAATGGTTATGTGAAAAATTGTTTTAATCAAAATTAATCTTTAAGTAATGGTCTTGGAGAGAATGTATCGAAGTTTAGGTTTCCAGAGTTGAGGAGAAGTGGCAACTGATAAACTCCATCTACTCCCCCTTAAGCCGATACTGTTTTAACAGCCTCTCCTTTAACAGCCTTAAAAACCGTTCACTTCCCAATACTTCAATCATTGGACCAAAAGATAATATTTCAATTAGAAGCTCAGTCTCCGTTTTAAGGTTGTAATAAATAAGGCATTCATAAGTATTCTCATCAATCTTAGTTGTGTTCTTTTCATAATTGGCAAATTGGAGCATGGTACGCTCAAGGGCATTCCTATAGTTGTGTATTCGGATGCGTACCGGCTCTCTATAATATGAGGAGCGGATAATACTATTTATATCAGGTATTTTTTCAGCATATGCAGGGAGCAGGGTAACTTCCTGCATGCGTTCCAGATTCATTATTTCAATACTTGTATTTTTATATTTACTATTTTTTTTCATTTCGGCTGCAAGCAGACGGAACTTGCCGTTCTTAATAGAATATTCAAGACGGCATGGCAGATAATGGTGGTGCACACGGTGATTATTTCGGGATTCATATTCGATATCTACATATTGGTGGTGCTCCATGGCATAAATCAGTGTGCGGAAATGTTGCCTGTATTGTGAATCAGAAAAATCATCTTTATTTGAAAAACTATCATAGTAATAAAAGTCATCCTTGTTCCATAATAATGGAACATCAGCAAGCAGGCTGTTTAAATCTGCGATTTCATTTTCATCAAGAAATAATTGAATTCGCTTATCGGCAAGAATAGTTTTAATATAAGACTTTTGTAACGAGGTAAGAGGAACAAAAAAGTCTTTTGAGATTTTCGAAATATATAAATCATCTTCACGCTTAAATAAATCCCATTCGCCGGATGTTAGTTTTGGAACAAGAAAAAGCAGGCTTTCTTCATAACCCATTTCAGAAATGCATTTATTAATATTTTTCTGAGAAAGGGCATCAGAACCTTTTAAGAGTGATTTCATAATCTGGAAATAGCAGTTATATATATCTGAAAATAAATTCATGTTTACCTCCATTCAGGACATTGTGTTATCAGAGATACCGTACATACGGTACATTGTCTCCATATCATTATAAAAAAGTGCTTTAAGTTTTTCAGAAGTACAGGAAATATCCACAATACGTCCTGTAAATGTACGAATCCAAGGGAGCATTTCCCGTGCATCAAACACATCTTTTTCATAAGTATAAAGATTGCGTCCGATTTTAGTAATTAGTCCGCCCTTGCCCTCACTGGCTAATCTTTTAAGAATATAATTCTCGGTGTCTTCCAAAATAAAAATTGTAAGCTTGACATGTTCAAGCCTGATATTACCCTGATTCTGAAAAGATACTCCCCAAATGTATTTATGATTATTTTTCAGATTTTCTTTAAGCTCCGTATAATTTTCCACGGGTTTTAAAAACTCCACACTTTTAACTGCATCCATGCGGACACTTGTAAATCGTCTTGATTTTTCAACATAAATGCATAAAAAACGCCTGCCGGTGCGGGTACTGGTAAAAATCTGAAGAGGAACTCCTGATATGGTGTGGTTGTGATGGCTCTTTGTGCTCCTGATATGAAGGCAAATGGCATATTGCTTTTTCATGGCATCTAATATTTCTGACAGTACTTCGTCTTCTAATGTATGTACAAAAAAGCTGTGCTTTACACGGAACATGGTATTGTTCACTGAAATATTATCTAATACAGTATTTCCTATAATGCCTAATGGAGATGTTAGCTGGAAATATTTCAAGGCAGTTTCCAATGCAGGATATTTGTTAATGGTATTTTTAAAATCAGGATTCTTAAAATATAAAAGCTCTTTGTTTTCCTTCTTACTCTGCAAAAGACCTTCTTTAACATAGGCATTACATTTTCTACGAACAGTCTGCACATCAAAAAACACCTGATAACGGATTTGTATTTCATCAGTAATCTCTTCAATAGTCTGACCTTCTGTAACAGACAAAAGGTCAAGAATAAAAAAGTGCAGCATAATATCGTTATCGGTAAAACTTTTGGTTTTCCAGACACGGTAGAGTGGGTTGGTGTCTAAAAGGTTACTGTCAATGGCAAGTGATATATTTTTCCCTTTGGATGTATAATCACGGCTTACAAAGTCAGCCAGCCAGCTTTCAATACGACGCCGTTCATTATCATATGTTCTGGAGCTCTTCTCCTTAAATTCTTCTCTTGTCTTAAAACCATATACAAAGAAGTCACGGACATATTCCCTTGTTTTGGGAAAACTCTTAATTAATTCCTTAAATACAGACAAATGGCATCCTCCTTGCTATAGCGTATATCTGCTTAACATTATAACATGTTTTTTAAAAGAATTTAAGGTTCGCACCTTTTTTGAAATGAAAAAATTTCCATTAGGATATACAATGGGTACATCAAATGAAACACAACAAAAAAGGAGGAAGAGAAATATGTTTGTATTATACAATGATAAAACAAGATATCCGGTAAAAATATGGTTAAAGGATGAAAGTAGTCTTGAGGAAAATTGTCTGGAACAGGCTTATCATTTGTCAAATCTTCCGTTTATACATAAATGGGTATGTCTGATGCCGGATACACATGCAGGAAAGGGAATGCCTATCGGCGGAGTGATTGCAACAAAGGACGTAATTATTCCAAATGCAGTAGGTGTGGATATAGGATGTGGAATGGTATTTGCGGC
This sequence comes from Lachnospiraceae bacterium, assembly GCA_014799465.1. Classification (GTDB taxonomy): domain Bacteria; phylum Bacillota; class Clostridia; order Lachnospirales; family Lachnospiraceae; genus UBA2821. The sequence continues at coordinate 8,506 of JAAVHZ010000073.1, read as the reverse complement.
GACAAATATAAAGGTGTCTGATATTAAAGAGATACAGACAGGAAACGGTACTATGATACAGTCCATAATAGGAAACATTATGCGTACCGTTCCACTGGGATTTGAGAAGCATAAGTCTGTACAGCAGTCAGAGGTACTTGACAGAGCAAAAGAAAATATGGAAAAGTATGAGAATAATCCTGAACTGATTCCTCTTATAGAAGAGGGATATTATCAGGTGGGAACTTTAGGCGGAGGAAATCATTTTATAGAGCTTCAGGAAGATGAGGAAGGTTATTTATGCGTGATGATTCATTCGGGAAGCCGCCATCTTGGAAAAGAAATATGTGATTATTTTCACAATAAGGCTAGAGAGTTAAATAATAAATGGTACAGTATGGTGCCTGATAATTACAGGCTTGCATTTCTGCCTGTTAAGTCAGAAGAAGGAAAACAGTATATTAACTGGATGCAGCTTGCCCTTGATTATGCGTTTGAAAACAGGGAACATATGTTGAACAATGTCTGCAATATTGTAAAGGAGCAGATAGAAAAGCATACAGAACTGAAAGTAGAATTTACAAATCAGATAAACTGCCACCACAATTATGCAGCATTGGAGAATCATTATGATGCAAATGTGTGGGTACATAGAAAAGGTGCTACGAGGGTGAGAGAAGGGGAGCTTGCCGTAATCCCCGGAGCAATGGGCTCTTACAGCTATGTGGTAGAAGGAAAAGGAAATAAAGAAACATTCTGCACTTCTTCACATGGGGCAGGAAGATGTTATTCCAGAAGCGGTGCCATGTCAGCTTTTACTACGGAACAGGTAATTCTGGATTTGAAAAAGCAGGGAGTGGTACTTGGAAAACGTAAAAAGAATGATGTTGCCGAGGAATGCAGGTTTGCATATAAAGATATAGATGAAGTTATGGAACAGCAAAAAGATATGGTTACTCCAATCAGAAAGTTGAAGACAGTTGGAGTAGTCAAAGGGTAGACACCCTTGGGGTAAATACCCTTAGGGTAATAACCCTTAGAGTAGTGACTCATAGGATAATACCCCTTTGAAAGGGGATTATTATAAACAGGAGATAACTATTTGCGTTGGTATCGGGGATAGTCAAGTCCCCTGCCATGCGGTGCCTGTATGTCATACAAGGTATTCCATAGTGCTCCCGAGATTACGCCTGTCAAGCGTAAATCCTATAGTGAGTATAGGACTGTGTTGTCGGTGGTTCGACTCCACCCCGTGAAAACGGTAGCTCAGTGGGTAGAGTGCACAAAAAAGTGGTAAATGTAAGATGGTTCGAATCCATCCCAATCATGAACGGCAGGACATTCCTCTCATCCACACCGCATACAGATTCTAAAGAGTCTGTAAAAGCGGAGAAGGTAATTTATACATATGCCTGAAAGATGGGGATACCGCATAAGTCATTGTATGGGACAGCAAAGAAGATAGGGGAGTTTCTTCGGAGTCCTTCCATATAATACTGTGCTCAACCATTTTTCCGCAGATGGATAAAGATGAGAGGTCTGTACTGTCATCAAAAACAGGAGGTAAAATATGAAAATTATAATACAGGAAAATCAAGTAGGTTTTGTTACAAAAAACGGTAAATTTTATAAGATGATTACAGCAGGAAAATATCATTTTTCCAAGAAACTGGGATATAAAGTATATATTGAAGAGATGCTTGGAGAGCTTAACTTTGTGGATATTCCGTATCAGATACTTAAAAGAGATAAGAAATTCAATGAGTCCACTGTATACTTCTGTATTCCGGACGGATACATAGGACTTATATATGTAAATGATATGCTTCGTTCATTTGCATCAAGGAAAGAGTACATATTCTGGAATGTATTTGAACGTTATGACATAAAGCTGGTGTCTATGGAAGATACGGAAATGGGCAAGGATGTGACAAAGCAGATGTTATCCGTAATTCCGGCAAAATATTATACCAGTGTATGTGTTGAAGAAGGCGAAGTAGGTCTTTTGTATTACAATAATGTGCTGCAGAAAAAGCTGGAGCGTGGAGTTTACTATTTTTGGAATGACAAAAACAGAGTTTCATATAGAATAGTGGATATGAAACAAATGGAACTGCATATTACCGGTCAGGAAATCCTTACAAAAGATAAGATTGGAATAAGGATGAATGTAGATTTGGTATATCGTATAAAGGATGCAGTGGAATTAACCGCAAATATAAAAGACCTGGGAAATCAGATGTATTCATTTGTACAGCTTATTATAAGAGAATCTACGGGTAATTATAAGCTTGATGATATTCTTGAGTTGAAAGAAAATATATCAGGTGAAATATTTGATAAGTTAAAGGAAAATCAGGAAAAGTTCTGTGTAGAATTTATTTATGCCGGAATCAAGGACATAATTCTGCCGGGTGAGATAAGGGATATTATGAATTCTGTATTGGTGGCTGAAAAGACTGCACAGGCAAATGTGATTTCCAGACGTGAAGAGGTGGCTTCCACCAGGTCACTATTAAATACGGCGAAACTTATGGATGAAAATAAAACATTATATAAGTTAAAGGAGCTTGAGTACATAGAAAAAATATGTGACAGAGTAGGTGAGATATCATTAAACGGAAATGCAGGACTTATAGAACAGCTTGGAAACCTGCTTGGAAATTAAATTATACATAGGACGGTTTTGGAATTATATTCTGAAACCGTCTTTTTTTATTCCCGCAAGCAACGAGCCAAGTGACTGCTTGCGGACATTTGGCGACTGCCGCGAGGGTCAAATACCCCGCAGCTTGCTGCGTTACAAATTTGATGCCCCGTCAGCTTGCTGCGGGGTATTTGACTTTTGGAAAAAACAGGTTATTGATTGATGTAATATTGATGCATTTGAATTGTATATTGGTGTAAGAATAAAGTTTAGATGATATGTTTGAAAGGGTGAAAGGAAAAATGGAAAGAAGAGCGAAAAAGAGGAAATATTACAATAAGAGAATATTTTTATTTGGAATTGCAATAGGATTGGCATCAGGGGTATTTTTGTGCAAATTGTCAGAGATGATATGTATCGGCGATACGGGATTTGAAATTATGAAAAATAATGAATGGCAGGTTGAAGGAATGCAGAAAAATGTACAAGGAGAAGAAGATATAAATGTGGATACTATTGTAGATAAATTGGTGAATCCTGATTTTCTGCGTCTTGTTAATTGCTGGAATCCGTTAGAAGAAGGTTTTGTACCCGAACTTGAAGAGATAGAAAACGGCTATGAGGTGGATAGCAGGATAGTAAAGGATTTGGAGCAGATGCTTGAAGACGGACGTGATGAAGGAATGGATTTCTGGATATGTTCGGCATATCGTTCGGTAGACAAACAGAAGAAATTGTTTGATGAAAATGTCCAAAAGTATCTTAATCAGGGAATGGGTAGGACACAAGCTGAACAAGAAGCACAAAAGGAAGTTCAGAGACCTGGGGAAAGTGAGCATTCCACCGGACTTGCTGTAGATATTGTAGCAAGAAGTTATCAGATATTGGATGAAAAACAGGAAGATACAAGCGAAGCAGAGTGGCTGCATGAAAACTCATATAAGTATGGGTTTGTATTAAGGTATCCTGTTGATAAGAGTGACGTTACAGGCATTATCTATGAGCCGTGGCATTACAGATATGTGGGGAAAAAGGCGGCTAAAGATATATATAATGCAGGGATAACACTTGAGGAATATTTGGAGAAATATAATTGACAAAAAAAGGAAATATATGTTAAATTAAATTAAACGGGAAGATAAAAAATAAGAGGTTAATATAGAACAGCATAAAACAAAAGCAGAAGGTACAGAAAAAATTAATAAAAACCATTATCGGCAGCCCGTTATAACTGGGCTGCTTTTATTTTTCACAAACAATTAACCAATGACTATGTACAAACAAAATACAAATGGAGGAAACATGGTTGCGGCAGGAAAAAATATAACAAACGAAACAGGTGCTGATGGCAGTCAGACGCAATTTAAAGGATGGTACGGATTATTAGTATCGTAAGATTTACAAATAATATTTTACAATATCATATATTAAGTAAGTATACATAAAAAAGTACTTTATTACATATAAATTTAATGTTATAATATATACATAAAGAGGTCTATAAATGCCGATACTGAGAGTGGGAAAGTTATTCCATATAAAAAAATATACATCAAGCAGTTGAGGCATATATAGATTATTGGGAGGAAAGTCAGTCTGTTTTCTGCAGAAAATGTGAATAATAAGGAATATAGAAAAAATCAATAAGAAAATTGAAGTTAAGTTAATTGACAAAACATACAGTTTCTTATATACTATATTAGCAAAAGTTAATATGAAAAAGTCATAAAGTTTCCGTGCAGCCGGGGAGATAGCGGTGCCCTGTACCTGCAATCCGCTCTAGCAGGGGTGATGTTTTGCCGCGGATAGTCTTTGTAGGGCTGCCCTTTATAAGTGGCGTTGATGTTTGGGTCTTACGCAACAGGAATTTGTGAATCGTGTCAGGTCAGGAATGAAGCAGCACTAAGCAAAACCTCTTGTGTGCCGTAAGGGTGCCTGGATTGAGTTAACTGTAAAGGTAACGCCTATGGCGGTTATACAAAGCAGAACGCACGGATTTAATAAATTGGGGAAATGCTTGGAAAATGGCATTTCTTTTTTGTATAGCAGGAGATTAAAGAGGAGTATTATGAGAGTTATATTATTAGATGATGATCAGAGTTTTTTGAAACTTATAACTGATAATCTGAAAGAGCTGTTTATATCAAGTGATATAGAAGTGGACATCTGTTCAGTGTATGATATATCGGAATTTGAGAAATTGCTTGATGAAGGAGAGCCTGATGTTGTATTTCTTGATATTGATATTCCGGAAAAATCGGGTATAGAAATAGCTGACGAATTAAGAAAAAGATATGAAGGGATAGATATAATTTTTCTGACTAATCGTGAAGACCTGGTATTTCAATCTATTCATTATTTACCTTTTCGTTTTATAAGAAAATCAAAATTAGATTTAGAATTAAAAGAAGCAGTAGATTCATATATAAAGTATTATATTGATAAAAAAGTTATGTATACATTTGAAATAATGGGTGAGAAAGTACCTGTGTTTCTTAGTGAAATAATATATATGGAAAGTGAAAAACATTATATAAAAATACATAATAAAAGAGAAGTTTTATTTGTAAGGGGCAATATTGGAGATTTGGAGAAAAAATTAAATATGTATAAATTTATAAGAATCCAAAGAAGTTTTTTGGTTAATTTGAGGCATATAACAAAAGTGACAGGAAAAAGTGTTTTGATGTCTAATGGAGATGAACTTAACATAAAACGTGGAAGCATGGAATATATAAGAAATTGTTTTTTTGAGTACAGGAGAGAAAGGTTAAATGGAGCTGATAAATAATATTGAAGAGGTTATGGCAAGTGCAATAGATGGTGTTATAATAATATATCTTGTGAATAAGTGTTTTGCTAAAACAAAGATAGATAAGTATATTTATCCTTTTTTGTTCTGGATGGCAATCTTTATAACAGGACATTGTCTGGAACAGAATTTTATAATACAGTCAATAGTTCTTACATCGTTAGTTGCCTTGTACTGTGGAATAATATTAAAGGTAGAACCGTTAAAAAGTATTATAGCAGGAGTGGTTGTAAATGTTGGACTTGCTCTGGTCAATATATTGACAATATTTTTAGTTGGTGCATTAAGTGGAAGTGAGATAACAGAGCTGGTTGATACATCAGGTACATCCAGAATAGTAGTTATTGTACTTACAAAAATAACATTTACTTTTATAGGTATAATAATAGTTAATATGATATCTCATTTTGTAAGATTTAAAAGGTATCAGTGGGTTTATATCTGTGTTTATTATATGGCGACATTTGCCATATGTATATTGGTTTGCACATTGCTCCTTTCAGGTGATTTTAATGCTGTTGAAACAGTGATTATGCTTATTATGGTTATGTTTATTGTACTGCTTAACATTATGACCTATTTTCTTATAGTACGTATTAATAATGAAAACAGGGCGGAGATGGAAAAAAAGGTACTTAATCTTCAGATAGGCAACCAACATAATATGATAAAAAAGACCAGCGAACTTTATGAAGAGACAAGGGCATTAAGGCATGATATGAAACATTATTTTACTACGTTTAGTGAGATGTTAAAATGCGGTGATACTGAACTGGTTATAAAGGAAATGGATAAGGTATTAAATGTAGAACTTAATAATGTGAAAATGATAAATTTAAGTAATCCCATATTGAATGCAGCCGTAAATGATAAACTTAATGTGTGCCATAGAATGGGAATACAAACTGATATTAGGATTAGTGGCAGTGTTTCAGAGGATATGTCAATGGATATGGCACTTATAATATCAAATCTTATGGATAATGCCATAGAAGCCGAGGTAAAACTAAGAAATAAGTACATTAAGCTGGCTATGCACGAGGATTCAAAAAGCATAATGTTAGAGGTCAGGAATTATATAAATGAACCTGTATTAAAAGAAGGTGAAGAACTGGTAACACATAAAAAGGATAAACTTCGGCATGGCTATGGGGTGAAAAATGTAAAGAGAATTATAAGAAAATATGATGGTTATATTGATATCAGGGAGGAAGAACAGAACTTTGTAGTTACCATAATAGTGCCTTTATAAAAGGTTATATATTTGTTTCTGCATGGCTGAATCAATGTCATTTAGTTAAGGATTAACATAAATTTTATCAGAGGGGTGTAACACAAAAAATGTTTTTTACAAAAAGTATTTGACACATCCCCAAAAATGTGAGGCTGCTCTCGCTATCTTTTATAGCGAGAGCAGCCACTTGTAATTAGAACTATATTTTGATTCTAATTCAAGGAGGTACACATAATGAATTTTTCTGAAACTGTTAAATCTACTCTCAATGACATTATTTTTGAAATGTCCAATAATCTTTCCGGCTTTGTAAACAATCCTGATAAGGATTTTTCCCGGAATCGTAAAATGGGATTCTGCAAGACGACATCCTTTTTGCTTTCCATGGAAAGTGGAAACATAAATCATGAACTTCTCAAAGCTTTTCATTTCAATACAGATACCCTCACCTGTTCTGCCTTTTACCAACAGCGTGCAAAGTTGAAAACAGATACCTTTCAATATCTGCTGAAAAACTTCAATTCCCATTTCCCTCTCAAAAAATATAAAAATAAATATTATCTGATCGCCTGTGATGGCTCGGAATTTAACATCCCAACAAATCCGGATGATGTCCTTTCTTTTAATCTTCATACCATTTCCCTTTATGATGTTTTGGGCAGGCGTTATCTTGATCTTGAAATACAACCTCAAGAGAAAAAAATGAATTTCGTGCACTTTGTAACCTTATGGACAGATATTCCCATGGCAGTTTCCCTATCATAATCGCTGACAGAGGATTTGCAGGCAATAACGTTTTTGCCCATGCCATTGAAAACCGCATTGATTTTGTAATACGTGCTAAAGACACCAATGTACAGCGCCTTCTGCGTATCGAATCCCTGCCTGATTATGTCGACACTACTATAGAAATATTTCTTGCAAGAACACAGTCAAAAAAGAAATACCATCATCCTGAACTCGCAGAACAATATCATTACCAGTCTTGATGCAGATACATTCCCAGCGAAAAAATCAAGGAAATATATCATCTTCGGTGGAATATCGAATTATCCTTCAGGGATTTAAAACATACCATAGGAACCCTTAATTTCCATTCCAGAAAACGCAAATACATTGAACAGGAACTATGGTGTCGTTTAATTCTTTATAATTTTTGCTCCATCATTATCGTCCATACTTCTGTAAAAGCAGATGGGAAAAAATATATTTATCAGGTGAATTTTTCCATGGCTATGAAAATCTGTATTGCTTTTTTAAGAGATGAGAACTCTCCACCGGATACAGAAAGCCTGATAAGCAGATATATACTGCCTATCAGGCTGGAACGAAACTATGCCCGTCAGCATAGAATCCAACACCCGGCAAGCTTTGCTTATCGATTTGTATAAGCAACTTTACCATTAATAGTATATATCTTTTTTTAGCAGATGTAAATCTGCTGTTTTGCCATGCCCAAATATAAGATTTAACTTATTTTTTTTATATCACTTTTGAATAGAATGTATATATTTTATTCTGATATGTGTTTTTTTTGTTATAAGTATATCTTATTTATATCCTTAACTAAATGATATTGTGGCGGAACTGTTACTTAAAAATTACATTTCGTGCCAAAACGTTACACTTTATGCAAAACTATTGAAATAAAAATCCATAATATGTAAAATATATATGTAAATCAGATGAAGCATTTTGTATTGCATTATCTGATTTACATTAAAGGTAATTAAGACAGGAGTTGATTTTGTGAAAAAGGAAAGTCGTGTATTGAAATTTGTGGAAAAAGCAGGATTATCTGCAATGTCATCTGCATCAGAAAAAGCATCATGTT
>JAAVHZ010000072.1 GCA_014799465.1 Lachnospiraceae bacterium | reverse complement strand
TCAGCCATGCAGAGAATAATATATAATAATTTCGTGGGAGCTTGCTCACTAAGAAATTATTATATATTATTCTCTATAGGGCGGACGCCCGACATGAATAATTTGCCGGCAGATATTTAAATTTTCAGCCATAACACATAAAATCCGGCAAATTATGAATGGCATGGCTGAACTGTTATCAATTTTTTAACTAATTATCGATATAATATTGTACCACATATGTTTCTTTTTGTAACATAAAATTACCTTTAATATATAATGTTAAGAATTTTTTTATAATTAAAAAAGAGAGGATGCATCCAACATCCTCTATATCATCTACGAACCTACTATTATTTATTTTAAAATATCCATGAACCACTCCACCGTATCAGGGTCATAATGTGAGAAAAACAGACTTTGATTTGTATCAAGTGATTCTATCTGCTTCATCTCCTCCTCTGTTATTGTAAAATCAAATACATTAAAGTTTTCTTCCATACGCTCTTTATGTGTGGACTTTGGAATAACCACAACCCCACTCTGAAGAAGAAATCTTAGCGCTGTCTGTGCTGTACTCTTTCCATACTTTGCACCAATTTCTTTCAATACCGGATTATTAAAATAATCATTCTTTCCTTCTGCAAACGGTCCCCATGATTCAATCTGTGTTCCATACTTCTTCATTACTTCTTTAGCTGTCTTCTGCTGCTGGAAAATATGTGTTTCAACCTGATTAACTGCCGGAACTACTTCACAGAAATTGGCAATATCAATAAAACGGTCAGGATAAAAATTAGATACACCTATAGCCCTTATTTTCCCAGCCTTATAAGCCTCCTCCATTGCACGATAACTTCCGTAATAATCATTAAACGGCTGATGAATCAACATAAGGTCAATATAATCCGTTTTTAACTTCTTTAATGATTCTTCTATAGATGTTTTTGCCTTTTCATATCCGGCATTCGTTATCCATACTTTTGTAGTAATAAATAATTCTTCTCTCGCCACACCACATTTTTCAATAGCATTTCCAACACCCTCTTCATTTGCATATGCCTGTGCTGTATCAATAGAACGGTATCCCACACTTATTGCATCTAATACACATCTTTCTGCTTCATCAGGTGCTACCTGATATACTCCATATCCTAACTGCGGCATTTCAACTCCATTATTAAGCTTTACATAATCCATTCCTTTTTTCCTCCATATATTCTATTTTTTTAACCATTCTTCAATCTGATGCTTTGCCTCATTAACCCTGCACCCCTGAATTGCAAGACCTTTTCTAACATCTGATTCAGGACACACTTTCTTAATATCTGCTTCACTTTTTCCCAACCCACTTCCTTCATGGGTACAGAACGGCTTAATCACTTTGCCTGAAAGATTACATTTTTCTAATAGTGTAAACATACACATAGGCATTGTTGACCAATAATTTGGAAAACCCAGATATATTGTTTCATAGTCTTCTAAATGTTCAGGATATTTTACTAACTGCGGTCGTGCATCCCTTCTTTGTTCTTCCCTTGCCTGTTCAATACATTCATTATAATCATCAGAATACGGTACTATAAGTTCAGCCTTAAACATATCCGCACCCGTAATATCCTTTATCATCTCTGCTGCAACTTCAGTATTCCCCTTTTCCAAAACCTTAATCGTTCCGCTTACATAGTTTTCTCCTGTTCTGGAGAAATAAATTATAATTGATGACATTTACATTACCTCCTTATATCGTTATTTTAACAGCAATATTATTGACATGGAATATCCTGACAGTTAAAATAGTATTAACTAATAGTTTATACCATTTTTAAGGAGCCAATATCTATGATAACAAATGAGTTAAAAACATTTATATGTATAGCTGATTGTGGAAGTTTTAATAAAGCTGCCGAAAAACTATATATCTCTCCAACTGCCGTAATGAAACAAATGAATTTTCTGGAAAACCGCCTTGGGCTTACTCTTATGGTTCGGAGCAGTCATGGAATACGGTTGACTGAATGTGGTAAATCTGTTTACAAAGATGCAAAATTCCTGATTTCTTATTCTGAAAATGCTGTTGAAAATGCAAAAAAAATTGCAGAAACCAAAGAACATATACTGCGTGTTGGTACTTCCATGCTCAATCCATGCAAAACTTTTATGGATTTATGGTATAAGGTAAGCAGTCGGTTCCCACAGTATAAAATACAGATTATTCCATTTGAAGATGACCATCATGGAATTTTATCGGTTATTAAACAAATTGGTGATAAGTTTGATTTTATTGTGGGTGTCTGCGATTCAAAAACATGGCTTTCAAGATGTAATATGATGAACTTAGGATACTATAAGATATGTGTTTCCGTGCCATACCACCACCGGCTCAGCAGCAAAAAGCATTTAAAATTAACTGATTTGTATGGTGAAACACTTATGATGGTAAGGCGTGGAGATTCCATATTAAATGACATGATAAGAGATGATTTAGAGAAAAATAATCCACAGATTCATATTGAAGATACAGAACCATTTTACGATATTGATGTATTTAACCACTGTAATCAATCCGGAAATCTACTCTTAAACATTGAATGTTGGAAAGATATTCATCCTGCACTTGTTACCATTCCAATTGATATAGAATACACCATTCCATATGGACTTTTATATGCACTCAATCCTTCTAAAGAAATTATTGTGTTTCTTGATGCATTAGAAGAATTCATTAAATCATAATAATTTTGATCCTTGTAAACGTTGCCGCTAATAATTTATCCGTCCTGCCTGTCTGGTAATTCAATATAACTTTTTGTCTTATCGATTAATATCTTAGCTATAATTTCATCTAAAGAAGCATGTAATTCCAAACCAACTAAATCAGGATAAAATATATAATCCGTAATATTATTCAAACCGGTCTCTATTTCCAAAACATTCATCCAATAATCCAGCTCTGCTTCGTCTTCTATCTGGTTATATTCAAATATATTTTTAATAATCTCTGTAATCCGCTTATCTGATAGCCCCTGCTTTTCCGGTTTAGGCATAAGTGCCTCTTTAGCAACTGTTTCTAAACTCGTATATGACCAATAAGAATGATAATTATCTACACTAATATCTTCTTTACCTGTAATTTCTTTCAAGCGAAAATCTAATTGTTTTAAGTCATTTTTTACAGTCTCATCATTTTCATAATCGCTTTCTTCAAATAATGTTGCTGCAGTATCAATAATATCCATAACTTCCTGTTTCTTTTCATTATCAATTTCAGGAATTTTCATCATCTTTCACCTCACCAACCTATCCGGCAACATATCTGCCTCATTCCAATATTTCAAAACTCATTCAATATAGAAAATAAAACTCCATTATCTGTAGCAATTCCTGCATACAAAAAATCATTATACTTTCCCTTTGATAAATAATGCTTTATAACAAATCTGGCAGTATGTGGCATATCCAAATTCAATATATCTGAAATATGAAACCATTCTAATTTTCCTTCATTACTTGTTATTACATTATCTATAATATTAATATCGGCAAAAAAATAGTAATTTTGACGAACTTCTCCATTTTTAAGCCTCAATGTAATATAACGTAAGGATAACCCATGTATATCATTTTCTTTTAGTCCTGTTTCCTCATATAATTCACGCAATATACAACAACGGGCATCATTGAGCTCATCCTTTTCAAAATGACCACCCGCAGTACCAATATACGAATTATTAACAACTTTAGAACCTACTCGATATAGTAGAAGCATTTTATCCCCGCTTCTCAAATAAAGGGTTGTCATATTTCTCAATTTTCCATTCATTTAAATACCATCCATTTTAAAATTCCAAGTATTAGCAAATGAGCCGGGTAAAAAATATAAAAGAACCATTTGTGAAATGAATTTTTACTTCCACTTTCTCCATTATATAAAAATTGTATAAATATCGGCACCATAAAAATGCCTAACATCCAAATTTCTTTCCAAAATGGTTTTACAAATAAAATATCCATACAGCAAACGGCTGTAACAATACAAAAAGCTGTCCATTTATCTTTTACATTGTCTCTATAACAAAATAAAAATAAACAGAACAAAACATCAAATACAGCCCAGTCACCAAATATAGATAATGCACATAATACAATAATTCCGATAACTTTACACCATTTTGGACATTTGCCTTTATCCCAAAGCCAGATTGCCATCAATCCCAGAAACAAAGTATACAATACACCAAACCACGGATAAAAGATAATATTAATACCCTCATTTGCCATATTTAACTGAATTCCTCTACTTGTCACTACATCACCATTTACAATTCGAATTGGCAATGTTCCAAATTCAAAATATACAAAAGGTATCCATGATATCAATGCAAATATTCCAAGCCTTAACGCATATTTTTTAACATCTCTGGTATAATAATATCCCTCTGCAACAAAATAAGCCATAGTTGGACCAGTAAGACGTCCAATAAAATGCATTAACTGTCCCAAAACAGATTCCATCGGTACAAATGCCCACGCAATATGGTCAATCAACATTGCTATGATAACTAAATATTTTAGCTGATTCCTATTTAAAGAATTTTTTTTTGTCATACATTCCTCATCTTCTGTAGAATTTCTTTATGCTATTATATAATAACAACTTCTATATTAAAAGAATATATTTTAAATATCATTTATATGTTATATTATGGGATAATATTGCATTTTTTGACATAACTGTATTTTAAATGTATAATATCATAAAGTAAAAGGTTATTATGCGATGCTTAAATATCGCATTTTGTAAAATGAGAGGAGATTAAATAATATGATTAATACTATTGGGAAAATACTTGTTTACATAATTCTTATACCATTCTTATGGATTTATTTCGGTTTTAAAATGTTAAAAAATAAAGAACAACGTAACCGTAATAATATATTAATAAGCATTATATCCTTTATCATCTTTGCAGTGATGATTACTGGTTCTGATTCACCCACTACTCAAAATGATAAAAACAGTAATATAAATGTAGCTGATAATAAGACAGTTGCTGTAGAATCTGCTGATTCGGAAACTGATGTTGTAGAAATTCTCACTGTTGAAACTACTGCTACTGAAACTACCATTGCAGAAACTACTACAGTTGCAACCTCTACTACCACGGAAACTACCACTCCAAAAGCCACTATTATTGAAACTACTGTTCAAGAAACTACCATATTAGCTGCTGCTATTACTGAAGCCGCTGTTCCAGAAACTACCGTAGCAGCTGCTGCTATTACTGAAGCTGCTGTTCCAGAAACTACTGTATTAGAAACTGTTGCTCCAGAAGTTACCGAACAGCTTGTGTGGATAACCGCAACAGGCTCTAAATATCACAGTATTAATAATTGTGGCAATACAAATCCTAATAATGCTTATCAAATGTCATTGTCAGATGCACAAGCTGCCGGATATGAACCTTGTAAACGTTGTTATAGGTAGTAATATGATAAACTAAACACAAGAGTATATGCATTACAATTTTTATATTCACTCATAATTGCTGGTGTTTTATCTTTTTGTGCTTCATAATGCGGAAGAGTAATTTTGATTTAACAAAAATGGCTGAAAGCCTTTATTTTAAAAGCTTTCAGCCATTTCTACATTGATGAGACATCGGGGATTCGAACCCCGGACAACTTGATTAAAAGTCAAGTGCTCTACCACCTGAGCTAATGTCCCATAATGCCCAGTTCCGGAATCGAACCAGAGACACGAGGATTTTCAGTCCTCTGCTCTACCAACTGAGCTAACTGGGCATAATTGCGGGGGCAGGATTTGAACCTACGACCTTCGGGTTATGAGCCCGACGAGCTTCCAGACTGCTCCACCCCGCGATATTGTTGGGTAGTAAAATCTTATATATTTTACTTAATGGATGGAGGTGGATTCGAACCACCGAAGCAATTTGCAGCAGATTTACAGTCTGTCCCCTTTGGCCACTCGGGAATCCATCCATGTTGTTATAAACAACAAAAGCCGATGATCGGACTCGAACCGATAACCTGCTGATTACAAATCAGCTGCTCTGCCAATTGAGCCACATCGGCATAT
>JAAVHZ010000071.1 GCA_014799465.1 Lachnospiraceae bacterium | reverse complement strand
ATTCAGATAACTTCGAGATAGGATAAAAGTAGTGGGGTAGGAAAAATGTGGAGCGTGAACAACTTTAGGCTGCTTTAGCAGCAAACCGAACCTACCGGCTTTAGCCGGTAGTGGTTCAGTATGGAAATATGCCAGAGGCTATATACAACACGGCTGTGTATTTCAAAAATGCGTATGAAGACGCATGGATTATAGATCCTGTTGCAAAAGAAATGATTTATGAAGTGGATAAATCTACTGTATTAGAAGGTGCAGTAATTGATAGTCCTATTATGGGGAAAATTGCACCAACTGCTCTATCAGGCGGAGTAAAGACATTGATTTTAATTAAGAATGTACCTTCGAAAGTTTTTAATGCTTCGACCTGTGGTGATAATTGTGCAAAATGGATTCTGAAATTGGCTGAGAAAGAAGATATTACAATTAATCTGCGTCACTTGATGGACTTTGGTGAAGGTACATTTGATATTCGTATTATGAATACAAATCAGGTTGTACACAGCATGAAAGAACTTGTTCCAATTGCAGGCTTGTATGTATAATAGGTGCACATATGAACGGAACACATAGAATTATTGTACAAAATAAACGTATTCGCTATGATTTTGAAATAAATAGAAATATCACAGTGATTAGGGGAGACAGTGCTACGGGTAAAATCGCATTGGTGGATATGATTCGTGAGCATTTTGAAAATGGGGTTGCCAGTGCTGTAGAATTAAATTGTGATAAGGAATGTACAGTTCTTGAAGGTAGAACATGGAGTGGACAGTTATCTATGATGAAGGATTGTATTGTTTTTATTGATGAAGGCAATGATTTTGTTATGAGTAATGATTTTGCCAAAGCTATACAGGATACGGACAACTATTACGTTATTGTTACCAGAGAGGGTATTCACTCTTTGCCATATAGTGTGGATGAAATTTATGGTATTCGCAATTCAGGTAAATATGGAACTTTGAAGCGTACTTATAATGAATTTTATAAGTTGTATCGGGAAGAAGACTATCGTCAGGTAATTAAACCGGAAAAAGTGATTACAGAGGATTCTAATGCAGGTTTTCAGTTTTTTCAGACTGTTTGTGAAAAGGGTGATAGAATTAAATGCATTAGTGCTCAAGGAAAATCCAATATTTTTGCAACTATTGTGAAGAAGTCTGATGAAAAAATATTGGTAATAGCAGATGGTGCTGCATTTGTTCTGAAATGGAAAAACTTATGATACTTATCAAGAATCACCCAAATGTGACTCTCTATTTACCGGAATCATTTGAGTGGTTAATTTTAAAGTCCGGACTCATTGAAGATGGAAGTATTGCCACGATATTGGAAAATCCATATAACTATATTGATAGCAAGGAATATTTTAGCTGGGAAAGATATTTTACATCATTATTGATTCAAAAGACTCACGATAATTATTTGAAATATTCGAAAAGCAGTTTGAATCCGGTATATTTGCAGAATAATGAGATGGATAAGATTTTGGCGGTTATGAAAGGAATAGATTTAACCTGATATAGAAATATGTTGTGGTAAATACATTGACAAGAATATAGATGGAGGAACTTTTTGAACCATCACGCAAAAATTATTAAAAAAGCATTTTCTATTTGATTTTACCAATATGATGTATTATAATCTACAACGTAATAAACTAATATGGTAATAACACGATTAAGATTTTAGTAAAGGACAGGTGGCAGATAATGGAAAAGTTAGACTTACTCTATGAAGGCAAGGCAAAAAAGGTTTGGAAAACAGCAGATGAAGATGTGCTTATTGTTGATTACAAAGATGATGCAACAGCGTTTAATGGAGAGAAAAAGGGAACAATAGTCGGAAAAGGTGTTGTCAATAACCGCATGACAAACCATGTATTCAAAATCCTTGAGACAAAGGGCGTTCCTACTCATCTGGTTGAAGAATTAAGTGACAGAGAGACCGCAGTTAAAAAGGTTGAGATAGTTCAGCTTGAAGTAATTGTCCGTAATGTTGCAGCAGGAAGTTTTTCTAAAAAGCTTGGCATAGAGGAAGGCAGAAAGCTGCTGGCACCTACACTTGAATTCAGTTATAAAGATGATGACCTCGGAGACCCGATGATTAATGACTACTTTGCCATAGCCATCGGTGCAGCTACAAGGGAAGAAATTGATAAAATTACAGAGTATGCATTTAAGGTAAATGATGTATTAAAGGAATATTTTCTTGGTGCAGGCATGGAACTTATTGATTTTAAGATTGAGTTTGGAAGATACCATGGAGATATCATCCTTGCAGATGAAATTTCACCTGATACATGCAGGCTCTGGGATGTAAATACACATGAGAAACTTGATAAAGACCGTTTCAGAAGAGATATGGGAAATGTGGAAGAAGCTTATAATGAGGTATTTAAGAGACTTGGCTTAGCCTAGATTATATAAAAGGAGTTAGAACATGAATCCAATTCATATTCAGGAAGAATTAGATGACAGCCTCCATGAAGAATGCGGCGTGTTTGGAATCTATGATTTTGATGGTAATGATATTGCATCCACTATATACTATGGATTATTCGCATTGCAGCATAGAGGACAGGAAAGCTGTGGTATAGCCGTAAGTGATACCGAAGGACCTAAGGGACAAGTATCTTCTTTTAAAGGGATGGGACTTGTTAATGAAGTATTTACACCTGATGAACTGGCAAAGCTTAAGGGAAATATAGGTGTGGGACATACACGTTATTCTACGGCAGGCAGCAGTACAAGGGAAAATGCCCAGCCCCTTGTTCTCAATTATGTAAAGGGAACATTGGGACTTGCCCATAACGGTAATCTGATAAACGCATTAGAACTAAGAAAGGAACTGGAATATACAGGTGCTATTTTCCAGACAACCATTGATTCAGAGGTTATAGCTTACCATATTGCAAGAGAACGAATTAACAGTAAAACAGTAGAGGAATCAGTGAAAAATGCAATAAAGAAGATAAAAGGTGCATTTTCTCTTATTGTTATGAGTCCGAGAAAACTGATAGGTGCCAGAGACCAGTTTGGTTTTAAACCATTGTGTATAGGAAAGCGTGATAATGCATATATTCTTGCATCAGAGACATGTGCATTAGATACTATAGGTGCCGAATATGTAAGAGATGTATTACCGGGAGAAATTGTTACCATAAATGAATCAGGAATCCATTCTGATAAAAGCCTTTGCCTTCCAAGACAGAAGGAAGCAAGATGTATATTTGAATATATATATTTTGCAAGACCGGACAGCATAATTGATGGCGTATCTGTATATCAGTCAAGGATAAAGGCGGGAAGGTTTCTTGCAATGGACCATCCTGTAGAGGCGGATGTGGTAGTAGGTGTACCGGAATCAGGAAATGCTGCGGCACTTGGATATTCTTTAGAATCAGGTATTCCATACGGAACAGCTTTTGTGAAGAACAGCTATGTGGGAAGAACATTTATAAAACCGAAACAGAGCAACAGAGAGTCCAGTGTAAGGGTAAAATTAAATGTGCTTAAGGAAGCAGTAAATGGAAAAAGAGTTATTATGATAGATGACTCTATAGTAAGAGGTACTACCAGCGACAGGATAGTAGGAATGTTAAAAGAGGCAGGGGCTACGGAAGTACATGTGCGGATAAGTTCTCCTCCTTTTATAAGTGAATGTTATTTTGGTACGGATATTCCGTCAAAGGAACAGCTTATTGCCCACAATAGAACTGTTGATGAGATAAGAGACATTATAGGGGCAGATTCGTTAGGCTACCTTGAGATAAACCGTTTATCAGAAATGGTGGAAGGTCTGCCAATCTGTAAAGGATGTTTTAACGGAGTATACCCAATGGAGCCGCCAAAGGAAGATATCCGTGGCAGCTATGAAAAATAGAAAGACTAATATACCGGAAAGGCATGGTGAAATATATTGAAGGACAGATATCAGAGCCCGTTATCAGAAAGATATGCCAGTAGAGAGATGCAGTATATATTTTCTCCTGACAAAAAGTTTAAGACATGGAGAAGACTGTGGATAGCACTTGCAGAAACAGAAAAAGAACTGGGACTTAATATTACCGATGAGCAGATAGAAGAACTTAAGGCACATGCGGATGATATTAATTATGATGTAGCAACAGAGAGGGAAGCATTAGTGCGTCATGATGTAATGTCACATGTATATGCATATGGTGTACAGTGTCCAAAGGCAAAAGGAATAATACATCTTGGAGCAACTTCATGCTATGTAGGTGACAATACAGATATAATTATAATGACAGAAGGATTAAAGCTTATAAGAAAAAAACTTATAAATGTATTAAATGAGCTTTCTAAGTTTGCAACTAAGTATAAGGCACAGCCTACACTTGCATTTACACATTTTCAGCCTGCACAACCTACAACAGTAGGTAAGCGTGCCACATTGTGGATGCAGGAACTTGTTATTGACCTTGAGGATTTGGATTATGTTATTGACAATATGAAGCTGCTTGGTTCAAAAGGAACCACAGGTACTCAGGCAAGTTTTCTTGAGTTATTTGAAGGAGACCATGATAAAGCACGTAAAGTAGATAAGATGATTGCAGAGAAAATGGGATTTAAAGAATGCCAGCCGGTATCAGGACAGACATACTCACGTAAAATAGATACAAGAGTATTAAATGTACTGGCAGGTATAGCAGCAAGTGCCCACAAGTTCTCTAATGATATAAGGCTTCTTCAGCATCTTAAAGAAGTTGAGGAACCGTTTGAGAAGAATCAGATAGGTTCTTCTGCAATGGCATATAAGAGAAATCCGATGAGAAGTGAGAGAATAGCTTCTCTGGCAAATTATGTAATGGTGGATGCATTGAATCCTGCCATAACTTCTGCGACACAATGGTTTGAGAGGACACTTGATGATTCTGCAAATAAGAGAATCAGTGTACCTGAGGCATTTTTGGCTGTTGACGGAATACTTGACCTGTATTTAAATGTTGTGGATGGTCTTGTAGTATATCCAAAGGTTATCGAAAAGCATATGATGGCTGAACTTCCATTTATGGCAACAGAAAATATTATGATGGATGCCGTAAAAGCAGGCGGAGACAGACAGGAACTTCATGAGAAGATTCGTCAGTTATCAATGGAAGCAGGAAAGAATGTTAAGCAGGAAGGAAAAGACAATAACCTTTTAGAGCTTATTGCATCAGAACCGGCATTTAATATGACAATTGATGAACTTAAGAAAGCAATGGAACCTGCAAAATATGTAGGACGTTCAAAAGAGCAGGTAGAAGAATTCTTAAGTGAAGTCATAAGTATTATTTTACAGGAAAATAAGGACTTGCTAGGAATGACTGCAGAAATAAATGTATAATCATAAGTAAAAAGTGCTGGCTGTAATGTCAGCACTTTTTTACTGAATGGATTATAGAGGAGGTGGAACAGTGAATGTCAATCTGGAATTATATAAGACATTTTATTATATAACAGAATATGGGAGCATTACTGCTGCAGCAGAAAAAATGTGTGTTTCACAGCCGGCAGTCAGCCAGTCAGTTAAACAGTTGGAACAATGTCTTGGAGTAAAGCTGTTTGTCAGAAATCCGAAAGGTATAATTCTGACTCAGGAAGGAAAACTGCTTTTTGAGTATGTTAAAAGAGCATATGAGTGTATAAAAGCAGGTGAGAAAGAGCTGTTTAAAATGATGGACTTAGAGGCAGGAGAGGTTAGAATAGGTGCCAGCGATATGACTTTGAAATTCTATCTTCTTCCGTATCTTGAAAAGTTCCATGAACTGTATCCTAAGATAAAGGTAACGGTTACCAACGGACCTACTCCGGAAACACTAAGATATCTGGAAGCAGGGAAGATAGATTTTGGGATTGTAAGTACACCATTTACGGTTAAACAGGAATATGACGTGTATAGCGTAAAAGATATAGAAGATATCTTTGTGGCAGGAAGTGAGTGGCTGGATTATAAGGGAAAAAATATTTCTTATAAGGATATAAGCAATATGCCGCTAATCTGTCTTGAGAAGAATACCAGTACAAGAAGATATATTGACGAATATATGAAAGCTAATCAGATAGTTTTAGAACCGGAATTTGAACTTGCCACAAGTGATATGATTGTTCAGTTTGCAAGAAGGAATCTGGGAATTGGGTGTGTGGTATCAGAATTTGCCGAATATTATATTGAAAATGGAGAATTGTTTAAGATAAACCTTAGCGAAAAGATACCCAAACGCCATATTTGCGTAGTAACAGATAAGCGTATGCCTGTGTCGGTTACGGGAAGGAAACTGCTGAATATGATGGTATAAGAATTACTTATATAAAATATAATATTTATTGATTTTACTTATATATCAAAAGGTGTTATACTATTTCAGTGTGATTTGGAGCACAATGTAAATACAGGCAAAGAATGGAGGATTTTATGGTTAAAGCAATAGTTGGAGCATGCTGGGGAGATGAAGGAAAAGGAAAGATAACAGATATGCTTGGGGAGACATCTGATATTATCGTAAGATTTCAGGGTGGCTCAAATGCAGGTCATACCATTATAAATGAATATGGTAAGTTTGCATTACACTTACTTCCGTCAGGTGTATTTTATAATCATACAACATCTATTATAGGAAATGGTGTGGCACTTAATATTCCTTATCTTATAAAAGAAGTTGATGATATTGTAAGTAAAGGAGTGCCTAAACCTAAGATTTTAGTATCAAACAGGGCACAGATACTTATGCCTTATCATATACTGTTTGACCAGTATGAGGAAGAACGACTTGGTAAGAAGTCATTTGGTTCTACAAAGTCCGGTATTGCACCATTTTATTCAGATAAATATGCAAAAATAGGTTTTCAGGTATCAGAATTATTTGATGATGAAGTTCTTAAGGAAAAGGTAGAGAGAGTATGCGAACAGAAAAATGTTATGCTGGAGCATATGTATCATAAACCAAAGATTGAGCCGGAAGAATTGCTTGCAACTTTAAGAGAATATAAAGAAATGATTGAGCCTTATGCATGTGATACATCAGCATTTCTGCAGCAGGCAATAAAAGAAGGAAAAAATATTTTATTAGAAGGACAGTTAGGTTCTCTTAAAGACCCTGACTTTGGAATATATCCAATGGTAACATCTTCGTCAACTCTTGCAGCATATGGAGCTATCGGAGCAGGTATACCGCCATATGAGATAAAGGAGATTATAACTGTTGTAAAGGCATACTCAAGTGCCGTTGGAGCAGGTGAGTTTGTAAGTGAGATATTTGGCGAGGAAGCCGATGAACTTAGAAAACGCGGTGGTGATGATGGAGAATTTGGTGCCACAACAGGACGTCCGAGAAGAATGGGATGGTTTGACTGTGTAGCTTCAAGATACGGCTGTAAGATTCAGGGTGCTACGAAGGTGGCACTTACGGTACTTGATGTACTTGGATATCTGGAAGAGATACCTGTATGTGTGGGATATGAGATAGACGGAAAGGTAAGAAAGGATTTCCCGACAACAGTGGAATTGGCAAAAGCAAAACCTGTATATGAAACACTTCCGGGATGGAAATGTGATATCAGGGGAATCAGTAAATATGAAGATTTACCTGAGAACTGCAGAAAATACATTGAGTTTATTGAAAAAGAATTGGAAGTTCCGGTTGCCATGATTTCAAACGGACCGGAAAGACATGAGATAATATACAGATAGAATAGTTACAATATATACAGTGTGGGTTTCGGGGAAACGCACACTGTTTTTGCATGGAAAGGATGTAAGATTATTATGGATTTAAATAAATATTTTGATCATACAATATTAAAGCCGGATGCAACTGCAAAGCAGGTAGAAAAAATATGCAAAGAAGCATTAAAGTATGGTTTTGCCTCTGTTTGTGTAAATCAGTATCGTACAAAGATGGTATCGCAGATGCTGAAGGATTCAAATGTAAAGGTATGTACGGTTGTAGGTTTTCCGCTGGGTGCAGTGGCTACAGAGGTGAAGATAGCTGAAGCGAAACTGGCAATAGCAGATGGAGCGGAGGAAATAGATATGGTAATAAATGTAGGGGCATTAAAAGACAAAGATTACGATTATGTACTGACAGATATCAGAATTGTAAAAGAGGTATGCAAAGATTTGGTGCTTAAAGTTATTATAGAGACTTGTCTTTTAGACGAAGAGGAAAAGAAAAAGGCATGCGAACTTTGTGTAGAGGCAGGGGCAGATTATGTAAAGACATCTACGGGATTTTCGACAGCAGGAGCGAATAAAGAAGACGTTGCACTGATGAAGAAAGAAACGGCAGGCAGGGCAAAAGTAAAAGCTTCGGGCGGCATTCATTCCTATGAAGAAGCAATGGAAATGATAGAAGCAGGGGCTGACAGGCTTGGTACCAGTGCTACTATAAATATATTGGGGGAATATTTGGGAGTTTGAAAACATATATTCTTTTGAAAAATAACCGGTACATAAAAAAGCTGTGTACATGATTTTAAGTACACAGCTTTTTCATGCATTAAAATGCAATGATTTTCATGGTATCTATATAGCCTGCATATTCTGTAAAAAGCTTTTTGTATGTCTTTTTCTTTGAAGAAGGAATATAAATAACGGCTTTTTTATTAATATTCTTAATTGAACCATATTGCACGCCCGTAATCTTTTTGGAATAGATATTAATGCGTTTAAGTCCGGTGCATCTGTAAAAAGCTTTCTGGGAGATTGTTGTTACATTTTTCCCTATATTTAAAGTTTTGACTTTTGTATTATTGGAGAATGAATTTTTCCCTATCTCTGTAATGTCAAATGTCGTTCCGCCAATAAATATTGTATCAGGTATGGATATTTTCTGCTTGGTTGTATTGATGCATTTTGTAATGGTTGCATTTCCCGGTTTACCGTCCTTATTAAGTGATGTTACACGCAATTCAAAATCACCTGCCTTGTAACGGTGGTTTCTGATAAACTTTATTGTATATGCAGGCCTTACGGTACCAGTATATTTTCCGATGCCTGTTATTGTCACGGTGTATGTGCCTGCATCACGTGAATTGGAATATTTTATGGTATAGTCAACATTTTCATTAAGGATAGTACCATTATTCTTAATAGTAACTGCAGGATTTTGTTTTGCACCATTCCATTCAGTGGAAGTATACTCCAGTGAAACCATTGAAAGGTTAAGTGGTTTAGGCAATGGTTTCAGCACATTATGTGCAATATTGTTTGTTTTTGCATAAGTCTGGGCATATGTATCTTTGTATGTATTCAGTATAAAAGATTGAGCACCTGTATCAAATGCATTCTCCCCGATGCTGCTAACACTTTCCGGAACAGTTATTGAGTTAAGGGAGGTATTATTATAAAATGCATAACTGCCTATGGAATTAATGTTTTCGTTTAATGTATATCCTGTTATTTCACTGTTTCCTGCAAAGGCATAATCGTAAATGGAGTAGCTGTCCACCAACTCCCAGTAAATATTTCTGTACTTTAACGGAAGGGTTATTTGTGTATCATTTCCGGCATATCCTATAATATAATTTGTATCATTAATATATGAAGTGATAAATCCGCTGGAGTCTATATGTATAATTGTCGGTTCATTCATTGATGTCCTGATATGTGCTGCATAATAGCCTACATATCCGTTTTCTGCTGATTCAGCAGTGATATTCAAAGTGCTCAGGTTCGTGACCTCCACCAGACTGTAGCAGTTCATAAAAGCATCTGTACCAATGTTGCTAATGGAAGGAGGCAATGTAACCTGAGTAAGGCTGTAGCAGTCTTCAAATGCTTTGCTCCATATTTCCGTAACCTTACATCCGTTAATGTATTCAGGTATACTTGCTGATATAAGCTTACCGTAATATCCGGTCACAATAGCTTTGCCATTATTCAATGAATACTTTAAATTGTTATACTGTATTCCGTTGTATATAAAGCTTATATTATGTGCATTGGCATAGCTTTCTGCATACTCCGTTGAACCGTATATATTTACGTTTGCACACTCACTAAATGATGAGTCGGATATGGCAGTTACCGTTATAGGTATGGTAACGCCTCTCAGGTTTTCACAATTCTTAAAAACGTTAGATTTAATGGATACTATGCCATGGGGGATATTGGCGTATCTTATATTTGTACAGCTTTCAAATGTGCTTGTCCCGATGTTGGTGACACTTTCGGGAATGTTTATTGAGTAAAGTGAAGTATCCTTATAAAATGCATAATTGCCTATGGATTTTACGCTTTCGCTTATTGTGCATATGGTCAGGCTGCTGCAACCTGCAAATGCATATTTGTAAATATAATAATTATCTACCAGTTCCCAATAAATGTTCCTGTAATTCAAAGGAAGGGTTATTTGAGTATCATTTCCGGTATATCCGATAATATAATTTTTATTATTAATATATGAAGTAATGAATCCACTCTCATCTATGCGTATAATGGTTGGGTCACCGGCTGATGTCCTTATGTTTACGGCATAATATCCGACATATCCGTTATCTGTTTCGGAAGCTATAATATTAAGAGGACTGAAGTTTGTGACTTCCACCAGATCGTGGCAGTTCTTAAAAGCATCTTTACCTATAGTTTCAATAGTGGACGGCAATGTTATCTGAGTAAGGTCATAACAGTCCTTAAATGCTTTGGACCATATTTCGGTAACTTTATACCCGCTTACATATCCGGGGATGTCTGCTGATGTAAGTTTGCCAAAGTATCCTGTTACAATTGCTTTACCATCGTTTAATGAATAAATTACATTATTATAGCGTATCCCGTTATCTACAAATTTTATATTATGTGCTGCAGCGTATTCTTCAGGATAGGCGGTTGAACCGTATATATTTATGTTGCTGCATTCATCAAAAGCGGAATCTGATATAGAAGTAACTGTAATTGGTATACTTATTCTTTCAAGATTTTTGCAACTTTTAAAGAGGGTTGTGGTAATGGATTTAACACCGTGGGGTATATTGATATACCGCAGGCATGTACAGCCTTCAAAACAGGATTTTCCTATGGATTGTACTGTTGGTGCAAGATAAATGTATGTGAGTTTTGTGCAGTTTTTAAATGCATGATTGGATAATTTTTGTACACCATTAGGGATTGAAACAGTTATGAGTGACTGGCAGCCATAAAATGCATGGTCGCTTATAGTTGTAAGTGACTGGGGCAGTTTCAGGCTCTTAAGGCTTCTGCAGTCTTTGAAAGCACAGGAATCAATGGTATTCAGACCTTCCGGCAGGATAAATTCTTCAATACTGTTGCAGTCACCAAACGCCCTTTCACCAATATGTGTAACATTTGGAGGTATTGTTATATTATTTAATTTGGTTGAATTTTTAAATGCCCGTGCCCTGATGTCCGTAAGGGTGTCAGGAAGGGAAATATACTGCAGTTTCTTTAATCCGTAGAAAGCGTGTGAACCTATGGAAGTTATTCCTTCATCAACTATAATAAATGAAATCTGGTTTTTGTATGCAAACCATTCATCATAAAGTGCAGGTGATTCATATACATCCTCTGTATAGTAAAAATCCCTGATTGCACCTGTGCCACTGATTTTCAATATGTTTGTATTAGAATTAAAAGTCCATGTTACGGAATCTTTATTGCCGTCTTCACCACATGTTCCGGAATATGTGTCTGCATAAACCTGAACCGTATTCATTCTAATTACTATTGAAATAATAACTAATAATATGATTATTCCGGTATATCTGATAAAATTTTTTTTCATAAGATTTTTCTTCCTTCCTTTATTGTCTGTAAAATGTGTAAGATTTAGAAATCAGTCCTTAAATATATGTCATTATGCATTAAGTACAAATTTATAATAGAAAACAGAAACATATTGTTAATATAGCATAAATAGGATATATTTGTAAATATTAAATTATAAATATGGCAAGTATTAAAATAGTGTATAAAAATGTTGAAATTTCTATATATTTAATGTGAGTAAGGAGTAGCTATATGAGGAATTATAAATATATTTGTACTATATAAAATCATCAGTAATTTTTTATATTTGTATTATGCACAGTATTGACTTTTATAATACATAATGATACAGTAATGGCTGTCAACACCAAATGTCCGGAATGCTATTACCGCTGACACTGAATTATCATTCTGATAAAACATATGGATATTTGAAATGAAATGGAATGGCTATGGTTCTCCATACAGGTACAAAGTTTTAAGGGCCAACAGTTATAAGGGGAAATATAAGTGTATGGCAGATACCAAGAAGAACAGGTATGCCATTTCAAAAGTGACAGTATAAATAAGTACTACTATAAAGTAGTTCCATATAAGATTGGATTAGGGCAGAAAGAGATGGAAGGGGAAAGGTCAAATGTTGCCATAAACGATAAAACGGTTGAGCTGATGATATTCATGGGTCGGTTCAATATGGCAGGAAGGATATAATTAAGGAGAAAGTTTATAATGAAAAAAATTATTTTCAGGTATAAGTGTCAGATTATAATATTTTTGTCAATTATTATATTTAAGTCGGTTTTTAACTTATCTTTTTCAGCACTTGTACAGGTAGCAGGGGCAGATGAATTTGGGACTATAGCCGGTGCTGCACTGTTTGCAGGATTAGACTGGTCAGGAGTGGTTAAAGAAATATCTTATTATGGCTTTGGATATTCAATGTTTATGGCACCACTATTCCTGCTTACTGATGATCCTGTTGTGATATTCAGGTGTATGCTGGCGTTTAATACCATTTGTATTGCAGTGTCGGGAATTGTGATTTATAACATTATTAAAAATATATTTAAGATAGATAATGAAGTTTTTGCGGTTCTTTCAGCATTGGCCGGTGCCATGTGGTCTGAGAATATGCTGAAGGCAAATGCAGTATATAATGAAGCATGTCTTGTACTTATAGGTCTGTTGGAGTTGTATATCTTATTGAGAATGCAGGAGAAAAGGGACAGGAATGAATCAACGCTGAGACTGACAGTTATTCTGTCACTTATTATGTCGTACTCCCTTCTGGTACACACAAGGTCATTATATTTGTGGGGTGCAATAGTTATATTTATATTAACCTATCTTATTATGAAAAGGAAACTTCTGGTCAATCCGGCTGCACTTGCTTCAATATGTGTATTTGGATATTTGATTTCAAAATATGTAATAAACAAGGTACAGTCCACCTTATGGTATTCAGCAGACAGCACAAAAGAGCTTAATAACTCTGTAGAAAGTCTCGGGGGATATTTTACTAATGTAAAATATCTTGGTACGATTGATGGACTGAAAGGTTTTTTTAATACTATAATTGGGCAGATATATGGAATGATTACAATTTCGGGCGGATTATTTGCCGTTTTTATTGCAATAATTATTTGTGCATTTATAGGATGGCTTTACTGCATTATTAAACATAAGAAGATTGATGTGGATGAAAAAATGGTTACTATAGGTATGTTTACGGTATCGTTTCTGGGGGCTGCCATATGCCTTACGGCTTTGGGTATTTCAAATGTGACATCACATTTTGTAGCTGCAGACCGTGCATCAAGATGGTATCTTTATGTAAGATACTGGAGTATGGTGGGAAGCATTATGGTGATGTTTACACTTGTAGCATTATATAAGAAGTTTCATGCTTTTAAAGAGGGTGCGTTAAGTGACATTAACCGGACTGTGGCATGTTCAGTGACAGTTTTTGTATTTGAAACGGTTTATTTTCTGACACTGCTTGCTCCCGGATTCAAAAATTATAAAAGTGAAATTTCAAACGTATTTTCAAGCTATATTTCCATGGGATTTTTGAAGTTTGGTGATAACATGGTAATGAAAGCATTTGTAACAATGAGTATTTTTGCAGCAGTATGTTTCTTAATGATCCTTATATGTCTTAAAAAGAAAAAGGTAGTTCCGTTAGTTGTTATAAGTCTTGTTTTATCACTATATAATTACAGCTATACATCAATCAGATATGATAAGGTTGCATCAGATATGCTGTATAATGAATTTTCGGATTTAAAAGAGGAAATAGATAATCTTGGTATAGAAGAAAATAGTACCATATATCTAAATGTAGGTCATACTAAAAAATATAAACATGCATTGCTTGACGAGAAGACAAGGCGGGCATATGTTAATGCAGCACAATTTTGGTTCAGCAGATATAGTATATCATTGGAATATCCTGATTTTACCAGACCTGCAGTTGTAATTACCAATAAGGATATTACGGCTTACAAAAAAGCAGGTTTTAAAGAAGTTTACAGCCATGATACAGAATTGTTCAATGGTGTCAGGATTTTTTATAAGAGCAAAAAATCAAAAGTTAAGAAAAAATATAATAAATATGGAGAAACTACATCCATTTCCCAAATTTACGAATAAACTTCATGTTGTATACAGTTGTAAAAGGGTAGTTATCTTATGAAAGGAATTTTATATGGAAACTGCCTATATTTTACAACTGTTTTTGAGTCGTTCGGAACAGACATATAAGTTAGGGGAGAATATTTGGTGGAGGTCTTATGATTGGCTTGTGGATTACAGTAAGGACGAATACAGGAGGAAGATATGATGAAATATTTTAAGGCAGGGATTCTGGTCGTACTGTTGTGCTTAATATCGGTATTGAAGGGCAGAACTGTTTATGGGATGAATATAATGGGTTTCACTATTATGTCATGGAATACGAAGAGGTCCCTTATACAATAGTATATGCCTATTTTACCCGGCAGCGTTGTTCTGTCGGGTTTTTTGGGATTTTCGGCATACATATCAGAATTATTTTGAGATAGGTTTAAGGTATTTTGAGAATAATTTCTAATATAATATAACAACATGATTAAGGCGGAGTTCAATCAAGTATGAATATTTTAATAGGAGTATTTATACCATTTATCGGTACAACACTTGGGGCGGCATGTGTGTTTCTTACTCAAAGTAAGATTAACCTTAACATTCAGAAGGGACTTTTTGGATTTGCCTCAGGAATAATGGTGGCAGCATCAGTCTGGTCTTTGATTATTCCGGCTATTAATAAGTCTGATAGTATGGGCAGATATGCGTTTTTACCGGCAGCAGCAGGCATATTTTCCGGCATGGCATTATTGCTTTTATTAGACAGGGTTGTACCACATATACATCCTGATTCAGAACAACAGGGCAAAACGTCAAAGATGGTTTTTGCCGTTACTCTTCACAATGTGCCGGAAGGAATTGCAGTAGGAGTGGTTTTTGCAGGGGCGGTATCAGGTGACAGGATGATAACGCTTGTAGGAGCTGTTGCATTATCGTTGGGAATTGCCATACAGAATATCCCCGAGGGAGCTATTGTTTCTATTCCTTTAAAGGCACATGGATATTCAAAAGGAAAATCTTTTTTCTATGGTACTCTTTCGGGCATGGTAGAGCCGGCAGCAGCAGGAATTACTCTTATAGCCTCCAATCTGCTGTCACCAATGCTTCCGTATTTATTGTCATTTGCAGCAGGAGCGATGCTGTGTGTTGTAGTGGAGGAGCTTATACCTGAAACTGCGGAAGGAGATAATGCTTATATAGGAACCATAGGCTTTGGAATAGGATTCGTTATAATGATGATACTTGATGTTGCACTTGGATAAAAAATATAATATTTTAACTGCTGTTATGTAGATGTTCAATCATTTATATAGCAGCATTTTTTTTGTAGATTTTTATTGACAAAAGTATGTACTGTATATATTATATATATACAGAGTATATACAGTATATACAGATTATAGCGTAGAATGGAGTGGAAATATGGAAGATAAGATTGTAGATGTAAGTAATCTTTCAGTATCTTATTACAAAAATAATGAGTTCCGTGTGCATGATGTAAACTTTTACCTTGATAAAGGAGAGGTTATGGGCATTATAGGGAGGAATGGTGCAGGAAAGACTACATTGCTAAAAAGTATTGCAGGGCTTAAAGGGATAGATAGTGGGGAGATATTTATAAATGGATTTAAGCAAGGTGAGGACAATAAAAGCATAAAAAAGATTATAGGATATGTTTCATCAGAATGGATGTATGATTTAACAGTTAAATTAGAAGTTCAGGCAAAAAATTTAGGGACATATTATGACGGATTTTCATATGACAGATTTGGAGATATATGTGCAAGACTCGGTATTAAAAAGAAGTCAAGACCACTGTTTTTATCGGCAGGTGAGAAAGTTAAGTTTACACTGGCATTTGCCCTGTCACATAATCCGAAACTTCTTGTAATGGATGAGCCAATGTCATGTCTGGATCCGGTAAGCCGGGATGAGATAATGGATATACTAAGGGAAATCATAGAAGATGGTCAGGTAAGTATTATATATTCTACACATATGATACATGAATTGGAAACGATTGCAGACAGGATATTATTTATGGATTCCGGTTGTCAAAAGATGTTTTTAGATGTGAATCAGATTCAGGATAAATATTTTCAAGGAAGAAAGATGGATTTAGAGGAATTATTTGAGCGGCTTTAGTGATGGGTTTGGAGAGGATGTGGAATTTTATATGGTTAAAAATTTAGTAAATGAATTACGGTATAGTATTTATGGTATGTCTATATTAAAAAAAGTGTTTTTTATTACATATATTCTTATTTTTGGAATTTTGTTATATCATAGAGGATTGGAAAATATTTTTCAGGATTTTATTATTTTTATGTGGATACCTGCAAGTATAGTATCAATGGGTCAGGAAAAAGTTAGTGAAATGTACAGGCTGTTGCCTATGGATGAATGGGAATTCAAGGTCTGGATTACATTTAAGAATCTGGCAGATGGATTAGTGATATCATTTATGGCAGCAGTTGCAAGTATACCATGTGCCATAAAAGATGGCAGACCGATGCTGTTTTTTAAAGTGATGATTACGATACTTGTTTGTACCCTTTGGTTTGGTGAATGCATATTTAAATATAAAAAAATGAAATATCCCGGTATAATATTCAGATTATCGGAACTGATTATATATATAATTCTGGTTATGCTGCTAACGGCAGATATTCACCCATATTCGACTATACTTGATATTATAATCTGTATGGTATCCGTGGCAGTGGTGGCAGGAGCTGCAGGAATAAGGCTTTACCGTATGAGAAATATTCCCGTAAGCGAAATGTCATTTGATATAACTGCAGAAAAGAGGTAAATGTGTTAAATATAAAGATAAAAAATAATGTTGATAAACCGATTTATGAACAGATTATAATACAGATAAAAAACAGTATAATATCAGGTGAATTACAGCAGAAGGAAATGCTTCCGTCAATAAGGACACTGGCGAAAGAACTACAGATTAGTGTTATTACAACAAAAAGGGCATATGAAGAACTGGAGAAGGAAGGACTTATATATGGCATTGCCGGAAAAGGTTTTTTTGTATCAGATAAAAATATTGATATTCTGCGTGAAAAAAAGATACAGATGCTGGAAGAAAAACTGATGGATATTGTATCGGAATGTACAGATGCAGGATTATCCATAGAAGATATACATAGCATTATAGATGTGATGAGTGAGGAGAAAAACCAAAGAGCCGATAAGGAGTGTGATGAATGAAATGTTGAAAGTGAAATCATTGGAATATAGCTACAAAAGTCTTACAGGTAAGAAGTTATTCAGTATAGAAAATATAGACTTTCAAATATCACCGGGATACATATATGGACTTGTGGGAAGGAATGGTGCAGGAAAGACTACTCTTATAAAAACAATATTAAAAGGAAATTTTAAAAAGGGAGCAGTATGGATTGATGACCTGAGTATGGTTCAGAATCCGGTAAAAACAAAGGAAAAAATGGGATTTATAATATATCCCGAAATGATGCTTCGTAACAGGACAGCATATGAAAACGGACACATATTTGGAAATCTCTATCCTGACTGGAATCAGGAAAGATATGTTGATAAGCTGAAAGAGTTTGGCGTGGATATGGATGTAAATCTTTCTGAACTGTCAAAGGGGAATGAGATGAAGGTAATGGCGGCATTTGCATGGGGGCACAGACCGGAGATACTGTTTGCTGATGAACCAAGTGCAGGTTTTGATCCGGTTTTTAGAAAAGAATTTTTAAGATTTTTACAAGAATATGTAGAGGATGGAAATCATTCAGTACTTATATCAACTCATATTACGGAAGATTTGGATAAGGTCGCAGATTATCTGATGATAATGGATGCGGGAAAACTGGTTCTCAATTCTTCAATGGAAGATATATGGGACAGTTACACAATGATAAAGTGCAGCAGGACACAGTTTGAGAGACTAAAAGAATCTATAGCATCAGATTGTTTAGTGGGCGTAAAATATAAGGGAGATAATGTTGAAGCTCTGTTAAAATCAGCAGATGAAAATATACAGAAATGTGAAGTATGGAAACCACAGGTATCAGAAATGTTAAGATACGTTATAATGAAATGAGGCAGATATGTATAAATTAGAAACATTTTATAAGCAAATCGGAGTAAAAAAAGAAAAGATAAAAAGCGCATTTTTTATGGAAGGAATATACCTGTTAATCTTTGTAGTATGTAAATTCTTTATAAATAGTTTTGGAAAAACAGCCATGTATAATGCTTCAGCAGTTATACTTATGATTGGGTTATGTATAGTTATATATAGTGGAAACTCTGATGGTACACCGGAAGGAATAGAACTTGTGCAAATGTTGGAACTTTATCCTGTAAATCTCAATAAGTTATATCCTTTATTGGTTAGGGACGCAGTTAAATTCAGTACTCTACATATGCTTGTATCAATGCTTATAGCATCAGAAATGAATGACGGATATACGGCATATATAGTTATGATATTAATTAATATTGTTGTTTTTCTGTTTTTTATATTATGTTATCATATAGGCTTGTACAATAGTTCGGAGGAGCGTAGTCTTGGCACAAGCAATGCAGTATGCTTTTTGTTAAGTCCGCTTTTGGTAGTGGCAGTCGGGATAATATATTATTTTCTATAGGGCATACGCCCGACATTGGCATGGCTGAACCGTTACTTATTTGTATTATAGTTAAAAACATGATGAATTTTGATATTACATATGATATAATCTATAGACAACAGATACATGATGTGTTTAATACAGAAATGGAGGAATTAAATGCAAAAAGAAAATTTATCAGCATCAGCAGCATTAGAAAAATTAAAAGAAGGAAATCAGCGTTATTTAACAGCAACATCAAATTCAGGAGATATATCTCCACAAATCAGACAGTCAACCTGCGATAATGGTCAGAGTCCATATGCAATTATCGTAACATGTTCAGATTCCAGAGTTATCCCTGAAAGTATTTTTTTAGCAGGAATAGGAGAACTGTTTGTAATACGTGTGGCAGGTAATGTAATGGATAATCACCAGTTGGGCAGCGTGGAATATGCAGCAGGCCATCTTGGAACCAGACTTGTAGTTGTGCTGGGACATGAACATTGTGGAGCAGTAGGTGCAGCCATTCATGATGAACCTGATGGTTACATTAAATACATAACTGATGAGATTAGAAAAGCAATAGGTGAAGAAAAAGACGAGATGCGGGCTTGTTGTTTAAATGTTGAAAGAAGTGTATCTATTATTAAAGACAGTCCTGCCATTAAAGAAATGGAAGAAAAAGACGGTCTTATGGTATGCGGTGCCATTTATCATATTGGCAGCGGTTCGGTTGAGTTTTTAGATTAAGAAAAAATGGTTATTGTTTTGTGCCCATATTTCTGTTAAGACAGGATTTATGGGCACAATTTTTATATTTTTATTGACGGATATAATTATATTTTGTAAAATTCAAAGTGGAGGATGTACAAATAACTTATAAAAGGAAGGAAATACAATATGAAAAAGAATAATGATTTGGCTTTGTTTTTGGTAGGATTAATAATGCTGGCAGCAGGTTTGTATTGGTTTATGAGCAGTATTACGGTAACTACAGGATTCTATTCATTTACATTTGGAGGATTCCGTATAGGCGGACTTGTAGTTGTACCTTTTATAGCAGGAGTGAGCTGGGTATTTGCCAAACCGAGTTCATTTGTTGGAAAACTGGTAATGGTGCTTGGTTTAGTAATAATAATAGCTTCCATAATAGCAGGAACTACATTTTACTTTAGAAGCAAAACGTTATATGAATATCTTGTAATGCTTGTATGTATGGTTGGAGGTTTTACTCTTGTAATGAAAGTTTTGCTGGCGGACAGACGCACCAGTCATGAAAGTTTGTCTGATTCTGATATTCAAAGATTTGAGCAAAACAAAAAAGATATGGAAAAACTTCGTCGTGAGCTTGATAAAATGAAGAAGTAATTATGTTCAGTTGAATGATTTCAATATTTGTTATATTATACTTTGAGTTGTGGCACTAATTAGAGCCATATGCCCGGTTAGCTCAGTTGGTAGAGCAGAGGACTGAAAATCCTCGTGTCTCTGGTTCAATTCCGGAACCGGGCATTCTAAGGAAAATTCCTTGTAATTAATACATTTGTGGTGAAAAATGGTAAAAATACGGTTTTAATATTGATTAAAAGAGGGTATGGGGTATTTTTAAAAGATATAGGTAAAAATTTACAAATTTATGGTTGACATTTTGAAATATGCATGATAGAATATTACTCGTTCGTAACAATAGTTGTGCGGGTGTAGTTCAATGGTAGAACACTAGCCTTCCAAGCTAGATACGTGGGTTCGATTCCCATCACCCGCTTGAGGGAGATTTCACCCGCTTGAGGGAAAATGCCCCTTTGATTGTCGGTTTTGCCTGATAATCTTTAAAGAATATGCGCGAGTGGCTCAGTTGGTGGAGCACGACCTTGCCAAGGTCGGGGCCGCGGGTTCGAGTCCCGTCTCGCGCTTTTATTATTTCTGTGAGAGATTTTCTATGAGAAATGAGAGGGTAAATATATTATATATAGTTTTATAAAATCAGAAGGTGTTGCTGTGCAACACTTTTTTTGCTTTAAAGATAAATTACCGTAACAGTTCAGCCATGCCATTGTCGGACATTCGCCCTATAGAGAATAATATATAATAATTTCTTAGTGAGCAAGCTCCCACGAAATTATCATATATTATTCTCTGCATGGCTTAATTGTTACAAATTAGCAATTATTGGTTGCGAAAAAGAACCTTCTAATTGATAGAAAAATGTAGAAACATATGATAAAATGTAAAATGAGGTGAGACGAAGTGAGCTTTTCTGAAAAAATTTTTTTATTACGCAGTGATTGTAAATTATCACAGGAAGATATGGCAGGCAGATTTGATGTCAGCAGACAGACAATTTCGAAATGGGAAAGTGGTTTGTCATATCCGGAAATAGACAAACTGATAGCAATAAGTGAAATGTTTAATGTGTCTATAGATTATCTACTGAAAGATAATTGCAAAGAAAAGATCCAAAATGATGAACTTGAAAAAATAGTGCTTAAGTTTTTAGGCTCATCACAAGATATGGGTAAGATTTCCGAGCAGTTAATTGATATTATGAAGGATGGAATAATTGATGATAATGAAAAACTGCAGTTGGAGAAGATTGTTTGTATACTTGATGAAGTTGAAGAAAATATAGAGCATATTAAGGATCTAATAAAAAATAAAAAAGGAGATGGTTAAATAAGATTGCAGCAAAATGTGTCTTGATTTAAGTAATGTATTGGGGATGCACAGTAAGATTAAAGACAGATATAGGACGGGATTAGGTATTACATAATTCGGTGAATGGAAAAAGGTTTGAAAAAGAATGGGAATAAAACCCCATTCTTTTTTGTTTTATCATGTTTTTGTGGAATAAGAATGGATGTAGTGTTATAATATTTGCAAACGAAGGAAAGGTAGATGTAAATGTATATGGAAAAGGAATTAATATTTCACATTCTTAATATTGCTGAGACTAAGGATGAAGAAGAAATAACCATGGCATATCGCAGTCTGCTTAAAAATACAAATCCTGAGGATGACCCGGAAGGATTTAAACGTCTGCGTCAGGCATATGAAGAAGCACTGGAATATGCAAGACATGGTGATGAAGGGGAAGAAGATGAAGTTGTAAAGAATGATGTGGATTTATGGATAGACAGAATAGATGAGGTGTATAAAAATCTTAATACACGAAACAAATTGGAAAAGTGGAAAGAGTTGTTTAATGATTCTATATGTGAGGGACTTGACACTTCCGTAGAGGCAAGAGAAAAGATGATAGTATACCTAATGAGTCATTATTATCTCCCACATAACATATGGGAACTTGTTGATGATACATTTGAAATTACGGAAGACATTCCGACATTAAGCCAGCAGTTTCCCACAGATTTTCTTAACTATGTAAAGTTTCATGTTGATAATGAAACATTTATACCATATGAATTATTTGAATATATAAATGATGAAGAAGATGCTAATGCAGATGCTTATATTGGTAAGTATCTTGATGTAAAGGGCAGAGTGGATAATGGGGAATCAGAAGGGTGCCTTAAAGAATTAGATGATTTAAGAGCATATGGAATATACCATCCTTTTGAAGATGCAGAGCGTATCAGGGTGCTTATAAAAGAAAACGAAAATGAAAAGGCAGTAAAACTGTCAGAAAGCCTGATATCGGAATATGGCGGATATACATATATTCAGTTATATGCAGGCGAAGCAAAGTGGTATAGCGGGCAAAAGGAAGAGGCGAGAAAGATATGGGAAGACATCCTTTCCAAACAGCCGGAACACTATATGGCAAAGTATAATCTGATAAAATACCAGATGGATGCAGAAGACTATTATCAGGCAAAGGAAAATATGATAGCCCTGTTGGAAATCAGCGGCAGGGATGATACGTTAGAATCATGGATGAGCACCGCAAATGAATTTCTTATTAAACAATATAAGGAAGAAATACTGAATGGAGTGGAGAATCCGAATTTCCCGGGGGATGAATTGAAATATGAACTGGGATGGTGTCTGTTCCAGAATGAACGATATGATGAAGCGGTAGAATTTTTGGACAAATTTGAAAGTGAACAGAAGAATAATTATGAATACTGCAATCTGTATGGACGTCTTCTCTATGAAATAGGAAGATATGAAGAAGCACTTCCTTATCTTGAAAAGTGGCTTCAGATTATAATAGGATTAGAAGATGACGGTACAGAAGAAACAAGAAAACGTATGTCAAGAAGAGGACGAGCCGGACATATTTTAGGCGGATGCTATTTTGAATTGGGAAGAACAGAGGAGAGCGAGAAAACTCTGCGTGAGGCAATATCTGCAATGGAAGACATAAAAGAACAGCTTGGATGCAGACAATACCTTGCATATACTCTTATGAAAGGAAAACAGTATGAGAAAGCGGTAGATATTTGTGATGGAATTATTAAAGATGATAGTAACTACTATCCTGCATACCTTATACGCCAGGAGTCATGCTATGAGCTTAAGAAGGGTCAGGCGGTTGTAGATGATTATTATAGTGCAATAGACATTGTACCGGGATATTTTCAGCCATATATGTATGCGGCAGAAGTGTTTTTCTTTTTTGGTCAGTATGATGATGCACAAGGGGTATATGAACTGGCAAGAAAAAATGGCGTGGAATTTACAGACAGAATGAAACTGTATGAAGTTAAAGTGTTAAGAAATCTGGCGAGAGGAAGGGAAGACAGAGAGGAACCGGCAAAGATTCTTGAGGACCTTAAGAATAATTTGGAGAAGGAAACCTGTGATATAGAAGATAAGTCAGAAGTGGAATTTGAAATAGCACTTCTGCATTGGGATAATGACAATTTTAAAGAGGCACTGGCACATATCAAAAAGGCGATAACCCAGAATCCTGAAAGACGGCAATATCGCATGGTACGTGGAAATATTTATCAGGAAATGGAAAAATACAGAAATGCCATAGAAGAATATAATGCTGCGGAAGAAGAATATAAAGACGAGCCGGGAGTATGGTATAACAGGGGAATATGCTATGAGAATATGGGATATTCAGAAAAAGCAGTTGGATTTTATGAAAAGGCATTGGAGCGTCAGGAAGGATACAGGGATGCCTGTGAAAAATTATCTGATTATTATGATGAAAAGTATAATAAGGAATATAGAACAGAGGATTTTGAGCAGGCAGTAAAGTACATGGACAGACAGCTTGAAATAACACAGAATCGCTATTATTATGTATGCAGGGGATTATTATATCTTAATAATTATCAGTTTGAACCTGCCATCAGCGATTTAGAAAAGGCTTTAGAGTATTCGCCTGAAAATTGGCATACATGGAATAGTCTGGGGTGCTGCTACAAAAATATGGGTGAATGTGAGAAGGCTATTGAATGTTTTAAAAAGTCGGCAGAATATATGGGAGACGAATATCAGATTTACCCTTACAGTAATATGGCAGACTGCTATGAGGTGCTTGGAGATTATCAAATGGCAATAGACTGTTATAAGAAAAATCTTGAGATGTTTCCTGACAGGAGTGAATACTGGGAGGAAATAGGGGATTTGTATAGTTATATGGGCAAATTTGAAGAGGCATTAAATGCATTTGAGAAAGCAGGAAATAGAGCACTTCAGAATATAGGTGATTTATGGAATCAGCATGGTGATAAAAAGAAATGCCTCAATTATTATAAGAAAGCTTTGAATGCAGCAGAAATCAGGGATAAGGCAGAATGTCTGGCAGATATAGGTAACCTATATAGGGAAGACTTTCTTGAATATAAAAAAGCCATATCTTACTATAAACGTGCATTAAAGATGGAGATAAGTTTTTATGACAAATCTGAATATGAAGGCTATATAGCAAGGTCTTATTATATGCTTGGAGATTATAAGAAAGCTAAAAAACATGGCATGGCAGCATTTGATTATTTTAAGCAGTCAGGAAATGGAACGGTAGAGGATTACATTTCATATGGACCTAAAGCACCGGTACGTCTGGGAATTTTCGGCTGGCTGTATCTTTGTATTGGAATGAAGGATAAGGCCATTGAATGTTATAATAAAATGGATAAGATAATGCGGTGCAGAGGATGCAGGCACAAACAATGTTTTGAGAGCAGATTGTATATGGGATATCTGTATGTAGGACAGGGTGATTATGAAAAAGCACTGGAAGAGTTCAGAAATGCATTAGAGAGAAATCCTAACGCATCTGAATCCAAATATGCTATTGAAAATATACAGAAAGTGGAAGGAAAGAAATGATAATAGGAATAGATTTAGGAACTACAAACAGTCTGGCTGCGTATTATACGGAAGAAGGTCCGAAGATTATACCTAACAGACTGGGTAACAGACTTACACCATCAGTTGTGAGCATGGATGAGAATGAGCAGATTTATGTGGGGGATTCGGCAGTTGAGCGTAATCTGTTATATCCCGGAAGTACGGTAAGCGTATTTAAACGTGATATGGGAAGTCAGAAAAAATTTAATCTGCTCCACAAAAGCTTTACGGCAGAGGAGTTATCTTCGTTTGTGCTTCGTGCACTTAAGGAAGATGCAGAACATTATCTTGGGGAAGAGGTGACAGAGGCAGTTATAAGCGTTCCGGCATATTTTAATGATGCCAGAAGGCGTGCCACAAAAAGGGCAGGCGAACTGGCAGGGCTTAAGGTAGAGAGGATAATAAGTGAGCCAACAGCCGCCGCCGTTGCCGTTGGAATTTACCAGCAGAAAGAACGCTCAAGGTTTCTGGTATTTGACTTGGGCGGAGGAACGTTTGACGTGTCTATTCTTGACCATTTTGACACAATACTGGAAGTTCGTGCAGTGGCGGGAGATAATTTCCTTGGCGGAGAAGATTTTACTGCGGTGCTTGAAAATATGTTTTATGATAAATTTACACAGTTTGACCGTCTTTCACTGGACTCTAAAACCATTCGCCATATCCATAAGCAGGCAGAGCAGTGTAAGATTGGATTTTCAGATAATCATACCTCTGTAATGGAGTGCAAGATAGGTGAAGAGCTGTTTTCCATGGAAGTCAGGCTTTCGGAGTATGAGAATGCATGTGAAGAATTATTGGAAAGAATAAGAAAGCCTGTTAAACGCAGTCTGTCAGATGCACATATACGACTGTCAGATATAGACAGGGTTGTAATGGTAGGCGGTGCAACTAAAAGTCCGGTAATCAGAAGGTTTGCTGCCAAATTATTCCGTATGCTGCCGGATACAAGTGTGAATCCTGATGAAATAGTGGCATTGGGAGCTGCCGTACAGGGAGCAATGAAAGAAAGGACAGAATCCATAAAAGAAGTAATACTTACTGATGTATGTCCTTTTACACTGGGCACTGAAGTAGTGCGTGAGTGGGAGCATGGGCGTTTTGAAAACGGTGTATTCTGCCCAATCATTGACCGAAATACGGTTATACCTACAAGCCGTACAGAACGGTTGTATACAATCAGGGATAATCAGACGAAAATCAGTGTGAATGTTCTTCAGGGAGAAAGTCGATTTGCTGAAAATAACCTTTCACTAGGAGAACTGTTAATAGATGTGCCTGCCGGCAAAGCAGGGCAGGAGGCAGTTGATGTAACATATACATATGACATTAACTCCATTCTGGAAGTAGAGGTGGCAGTAGTGTCTACCGGAAAGAAAGTAAAACAGGTGTTTAGAGACAGGGATTTGGATATGTCAGAAGAGGAAATACAGGAACGTCTTGAAACATTGTCATATCTTAAGATTCATCCGAGGGACAGGGAAGAAAATAAATACCTTCTTTTAAGAGGTGAGCGTATATATGAAGAAAGCGTGGGAGAAAAACGTATCTATGTGGAAGCCGCACTTCATGAATATGAGAAGGCATTAAATACATATGATAATGCGATTATAGAGGATGCAAAGGCGGAATTTAAAAAATTCCTTGAAGATTTTTCGTAGTGTACCATACAAACGGAGGAGTATATGAATCACATTTACAGAGATATTTTTAAGGCTGTCCATGAAGGGAAATGGCTCAGCATAGAATACAAAAATAAAAGTGATAAAATTACAAAGTACTGGATAGGAATAAAAGATATTAATATAAGAGAAATGCGTCTTATAACAGAGGGACTTCATCTTGGAAATTATATGGTGAAGTCTCTTAACCATGTCTGCATTGACTCTATAATATCATCCAAGATAGTCGAAGGCTCATATATGGAGATTAATAAAAGGCTTGTGGAAGATATATACCTTAATCCTCATAAATATAAACCACTATTTGATAATGTGGCTAATATGAAGATTCTTAATTACTTAGAAGACTGCAACAGAATGGATGTCACACCTTATAAAACAGATTTTGAACTTATTAAGAAGCTTGACAGAGAGTCATTTAAAGGCGGGCTGTATCAGCTTAATGATGACCAGTTCAGGGATATAGTGAAGAATTTTCAATATAAGACTATATATCAGGATGACAATGGAGGAAAAATAAAGATTCAGCAGTTATGCATTAATGTATTAAGTATTCATACTGCAAGGGGGTTGTATGTGCTGGCATACAGGAAACTGGAACTTGATGTAAAGAATAAGGTGCTGAGACCTGACGATGAAATAACCATATGCAGTGAGTTTACCATGGAGGGCGGTAAGGAAAGCATAAGAAAATTTCTGGATGCGGAAGATTATGAGCTTTTAAGTGATTTTGAAGAAAATCAGGAACTTATAAAGGAATGTATCCAAAAACATAACAGACAAAATATCAGTGTGGATGATATGCCATATATAATAGGGCTCGGAATGGATGTTATACTGGACCTTCATAAAGAATATTCTGCAATTATAGAAATGTATCATAAAGAAAATACATCAATCCCAATAAAAGCGTTTTTTGGAGATTTGGTAAGCAGACCTATAAGAAGAAAGGCATACCCGATAGCACTTATTAATAAAAGGGTTAATCTGGATCAGCTTCTTGCAATAAATAATGCGGTAAAGTATCCTGTAGCATACATACAGGGACCTCCGGGCACCGGAAAGACCAACACTATTTTAAATACCATATGTACAGCATTTTTTAATGACAGGACAGTGCTGTTTACTTCTTATAATAATCACCCGATAGATGGTGTCTTTGAAAAGCTGATTTCATTAAAATACGGAAACAACAAGATTCCGTTTCCTGTTATCAGACTGGGGAATAATGAAAAGGTCAAAGAAGCCTGTAAATATATTAAGGATATATATGAACGCACCAGAAATTTGAAAATATTTGATAAAACTCTGGATAAAAATAAAGATGACAGGATAGAACGTGCAAAAAAATTGTCTGATATGCTGCAAAGATATGAGGAAGTTCTTGATTTAAAGGAACGTGAAGAAACATTAAAGCGGATGCTTGAATATAATGAAAAAAGCGGTATCGCTATGCAGATG
The DNA here is from genome assembly GCA_014799465.1 of Lachnospiraceae bacterium. Lineage (GTDB taxonomy): Bacteria > Bacillota > Clostridia > Lachnospirales > Lachnospiraceae > UBA2821. Next base: position 27,615 of record JAAVHZ010000071.1, on the reverse strand, counting down.
CTTCCGTTTCAGGCAAATCTTACAGGTCAGGAAAATACGGTAAACCAGAAAATAGACGATATCGGAAGAATCAATGAATCGGAGGCGTTAGAACTGCTGACAGATAATGAGCATGAATTTAAAAAATATCTTTATTATACATCGGCAAAGTTTATTAAAAGGATTGATGAACCTAAAAACGAGAATTTGAAAAGTATTATTATGATGGATAATGATGATGAACAGGTGGATGCTTTTAATAAGTATATGTCAGGTGAGGAAAATGTAAAAAAGTTTTTAAAAATTTTTCCAATAGTAGTTACGACATGTATTTCGGCACATAAAATCGGCACTCCTAAAAGCTATTTTGATATGGTTATTATGGATGAAGCCAGCCAGTGCAATACGGCAGTATCGCTTGTGCCTGTTATAAGAGGCACAAGTCTTATGCTGGTAGGAGATCCGCAGCAGTTGAATCCTGTAATATTATTAAATTCTTCGATTAATGAAAGACTTAAGAAAAAGTATGCAATATCGGATGAATATGATTATTGTACCAATTCCATATATAAAACATTTCTTGCATGTGATTCAGTAAGTGATGAAGTATTGCTCCACTACCATTACAGGTGTAATAAGAAGATAATAGACTTTAATAATAAAAAGTATTATAACGGTAAATTAAAGATTAGTTCAACAAGTGATGAAAAAGAGCCTTTGGTTTATATAGATACAAAAAACAGTACGGCAGATTATAAGAATACTTCACCGTCAGAGGTATATGAGATTTTAAACTATGCAGAACAGAATAAAGATAAGAGTATTGGTGTTATTACACCATTTGTCAATCAAAAAAAAGAGATTGAAAAAGTTTTATCGCAGAGCGAGCTTACAAATGTTACCTGCGGAACGGTACATGCATTTCAGGGAGATGAAAAGGATGTGGTTTTGTTTTCGACTGCGATTACAGATAAGACAGGGCTTGGTACATATGAATGGCTGAAAAATAATAAAGAACTTATTAATGTGGCAACTTCAAGAGCAAAGAATAAGCTGATTGTTATGGCTGACAGTCAAAATCTGGAACGTCTTCACAGTCAGACAGGAAATGATGATTTATATGAGCTTATAAACTATGTGAGAAGCAATGGTACATCAAAGGTAACACAGAAAACAGCATGTTCAAGGGCATTGGGTGTAAAACCTTTTAGCTCGGCAATAGAAGAAGCTTTTCTGGAAAATCTTAATCATGCAATGTCAAATATATGGCTTTCGGAAAATAGATTTGTGGTACGCAAGGAAGTAGGAATTGCCCATGTGTTTCAGGATAATATAACATACAGCGACTTGTTTTATTCAGGAAGGTTTGATTTTGTAGTCTATGAAAAACATGGAAAGTCTGAGATTCCGGTACTGGCAATAGAACTTGACGGTAAAGAACATTTTGACAATCAGGTAGTAAAGGAACGTGATAAAAAGAAAAATGAAATATGCAGGGCACACAATCTGGAATTAATAAGGATAGAAAACTCATATGCCCGCCGTTATAATCACATTAAAGAAATACTGATTGAATATTTTTCAGTAAATAAATAAAAGCAAAGGAGTATAAGTAACCACAAATGAAAAGTACACAGATATTAAAAAAATATTTTGGATATGATAGTTTCAGAAAGGGTCAGGATGAACTTATTGACAGTATAATGTCAGGACAGGATGTTCTTGGAATAATGCCTACCGGAGCCGGAAAGTCGATATGTTATCAGGTTCCGGCACTAATGATGGATGGGATTACACTTGTAATATCTCCGCTTATTTCTCTTATGCAGGATCAGGTAAGGGCACTTAACGAGGCAGGGGTTCATGCGGCATACATAAACAGTTCTTTAAGCCAGACTCAGATTACCAAAGCACTGCAGAATGCAGCGAACGGACAATATAAAATAATATATGTGGCGCCGGAAAGACTGGAAACCTCCATGTTTCAGGATTTTGTGATGAATTCGGAGATTTCAATGGTGACAGTGGATGAGGCGCATTGTATCTCCCAGTGGGGGCAGGATTTCAGACCGAGTTATCTTAATATAGTAAAACTTATTGAAAATCTTCCTAAAAGACCTGTTGTAAGTGCATTTACTGCCACAGCTACAGAAAATGTAAAGGAAGATATAATCTGCGTTCTTGGACTTAAAAATGTAAAGGTGTCAGTCACCGGATTTGACAGGGAAAACCTTTATTTTGAAGTAAAGGAAATAAAGAAAAAAGATGAAGAAATATTAAAGTACATAGAAGAATACAAAAATGAAAGCGGTATAATATACTGTGCCACAAGAAAAAACGTGGAAGCAGTCAGTGAACTTCTTAAAAGTCATGGAATATCAGTAGCCAGATATCATGCAGGTATGAGCAACGAGGAACGAAAGGCTAACCAGGATGCCTTTATATATGATGAAAAGCCTGTTATTGTGGCAACAAATGCATTTGGTATGGGAATAGACAAATCTGACGTCCGTTATGTTATACATTACAATATGCCTCAAAGCATGGAAAACTACTATCAGGAGGCAGGAAGGGCAGGACGTGACGGGGCAAAGTCCGACTGTATACTTCTATATTCACCTCAGGATGTAATGATAAACAAATTTCTTATAGAAAATAAAGAAGTCAGGGCAGACATGACAGAAGAAGATATGGCAGCGGTGCTAGAAAGGGATGAGTGGCGGCTGCGTAAAATGAGCTACTATTGTACAACAAAGGAATGCCTGAGGCAGTTCATATTAAAATATTTCGGTGAAAATAGTATGTGTGCCTGCGGAAATTGTTCCAACTGCCTTTCAGAGTATAAGGAAACAGATGTGACAGACATATGTAAAAATATAATAAATTGTATATCAGAACTTAGGGGTAGGTTCGGAATCAATGTTATAGCAGGTATACTTCGGGGAGAGAAAAAAAGTAAGCTGCTGTCATATGGTTTTGATAAATTATCATACTATGGAATGGAAAGCAGTGTAAGTGAGAGAAAATTAAAACAGATAATTAACGAAATGGTTATGAGAGAGTTTCTGCACAAAACCGATGACAGATATTCAGTTATAACTCTGGCAGCAAAGTCAAGATTACTGTTAAATGGTGAAGAAAGATTTATAATTAAGGTCAATGAAGAACAGGAAAAAACCATAAACACCAGAAAGCAGAGAACTTCAGATGTGCTGAATTCCAAAGGTTTTGAGCTGTTTGACAGATTAAGGGAACTGCGTCTGACACTTGCAAAAAAAGAAGGAATGCCGCCGTATATTGTATGCTCTGATAAGACACTGGCCGATATGTGTGTAAAGCAGCCGTTTACAAAAGAGGAAATGCTTAATGTAAATGGAATTGGAGAGAATAAATTTAACAAATATGGAAATGAGTTTATTAATGCTGTTAAAGAATTTACCGAAGGGAAAAAACAGGTGTTGTCATACGAATCTCTAGAAGAACACCCGGATAACAGTATTACAAACAGTACCAAATCTCCAAAGAAGAAAGAATTTGAGCTGACACCGGAAATGGCACAAAAGGTAATATATTCTTCGGAGTGTCAGTTGACAAAACTGGCAGCACAGTTAAATGAATTAAGAGATGAAAATGTAATGAAAAAGACAAGTGGTGCTGCGATTCAAAGAAAATTAGTTGCGGAAAGTTATATATCTGAACAGGTGTACGGAAGATATTCAAAATATACAGTCCTTGAAAAAGGAGAACAGATGGGCATACAGGTAAGAACCATGGTTAGTGAGAGGGGAACAAAGTATGATGTGATATTGCTTTATGAAAATGCACAGCGTGAAATTGTGGATAAATTGCTTAATGAGTGGAAACCATAAATAGCAAGACATATCTTGTTAAAAAGTATTGTTTATGTTAAAATGATGCAAACAATATGTCATAGTAAAATAGTGGTAATAGAATGGAGATTGCTATGAAGTATGATGGAATACTTTTTGATTTGGATGGTACGTTGTGGAATGCCACAGATGCCATAAGAATTTCGTGGAATATGGCAGTAAAGAATTTTAGTGAGTTGAAAGACAGGGAGCTTACCGGTGAAGAACTGAAGGGAGTGATGGGACTTCCTATGAATGAGATAGCAAAAAAGCTGTTTCCGGCACTTAACAGTGATAAGCAGCTTGAAGTGCTTGAAAAATGCTGTGAAGTTGAGAATAATTATCTTGCAGAACATGGAGGAATATTATATCCCGAGCTTAAAGAAACATTAGAATATCTATGCAGGTCTTACAAATTGTTTATAGTAAGTAATGGACAGTCAGGTTACATTCAATCTTTTCTCAAAGCACATGACCTGAAAAAATACTTTTCGGATTTTCAGAACTGGGGTGACAATAAAGTTTCAAAAGGGGAAAATAATAAACTGATAATAGCGAGAAATAATCTGGAAAAGGCAATATATGTGGGAGATACAAAAGGTGACGCACTCTCCGCCCAAACTGCAGGAATACCATTTGTATTTGCAAGATATGGTTTTGGAGATGTTGATAAATATGATTATGTTATAGATAGTTTTTCGGAATTAAAGAATATTTTTTAGAAAACATACAAGGAGGAAATTTAATGAAGAAAACAAAAAAGAAAATTATGATGGCAATTATGGCAGGAGTAATGTGTGTAAGTCTTTCTGCCTGTGCAGACAAAAAGAGTACGGAAAAAGAAGTGGAAACGGTGGCACCGGACATAGAAACAGAACTGAATGTAATAGATGATAACTACAGGAATTATTACGAGATATTTGTATATTCGTTCTGTGACAGCGATGATGATGGGATAGGTGACATACCGGGACTTATATCTAAACTTGACTATATTAATGATGGTGACGATACAACTGATTCCGACCTTGGAATGAACGGAATATGGCTTATGCCGATTCATCCGTCACCTACATATCATAAATATGATGTAATGGACTATTGTGATATAGATAAAGCATATGGTACTCTTGATGACTTTAAAAAGCTGTTGGAAGAATGTGATAAAAGAGGTATTAAGCTTATAATTGATTTGGTTATGAATCATTCCAGTGACCATCATGAATGGTTTTTAAGTGCCTGTGAATATCTTGAAGGGCTTGCACCGGGTGAAGAGCCTGATGCTAATGTATGTCCTTATGTTGATTATTATACATTCAAGAGAACAAAGGATTCGGGAAATTACTATCAGGTGGGTGATTCAGAGTGGTATTATAATGCAGGATTCAGCAGTAATATGCCGGATTTGAACTGGGATAACCCAAAGGTTAAAACTGAATTTGAAGCTATTGCAAAGTTCTGGCTTGATATGGGTGTAGGTGGTTTCAGACTGGATGCCGTAAAAGAATATTACTCAGGAAATACGGCTGCAAATGTAGAAGTGTTAAAATGGTTTAATGATTACGTTAAAAGTGTAAATCCTGATGCATACATTGTGGCAGAGGCATGGAGTGGTGATTACTATGAGTATCTAAGCAGCGGCATAGACAGTGTATTTGACTTTAACTATGCAAGTTTTGACGGACATCTGGCGAATATAGTGCAGGATAATATAGAAGATTATAATGGACAGTATCTGACGGACAATCTTATATATTCAAAAGATACAGTTAAAAGTAAAAATGAAACAAGTATTCCGGCACCATTTTTTGCAAACCACGATTTAAACAGGGCAGCACATTATCTTGGATTTAAAGAAGATAAGATAAAGATGGATTTTGGATTACTTAGTATTATGAACGGCTCACCTTTTTACTATTATGGAGACGAGATTGGACTGGGCGGCGCCGGAGATGACGAGAATAAAAGGTCACCAATGATATGGTCATCATCGGATGAAACAGGAAAGACCAGAGGACCGGTTAATATGCAGCCTGAATATGTTATTAACAGATTTAAATCCGTAGAAGAGCAGCAAAAGGACGAAAGCTCAATATGGACATATGTGAGGGATGCTGTTAAGCTTAGAAATATTTTTCCTGAAATTGCAAGGGGAGAGATTGAAGATATTGAGTCCGTAACAGATGAAGATGTACTTGCTATAAGAAAAACATATAATGACAGCAGTATTATAATTCTTGCCAATACTTCATCAAAGGATGAAAAGAAAGTGGAATTATCAAGGGAAGAGAATAACTATACTAATATTAAGGGAATGCTTGCAACAGGAGATAAAAATCCGTACCAGACAGAAGATACAATTGTACTTCCGCCTTTTTCAATAGTAATCTTAAAGTAAATGTAATAAAGACTGTATATCAATTTGAAATAAGCAATTGATATACAGTCTTTAAACTGTTAATCCAAAAGGAAATTTATAAATTTTATTGCAGTATCTTTTCTTTTAGTATTTATTACTATTCCTACAACCGGGTCTTCTATTACATTTCCAAAATAATCATAAAATGTGTAATTACAGTCTTTTACTGATATTCCGTAAGGATATTCTGATTTGTTATCTTCGAGTTTTTCGTTATTACAATATACGATACGCTCTTCATATTTTTTATAAATATCTTCAGGTAATGTATCTTTAAGATTCAGGTAATTATCAGTTTTTGCATATGTTTTAAAACGGCTTTCAGTAGTAATGAATACATCATATCTGCGCTTTTCGTAAAAATTGTTAATCTCTGTATCTGATATAACAGAGTCATAATAAGATTTAACAAATATTCGGTCTGAATTGACATTTTCGCCAAGATAACTGCCGAATTCATCAGAAATGTCTTTTTCAGAATCAAAATAAATATTAAACAGTGCTCCGAAAAATGTATCTTTTTCCTCTGGTCTTACAAGAACATATACCATATAAGATGCTATTATTGTAAAAAGCAGTCCCATAATGACATATTTTAAATAGTATTCCCTGAAATAACTGAGTTTTTCGGCACGGCTCATTTCACGCCAGCGTTCTGATGCACTCGGATCCTTTCTGTCAGGATTATATATTTCGGCATCTGCCTCAAGGCGTCCGGGTTTAACATCATCATTATTATCCTTACCGGGTTGAAATATTTCCATTTTATCCCAATCTGTGTGCTGCGCCACACGCTTCAAATAATAGACGGATACGCTTTTTTATCCGTATTAAATATAAAAATAACGTTCAAAGTATAGCATATGTCGGCAGAAAACACAAGAAAATGTGCGATTTGTTTATATTGATTTTACTAAATATACTTTTTGTTAATATTTTAGCACAGAGTATCTTATAAAGTTTAATGTACTAATTGTTAAGAATGTTCAATAATGGGACAAAAACTATTGCAAAATTATAATATATATACTATAATTAATTTATGCAAATATGCAGAAAACCAAAATTAAGAAAGGGATGAATTTATTTTATGAAAAAATTTATCAAAAGCACAGTAGCAGTTGCAAGTGCTATGACAATGGCATTTACAATGGCATCTGTTCCGGTTATGAGTACTTTGGCAGATGATGCTGAACCAACTGTAGAACCGGAAAAGTTTGTGACATGGGAGATGGCAGACGATGAAGTACACTACATATTAGCAGGTTCATTTGGTAAAGTTGCATGGGAACCGCTTGCAAAGGATAATGAGATGACTCCTGTTGAGGGTATGGATGGTGTATATTCATATACGGCAGAACTGCCTGAGAATGAAGGAGAGGGAGAAGAGAAAGTATATCAAAGTGAATTTAAGATTTGCAAGATTACTAACTCGGTCGGCAGTGGCTGGGATGCAAGCCTTTGTGTAGGAACAAATGTATATGCGGATAATCAGTCGCAGATAAAAGTCTTGAATGAAAATGCAGGAACATATACAGTTTATCTTGATACTAATACGGGTGCCGTGATAGTAAAGAGCGGAGACGATGTAGTTGATATCCAAATAAAGTGGGTAGGATTTGGTGATGAGGCACCATTTATGGCACCGGAAGAGATTGCAAAGACAACAGTAGCAGACTGGCCGGCAGGTAAGGTAATGGTTGATGAAATTCCTGATGTTGCAGCAATTAATAAGGCATTTGCAGATAAGGTGAATAAGTTCTACAATTATGTTCCATGGGAAATGGGAGATGAAGTTGCTTATACAGTAGCAGGCGGATTCGGTTCGGCAACATGGAAACCTTTGAGCAGGGCAAATACAATGACTGCTACATCATGGGCAAATGTATACAGCTTTACAGCAGAGCTTCCTGCATATAGTGAAGAAACTGAATGGCAGAACAGATTTAAGGTATGCAGAATCAACGACACAGTTGGCAGCGGCTGGGATGGAAGTCTTTGCGTAGGAACAAATGTATATTCAGACAATCAGTCACAGATTAGAATATTAAATGAAGAGGCAGGAACATTTACAATTTATTGCGATACCAAGACAGGTGCTGTAGTGGTAAAGGATGCAGCAGGAAAGTTAATAGACCTCTCAATAAGCTGGGTAGGATATGATAATGAGACACAGTTCATGACACCGGAAGAGATTGCAAAGACAACAGTAGCAGACTGGCCGGAAGATAAGGTGAAGGTTGATGCAATTCCTGATGTTGCAGCTATTAATGCAGCTCTTGTCCAGAAATTATCAGTACAAAATACATTAAAGCTTTCATGTAGCACAAAGACAATTTATACCGGTAAGGCAGGAAATACTGTTAAGGTTAAAGCTACAGTAACGGGAAGCAGTAAAAAAGTAACATGGAAATCATCTAAAACAAGTGTAGCTACAATAAGCGGTTCAGGTACTACAGTTACTGTAAAGGCTAAGAAAGCCGGTACAACTGTAATTTCAGCTAAGGCTAATGGCATTACAAAGAAGATTACAATTAAAGTTAAGAATCCTTCTATAACAGTAAAAAAGGGTTCTAAGAAAGTAAGCAGCATTTCACTTAAAAAAGGAAAATCAGCTACTCTTAAAGTAACTACATCACCTGCAAAGTCAGGTGTAAAAGCAGCATATGCTACAACTTCATCTAAGAAGGTTATAAAGATTTCAACAAAGTCTGATAAAGTAACTGTAAAAGCAATTAAAAAAGGTACTGCAAAGATTAAGATTACAAGCGGCGGTGCTTCAAAGACAGTTACGGTTAAAGTAAAATAATGATTAATAATAAAAGGGGATGCCGTTAGCGGCATTCTCTTTTTATTCCTGCGAGCAACGAGCCAAGTGGCTGCTTGCAGACATTTGGCGACTGCCGCGAGGGTCAAATACCCCGCAGCTTGTTGCGTTACAAATTTGATGCCCCGTCAGCTTGCTGCGGGGTATTTGACTATTGGATTACAAAATTTACCAGTACTAAATTTGTTAAAATTTAATAATATAAGTACCAAAACTATTGAAAAAAAAAGCAAAATGATATATAATAACTATAACTGAATTGGTCAGTGTGGAAAACTAATATGAAAAGGAGACGTTTTTATGAGAAAATTTAAGAAGTTTGTCACAGTTGGATTGACAGCTGCCATGACAACAGCAATGTCACTTGTTGCAATGGCATCAACAGATGTTACTATTCATTTTAAGAATGCCGCTAAATGGGATAATGTCGGTATATGGATTTATGAAGGTGTAGGTTGGACTAGAAATGTAACACCAAAGGATGCATGTCCGGCTTATCATGAAAGTGAAGATCCGAAGATTGGAAGCCATCCTATCTGGCCGGGTGCCAAAATGGAGGCAGAAAAAAATTATGACGGATGGTATACTATAACAGTACCATTTGACGATACTTCAGCCGGTGCGGTAATGATATTTAATAATCTTGTTGCAGATACAGAGGCAGATACTACAACAGGCGGTGACGCAGAAGATCAGGCTATTCTCGAGGCATCAGGACTGGTTATGGATACAAAAGCAAAACAGCAGTCACCTAATCAGATAGTTACCCCTAATCTTTTCGTTAATGGAACAAAGGAATTCTGGTGTGATTTCGATGGAGACATAAAGGGTTCAACAGGAAAACTTGTATCAACAAAACCTGCTTCATATAAGAAAAAGGCTTCAACAAAGGTAGATGGTCTTGAGGCAGTCGGACTTTCTGCAAAAGAGATTAAGCTTACATGGACAAAGTATTCAGGTGCTACAAAGTATAAAGTATTTTATCTGAATTCTAAAACAAAGAAGTATACCAGTGTAGGAGCATCTACAAAGACAAATTATACTGTTAAAAAAGTTGGCGGAGCAGCAATTAAAAAAGGACAGTTATATACATTTAAAGTATCAGCTTATGATAAGGCAGGTAAGAAACTTGCAACATCTTCAGAAGTAAAGGGAGTGGCATTAGACATTCCAACAATTAAGTCTGTAGCAAACTCTAAAAAGGGTCAGGTAGCTGTAAAGGTTAATACAGTTAAAGGAGCAAGCGGATATATAATATATCGTTCATCAAAGCAGAAGAGCGGATATGTAGCAATAGGTTCAACCACTAAGACTTCATATACAGATAAGACTGTTAAGAAGGGTAAGACATATTATTACAAAGTAGCAGCATACAAGACTTCTGGAAAGGCTAAGGTTTCAACACAGTATTCTGCAAAAGACTATAAGAAGATTAAAGTAACAAAATAATAGTACATAATTGAAAAGTGGTTCATAAATAAATGAGCCACTTTTTATTATTAATTACATAAAACCCTTGCAAATAGGCGGTAAATATAATATAATCACTAATGTAGACGAGTGTCGTTTGGCGTTATATTAAAATTAAAAAAGAAAGGGATGGATTTTACAATGAGAAAATCAATTAAGGCAGTTTCAGCTTTGGCATGTGCATTTGCAGTAGCTGTTACATCAGCTATTGTTCCTGCAACTACAGCAAAAGCAGAGATGGTAACAACAATGGAGACATTAACAGATGACAATCATACTTCATATGCAGCTATTGATCAGTATTCTATAACAGATGAGGTATATTACACACTTGCCGGAGGTTCTACAAAGGTACAGTGGGCACCGTTAGCAGTAGATAATATTATGACATCTACAGATTATGCTGATGTATATTCATCAACATTTACGGTTCCGGCATTTAAAGACACAGATGAAGACAGGGCTAAGAATGAATTCAAGATGTGTACAATCAACAATACCGTATATGGAGACGGATGGGATCATTCACTTATTGCAGGTACGGCATTTTACGGTGATAATATGTCAAGATTCAGAATACCATGTGAAAATGAAACCACAGTTACAGTATACTGGGATACAAAGACAGGTGCCGTAGTAGTAAAAGATGCGGATGGAAACACAGTTGATTATGTGGTAAGTCTTGTCGGATATGATAATGAGTTAGTATGGAAGACACCTGAAGAAGTTTCAAAGGCTTCATGGAGTGACTATGCAGCTGATAAAGTAGGAATCGCACAGGGAGCAGGATGTACTGACATTCCTGATTTAGCAAAACTTAATGCAGATCTTGAGAACAAGCTTTCAGGCGGTGCTACACAGACACCGGAGACAACAACACAGGGCTCTGAGACAACAGCAGCACAGGCAACAACAGCAGCTACACAGGCAACAACAGCAGCAAATGCATCAACAAAGACAGGTGATGCAGCTCCAATCGCAATGGTAGTTACATTGTGTGCAGCAGCAGTAGTGGTTGTAGTAGCAGCTAAGAAAAAAGAAGCATAAAATACCATTTTATAAAAAGGCGGAAAATGCAAATTTCCGTCTTTTTGTATTTTAAACACATTTTATAATAAATAATTATCTTTGAGAGTAATGAGATAAAGTTAAGTTTTCTTGATATTGGTAACTGCCACGAGGGTTAAATATGTCAAAGTGTGGTAAAAAAATGTGTTTTTTTTGTGTAAAATAACTGAACAAAAGTATTGCAAATTAAATAACCATAGGATATAATAATAAGTAACACGAAACAACATTGTGATCTGTTTCAGAACAATTCATAATTAAAAGGAGAAGATTAAAATGAGAAATTTAAAGAAATTAGTTGCAGTTGGATTAACAACAGCAATGACAATGGCAATGGCAGTTACTTCATTTGCAGCAACAGATGTTACATTTCATTTTAAAAATGCAGCAGGTTGGGATCGCGTAGGCGGTTGGATTTATGAAGGTGTTGGATTTACAACTCAGGCAATGCCACAAGATAAGTGCCCTGCATATAACCCAGAGACAAAATTGGCAGTTTGGCCAGGTGCAGAGCTTACAAAAGAAGCTGATTATGACGGATGGTATTCAATTACCTGTACATTCAATGACACTTCAAATGGTGCAGTAGCAATATTTAACAATATGGTAGCTGATACTAAGGTTGATACAGCCAGTGGTGGAAATGAATCAGATCAGCAGTATGTAGATGCAGCAGGTCTTGTAAAAGATTCAAATGCTAAGAAACAGACACCTAACCAGATGATTACAAAGAATGATTTTACAGGTACAGAGTATTGGTGTGATTTTGATGGCAATACAGCAGGAGCAGCAGCTAAGATGTTATCTACAGCTCCGGCAAGCTATGTAAAAACAGCAAGTGCTCCGGCAGCAGGTTCAACAACAACAGCATCTACTACATCTAACACATCTGTTAAGACAGGTGACAGTGTTACATATGCAATCATATTTACAGGTATTGCAGCAGCAGTTGTATTTGTAGCATCAAGAAAAAAAGTAAACGAATAATAAAATGATAATAAAAAGCCGTATGTCATATCGATATGCGGCTTTTTATATATAAGATTATATTTTTATGCATAAAATTATTGCAAAATATCTTTACAGGATATATAATAATTATGTACTGTAGTTTGTTCTGCAGAAAATCAGATAATTATAAAATTTGAAAGGAGACGTTTTTCAAAATGAGAAAAATGATGAAAAAAGTAATACTGGGTGCAGCTACTATGGCTATGTCAGTGGCTATGGGATGTGTTGCATTTGCTGGTGACGGATCTACTTATAAGGTAGTTGGTGCAGAGGGATTAGTAGGAGAATCATGGAAAGAGGCAGCTTCTACTGATGATACTTCAGCAGGTGCACCTGGTGAAATGGGACTTATGACAGAGGTTGAAGGCATGGAAAATATTTACTCTGTTACACTTAATATCGCTACTGCAGATGATGGGGAAGGCGATACAAAGTATGAAGGTCTTGATTTACCAATTGGATATGAGTTCAAGATTTTAAAGGATGCAGATGATTTTGCATGGACATATCAGTGTGGACTGGGTAATCCTTCAGTAGCATGGGCTGACAATCAGACACAGTTTAAGCTTCCGGCAGATACAACAGGTGAAGTTACAATCTATGTTGATGCTACAACAGGAGCAGTAGTGATTCTTGATGCAGAGAAGAATGCAATTCCATATTTAGTAAGATGGCAGTCAAAGGATGAGCATCCTTATGCTTTTACAGCACCTATTAAGTCTGCAATCGAAGCAGCACCTGAGAATGCTACAACAGGATGGAAGTTCGAGAACGTTCCTGATATTGAAGGAGCAAATGACAAACTGTATACGGCACTTGAAGTAACAGCACCTACATATGATGACGCTGAATCATCAAATGGTGGTGATGAGGATTCAACAGATGCAGAAAAAGTTACAGATGGTGAGGAAGAGGAAACAAAAGATTCTGCTGAGACAACAAAACCGGCAGCAGATGAAGAAGAGGAATCTTCTAATACAGGCGTTATTGTTGTAGTAGTTATAGTAGTTGTAGTAGTTATTGCAGCAGTTGCAATTGTTTTTAGCAAGAAGAAAAAATAATTTGTAAATGTTTTTTGGAAACCGACTTGATAAGTCGGTTTCTTTTTTTGATGAATATATAAAAAATGGTTAAACTAAAGTATTAATGTTTTCAACTAAAGTTGCAACAATTCTCCCAATATGATAAAATGTTAAAAAATGTAAAAGGTGAAGAGAATGAAAAGGATACTATTTATATATAACCCACATTCAGGCAAAGGAATGATAAAAGAATACTTATCTGACATTGTAGATAAATTTGTAAAAGCGGGATATAGAGTTGAATTGTACCCATCTCAGAGAAAGCTGGATGCAAAAGAGAAAGTTGTGCGGTGGGCAGAAGATTTTGATATGGTTGTATGTAGTGGTGGTGATGGTACATTAAATGAAGTTATTACAGGAATTATGGAGTTAGATGAAAAGCCCAGAGTGGGTTATATACCATCAGGTTCTACAAATGATTTTGCAGCAAGCGTAATGCTGCCCAAAAATATGCCGGATGCAGCAGATGTAGTATTAAAGGGATTGCCATTAGATGTGGATATTGGCGGATTTAATAAGAAAAAATTTATATATATTGCTGCTTTTGGGGCATTTACGGATGTATCATATATGACGCCGCAGGAAATGAAAAACACACTTGGACATCCGGCATACATTATTGAAGCAGTAAAGAAACTTACATCATTAAGAACTTATAAAATAAAGATCAAAACTAACGGTAAAATTATTGAAGGCAGCTATATGTTTGGAATGGTGACAAATTCAGTGTCTGTTGGTGGATTTAAAGGTATTACTGGCAAAGGAGTAATATTGGATGATGGATTATTTGAAGTGACATTAATAAAAGAACCTAAGAATCCGATTGAATTACAATTAATACTTGGAGCGCTTATAGGAATGGATGTAAAATGCAATAGTATAGAATCTTTTAAAACGTCAAGAATAGAGATAGAGACAGAAGAAAATATACCATGGGTGCTTGATGGGGAATATGGTGGGTCACCAAAGAGAATAGTAATAAAGAATTATCAACATGCTATACAGATAATGACAGGTATTGGAAAAAGATAAATAAAATATTAGCTAAAATACAAGCAATCTTTCGACATTTTATTATATTTTTTTACAAAAATAAAAAAAATTCGCATAGTGTGTTTACACTGTCAGTTTTTTTGTGTATAATGTTGCTCCGGGATAGATATAATTAGAGTATGATTCTAGAAAGGACCGATATCAGTGAACGCAGCCGAGTTTACAAAGAAAATAAAGGAATTAGTAGAATTAGCAAGAAAAAATAAAGATGTTTTATCAATTAAAGAAATAAATGATTATTTTAAGGGAATAGAACTTAACGCAGACCAAATGGATATGGTATATCAGTATCTGGAGGATAATAAAATATATGTTCTTCAGATAAGTGAGGATCAGATTCCGTTAGCAGCAGAATTTGATGATGATGGAGATTTGCAGCCTACTGATGAAGAGTTAGAGTTGGAGGAAGAAGAGAAGGTTGACCTTGATGCCATAAATCTGCTTGAAGGAATAGGAACCGAAGACCCTGTAAGGATGTATCTTAAAGAGATTGGTACTGTGCCTTTGCTTACGGCAGAAGAGGAACTGCGTCTTGCGAAACGTAAGTCAGAAGGAGATGCTATTGCTAAGGACAGGCTTATAGAGGCTAATCTCAGGCTTGTGGTAAGTATAGCAAAGAGATACACAGGAAGAGGCATGAGCTTCTTAGATCTCGTTCAGGAGGGCAATCTGGGGCTTATAAAAGGTGTAGAGAAGTTTAACTATGAAAAAGGTTATAAGCTTAGTACGTATGCAACATGGTGGATAAGACAGTCTGTAACAAGGGCATTGGCTGATCAGGCGAGGACTATAAGAGTTCCGGTTCATATGGTGGAGACCATAAACAGAATGTCAAAAATGCAGAGAAAGCTTACTCTTGAATTGGGATATGAGCCGTCACCATCGGAATTGGCGGAAGCATTGGATATGAGTGAGAGCAAAGTGCTTGAGATAATGCAGATTGCCAGAGAACCGGCCTCATTGGAGACTCCTATTGGTGAAGAGGATGATTCAAATCTGGGTGATTTTGTTGCTGATAATAATACTGTAACACCTGAGGCAAATGTTGAGTCGGTAATGCTTAGGGAACATATTGATTTGCTGTTAAAAGATTTAAAAGACAGAGAGAGACAAGTTATAGTACTTAGGTTTGGTTTGGAAGATGGACATCCTAGAACTTTGGAGGAAGTAGGTAAGGAGTTCAATGTCACCCGTGAGCGTATAAGGCAGATAGAGGCTAAGGCACTAAGAAAGCTTAGAAATCCGGTAAGAAGTAAAAAGATTAAAGATTTCCTTATGTAAAGCGTGAGAAGAAAATCTAAGGCAGCAAAATACGCAGCCTAAGATTTTCTATATCTCACGCAGAAGAATCGCTATGGCGATTCTTCCTGAGTAACTTTAGGTATTGTCTGTGTGGCTTAGAGTAGTTTTTTCTGGGTAACATTAGTTATTGTTTGTTCAAATTATGTTGGCACTGATGACTGCGTTGGAATAACTGGAAGTATTATATATTAATGGCAGGATGGCAGATGTATCTGGAAGGGATATGTCTGTTTTTGTTATTGTAAAGTGTATTTAATTAAAAGTCTGACAATACGTTAAATTTTACTTAAAATAGAAACAATCAGACAATTCATAAAAAATAGTTGTTTACAAATTAAAAAACATGTAGTATATTATTACAAGAAGCTTAAGTGATGGCTTAAACTAATATATAAGGAAGGATATAAGCACAATGAATCAAAAAGAATTTTGTAAGAGTGCTGAAACCGGTGGATTGTATCATCCCTCATTTGAACATGATAACTGTGGAATTGGTGCAGTAGTGAACATTAAGGGTAAAAAGACACATGCAACGGTGGAAAATGCACTAAAGATTGTTGAAAACTTAGAACATAGAGCAGGCAAAGATGCCGAGGGTAAGACTGGTGATGGAGTAGGAATCATGTTACAGATTTCTCATAAGTTTTTCCAGAAGTCAGTTAAAACTCTTGGCATTTTTTTGGGTTCGGAACGTGATTATGGTGTAGGAATGTTTTTCTTTCCTCAGGATGAATTTAAAAGAAACGAATCAAAGAAAATGTTTGAAATTATTGTTGAGAAAGAAGGAGTGGAATTTCTCGGATGGAGAGAAGTGCCTACTAATCCTAAGGTTCTTGGAACAAAGGCAGTAGAGTGTATGCCTTGTATAATGCAGGCATTTGTAAAAAGACCGGAGAATCTGAAAAAGGGACTTGAATTTGACAGAAAGCTTTATGTCATAAGACGTATATTTGAGCAGAGTAATGACAACGCATATGTATTATCATTATCCAGCAGAACTATAGTGTATAAAGGTATGTTTTTAGTTGGACAGCTCAGACTGTTTTTTGATGATTTACAGAACCCTGATTATGAATCAGCAATAGCAATGGTTCACTCAAGATTCAGTACAAATACCCAGCCTAGCTGGATGAGGGCACATCCATACAGGATGATAGTTCATAATGGCGAGATTAATACTATCAGGGGAAATGCTGATAATATGCTGGCACGTGAGGAAACTATGGAGTCAGATTACCTTAAGGGACAGATGCATAAGGTTATGCCTGTAGTAAATACAGAAGGCTCGGATTCAGCAATGCTTGATAATACTCTTGAGTTTTTGGTGATGAGTGGTATGGAGCTTCCGCTTGCTGTAATGATTACAATTCCTGAGCCGTGGGATAATAACCCGACTATAAGTCAGGCGAAGAGAGACTTTTATCAGTATTATGCAACTATGATGGAGCCGTGGGATGGACCAGCCTCAATACTGTTTACTGATGGCGATATTATGGGGGCTGTACTTGATCGTAATGGTTTGAGACCATCACGTTATTATATTACAGATGATGATAATCTGGTACTGTCTTCAGAGGTTGGGGTACTTGATGTGAATCCTTCAAAAATAGTTTGCAAAGAGCGTTTGAGACCAGGAAAAATGCTGTTAGTAGATACTGTTCAGGGCAGGCTAATAGATGATGAAGAGTTAAAGGAAAAATATGCTGCAAGACAGCCTTATGGTGAATGGCTTGACAGCAATCTTGTAGAGCTGAAAGAGCTGAAGATACCTAATAAAAAAGTAGAAGAATACAGTATGGAAGAAAGAAAGAAGATACAGAAGTCTTTTGGATATACGTATGAAGATGTTATGACTTCTATTCTTCCGATGGCAAAGAATGGTTCTGAGCCTATAGCGGCAATGGGAACAGATAAGCCTCTTTCTGTATTATCAAATTGCGGAGAACCATTGTTTGACTATTTCAAACAGCTTTTTGCACAGGTTACGAATCCGCCTATAGATGCTATACGTGAAGAAATAGTAACATCTACAACTGTATATATAGGAGAGGATGGAAATATACTGGAGGAAAGACCGGATAATTGTCAGGTGCTTAAAGTTCACAATCCTATACTTACCAATACAGATATGCTTAAGATAAAGAATATGGATGTATCAGGATTTAAAGTGGTAGTTATTCCTATTACATATTATAAGAATACATCTTTGCAGAAAGCAATAGACCATCTTTTCCTTGAGGCAGACAGGGCACATAAGGATGGAGCAAATATACTTATTCTTTCAGACAGAGGTGTAGATGAAAATCATGTTGCCATTCCGTCACTTTTGGCAGTATCTGCACTTCACCAGCATTTGGTAGTTACAAAGAAAAGAACCAGTCTTGCACTGATTCTTGAAAGTGGTGAGCCTAGAGAGGTACATCATTTTGCAACACTTCTTGGATATGGTGCATGTGCAATTAATCCTTATCTTGCACAGGAGACTATAAAGGAACTTATAGATACAGATATGCTTGATAAAGATTATTATGCTGCGGTTGAAGACTATAATAATGCAGTTTTAAGCGGAATAGTAAAGATTGCATCTAAAATGGGTATATCTACAATACAGTCATATCAGGGTTCACAGATTTTTGAGGCAATTGGAATCTGTTCTGAAGTTATTGATAAATATTTTACAAATACAGTAAGCCGTGTTGAAGGTATTACACTTAAAGATATTGAGATGAGAGTTAATGAACTTCATTCAAAGTCATTCGATTCACTAGGTCTTGGAATGGATGATTCGCTGGAGAGCACAGGAAGTCATAAGTACAGAAGCGGTAAAGAGGAACATTTATATAATCCGCAGACTATCCATATGCTTCAGGTGGCTACACGTACAGGTGATTATGATATGTTTAAGAAGTATACTCACCTTATAGATGAAGAAATGGATGCAATGCAGCTCAGAGGTCTTATAGATTTTAAATATGCAGATAAACCGGTACCTATAGATGAAGTGGAAAGCATAGATTCTATTATGAAGAGATTTAAGACAGGTGCAATGTCTTATGGTTCAATATCTCAGGAAGCACATGAAACAATGGCAATAGCCATGAATCGTATACATGGTAAATCAAATAGTGGAGAAGGCGGAGAGAGTGATGAGAGGCTGGAGCCTTCAAATGATGGTCTTAACCGTTGTTCAGCCATTAAGCAGGTTGCATCAGGACGTTTTGGCGTTACATCAAAATATCTTATGAGTGCACAGGAAATTCAGATAAAGATGGCACAGGGAGCAAAGCCGGGTGAAGGCGGACATCTTCCGGGCAAAAAGGTATACCCTTGGATTGCAAAGACAAGGCATTCGACACCGGGTGTAAGTCTTATATCACCGCCACCACACCATGATATATATTCGATAGAAGATTTGGCACAGCTTATATATGACTGTAAAAATGCAAACAGGAATGCAAGGATATCCGTAAAACTGGTATCAGAGGCAGGTGTGGGTACTGTAGCGGCAGGTGTTGCTAAAGCCGGTGCACAGGTAATACTTGTATCAGGATATGACGGAGGTACAGGTGCGGCACCAAGGAATTCAATTCACAATGCAGGTCTTCCATGGGAGCTTGGTCTTGCTGAAGTACAGCAGACACTTATTATGAATGGTCTTAGAAATAAGGTTATTATTGAGACTGACGGTAAGCTGATGAGCGGAAGGGATGTTGCCATTGCTGCAATGCTTGGTGCAGAAGAATATGGATTTGCAACAGCACCGCTTGTAACTATGGGATGTGTTATGATGAGAGTATGTAATCTTGATACATGTCCGGTAGGAATAGCTACACAGAATCCGGAACTTAGAAAGAGATTTAAGGGTAAGCCTGAATATGTGGTAAACTTTATGAAGTTTATTGCACAGGAGTTAAGAGAGTATATGGCTAAGCTTGGTATTAGAACAGTAGATGAGCTTGTTGGAAGAAGTGACCTTTTAACAGCTAAAGAAGGTATATCAGCAGGAAAGGCTAATGAAATTGATTTATCAAAAATCCTTAACTCAGATTTTGCAAATACTGAAAAGATGGATTATAACCACAAGAACATTTATGATTTTCAGTTAGATAAAACGCTGGATGAAAAGGTTCTTCTCAAGAAACTTGGTACGGCACTTGATAAGAAGCAAAAGAGAAGCATTGAGGTTGACGTGTCAAATACTGACAGAGCATTTGGTACAATATTCGGCTCTGAGATTACAAAGAGATATGGTGAGAGTCTTGAAGAAGACACATTTACCGTAAAATGTACAGGTGCGGGCGGACAGAGCTTTGGTGCATTTATACCACAGGGTCTTACATTGGAACTTGTAGGAGACAGCAACGACTATTTTGGTAAAGGTCTTTCAGGTGGTAAGCTTATTGTATATCCGCCACAGGGTATTAAGTATAAAGCGGAAGAAAACATTATTATTGGTAATGTGGCATTGTATGGAGCTACCAGCGGTAAGGCATATATAAATGGTGTGGCAGGCGAGCGTTTCTGCGTGCGTAATTCAGGAGCTACGGCTGTAGTAGAAGGCGTGGGTGACCATGGATGTGAATACATGACAGGTGGATGTGCAGTTATTCTCGGACCGGCAGGCAAGAATTTCGCAGCAGGTATGAGCGGCGGTGTTGCTTATGTGCTTGATGAGAACAGGGATTTGTATATGAAATTAAATAAATCAATGGTTTCTTCTACAGAAATCACATCGAAGTATGATGTTATGCAACTTAAACAGATTATTACAGAGCATGTTGCATATACAAATTCAGCAAAGGGTAAGGAAATACTTGATAACTTTGGAGAGTATCTGCCGAAATTTAAAAAGGTAATACCACATGATTATAATAAAATGATGATGTCAATAGTACAGATGGAAGAAAAGGGCTTAAGCAGCGAGCAGGCACAGATAGAAGCTTTCTATGCTATGACAGGCAAGAGGAATTAAAGGAGGATATTGGAATGGGAAAACCAACCGGATTTTTAGATTATGAGCGTGAGAACAGTGAAGCGTTATCACCAAAACAGAGAATAAAAAATTTCAATGAGTTCCATACTCCTTTGTCAAAGGAAAAGCAGCAGCTTCAGGGAGCAAGATGTATGGACTGTGGAGTTCCTTTCTGTCAGGCTGGAATGGTGCTTGGCGGTATGGTATCAGGATGTCCGCTTAATAATCTTGTTCCTGAATGGAATGAATTATTATATAACGGTAACTGGCAGCAGGCATATGCCAGACTTCATAAGACAAATAATTTTCCGGAATTTACGGGACGTGTATGTCCTGCATTGTGTGAAAATGCATGTACATGCGGTTTGAATGGAGATGCGGTAACATCTAAACAGAATGAGTATGCCATTATTGAAAATGCTTATAAGGAAGGTTATGCATCAGCAAAAATACCACAAGTACGAACCGGAAAAAAAGTAGCCGTAATCGGTTCGGGACCGGCAGGTCTTGCAGCAGCAGATCAGTTGAACCAGAGAGGTCATTCCGTAACTGTATATGAACGTTCGGACCGTATTGGCGGACTTCTTATGTATGGAATTCCTAATATGAAGTTAGAAAAGCATATAATAGACAGGAAAGTAGATATAATGAAAGAAGAGGGAGTCGAATTTATTACCAATGCAGATGTTGGAAAGGATATAAAGGCGACTGACCTTTTAAAGAAATATGACAGGATTATACTTTGTTGCGGTGCATCCAATCCAAGGGATATTAAAGCTCCGGGAAGAGAAGCAAATGGAATATATTTTGCAGTGGATTTCTTAAAATCTACTACAAAGAGTCTGTTAGATACGGGACTTAAGGATGGAACATATATTTCTGCTAAAGGAAAGAATGTAATTGTTATCGGAGGTGGAGATACAGGTAATGACTGTGTGGGAACTTCTATCCGCCACGGTGCAAAGTCAGTTCTTCAGCTTGAGATGATGCCTAAGGCACCGGATGAGAGGGCTGATAATAATCCATGGCCTGAGTGGCCTAGAATCTGTAAGACAGATTATGGACAGGAAGAATCCATCGCTGTATTTGGTCATGACCCGAGAGTATATTGTACTACAGTTAAGAAATTTATTGCTGATAAGAAGGGAAATCTGTGCAAGGTTCAGCTTGTAAAACTGGAAGCACAGAAGGATTCAAAGACAGGAAGAATGAATATGGTGGAAGTGGAAGGCAGCGAGTATGAGGTGGAGGCAGACCTTGTACTTATAGCAGCCGGATTCCTTGGCAGCCAGAAGTATGTTACAGATGCGTTTGGTGTAGAAGTTAATGAGCGTACAAATGTGAAGACTGAGGATGGAACACATAGCACAAATGTAAAGAATATATTTACTGCAGGTGATATGCATAGAGGGCAGTCATTAGTTGTATGGGGAATACGTGAAGGCAGGGATGCAGCAAGAGAAGTGGACGAAAGTCTGATGGGATATACGAATTTATAGAATCTTAATCAGTTGCATCTTTACAATTTGCATTTGGGATTATATAATTGCATATAGTCTGATAGGGAGTTTGCTTGCAGGCTCCCTATTAATTTTGCTGAATGGAGGCATACTATGAAAGGTCAGGATAAATTTAATGAGGACTTTATAGAGATAATTGATTGGGGAGAGAATGACGATAACGAAGAAATCGTTAATTCAACAGAATTAAAAAAGCCTGAGAAGAAAAAGGTACAGGATGAGCCAATGGATTGGAGGAAAGAATTTATTGGCTGGGTAAAGATAGTAGTGTTTGCCATAATAGCAGCATTTATTATTGACAATGTGCTTATAGTGAATGCGGAAGTGCCTTCCGGTTCAATGGAAAATACAATAATGACTGACAGCAGGATGATAGGTTGGCGGTGGAGTTATGCTTTTGATAAGAAACCACAACGTGGGGATGTGATAATATTTAAGTATCCGGATGATACTACTAAGAATTATGTTAAAAGAGTAATAGGGCTTCCGGGAGACCGGGTCAAAGTGGAAGATGGCATTGCGTATGTAAATGATGAGCCGCTGGATGAGCCGTATGTGGTATTCAAGGATAAGAATGATAATCTTGTTGATAGGGACGACAGAGGGGATTTTGAAGAGGTACAGGTACCAAATAAGAGTTATTTTGTAATGGGGGATAACCGTTACAATTCCTGGGATTCAAGGTACTGGGCAACTACGAATTTTGTATCTGAGGATAAGATACTGGGTAAAGCGGTATTCTGCTACTGGCATAACGGACCTGAATTTGAACTTTTAGAATAATATATAATTAACCGGAATATGGTAGTAGTCAAGTTGTTCCTTGATAAAAAAACCATGAGATGTATAAAGCTTATGGGCTTTTTTGTTTTTGCTACTTACATTCAGAGTGATGGAAGAAATATTAAGTTTAATGAGGTATTCTATTAACATAAGCAGTGCCTCTCTTCCGTAACCTTTTCCCCGGTATTTTTCTATTACTTCAAAGTCAAATATAGATGCATAGGTTTGATGTATATAAAGGTGGCACAGGGCTATTAGTGTGTGCTCAGATGTTAAATGTATTGTATCTGTATTATTTTCTTTTAAATGATTTATGGAAAGAAGGTGTTCAGGAGACGGAGTAAGGTTTATATCATAAGAAAGCATATATTCGGAATAGTCAAGTGGGATATTCATGGCAGCGGCAGTCATTGCAGCAGATATAGAGTTTGGTTCTGCTACAAGGTATATATTTTGTATAGTTGATTTTTTAATGTATTTTAAAGCTTTTGAGAGTATATTTGAAAATAAATGTTTTTGTCTGTATTCGGGAAGAGTATATGCATAGATTTCACATTCGTAATCTGTTGGTGTGAAAATTGTAAGAATAGAGCATAAAGTTTTGCCTTCATAGGTTAGGAAAAAGCATGGCATGTATGCTATGGAGTTGATGGAGCTGTCTAACGAAATACAGCCGTTTATATTGTCGTGGGAACGGCAGGTTTTTAGCAGTAAGTTGATATCTGATATTTGGTTTTTGGTAAGGTTTGATGTGGTGATTGTGTTCATACTGAAGCCTCCGTATTTGTGATTAGTTTGACTTTTGTTGTAAATTAATTATACACTAAAAGTGCCTTATGTGTTGTATTTTTGATTATAAATTTTTAGGTGTTTTAAGAAAGAAGGAGTACTATGTGGATTCAATGTAAATGTAATTACAAAATACATGATAGTTCAGATTTTTTATTCTATAAAGGATATATAGTTTCTGACCAGGATTGGTTTGATTTTCTTGATTTAGTAAGTAAAGCAATAAAATCAGAGGAGAAAGATAGAGAAAAACTTGTTAGTGAGGTTTATAGTGCAGGTAGTATTAAGAAATTGATTTATCAATGTCCAAAATGCGGACAATTATATATTGAGGATGAACAATCAGGGGAACTTTGTTCATTTTATCCTGATTCTAAAGTAAATAAAAGGTTACTGGAATCTGCATATGGAAGTGAGTGGAAAGGCTATTTGTCTGCATATTGGTATGATGAAATAAAAGAATGGAGTAAACATAAGGGAGTGATTTTTCCAGATGTAAATATAAACTTAGAAAATGAAGAATTATATTGGGATGACAGGGGAGAGGAATTTGAGAAGGCATATTTTTGGGATGATAGAGAAAAATTTGAGAAAGCATACTATTCATTATTTGAGTACCTCAAAGGCAGGAACATACTAAGATGGGCATCACTTAAGGTTAATGATAAAAGAGTCCATGAGTGGAGTAATGAAGACAAATATTTATGAAAAAATAATAGAAAATGATTCTCTATTGTAGTAAAATAAATGCATATACACATAATTAATATTAAAGTATAGGAGCAGTTTGCTATGGATTTATATGAAGCTATAATACGAAGAAAGTCGGTCAGGAATTTTGAAGACAGGGCTATTCCTAAGGAAGTGCTTTCAGATATTCTGGAATATGCGAAGAGTGTTGAACCACTGGATGATTCTATAAAAATAAATATTGAGATTGTAGAATGCAGTAAAAGAATGTTTAGTGCACCATACTATATTGTAATATTTTCGGATGAAAAGGAAGGACATGAAATGAATGCGGGTTATGTGATGCAGCATATAGTCATGTATCTGACTTCAATGGGACTTGGAACCTGCTATCAGGCAATGACCGGGGCTGTAGCAAAGTGTGATGCTGTGGGTAGAAAAAAAGTTGTGGCTTCAGCATTTGGCTATACTGATGAGGAGCCATTCAGAGATCCGTTAGAATCATCAAGGATGACACAAAGGGAACTCTGCAAATTTAAAGAAGAACCAAGTGCGAATATATATAAACTTATAGAAGCAGTGAGAATGGCACCATCAAGCTTTAATTCCCAGCCATGGAGGATGGTTGTATATAAGCATCATATGCACATTTTTGTTAAAAAATCAAAATTATATGTGAGGCAGTCGTTAAATTATATTAATATTGGAATAGCGTTGGCAAATATAGATATGGCATCAGACAGCCAGTGGATTGACATAGTTAAAAAGAGGATTACAGTCATGAAAGGGAAAGGAAATAGAAAACTTGAATATGTGATTTCAGTGAAGAATGTGCTTGACAATACCATGAGTTAAATGTATAATGTTAAATGCATTTACAAAATGTATGCGCGAGTGGCTCAGTTGGTGGAGCACGACCTTGCCAAGGTCGGGGCCGCGGGTTCGAGTCCCGTCTCGCGCTTCTTAAAAAGTCTTTGATGTCAGATAGTAGATATCAAAGACTTTTTTGTAATATTTTATTATACTATAATATATTATACAAATTTCTATATGGTTAATTGTAAAGAAAGGTGTAAATGAATGAGATACGATACAGTAATATTTGATTTGGATGGAACATTATTAAATACATTGGATGATTTGGCAGGCAGTGTGAATTTTGCTATGGAAAGCTGTGGTTTTCCTGTCAGAACACTTGATGAAATACGCTGTTTTGTAGGGAATGGGATAAATATTTTGATTAGACGTGCAGTACCGGAAGGAACACAGGAAGAAGATATAGACAAGGCATTTGAATTATTTAAACAGCATTATGGCAATAATTGTGTAGTAAAAACAAGACCATATGACGGTATAATGGATTTGCTTGAAAGGCTTAGTAAAGTGGGAATAAAGATGGCAATAGTATCTAATAAGGTGGACTTTGCCGTTAAAGAACTGAATAACCGTTTTTTTAAGGATTACATTTCCGTGGCTGTAGGAGAGTGTGAAAATGTAAGAAGAAAGCCGGCACCGGATTCGGTAAATAAGGCACTGGAGCAGTTGGGGAGTGTTAGGGAGAAGAGCTTGTACGTGGGTGATTCGGATGTGGATATAGCTACAGCAGAGAATTCAGGAATGGATTGTGTATCAGTATCATGGGGATTCAGAGACAGAAAATATCTAAAAGAAAAAGGAGCATCTGTTATAGTTGATGCACCAGAAAAATTGGCAGAATATCTGTTGACATACAATACATAATGATGTATAATCAAAATGTGATATAGAGAGTGCGGGAGGAATTAATTGGCACAAAAAGACATAAGTGAAAAATATCTTGAAGAATATCCGGATGTGTTTGCGGATATTGTAAATGTACTGGTATTGGGGAAAAATTATATTAATCCGGATAATTTGTATAATGGACCTACAGAAAGTATATATAAGTCAGAATGTGGAGCTGGTATAAGGGAGCATAGAAGAGATGTATCAAAATATTATATCAGGAACAAAAAAGTAATAGCATTATTTGGAATAGAGAATCAGTCAACCATAGACAAAGACATGGCGATAAGGATAATGGGTTATGATTATTCCTCATATCGTTCTCAGATTGACATAGGAAAGAATAGGTATCCTGTGATTACAGTATTACTGAATTTTACTGATAAGAAGTGGAATGTTCCAACATCGCTGGAAGATATTTTTGAATATTCTGCGGAGTGGTCAGAATATATACCAGACTATAGGATAAAAGTAATAGATGTAGCATATTTATCTAAAGACACAAGAAATAAGTTAAATAGTGATTTTAAAATAGTAGCAGACTTTTTTGCAGAAAGACGAAGCAATAAAAAATATAGACCGTCTGATGAAGAGATTAAGCATGAAATGGCAGTACTTAATATGATTCGTGTATTTACGAGAGATAAGAGATATGATGAGATTAAAGCTGCCATAAAGTTAAAAAGGAAAGAGGAGAGGTGGTATCTATGTGTTCATTTGCTGATGAAATGGAGAATAGAGGCATCCAAAAGGGTATTCGGCAGGGCATTCGTGAAGTCGTATTGATATATAGAGAGGAAATGCATTTAAAGGATAGTGTTATATTGGAAAAAATAATTCAAAAGTTTGATATAAGTACTGAAGAAGCACAAAAATTTATTTAGTATATGTAGTAACAGTTCAGCCATGCAGAGAATAATATATAATAATTTCGTGGGAGCTTGCTCACTAAGAAATTATTATATATTATTCTCTATAGGGCGGACGCCCGACATGAATAATTTGCCGGCAGATATT
>JAAVHZ010000070.1 GCA_014799465.1 Lachnospiraceae bacterium | reverse complement strand
CCTCGGCCTGGCGCAAAATCCCGATGATCTGCTCTTCGCTGAATCGACTCCGTTTCATGCAGTGCTCCTATGCCAGGAACACTAACTTTTCAATGGACCTGTTTTTGGGGGAGGGGTCATGGTCGCCCGACTGCACCCGGCTTTTGAGCGCGTCATTGAAAAACGCGCCGCCTGCAACATCAAACGCTATCCGGCAAAATGGAAACAGCTCCCCGACGAGGAAGCTCTCCTTTTGCCCCAGGTTCAGGAGGAGACCATTCATGACCGAAACAGAACGGATGCTCATGCAGAGTTTGAAACGGATGGAGGAGAACTGCAACGCCCGGCTGACGGCCTTCAGCACGAGGCTGGACAGGCAGGAGGACAAACAGATGCTGATGCAGACGGAATTGCGCGCCTTGAAGCGATTGTTCGCCGATGTCAGCGAAGTGTACAACAGCTTGCAGACCTTGTTGGCGACCTTGAAAAACAGCGCATAGAACGGGAACGGCAGAACCGGCCGCGTATGCGGATGCGATAGGCGGGGGTGACTCTCATGGGAAAATTCAAGCGTATCCCGGTGAAAGACATCAATGCCATGCGAAAAGTCCTTGACGATCTCCCAGACAGGAATCTTGGCAAGACGCGGGAAGAAGCTGCCGAACTGCTCAACGCCAATATCCTGAAAGCGATTGAGAAGGGATACTCGGTGAAGGAAGTGGCGGCAATCATGGCCCAGGGCAATGTGGTCATTCCCGCGCCCATCATCCGGGCAAAGGTGCTTCCCGCGAAGTCGACTTCTCGCAAATGCGAGCCGAAACCCCGGCCTGAAACCGCGAAATCCGTTGCGGCTCCCCCCTCCACGTCCCGCGCACAGGAAGAAACCCCGGCCTACTACACGCCGGACATGCCCGATACGGAGCTTTGATCATGAACATCCAGACCAGCGTTTTCTATGTCGGCGGCAGCAAGGGCGGCGTCGGCAAGAGTCTCTTTTCCTTCGCCCTTGTGGACTATTTGCTCGAGAGAAACGCGAATATTCTGCTTGTGGACACAGATACCGACAATCCGGACGTGTTCAAGGCGCACAAGGAACTTGCCCTGCCGAACCTGATCTGCCGTCTGAACAGCCTGGACGATGCCGACGGCTGGGCTGATCTGCTGGACACCGTGCAGACCTACCCGGAACATGCCGCGGTCATCAATGCCGCCGCCCGCACCAAGGCCAGTACAGCCAGCTACGGTGACATCATGAAGGAAGCGTTGCGGGAAATGCGCCGGGAACTGGTTGTTTTCTGGATAATCAACCGGCACCGCGCCTCCATAGAGCTTTTGCATTCCTTTCAGGAAGTGTTCACGGACGTGCCCATCCATGTTTGCCGGAACCTGTATTTCGGTGAGTCGCGGCGTTTCGATATGTACAACACCTCCAAAGCGCGGGAGACGGTTGAGAAGAACGGCATGACGCTGGATTTTCCGGCTGTGGGCAACCGTGTGGCCGACTGGCTGTATTCAAAACGCATGTCCATTCGCGCTGCACAGCCTGAAATGCCCTTCGGCACACGGGCGGAATTGCAACGCTGGCGGGCGCTCTGCGCGAAAATGCTTGAGCAGGTTATGGGAGAAACGTCATGAGCATGGAGAGGATGATTGATCTCGGCAAGGCGTGCGGCAGGGAATTGTCCGAAGCGGAAGCTGCTCGCCTAAGGGAAATCGGCAACAGCCTGAACCTGCGGGAAGATGACGCGCTCTGGCCCTTGCTGGCCGCGCTCGAATACCAACGCGTTTACTATGAAGCATTACCGGAGAAAATAGCCAAGGCGTCCAGAAACATCATGGACAACATGGCCGCAGGAGCTGAAAAGGAAACCGCCGCCGCACAAGCCAAGCTTACCGACAGCGTAGTGAAGGAGGCGCGGTGTCTTGCCACAAAAATCCAATACGACAAGCTCGTGCCGATGGGCTTGCTTGCCCTGATTTGCCTGCCTGCCTACGGGTGCCTGATGCTCTGGGCTGGCTTCCGCATTGACACGGGACAGGATGGGTCTCTGTATGCGGCAATCCTGCATATGCCTTCCGGTTGGCTGATCAGTGGGCTGTGTCTGGCGCCCGGAGTGTTTTGCTTGCTAGGGGCTGTAAAGGAGTTCGCCGAGGAAGAACCGAGGTGGTGGATAAAAGGGGGAGCGGCTTTTGGATTTTCGGTAGTTGGCGCTATGCTCGGTTTAGATATGATATGTTAACTGGTTGTGTCGGAGCGCGGAAAAGGGAAGGAGGTGCCGGGCAAGCTGAGAGCCTTGCGTCTGGACCGGGGAGCCCGCCTTGTCGCTGAAGGTTGCGAGGAGACGCTGACGTACTATGATTTTCCTTCGTTCCATTGGAGGAATCCGGGGTCCAATAATCCGCTGGAACGGCTGAATCCGGAAATCCGGTGCTGAATGTGGGTGGGCGGAAGTTTTTCGGACGGTCATGTCGCGCTCATGTCGGTGAGCGCACGGCTGCGGTGCATGGCTGCACAGAAATGGGGCACCCAGGGCTACCTGAATATGCTACCGAGGAGTAACCTCGTCACGGGCCTTGTATCGCGAGATCAGAAACGTGTCGCACGCAAGGCCCGTGACGGGGAGTCTGACCTAACCTGTGAAGCTGCTTAAATGTGCGAAAAATTCTGGACACTCCCACAAAGAGTTTCTAACCCAGCTCGATTCTTGGGTTAGACAAGCAAAACATTAACCTTAGTCGGGACGACCCCTCTTCAATATGTGCCTGATCATATATTTAAAATTATTTTTTAGTATCTGATATCTACTTATTTTATAGTACGGCAAGAGATTTTTCCGATACGGTGTTTTTTGCAAGTAGTTGAAATATAAATCAGCCCTGGGATTTAATGAGTCTCTAAACCATGGCTTCCATTGCCCAAATCCTGTATAATGGAGTATTTTTAAGGAATGTTGCGCTTCACTGATTTCGTCTTCAGAAAATTGATTATAGTAATCGTTTTTCACCAATTCGCTTGGGGAGTGCAAAATGATATTACTATTAATACTTTAAGGGTAAGCGTATCCATGATTTTTCAAACAGCAGTGCGTTGAGAGCATCCTGATCCCAACGCTCCAAAATTTTTGGATCTGAGTTATGAATAAATTCTGTTAACTTTTCTGTTAGCCTGTTATCTCTCCAATAATCAAGATTTAATAGCAGTACACCTGCGTTAAAATATTGGCTATCCGCCTTCATACCCAATGCAAGTTTTCGCTCCGCAGGAGCGCAACCCAGAACTGCCGCCAGAGGCGCTCCACCTGACTCCAATGAGAATAAGTTTGAAATATCATCAAGCACTAATGTATCTGTATCAATATACAGTATTCTATGAACGTGGCGGGGAATATATTTTGCGCCCAGTATTCTAAAATACGTTTCTACAGTTACTGGCTCATCGTCTTCAACGGGGAATCCCTTATAATCATTGGGATCAATCTTATAAAAGTATATATTACAATCATAATCATGGATAAACTTTTTAAATATATTCTCATCTTTTAGTAATAGGTCTTTATGCAGCACATGAAAGTTTATCTGTTTATGATTATTCTCTATAGCAGATATCATCGTTGTCGCGGCGTGTTGACGATATTTTCTATTAAAACAAAGTAATATGTCCATAAACTACTCCTTGTTATTCAGTAAATCATGTGTAGAAAAATGCTCCCTATATCGGGGCAAAACCTTTGCAGGTTCTCCATATTCCACAACACGTCCCCCATCAATCCAGTAAAGCATATCGCAAT
Organism: Lachnospiraceae bacterium; assembly: GCA_014799465.1. GTDB lineage: Bacteria > Bacillota > Clostridia > Lachnospirales > Lachnospiraceae > UBA2821. The sequence continues at coordinate 15,425 of JAAVHZ010000070.1, read as the reverse complement.
TCTCTACGGTTGTAAGACGGTGGGCAATAATTATGCAGGTCATATTCCCGCGTAGCTTTTCTACCGAAGAAATAATGTAGTTTTCATTGCCAGTGTCCAGGGCGCTTGTGGCCTCATCAAAGATGAGGATCTCAGGTCTGGCATAGAGGGCGCGGGCGATGGCAACACGCTGGGCCTGGCCTCCGGAAAGACCTGCGCCGTTTTCGCCAATGGTATAAAGAATGCCGTTGCCGTCGAGGGGTGTGAAATCTATGCTTGCCTTCCGGCAGGCCTCAATCACCCCAGCCTCATCCCATGCCTTGCCCCACTGGGAGAACGCTACATTGGCCGCGAGACTGTCGGCCATGAGAAATGGCGCTTGGGGCACAAAACTTATGCGTCGCCGGAAGGCCGCCAACTGTACGGCATCCAGCTCGCGCCCATCCACCAGGAAACGGCCGGAGTCCGGGCGGCAGAGTCCACTCAGGAGATAGCAGAGCGTGCTTTTTCCCGCTCCGGAGGGCCCGACAATGCCAACAAACGAGCCCTTGGGGATGACCATGCTCACACCGTACAAGCTTGGCCTTGCAGCTCCCGGATAGGTGAAGCTGGCCTGCACTAGCTCTATACTTTTGGTAAAGCCTCCCCCGGCCTCCGGAGCCACGGCGACCCCCTCCGGCTGGGAACGCAACTTGTGCAGAAATTCCAGCACGGGGAGCGCCATGGGCCGCAAAGCGCGGATGGCCATCATCTGTCCCACGCCCCGGTTGAGATAGGGGAGGACGCGCCACGCAGTAAGCACAAGCAACATCACCGCAGAAAGGATGGCCTCCATGCCTGCGCCCCAGCGGCTCATGAGCAGGATGGTCAGGGGAATCATGACAAAACCCAGCACCTCCAGCACTGTGCTGGGGATGGAATTGGCAACGGAAAGGAAAATCTTCGGCCTCACTGCCAGACGAAGAATATCCTGCATTTTTTTCAAAAAGGCGCCTTGCTGCCCATAAATAATGACATCCCTCACGCCACGCGTGGCGGCAATGAAGGTGGCGTTCTCTTCCTTGTTCGAGGCCGCCGCTGCAGCTGCAGAGCGGTCGATTTTCTTGCGTAACCCACCGTAAAGCAGGATGGCGCTACTGCCAATGATGCCGATGGTCACTAGGCTTATAACCGGCTCCTGAGTGATCAGGCCGAGAAAAAGGATGGCGCAGGCCAAAAAGCCGGTAAGCGCGGTAAGCTGCTGTACCAGCAGCGCGGCCAAATTGCTGCGCCAGAGCAATATCTGCAGGGCCGTGCTGGCTTCACGGGAGAGGTGCCAGCGATATTCCCCATAGAGATAGCGACGCATTATCTCTTCGGCTACGTTCAGGGAAATGGCTTCGCTGACCTGTCCGGTCTTCCACATGGTCCACCAGGTGATGATATTTTTCAGCGCAATGAGCAGAACCACGAAGCAGGCAGCTAAAAAGAGATAATGCTCGGCGGAGGCGGCAGCCCAGGCGGCAAACTCCGGACTTATGGCAAAGAGCAACAGCCAGGGCTGCTCCTGCGCCAGACCATCCGGGTTGGAAGTCACCAGGCCAAGCTGGCGGATACCGTTGATAGTCACGAGTTCCATTACCGCTTGGGCAAGCATGAGAAAGGCCAATAACAAAATGGCAAGGCGCAGTTGCTTATCAAGCAGCCTGTAACACTGGACAATATCTTGAAGAAAAATATAGTATATCTTTTTAAAATATAAAAACAATTTATACCCCTATTGATGCATATATATTAATATGAATATCATAATTTAATTATTGCTATAAATCCCATAATTGTTCCTTTAGATATAATCTTGACATCTCAACATCCAATTTATCGTGTATATCTCTTCCTGTTACCCAATTTCTGATTATAGGTATACATTTATCCCCCATCCACCACCAGCATGATGGCCCACTCCTTTCGGCCTGGGCATTTACCAGTGTAGAGTATTTGACAGCCCATGGGCCTTGGTCGTAAAAGAAAATATCCGGATAGCTTTGCCTGTTTGTGTCAATAGATTTGTTGTCCATAAAGGATTCAAGATAGCTGTCATCATTAATTCTCATAGCCCGGTATGGATGATCATCTTGGGCTTTCCACACCGTCATGCACGATGTTGCATCGCGGTCATCATTTAACGCGCTGACGACCTTATCGATATCATATGGGCGAACAGATATTGTATTTCCTAAAAGGATAACTACTATACCAATATCAGCAATTATTTTTCGCACTTCTTGCACACCATGGATAATTACATCCCCATGGTTTGTGTCCGCACGTGCAAGGTATTCAGGACGTTTAATTATATTAATACCATATTTTTGTGCTTCTTCAAGAATTGCTGGACATTCACTTGAAATGAATACTTCATCTATTGAGGACGCAAGTTTTGCTGCTGATATTTGCCATCCCAAAAATGACTTTCCTTCAATCTCAATAAGATTTTTGTTTTTTAATGACTGATTATTGCCTTTAGCTGTTATCAATGCAATGTTTTTCATTTTTATCTACCTATGTTTTGCCAATTATAGCTAGTTTATTTTTATATATAATTATGCAGTATAGTAGTCATTAAAAAGTCCTTTTAATGAAACTGGATTAATAGATATAACTTCAACATGAGGATAATAAATATCAATAAATTCTTTCATCCTATGCCAATCAAAGATAGCATTTTTTACAACTGCATCAATAGACTCTCCCCTTAATGATAAATCATGATCTATGCCTATAAAGTGTCCTTTTGGAGTACAGTCAATCCCTATCAAAAATATTCTTTTTGGGAGTGTAAACAACGCAAACTGCATTGCTTGTAATGAAACAGTACTTGAATTATATATTGGTTCAGAATCTATATCGAGTGCAAAATTATTGATAGGCATATTAATTGTAGTGTTGTAACGAAGGACGTCCTTTCTACCGAGTAAGGAGGATGGAATTTGCCAATCTTTCCCCATATCCTGATTGCCAATAAATTTTATTGCATTTGGATAATTAAAAAATTCTTCATAAAAATCTATAATGCCAATATAGTCAATAGAGAAAAGATAATTAAATATGATTTCCTTCTTCAGAAATGCACGATTTGTACTTATAAATATTGTTTTATTATAATTATCAATATGGGAAGGTAAAAATTTATTTAAAGTCGGTCCACAGCCTACTATTGCCACATCCCTGCCAATATGTATATTTTTAAACTTGCTGAAAGCCTGTTGGTGCAGACTAAATGTTGTTAAAAGCTTCCTGGTTACAAAAGAAGAATTTCTTTGGAAGTTTTCCAGCTTATTATTTAAATAATCAATCTTAACACCTAATTCATTTAAATACTCAAGCTTAACGCCTAATTCATTTAAATACTCAAGCTTAACGCCCAAACTCTCAATCTTGAATTCCAGTTCATTAATTTTTTGGCGGGATGCAGGAAGCCTATTTTTACTAAAAATTTTTTTTGCCTTTTTAAATATATTAGCATATCTCATTAGCATTCTCATTATTAATGCATTAAACGATTCATAGAATCAGTATTTAAGAAAGTCCATGCATCTTCCAGCATTGTTGCCAACGGCCTTTCTGCGTGCCATCTCAGTATCTTGCGGGCCTTTGCCGCATCCGCCACCAGGCAGGCAGGGTCGCCATCGCGGCGTTCACGGTCCTGCCACGGGACGGCCTTGCCCGAAATCTCCGCAACGCCATTGATGATTTCCCGCACGGAGGAACCCTGTTCCGTACCCAGATTGAGCGCCATGCTGGCGCCACCGCCCAGAAGATACTCCATGGCCAGGATATGCGCCCTGGCAAGGTCATCCACATGGATATAGTCGCGGATGCAGGTGCCGTCCGGTGTGGGATAGTCCGTGCCATATACATCAATGGCAGGGATGCGGCCAAGGGCGGCGAACATGACGCGGGGGATGAGGTGCGTTTCCGGGAAATGAAGTTCTCCAATCTCGCCATCAGGGCTGCTGCCAGCTGCATTGAAGTAGCGCAGACTCATCCAGCGCAGCCCATGCGCCACGGCAAAATCCGCAAGCATCCGCTCCATGAAAAGTTTGGACGCGCCATAGGGATTGATGGGCCTGGGCGGGCAGGTTTCCGCAATGGGGACGCTTTCCGGCTGCCCATAGACCGCGCAGGTGCCTGACACCACAATGTCATCGACGCCCTCATCGCGCATGGCATCCAGGATGCTCAGGGTGCCGGCCACGTTGTTGTGAAAATACTTTCCGGGGTCCTGTACGGATTCGCCCACATAGGCGCTGGCGGCGAAATGGATGATACCGTCAGGGCGGTATTTCTTCAGGCAGGCGCGCAACCTGGCAGTGTCACGGATATCGCCATGCACAAAATCGCCCCAGCGCACGAAATGGCGGTGCCCGGTGGACAGATTGTCATAGACCACGACCGTATGCCCGGCCGCCGCAAGGGCCTTGCAGGTGTGGCTGCCAATATAGCCGGCGCCGCCGGTAACGCAGATCTTCATGTCTTCTCCTGATGCACGGGTGTGGCTCAGCCTCGGCCAATGCAGAAATAAGCAAATCCGTGGGCGGCAAGTGCCTGGGGCGAATACAGGTTGCGCCCATCAAACAGCAGCGGGGCTGTCATAAGGCTCCTGATGCGGCCAAAATCGGGATTGCGGAACTGATTCCACTCCGTAGCCACCAGCAGGGCCTGCGCGCCGTCGCAGACCGCGTACTGGTCGTCAAGGATCTCCACCAGATGGTTATCTGCGAAGATGCGCCGGGCATTGTCCGCTGCCACTGGGTCAAACGCGCGGATGCGCATGCCGGCTGCGGTCAGCGCCTCAATGATGCTGATGGCGGCGGCCTCGCGCATATCGTCCGTGTTGGCCTTGAAGGCCAGGCCCCAGAGCGCGAGCGTCTTGCCGGCCACGCCGCCCTGGGGCGCAAAGTATTCCACGATGCGCTGCGCCATGTGCCGCTTTTGTCGGGCGTTGACAGCCTCCACGGCATTGAGCAGAAGTGGCTCGACCCCGGCCCCCTCCGCTGTCTGGATGAGCGCCTTCACATCCTTGGGAAAGCAGGAGCCACCATAGCCCAGCCCGGGATAGATGAACTGGTAACCGATGCGCGAATCCGACCCGATGCCGGCGCGGACATCCCGCACATCGGCGCCCACATGCTCGCAGATGGTGGCGATCTCATTGATGAAGGAGATTTTCGTGGCCAGCATGCAGTTGGCCGCATACTTGGTCATTTCCGCGCTGCGCACGGCCATGACGATGATTTTATCCCGCGTGCGCGCAAAGGGGGCGTAAAGCTCGCGCATGGTGGCGGCCGCAGTTTCCGATGTGGTGCCGATGACCACCCGGTCCGGCTTCATGAAGTCGGCAATGGCGTCGCCTTCCTTCAAAAATTCCGGGTTGGAAACCACGTCCACGGTGTAGGTGGTGCCCCTGGCCTCCTGCTCCGCAGCAATGATGCTCCGCACCAGGTCCGCGGTGCCCACGGGAACCGTGGACTTGTCAACCACGATGAGATCGTTCCCGACGGATTGCCCGATCTCCCTGGCGGCCGCGCGCACAAAGCTCAAATCGCAGGAGCCGTCGGGCCGGGGCGGTGTGCCCACGCAGATGAAGACGGCATCGGCGCCGGCGATGCCTTCGGCAAGACTGGTCGTGAAGCTGAGGCGCCCGTCTGCGCGGCTGCGGCGGACCATGGGCTCAAGGCCCGGCTCAAAGATATGCACGGAGCCTGAATTGAGTTTTTCCACCACCGCCGGATTCATATCCACACAAGTGACGGTATTGCCCATCTCTGCAAAGCAGGCGGCGCTCACCAGACCGACATATCCTGTTCCGACTATGCACAGTTTCATGTCTGCCCGCTCCTTATGCCTGCCGCAAGATGTTCTCAAACCAGACAATGGTTTTTTTCAGGCCTTCATCGAGGGAAGTTTTTGGCTCCCAGCAAAGTTTTTCCTTGGCAAGCGTGATGTCGGGGCGACGTTGTTTGGGGTCATCGGCCGGCAAAGGCTGGTAGATGAGGGGTGAGCGGCTCCCGGTAAACGCTATGACCTTTTCCGCAAGCTCGCGGATGGTGAATTCACCCGGGTTGCCCATATTCATGGGCCCGGTAAAATCTGGCGGAGTTTCCATGAAGCGGATCATGCACTCGATGAGGTCATCGACATAACAGAACGAGCGTGTCTGGCTGCCATCACCATAAATGGTGATGGGCTCACCCCTGAGCGCCTGGATGATGAAGTTGGAGACCACGCGCCCGTCATTGGGGTGCATCTTGGGGCCGTAGGTGTTGAAGATGCGGCCCACCTTGATGGGAAGCTGGCTCTGCCGGTGGTAGGCGAAGAAAAGCGCCTCGGCGCAACGTTTGCCTTCATCATAGCAGGAGCGGACCCCGATGGGATTCACATGGCCCCAATAGCTCTCCTTCTGGGGATGAACTTCAGGGTCGCCATAAACCTCGCTGGTGGATGCCTGGAAAATGGGCACCCCAAGCCTCTTGGCGAGGCCAAGCATGTTGATGGCGCCATGCACGCAGGTCTTGATTGTCTGCACCGAATCATGCTGGTAGTGGATGGGAGAAGCGGGGCACGCCAAGTTGTAGATAGCGTCCACCTCCACATAGAGCGGAAAGGTGACATCATGGCGCATGAGTTCAAAGCGTCTGTTGCCCCTGAGGTCTTCCACATTATCACGGCTGCTGGAAAAGAAGTTGTCCACACAGAGAACTTCATGCCCCCGATCCAGCAGGCGCGCGCAGAGATGAGACCCCAAAAAACCGGAGCCACCTGTCACAAGAATGCGTTTCATTCGTGACACGGTTATCCCTCCAGAAATGTTAATGGTAGATACGTATATGATATATCTGACGATACAATGAGATCTGTAAAATAAAATCCATATAATAATTCGCCTAAATACGCTAATGTTCTCCTTCCATTTATAGTGTATCGAGATGTGTCTATTTGTCTGTCAACAATGGATAATAACCTAAACAAAAATTCACAATAGCTATTAAATATATTTGGAGTACAAATAAAACATTGATAAAGTAGTTTTGTGTTACCTGATAAGTATTTATCAAATTTTATACCTATTTTCCTATCCAAGTTGTACATTACACTCTGTAAGGTGCAGAGATCATCGATATGAAGCCCTGGAATCTTTTCTAGATAGTCATACCAGCAAGACGTAATATTAAATTCCAATAAATCGACAAGATAGGGGAGAACCAAATCGAAATTATTTATTCTATTTAATATCATATTATATTCAAGACCGAATTTATCAACAATTTTTTTTTCTCGCCTACTTACTCTATACCCATGGTATGCAATATTATTTCTATCTTCTTTAAATTTCATATTTAAATCATTAAAAATAAATAACCGCCTGTAGCTCATATATCCGATTCGATAGAGATTATAAAACTGATAATTTTTCCATATCCAATATAAACCAGTTAATTCTGCGTATTCTCTATTACGCTCTGAAATATTTACTCCAGTATCATCTTTTAGGATAGATTTGGAAAACTCATTATATTCTTTGTCGCATAAAATGCCATCCTTGGAACATTGATTCTTTACCGCACTTCCTAGTAATATAGGAAAGAATATTTCCGAAGATACAACCCTAAATGGGCGATGGTAGGCAATAAAAATTTTTATTTTTTCCATTTTAGTCACCCCTTTAATACCTTCTTATAGATAAATTTTAAAATAATATACAGTTTATTATGTGGACTTACATATTGTTTGCATTTATTTTTTAACTTTTCTATAATTTTTTCTGTAAACGGTCTACCAATACCATCCAACTTAGCCTCCATAAAACGAAGTCTATCTTCTATCCCCATAAGACGGTCTTGAGTGAGAGATATTGGAAAGTTTAGTCCGAGCCAGTCTGAGTAGACCTCTTTCATTTTATTTAAAATATCTCTGTTTTCGTGTCGTTGGATGAAAAAAAATAAGTGAATCATTGGTATTGATAAATCTGCAACAATATATTTATTATTTAATAAGCAATATTTATGTAATAAATGTTCATCGTCTTGGCTAATATTATCATCTATAGCATACCATAAATTTTTATTAAACATTATACAGTTAATGCTGTATCTTTCTTTACTATTGATATTAATATATTTTGCATTTTCTGTAAGTTTTATATATAAATCCGGATGTAAGGAGCTTTGCTCATGAACCCACCTGGCAAGATATGCATAACGCCAAATTGTCCCAAATGCATCTGTAGAAATTTTATCTTTAGATATAATTCTAAACGGTGAATATGAGTCATATGGATTATTTCCAATTAAATGTTCTCTTGCTAAGTTATTAAAATAATCATTTTCTAAAGAAAATAATTCTAAAAATTTACTAAATCCAAATGCATTATTATTTATAAGGGGAGTTACATACGCAAGATTATTACCAACTTCTTTGAAGCTGTTAAAGTAGCACTTTGATAATTTTTGTACCCAATCATATGTAATCGGCATCACATCATCATCAATTTTAATAATATACTTATATTTTTCAAAATCTTCTCGTGACAAAAGTTTCTTAATTGCCACGTATGCAGGGGCAGGAGAAATATCCTCAATTATACGTATAGTGGATGGAAAGAGGTTCGCATACCTTTTCGCAACTGCCAATGTTCTTTCACAATCATATGAACCGCGCCCATTTTGCAATATAAAGAAATCTATTTTTTTATTAGTAAATTTACTATGAGCGGCCAAGGATAACTCAAGGCTCTCATAGTCTGAGTGGGCTAACAAAACAATAGCTATAGATTTATAAATAGTATCTTGCATATTTTACCCCCATTGCAATGCTTCAAAATCGTGGAGCGCATTATGCACAGCTTTATCCATATCCAAATATTGGTATGTACCAAGTCTTCCACCAAAAATTACATTCTTTATAAAAATTTTTTTATACGAATTATACATACTCCTGTTCCTTTCTGTAGATATAGGATAATATGGGTCATCATCATTTGATGAGAAATACGAATATTCATTAAATACGACAGTCTTACCTAATATAGATCGTTCTGGATGAAAGTGCCTATATTCACTTGTTCTCGTATATGAAATATCTGCATCTGAACAGTTAACTATAGCTGCACCCTGAAAATCTGGTATATCATAGCGTATCTTCTCAAATTTTACAGTTCGCCATTCAAGATTTCCTAGCCTATAATCAAAAAAACGATCTATTGGGCCTGTATAAATGACAAGTGCTTCCGATGGAACTGTTTCGCGTATATCAAACCAGTCGGTATTAAGGCGCACTGTTATGAGCGGATCATCAAGCATCCGCTCAAACATCTTGCCATAGCCGTCGAGAGGAATACCTTCCCATCGATCGTTGAAATAGCGCCCATTATAGTTAAAACGGACAGGCAGGCGCGTGATGATCTCTGGCGCAAGTTCACGCGGATCCTTTTCCCACTGCTTTATGGTGTAGCCTCGAATGAAGGCCTCATAGAGCGGGCGCCCGATGAGGGAAACCGCTTTTTCTTCCAGGTTTTGTGGCTCTTTGATCTGTTCTTTGGCTGCTTCGGCGGCAATGAAATTGCGGGCTTGCTCGGGTGAAAGATTTTTCCCGTAGAAAGCATTTATCGTCTGCAGATTGATGGGCAGCGAATAGACCTTGCCCTGGTATCGCGTCCATCCATGGTGCTGATAATTATTCCATTCTGTGAATTGCGAGATATAGTCCCATACTTCCTTGTTTGACGTATGAAAAATATGAGGCCCGTATTTATGGAATTCGATACCAGTTTCGGGATCGATCTCTGACCAGCAGTTGCCCCCGATATGAGGCCTCTTGTCTATCACTGTGACCGGGCGCTTGAGTTGGGAAGCGATGCGTTCAGCCATGACACTGCCGAACATGCCCGCGCCTACAATCAGGATGGGCCGGCTCATATACGGACCTCACGTGGTGTAAAATTGCCTTGCCATCCCTGTTTCGCATACTGGCAAAGACGGACGATGCCACACACATTACGCTCTATCACAACTGTGACCAGAACCGCCTTGAGAAATTCATACACATACCTGAGATATGCGAAGCAGGAAAGTTCATGTCGCGTTTTGAGATAACGCATGAGTTCCCAATAGTTTCGCAGAAAATGACAGCGGGAAAAAAGTGTGGAACCCAAATAGCCTTTTCCAGCCACGCAGAATCGTTCTTTATCAAACTGTTTCTTGATGCAGACTGTATGCATATACAAACACTTCATATACTCGGCAGCCTGCATGCCATAAAACGCGTCATCCCAGCAGATGAACATGCGGGCGTCAGGTAGACCAATTTTTGTGACGATGTCCCGGTGGAGGAAGGCCCCCTCAAAATTCCCCGAATTGCACGGCACCAGCGCGCCGTACTCCAGCTCGCCAAGGGTGCTGATACGCCACCGCTTAAGGGTTTGCCGTGAAATTTTGTACTCAAAATCAAAGAGGCGCCCATCAGCGCAACGTTTTGCAGGGTACAGGCAGCAGGGCGCCCCAATCTTTTTTGCGCAGGTCAGTAACGACTGCAGTCCCCCAGGTACCGGCTCCACATCATCATCCATGAGCCAGAACCACTCATAACCGGCGGCATGGGCGAGCCGCAGGCCTTCGGCAAAGCCCCCGGCACTTCCGCCATTTTCCTGCAGATGCCGGGGCAAAATGCGTGGCTCCCTGGCCGCCAAGCTGTCCAGATATTCCCGTGTGCCGTCTGAGGACGCGTTATTGACCACAAAAATTCGTTGAGCTGGCTGCGCCAGACACGCTCTGAGCGCAGTTTCCAGCATGGCGCGCCTGTTGTGTGTCACAATGACAATGGCAACACTTGCGCTCATACTGGTTGCCCCAAGAGTGGCGTGGTTTCTGCCCGCGGAAAAGAACCGGGCACATACGGCGATGCGTTACCCCGGCTTGGCCTGTTTTCCGCAAAATGCGCCAGTTTTGGCCCTTGGGACGCCAGAATCTCCCCAGCCTTCCGGCCATCTACCAGTTCCTGCTGCAGGCGTTCCACGTCTGCCCGGGCAAGCCGTCCCTGCCGGAAGGCTGTCTTCGCCAGAGAGGCAAGCCATGCCAGATACGCGCTGATGTGCTTGTCCGCAGCATTGCGACCGAATACAGGCGCGGCATGGCGAAGAATAAAATACGTTTTGCTCCGGGCCTGATGGTAGAAACTGCGTGGTGTGCGGTCTTCCCGGCGCAATTCGCTGGCGGCAGACTTATGCGTCACCTCGGCGCTCCCCTGGAAGCGCACGTCCAGGCCAGCATCCACCAGCCGCAATACGACATCGGTTTCGTCAAGATGGTAAGCGTAGTTTTCGTCAAAGCCTCCGACATGATTGAGGGCTGAACGCCGGAAGCTCACATTGGTGCCCATGGGGGAGAAGAATTTCTTCGTGCGCCAGTCCTCTGGGTCACCTTCAGACTCCACAGCTGCACCAACTGTGGGATAATGCCGCACATCGCCATAGCGGTCGGCCACGCTGACCTGTGCTTGCCAGTTCACGTCTGTCCTGTCCCGGACATAGCCGCCCACAGCCCCCACAGATGCCTCCGAATAGCCCCGGACCAGCTCCATGAGCCAGTCCTGCGGGGCAATGGCGTCGTCATCCATGAACGCGATGAGATCCCCACCAGCTGCTGCAATCCCGATATTCCGCGAGCGCGATAGATTGCGTTCTGGACAATGACATATCTTGATTCTGTCCTTCCACGCTTCAAGCAGCGCATGCGTGCCATCCGTGGAGGGGCCGTTGACACAGATAATTTCAAAGGATGGATAGTACTGCCTCCAAGCGGATTCTATAGCTTTTTCCAGGAATGGACGGCGATTACAGGTATTAATGATGATGGAGAATGATGGACAGTGTTTAGCAAATTCCGAGTCACGCGCACGAATCTCATTTAATTCCAATCTTGTGGAAATTGCCTGTTTCTCAAGGTTTTCTATTCGTGTGCGGAGGGAGTGCGTACTTTTGGAAGCCAGTCTTTCCGCGATGTTTTTCACAGCTGGTGCACACCACATCGCTATATGGGAGGCCCCGGGTACTTCCATCAGGGAATAGTACCATTGCTGCAAGCGATTACGCATGCACAACCTCGCTGGGCAGATGGAACATGTGTTTGTTCACCTCACGCATGTCATTGATCCCCAGGGAGCGCTGAACAACCGCTAACGGTACCCCGGTGCGCAACTGCCAATCCGCAAAAACGTACCGCAGGTCACGGATGCTGAGTGCCTCAAGGCCCAGTTCCGTGCGCAACTCTTTCCAAAACAGAAAAATATCTGAAAGAGGCTTACTTACGTTTCTCCCCGGGAATATCCACGGAGAGTCCGCCCGCCTGGGAATGCTCCGCAGAATCTCCTTTGCTTCTGTGGAAAGCCATATCCTGCGATACGGTGGCATCCCTGCCCTGGGCACCAGTAAAACTCCTTCCTCCAAAAAGAGATTCTCCCACCGGGCTTTAATGATTTCACTCTTGTGGGCACCAGTGAGTAGCAGGAGGGTAATGGCCTTGGCTTCCTTTTTGGGACTTTTATTTAGGGCATCCAATAGGGAAGAAAGGTATTTTCTATCAAGCGACGGCCAGCGCGTTTTTTTGATACGTTTGGAACGTATCTTTGCAGTCGGAGCCTCTTCTAAAAGCCCTTTTTCCACCGCAAAATTGAAAATACTCTTCAGTACATGAAGGCGCCTGTTACGCGTCGAGAGGGCGCATCTTTGTTTTTCATAGCCGGTAAGCCATTGGCGTATATCGGCTTCGGTGATGGACGCGATGGGCTTCCCACCGAACACGGGCAGGATGTGGTTCCTGGCCGTGTGCTCATCGATCTTCCAGCTCGCTTTATGTGCTTGGACGTGCGGCAACCATGCGGCACTAACGAATTCCTCCATGAGGATGTCGTTATTTTTTTGGGTTTTTCCCATGTGTTCTCTCGGCCATTCGGCTATGCGCTCAGACAAGGTGGACTACTGCTTGAATTGAACCGTCAGATATACTGTCGGTGCAGTGGTGGATTTTAAGAATAAAATACAATAAATTTATGTAGTTATCTTGGAAAACGTAATCGGAATGAAAAAAACTTGCCCTGAGGGGAAATATGGGCTAGATGGTATCTGTGTGTACCGACAGTATATCTGTTGGATTTCTTCCCTCTGTGAATCTTACGGCGGCTTAAGCCGCCGTTTTCAGTCTCAGCAGCGTGCGTCAGCCCCCAAGAGTTCACCCACGGCATTGCCCGCCCGCACCAGAGTACCCTGGCCCAGATGGGCGTAACGCATGGTGGTGCGCGGGTCCGCATGGCCGAGCAGATGCTGCACCTCATAGAGCGAGTGCCCGGAATTGACGAGCAGGCTGGCAAAGGTATGGCGCAGGTCATGCACACGCACCTGTCCGAGCCGCAGGCGCTGGCGCAGGTCATTCCAGAAGCGGTAGATATCTGCGAGCGGTTTATCCCCGCGTTGCGCAGGGAAAAGCCAGGGTGAGCCGCCGCGGGGAATGACAGCAAGAACGGCCAGCGCAGCGTCCGACAGGGTGATGTGCCGGGCTGCGCCGGACTTGGCAAGCGGCACTATCAGCACCCTTGCTTCCGGGCGCACATCTTCCCAGCGCGCCCGGAGGATCTCGCTTTTGCGCCCCCCTGTGAGCAGCAGCAGGCGCAGGGCAAGAGCCTCCTGTGCGGGACAGTCCTCAAGCGCGCGCAACACGCGGCGTGCCTCTTCCGCATTGAGCGAGCGGACAGGCGCGGCCGGCAGCCGCAGCGAGCGCACGCCCTGGCACGGTGACTGGGGAAGCCAACCCCAGGCCACGGCTTGGGCGCACACACTCTTGAACACCGCAAGGATGCGGTTGCAGGTGGCCGCCTTGAGGCCGGAGGCGCTCAGGCCGGCCAGCCAGTTCTCCACTGCTGGCCGGGTGATGCGCGAGAGCGTGTGCCCCCCGAATGCCGGTGACAGGTATTGCCGGGCGATGCGTTCGTCCACATGCCAGCTGCGTTTTCGGTGCCGGGCCTGCGGCAGATAGATGCTGGCGAGAAAGTGATCGAGGCTCCTGTTGACCGTTGCTCCTTTTTTTCCTGTATCCGCTGATTTGTCCCGCACCGGTGCCGCCAATACTTGCTGCATATGTTCCTCCTTGGGTTCATCGTCTCCGTGTGAAAGGCGCAAGGTGCCTACCAGTTCATCGGCAATATGCGGAAGTTTGGGAGAAGTTCAGGTGAAAGGGTCGTACCCGGACGCCACCCCAAAAACTGATCCATTTAAAATATAAAATAAAAAGCTAGTGTTCCTGGCATAGGAGCGCCTCCATGAAACGGAGTCGATTCAGCGAAGAGCAGATTATCGGGATCTTGCGCCAGGCCGAGGTCGGGATACGTGTCGTGGACTTGTGCCGTAAGCACGGTATTTCGGATGCCACCTTCTACAAGTGCGGGCAAAGTACGGCGGCATGGATGTTTCCGATGCCATGCGTCTGCGCCAGCTTGAGGAGGAGAACGCTCGGCTCAGGAAGATGGTGGACGAGCAGTCGCTGGACATTTCCATCCTCAAGGATGTCCTGTTAAAAACTTCTGAAGTCCGCGTCATGCCGGGAAGCCATGCGCCATGTCCAGACGGCATACACGGCCTCCCAGCGGCGTCCCTGCGCGACACTTGGCGCCAATCGCGGCACGGTGTGTCGTCCTCCTCTCCAGGACCGGGGTGTGGAACTGCGCAGACGCCTGCGGGAACTGACAGAGGAACGGTGGCGTTTCGGCGTCCAGCGGCTGTATGTCTAGCTGCGACGTGAAGGGCTTGTGGTGAATCACAAGCGGACGGAGCGACTGTACCGTGAGGAGTTTCTGTCCTTGCGCTTGCGGCCCACAAGGAAACGTCCTTGTGTCCCGCGGTCGTGCCTGTCAACGCCTCTCGGTCCAGACGAGTAATGGGGAATGGATTTTGTCATCGATAGCCTGGAGTCAGGCCGGCGCATCCGTATCCTGACCATCCTTGACCTTTGGGACCGGTCAACCCCAGCCTTGGAAGTGGATATATCGCTTTCCGATCAACGGGTGGTGCAGGTCCTGTAACGCCTTCGGCGGGAAGGGCGCCTGCCGCGCAGAATCCTTACAGACAATGGCCCGGAGTGACCCTACCCCATTCACGATACCAAGGATAAGTTAGTGGTTCCTGTCGTGGTTGAGGGTTGATGGATTGCCCGGAAAGCTTGGGGGCTTTGCCACCCAAGTGCGCTGTGGGGACGGTTGCAGTTATAATCCTGCCGCCACTCCTCGATGAGACATCGAGCTTCTGCCAGGGAAACGAAAATATTCTGGTTCAGGCATTCATCGCGGAGCCTTCCGTTGAAACTCTCTACAAAACCGTTATCTGTGGGTTTTCCGGGCCGACTATGCGCCAGGCCAACGCCATG
>JAAVHZ010000069.1 GCA_014799465.1 Lachnospiraceae bacterium | reverse complement strand
CCAGTGCATCCGGCCGTGGCCGTGTTCCTTCATTACCTGTGGAATACTCAGAGGGTTGCCGCTGAACTGACGTGCCACATAAAGGTCATTGCCTGTGGCGGTGAAATAGAATACCAGTCGTTTATGTGCCATACTTTTACAGACCTTGAACGTGATTTCTGTAGTTTCTAAGTTGGTCTTCGCCTAAATCTATCAGGCTTTGCAGTTCCTGAATCATACGGTCGCGGTCTTCCGGGAGACGCCCCCTGATAGGCGACGGCATGGTGACGTGCTCAGCCTTGAACACGGTGGGAATGGTGAGGCAGCGCAAAAACTCCTGCATCTCCTCGAAACGTTCCACCTCAGTTGCTTCTTCATACTTTCCGTCTTTGACATCCTGCATCAGAGGCGTATCAGGGAAGAGAGTTAGCTCGGAAGCGTAAATCATGTCAGGGCGGATGATATTGCTTACTCTGGCTGTCTCACGCGCATGGCTAAGTCCGTAATTGTGACCGCCAAGACCACCGAGGAAGTTCCCTACAAATGGCATTCCGGCCTCTCCAAGCTTCGACATCTGTTTGACAATATCTTCCGAGGTATAGCCCTTGTGCATCCGGCGGAGCAGATTATCATCACCTGATTCGATACCGAAATAGAAACCTCCATAACCGGCTTTCGTCAAATCACGCAACTGCTCCACGGTCTTATTCTTTAGGTTATCGACACGCGCATACCCACCAATTGAAGTGACCCATGGCAGATGTGTATGAATCAGATCTGCAACCTCCATAAGTCGCTTGTATGGCAGAATAAACGGATCGGCACCCTGCAGGTAGATTCTGTCGTAACCGGGACCATACTCTTTAAGTTCAAGAATGTCCTCCTCAATCTCCTTCAATGGCGAGGCATGAAATCGGGCATCTTTGTAAAATGTACAGAAATCACACTTATCATGACTGCATCCGCTGGTCACTTGCAAATAAGCATCGTTTGCCTCGTATGGAGGTCTGTTAATTCCACTTGAAAAATGCATATATATTTCCTTTCTTTTTTAATTTATTTATAGTATAGCCTTTATGGTTCAGTCCAATCTGACTTTCTTTCCGGCGAAATCAACCATACCATCGAGCCATGCCTGAAAACCTACCAGCAGTGAGGCTGAATGGGTTTTGGCAAGTTCTGCGGCAGGTTTTCCGATTTCAGACTCCTGCGTGAGGATGCGAACCCTCCCGTCGGGCATATTTTCAAAAAGAAAACCATGCAGGGCATCAAATCGTGTGTTCTCATCACCTGGTACCCAACCATGCCAAGACAAACGCCCGGGACGATCTTTTGACGGTTCGACAAACTCAACGACCTCAGCTGTCACGTCCCAGCCAATGATATTGAATGAGAACTTTGTGCCCTCTTTGAGTTCCGGCTTTTCATCACTTCCTGTAAGTTTGACATCACTTGCCCCATCATAATAGTCATGCCAGATATGTGCATGAGTGAGATAAGGGAAAACTTCTTCGGCAGTGAGTCCTGCCACGTATGTTTCAGCCGACACAAAATTGTCGGTGAGACCGGGGGTAAATTCTTTAGGCCAATGTATTGCTTCCATAATTTCTAATAGTTTTATATTATGTAATAGTTTTATAAAAATAACGCCTTCACCTATTGAAAGTTCGTTTATTAAAATACTTACATACAGTTATTTAACTTGCTATTTAGACAAGACAATTTTTAGGATTTGAGCAATCTCCTGATAATCATTATTTGCGATAAATAGGTTACTAAGGGATGAAAAAGAAATCTTTACTTGAAAAATTTTTTAGAATTAGCAGAAGATAACTTTCATTATCCGTCAGAGGGCTGCTGATAACCGGATTTCTTGTATGTCGATTTTTGGAGGAATTAAGAAAAATTTCTAACTTTGTGGTCTACGGATTTAAATTAAGTAAGAGAGAAAATTAATGTGCATATAAACGAAGTGATTTTGGAGATAATTTCTCGGCGGAGTGAAGTGAGATAAAAGCCTATCTGACTGAAAAACAGCGTGAAATCAGCCCAAAAGGGCAAGTTTTATAGTACAAGACTTTTCATCTCATATATATCGTTTAATTTTTAGAAACGTAATTTGAATAAAGATAATAATCTGGGAAGATATTTCGACATCCATGTGCCGGTGACGACTTGCAATCTGGAATGCGATTATTGCTATATAGCCCATAAGGATAACTCTTCGGTCGGGATTAGGCCGCTGAATTATAGCCTTTCGCATATTCGCAAAGCCCTTTCACGTGAGCGTCTCGGCGGGACGTGCTTACTCAACTTGTGCGGAGCGGGCGAAACTCTTCTTGCCCCATATATAGTGACGTTAACTCGTGAAATGCTTGAGGAGGGTCATTACGTCATGATTGTCACAAACGGACTCCCCGCCAAGCGCATTAGGGAATTGACGGAAGACATACCGGAAGTCTTGCGTAAGCATTTGATTCTCAAGATTTCTTTTCATTTTACGGAGCTAAAGAAGAAAGGCCTTCTTGAGCATTTTTTTGCCAATGTCCGTCTCATAGAGCGTAGTGGCATTTCGTTTACTGTGGAGCTGACTCCTTCCGATGACGAGATCCCATACATAGAGGAAATTAAGGATGTATGTATCAAAAATCTCGGGGCACTTTGCCATATCACGGTAGCGCGAGATGACAGTAAACCCGGGATTCCGATACTCTCAGCACTCTCGCGCGAGGAGTTTGTCAAGACGTGGGGGCAGTTTGATTCGCCTCTGTTCGATTTCAAAATGCAGATTTTCGGACACTATCGTAAAGAGTTTTGCTACAATGGATTATGGGGCGGATGCATTAGTCTGGATGATGGCAGCTTTTCGCAATGCTACGGCTTGAGGAGTACCAAAATTTTCGATAATCTTTCTGCTCCCATTGATTTCTGTCCGGTCGGAAATTGTGAAAAGGCCCACTGCTTCAATGGCCATTCGTGGCTTACGCTGGGGATGATCCCGGAGCTTATCACTCCCACTTATCTGGAGATGCGCGACCGTGTCACTGTGGATGGCAGGCACTGGATAGGAGAGGATATGCGGCAATTTCTGTCTCAGAAATTGTCTGCCAATAATGAGGCGTTGTCTTCTGAGGCTAAGCAGCGTGCATTGCGCAGGAACCGCGTTAAGAAAGCGACATACTACGCCGGACGTATACTTTATTATCTTGTAAATGGAAAATGGAGCATTTTGAGAAAAAGATTGCACAGCTTCGTCAGGAGATAGCCCGAAATGTCAAGCCCCTCCTGACCGAGAGGGTTGTTATTGCGGATGCCCCATATTACTCAAATATCGGAGACTCGCTGATATGGCGGGGAGCTACCGATTTTATCCGTGAAAACGGCTTTAAACTCTTGGGAAATTACGGAGCGGGCTATTTCCCCTTCCCCACTTTGGATAAAGACGTCACTATCTTACTTATGGGAGGTGGCAACTTCGGAGATTTGTGGCGTAGTCTGCAGGACATCAGACTTGAAATCATAGCGCGCTATCCGGAGAATAGAATTGTCATGCTTCCGCAGTCGATATGCTATGAGACAAAAGGGCTGATAGACAAGGATGCCGACTTGATGGCCCGGCACACTGACCTGCATCTCTTCGCCCGCGATAAGTCGGGCTATAACATTCTGTCAGAACACTTCAGTCGCAATCACGTATATCTGGCGCCGGATATGGCATTCTACATTGACCCGCGGCTATTGGCTCGCCATCGCCATCGGGAAAAGGGTAAAACTCTTTTTCTGCTCCGTTCAGACAAGGAACTCCATCAGTCCACGCCGACGGCTCTGCGAGAGGCCGATGTGACGACCGACTGGATAAATCCTAAGCAATTCCTGCCGAAAATGTATAGTCTCATGGTAGCGAAAAGACTTTCAGAAGAGCTGAGGCGTCATGGCGTAGGGTCAGGACTTGTGGATAGAGCAATCCAATGGGGAGGGAGCAGATTCATCCGCGATTCTTTGACGAGAAAAGGGTGTAAATTTCTGGAGCCATTCTCGCGCATTGTCACCACACGCCTTCATACGATGATTCTGTCGGTATTGATGCATAAGCCCGTCGAGTATGTTGACAACACTTATGGCAAGCTATCTGCATTTGCCGATACTTGGTTTGCCGGTTTAGCAGAGGTGAGGCCCTATGGAGAAGATTAAAATATCTGTGATTGTGGCGGTCTATGGCGTGGAAAAATACATCGGACGATGTGTTGGTTCACTTTTCGGCCAGACGATGACAGACGGGGTGGAATTTATCTTCGTAAATGACTGCACAAAAGACCGGAGCATAGAATTGCTGACAGAGATTCTCAGCGACTATCCGCACATCGCTTCCAGGGTTAAAATAATCAATCATCTGCGCAACCGCGGGCTGGCGACCGCCCGCCAGACAGGACTTGAAGCTGCCCGGGGTGACTACATACTTCACTTGGATAGCGACGATTATTTTGAGACGGATATGCTTGAAGTGATGTATGATGCCGCCATTGCTCACGATTCTGACGTGGTGATGTCTGACTTTTTTATGTCGTATAAAAATAGAGAGGTGTATAGCGCATCCCCTCTTCCGGATGGCCGGGAAAGGATGCTTAAAAGTATGATTGCCCCCTGGAGCCACGGAAGTTCGTTTACATGCCTGTGGAACAAACTGACGAAGAGACAGATATATATAGACAATAATATCCGCTTCATCGAAGGGATTAATTATGGCGAAGATCTTACGGTTGCCATAAAAATATTGTATCATGCGGCTGCAATCACAAAAGTCGACAGGGCATTAATTCATTATAATCAAGAGAATCCCTGCTCTTATACCCGCGATAGGTCGGCATCGAATATAAGGCAGCTATTGAAGGCCACAGATGTAGTATCCGATTTTCTTTCTGCCTACACTACGGCCTACGATGACGTCTTGGATGAGAGGAGATTCTTAATGATTCTTTTAGCGATTACACATTCCGGCATAAAGGAGCAGAGAGAATTTCTTCAATTATATCCTTGGCTCGATTATGATAAGCACAAACATATCCTGCCATTCCATTGGAGATTTCCTTATAAAATGGCTCTCCGCGGCCACCTCAGATTTTTCTGCTGTATGCGCGGCGGCATAAGAGCTGCCGGACGCATCTATAAGAAAATGAGAGCTATGCTGTAAGGCATGAGGTGGCCGGCGCAGCGATAGGTGAATATCCCGATTTTCGACACTCAGTTGCATGCGAAGTGTGCTAACTTTGCAGATGGAAATTCAAACACTCTCGAAGAGTAAAAAAATTACAATTCTATTAGTATGGGACATCACCACGGACATAACATAGAGCATAATCACGCTCATCATCATCACCAGCATTTCACCCGAGTCAGCAAAGTCCTGATTTGGGGTATCATCCTCAATCTCCTTTATGTTATAATCGAAGGGGGGGTGGGCATATATGCAGGCTCGATGGGGCTTGTCTCCGATGCCGGCCATAATCTGAGCGATGTCTTCAGCCTGGTATTGACTTTTATCGGAATAAAATTGGCATCGGCTCATGCCAACAGCCATTTCACATACGGCTATCAGAAAGCCACTATTATGATTTCGCTCCTAAATGCCATTATTCTTCTGATAGCGGTCGGAGTGATAATTGTAGAGAGTATCCGCAAGTTTTCCCACCCCGAACCCATCGATGGCGACATAGTGAGCTGGACGGCCGGAATAGGCATCGTAATCAATGGAGCGACGGCATGGCTGCTGATGAAAGACCAGAAAGAAGACCTTAATGTGCGCGGAGCGTTCCTGCACATGGCTGCCGACACTCTTGTTTCGGTCGGTGTAGTCGTGGCCGGAGTCGTTATCTCGCTCACCGGCTGGGTGATGATTGACCCGATCATATCGCTGCTGATTGCCTTGTTGATTCTGATTTCTACATGGAGTATGCTCCGCGAAACTCTGAGACTCTCCATTGATGGCGTGCCGGAGGGTATTGACGTAGAAAAACTTAAAACGGGTATTGAATCACTCCCTCACGTAAAGTCTATTCATCATATACACGTCTGGGCACTGAGCACTACACTAAACGCTATGACGCTTCACGTGCTCATCGACAGTCGGGATAATGAAGATGAAGTCAAGAAGCAGATTAAAGACTTCGCGGCCGATGCCGGTATCAGCCACCCGACTATTGAGGTAGAAACCACCCCTTGCGGATGGGAAAGTACCTACGGGGGCTAAAGTCATTCTCTCTGAATAGCGATTATACGATTATAAGCAGCCATCAGCGATTGAGGTCTGCATTACCGGAATATTGGTCTGTCTAAATGAAAATTAAATGCTAACTTTGCAGGAATAAAAACGTTATTGAAGATAAAGCGTCATGAAAGAAATTCTCTTTTGCGCACTTGTAGCATTAACAACTTCATTTACAATTAAATCACAAAAGATGGATAGCAATAATCCGAATTTAAATCAGTCTTTGGCTCCAATAGAGCAGCTTACGCTTACTCAGGAGTGGGATAAAGTGTTTCCTAAAAGTGAAAAAGTCGACCATAGGAAGGTTACTTTTGTCAATCGCTATGGCATCACCCTCGTGGCAGATATGTATTCCCCCAAGGGCGCCACAGGCAAGCTCCCTGCTATTGCCGTCAGCGGCCCCTTCGGCGCCGTAAAAGAGCAGTCGAGCGGACTATATGCCCAGGAGCTTGCCGAACGAGGATTCCTGACCATCGCGTTCGACCCCTCATTTACAGGCGAGAGTGGAGGCAGCCCCCGTCGTGTGGCCTCTCCCGACATCAATAGTGAAGATTTTTCCGCTGCCGTAGACTTTCTCTCTGTTCAGCCGGAGGTGGATGCCGAAAAAATCGGTATTCTCGGTGTCTGCGGGTGGGGAGGTATTGCCATACAATCGGCCATCAACGACCCTCGCATCAAGGCCACGGTGGCCTCTACAATGTATGACATGACCCGCGTGAGCGCCAACGGATATTTCGATGCTGACAATTCAGCGGAGAAGCGCAATGCCATGCGCGCCTCACTGGCTAACCAGCGCACGCAAGACTATCGCACGGGCGAATATACACGCGCAGGAGGAGTTGTGGATCCCCTGCCTGACGATGCTCCTCAGTTTCTCAAGGATTACCACGCCTACTATAAGACTCCGCGCGGATTTCATCCTCGTTCGGGCAATTCTACTGACGGCTGGAATGTCACCTCCGTTCTTCCCTTTGTCAACTTCAAGTTTTACGACTATGCCGATGAGCTGGAAAGCGCCGTGCTCATAGTCCATGGAGATAAGGCACACTCCTACTATTTCGGGAAGGATACATTTGCAAAGCTTAAGGGCACAAACAAGCAGATGCTCACTGTCAAAGGTGCAAGTCACTGCGACCTTTACGATCAGGTTGATATTATCCCGTTTGACGAAATAGCAGCTTTCTTTAATGAATATCTGAAATGACCACGGGGGAATTCATAGATATAATGGACTCCGGGGAGGTTATTGCCGGCGGAATCCCGGCTAAGGTGATTAAAACCATTTGAGTGAGAGAAGATTATGCGTCCCGGAATCGCAAGTTAGATAGCGCAGGTGTTTTCATCAAGCACATGTAGCGCTTAATTTTTCGAAATTACTTAGAACTTACTTATGAAAAAGATTCTTATCATATCCACCAGCCTTCGAGGCAATAGTAATTCTCACCGACTGGCCGAAGAGTTCGGCCGTGGAGCCGCCGATAGCGGTAATGACGTAGAGATTATCACCCTGCATCATAAAGATATTCGTTTCTGTATCGGCTGTCTGTCATGCGTAAAGACGGGTAAGTGCGTGCTTAAGGATGATGCCCCCGAAATAGTAGGAAAGATGCATGATGCCGACATTTTAGTCTTCGCCACTCCAATCTACTACTACGAAATGAGCGGCCAGATGAAGACACTTCTTGACCGCGCTAACCCTCTGTTTGGAGGTGACTATAAATTCACCGACATCTATATGCTGACCAGTGCTGCCGAGGATGAGCCGGAAGTACCCGGGCGAGCCATTTCCGGTCTTGAGGGCTGGATAGAATGTTTCGAAAGAGCGCGTCTCGCCGGCAATGTGTTTGCCGGGGGTGTGACCGACCCCGGAGACATCCGTAATCATCCGTCACTTGAAACTGCCTACGATATGGGGCGCAATATCCATGATTGAGACAGAACGACTGATACTCCGTCCTTGGCAAGAGGATGATGCTGAAGCTCTTTTCAAATATGCTTCCGATCCGGATGTAGGGCCCCCTGCCGGGTGGCCTCCACATCCCTCTGTGGAGTTCAGCCGGGAAATAATCCGGACGGTTTTCTCCGCTCCTGAAATCTATGCCGTCGTCCTGAAGGAAACGGGCGAACCCATAGGCAGTTGCGGCATAATGTTTCCCAATGTTCTTCCTGAGGGTGAAGAGAAATATAGCGAAGCGGAATTAGGCTACTGGATAGGCAAGCCCTATTGGGGCAAAGGTCTCATACCCGAAGCTGTTCATGCGCTGCTCGCGCGCTGCTTTAATCAACTGGGCCTTAATGCTCTGACCTGTAATTATTACGATGGAAATCACAAGTCAAGACGCGTATGCGAAAAGTCAGGCTTCAAATACCATCATTCGGACACCGGCGTCACATCCACGCTTGGAGATAAGCGAACTGCTCATTTCTACGTACTCCTCAAGGAGAATTTTCATTAGTTAAAGTAGACTTCTCTAAGCCACCACCCTCATGAAAATGACGTTGGTCGGAGGCTTAGTGTATGTTTTCTTTCAGTGCTTGCATTTACCCACAGGGGGTTCTGTTAGCTTTATCCGGTAAACTGCTGTTCTGTCAAGGCTGCGCTCTATGGCCGCCTCAAAATGCTCCATAAAGTCCGGCAAAAACCTCTCGCACAGCAGACACAATCCCTCCACCTTCTCCTCTCTCTCTTCAACCGGACTGCATTCTCCCAGTGCGATAGCTGACCGGTAATGCTCCGTATAGTTCATTTTTTCGATCTCAAAGACCGGCTTGCATCTGCTGACAGCAGACAGACTGACTATGGGGTTATGCCTGATACAATCTATCTTCTCTCCCTCAAAAGCACAGTGGAAATAGAAAGTATTCTCATCCTTTCTTACTACCGATATCGGCAATCCGTAGGGTGTCCCGTCCGGCCGAATCATGCTTAGGGTAACAAAAGGGGCACGATCAAAAATCTCTAATGCCTCGGCCGCGCTGAGTTCTCTGGCGGCTTTTCTCATGGGTCTCATTCTTTTTAAAGTTGCCATACTCCTAAAGAACAAGCCGGCTCATTGAGTTGTTTTAAAAATAAAATGAGCAGATGGCACCGATAATTCATCTTAAGAGAGCCTACGATAAGGCTGAGCAGAGTGATGGCTTCCGAGTATATATCGACCGGCTCTGGCCTCGCGGTCTTTCCCATGAGACGTTTCATTACGATTTGTGGGATAAGAAGATAGCGCCCTCCACAGAGCTGCGCGAATGGTTTCATGCTGATCCGGAGACTCTATGGCCCGGGTTTGTAGAAAAATATAAGGCTGAACTGAATGCCAATCCGGATTTTTCCAGCCTGAAGGAGACTCTGAACGAGAAATCGGTGATAACGCTCCTCTTCTCCTCTCATGACCGCGACCATAACAATGCCGTCGTCCTTAAAGAGATGCTGGAAAAATGAGCCCCTCTACGTCATTTTAATTCACACTGCTTACCGCCGGGAGGCAGGGAGGCTGTCTGCTTTTTCCTCATACTTATCTGCGGGTGCGTGTTGTCCAAATCAGAATTATTCGCTAATTTTGCAGTCGCATAATCTCCTTTAGGAGAAATGCAAGACATATTAGAAACTGAATAGTGCCTCAACACTCGTTGAAATCGCCAATATCAAAGTAGTATATGCATGAGGCACGGTGAGGCTGTCTAACAACCAAAGTTAGGCAGTCTCTATTTTATACACAAAATCGGGAGATTCAGGCTGCATTTGCCACTCCCGAGATATAATTTGGGTAAAAGCTTAAATGAGGGTTCGT
>JAAVHZ010000068.1 GCA_014799465.1 Lachnospiraceae bacterium | reverse complement strand
GTTTCCTGTATTTTGTAATCCATACCAGATGATACTTGATATCATACGTACAATGTGACGATTTTCTATAATGTTCCATATTATTCACCTCAAGCTTAGTATCCCTACTTTTTACTTTTCTAAACTTGAAGATATGGGGTTGACCTAAAGGTTTCGCCTTAAGGCGAGGGTTTTAACCCCATTATACAGACAATAACTCTCTATAATAATATTTTATATTCTTCGATAATCTGCACTTGCCAATATGACCTTTCATCACAAATCCAACGGATAACTACAAATTATACTTCAAATACCTTAAGCAACCCCGTCACTTTTACCTACATCGTACTATTTACAAATCTTTAATATCATCTTTGTATTTTATTATATACCATAATTTGTATTATTCCAACATAATATTACTACATTTTTTCGACACCAATCGACAAAATTCGACAAATGTATAAAATACATCTAAAATATCTCACACAAACCCAGTTCATACATTATCAAACTTTCAACATAGCACTTGCCAAATTCAAGTAAACTTGACTTTGCCTGTTGCTTGCAGAACGATTTCCTTCTTCATAAAGAAACAACCAGCAGCAGCAAAAACAATTAATAACTTCAGTGCAATCAAAATAATCTTATAAGTATAATAAAAGTTATGCAAAATTATGTAATACCAATTAAAATCTATATTCTATTTCAAAATGAAATACTAATCCTAAATTATTCATGCAATTGTTGTCAATGATGCTTAGCATTGCTTAGTTACAGCATTTTCTGTACCTTTGGGTATTCTGTTTAAAATGAGCACCCTTTTCCAGAAAAGCAGTGCATATCTTTCCAGAGCAAAGTGTAATTATTTATAGATTAGTACTTGGGCGGAATCTCAATTCCATGTTCTGTCAGAATCATCTGTAGCTGTTCTATGTATCTTTGCCGGTGTCAAATTTCTATACAGTTACCATGACACATCCATCGGTTTCTTCCAGTTCGTGATGTGATAATTCACAATCTGTTCATTTGATACATTCATTATTTCGCTGATAGTACAATAACCAGTCATTCTCAGCTTCTTTCCGGGAAGTTTTATTGCCATGATGTACTCACATATATACACTACTATCAACCATCACTTCCTTAGAATTATGCATAATACAGTCAATAATGGTTTTGCAGATGCTTACATCGCAATCACTTCCAATATGGATGTATCATCCTTTTTACCTAAACTGTGTACAGAATACAACACTGACTTACTATTAGAAATATAATATTTCTCATCGGACTTCAGCACTCCTGATAAAATGTAAAGATACTTTATAAGCCAGTAATTCCGGTCTTTAGAAAAATTCAGCTTCGGCAAATTTCTTCCCCATAGTGCAAAACACATATAAATAACAACTGAGCACAGGATATTGCAAATATTATTTCAAGTACTGCTGAATACTCTGTTCTACTCCTTTTCCAACCCTGACATTTTATATATTTCCTGATAAATGTAGCACTAAAAAAGCAATTATAATCGTAGAAAAACTTCATGCATCAAGGTATATATCAAATTTTTCATTTATATCTTCACTGTTACTTATGCCTTGATTACTCAAAAGTTTCTCTTAACATATTATATGTTGACCTTATATTTAATATGTGATATAGTTGTCTTGTGGACAAAACTCTGCAACAGATTAAACTGAAAGGATATTTGACGAACCTGGGAGAACTCTTTATAATTAAGGAGGAATACAAATGATTGAAACAGAGCTGTCAAAGATTATTGATGCTGCCGGTGCGGAGGCGGCATATGACTGTGAAGCAAAGAATCTTCTGTCAGAAAAAATCATCCTTGCCCACATCCTGTGTGGCACAGTATCGGAATTCAGGGACTGTTCTCCTGAAGATGTGGTTCTGCTGATAGAAGGAACGCCGCAGATATCTGAAATTTCTGTTTTTCCGGGTGAAACGGTAAATCATAAAATTATGGGAATATCCAACGAGGATAATGTCCCGGACGAAGGGAAAGTTACATATGACATACGTTTTTTTGTCCTAACCCCTGACAGAAAGTCAATGATGAAACTTATCATAGATATGGAAGCTCAGAAAGACTACTATCCGGGATATGACATTGTAACAAGAGGGGTATACTATGGTGCAAGGATGATTTCATCCCAGTACGGAACGGAATTTGAGAACTCCGACTATGATAAAATAAAAAAGGTATATTCCATATGGCTCTGCATTGATTCACCTAAATATGCAGGGGACACATTAACGGAATATTCGTTTACACAGAAAAATATCATCGGTAATTTTCCAAAGGATACTTTAAAGTTTGACCTGATAAGCGTAATTATGGTCTGCCTCTCAAAAGACCCGTCAGACACTAAAAGCGGTTCAAGGCTGCACAGGCTTCTGAATGTATTGTTCACATCTGAACTTAGTGCAGATGAAAAGAAAAAAATCATAGAAACAGAATACAATATACCCATGACAGAAGATTTAGACAGGGAGGTGAATTCTATGTGCAATCTGGGTGAAGGCATTATGGAAGATGGCATTAAACGTGGCATTGAACAGGGCATAAAATGTACAATTATGCTGCTACGAAAGGAAAATTATACAGACGATAAAATAAAATTATTAATTATGGAACAATACAATCTGATGGAAGAATCAGCAGATGAGTATCTGCACAAAACGGAATATTAATATTCTGTTGTAATGCATCTATGCAGAACGGATAGCACTGCCCACCTGTTATATATCAGCTTATCACAAGTGGGCATAGTTTTTACCTTATTTACAGCAGATTCAGATATGAACTTAACAGTATGTTATAAAATTTCCCATTGCAAGCTTATGAGGAATCGGCTCACAAAATATCCGAATACCGTCTGTCCCATAAAAACCGCATATGCAAAAAATACAATCACTGCAATCCAGACTGATACCGCTGCAATACATTTTATCCTCTGATTTTAATTTTTGCTCATTATAAAAAGAAAAATTGTGACAAGAGCATATCATAAATAGCATCCAAGTGTATTATGAAAAAGATCATCCAATTCAAACAAACCTTTGTGCAATGCAAGCTGTGCTGTCTCTATACACAAAGAACCTCCAAAGCCTGCCGTAATCATCTTCCAACATGAACCCATCTTCTCAAAAAATGCCGGAACAATAATTCCTAATGGTATGAACAGCAAAATGTTACCAATAATCAGATACCAGTCTTCCATATCTTTATATTGCCATGTTTCTTTAATGCACCAGAATAAATGCAGCTCTATTTGTGGTTCTGCTGACCTCTCACGTCCTAATATTGTGAATGACACCACAAAAAATATCCAGTAACATATACACAGGTATCACAGGATACTTTTTCTTTATACCCTCAGTGATTCCACTCACACTATTCTCCCCAGCATAGTCAGATGTTTTTCCTCGACTTCATCACTTTCATAATTACCCCTACCTCTTGTTGGGATTGTGCCACCATAATAGACATAGTAGATGTTATTTACTCTTTTCACAATCGTTCATTTTGGCGGAATTGTTTTACATAATCCAGATATCACATAATATAGTATTATCAAAATTTACAATTCAAGAAAAAAATTTACAGGCATTGAAAAAATCCCTATTTTTCAATACCTGTATTGCTATTTATGACTTTGCAATCACCCTATGCTCTTTTCCCATTTCCCTCACTTTCCTGGTTCTGAAGTCGTTATTTGACACTTCCCCATTATCGTTCTCTATGAACTCTATGTCCAGACTTATGATTATGTTCTCAGACAATACCCGCTTTGCCTTAAGAACCTTATGGTATCTTCTTCTGCTTTTTCAACTGTTTTTCCTCCTGTGTGTAAAATTTCTTTTCTACTATTTTACAGCAACAGGAAAGCATATGGCAAAATATACTGCTTTTATTGCGAAAAGTTTTTATCCTTCAAAGCTGTTACACATTTACGTTCCCGAAGCATCTTCCTAATTCTTTCAGCCCCTTTTTTTGTGTCTGCAATAATTTCCTCCGGAGTCATCTGGATATGTCTCAATGAGTTATATTCCCGAATCTTCCGAATGTCATCAACATCAAATCTTTCACTTACTACCGGCTCACTCATCATCATCACCTTCTTCCAGCAAAACAGAGGGCGGATAAATCAGCAAATCCTTATATCCTTCAAGAGTTGTGATTACTTTTACACCCTTCACTGTCTTTACATTGACAATATGCTTAAAATTCCATGAAATAATAACATCGCACCCTGCAAGGATTGCGGCAGCAATATGCTGGCAATCATCAAAACTCTTTTTCTTTAGTATGCCAAAATCTATAAACTTTCCAGCAAGTTCAATGGTATTGCTGTCCGTTTCCACCTCATGATATTCAATATGCTCCAGATAATCCAGAAGAATATTCAACTTCTCTCCACTGCACCTGTCAATCTCCCTGAAAACAATATCTGACACATAAACTTCATATATGCCTTTCTTGAACAATTCCCAAAGAGCCAATGTGTCCTGCATTTTTTCCGGGGCATCCTCCTGATACAGATAACTGACCACCGAAGTATCCAAATATACTTTCAGCCTTTTCATCTGACACCTCCGTTCCGTTTACAAACTGCTATGCTTACTCTTATTATACCTTTTTACTGCCAGAAGTACAACAAAAGTTTTTATCCTGCAGGACAAACGCATGAATTTTTTTCTTCCTAAATATATTTTTTTGATTTTTGAAAAGCTATATACTTTATAAGATAATCCTGGTGGTAGTTGGCAAAATACTCCATTTCTACCCGGTCATCTGCATTAGCCGGTGTTGTAAAGGGCACAATCACAAGTATGTCCTTTAATTTATGCCGTACCTTTTTTTTCTGACGTACATCTTCAATGTACTCCATCCATTCCAACAGTTCATTCATTGTCAAATCCCCCTTTTTCTTTTATCATAACATAAAAAAGAGATTTGTTCACAATTCACTTACTCATGCATTTGTCGTGCACTTCGGTCATGACACAACAAGCACTCAAATGAACAATCTGCAAAAAACATTGCAATTTTAATCATTTTATCTTCTTATATCTCATTACATTTAACACTAATTACACCACGAGTAACCCAGACCGGCTTCATTCAACAAATCCACTATATGCTGCTGCTTTTCAGAAATCAAAACTCCGTTATCTATAGAGAATGCTCCTAAATTCAATATATTTACATATTTGTATCTTACTGCAATGCTTTGATGCTCATCTGTCATAACTTCCGAATTCGCAAGCAAGGCACTGGCTAAAAATGCACTATACAATCCCAATACCTGATGCAGTTCGTGTTTTCCATACATACATAACACATAGTCATTTGCAAATTGATATGCATATTCATCCGCTTTTAATTCTTTTCTTTGGTTTTTATTTAGTAAAGCATAAATATTTTCTTTAAATGTTCCATCAATAATAAACTCAAATTCCTTATCTTCTTCAGAGCTTTTAATTTTACTTGTATCTTTATTGTAATGATGCCCTAATTCATGACCAACCAAATAAGCCAATCCTACTTCAAATACTTCACTTGTTATCTTTATGTATTCTTCTGCATCCTTTTCTGTCATACGAAAATATAAAAGTTTTTCTGCATTCTGCCTTAAACACCCATTATCAATATACTCCATATCCTGCCTTTGACATCTTACTCTCTGAATATTGTAAGCGATAATGAATAGTAATATTTGCGGATTATTACAATCTTTATATTCATACATATAAATACTGCCTATATATTCGCTTATTATTTCTAACGACTGATACATTTTACCGCCGATTCTTATTACATACGAATCGTCATTGCACGCCTCTAATGCTTTGCCTGATATAAGTCCGCTATATAATTCATCCACGGCAATTCTTGTTCTCTGTAATATATTTCTACAGCTTTCACTTGTAGTATTTTCTTCCACTTTTCTGCATATCAAATCAACAATTGAATCATTACTGTATATCAATTTCTCTTTTTTTAATAAATCAATAGTCGCATACAATTCTTCCTTGTTAAATATTTGATCATCTTCATGCAAGCTCATTTCATTCTTGATTTGTTCTAATTGCTTGTGAGCTGTTTGTCTTATTTGTTTAAATAACTCCATTGATTTCATATAACACTAAACTCCTATAACTGCTTTACATCTTTTTTAATATCCACTTTATCCATAAAAAAATATTAGTGTGCTTTGTGCAATGATTTAATCTAAATTGTTTACTTAGATTGAAAATTTTTTCCATGGCTACTACGTTACAACTGAATATCATATCATCTGTAAGATAACTCATCTTTTTATAGAAAAAACTTATTCCCCATAAAAATACGGGGGACAAATCACAACAAATAAAACTGAAGAAAGAAGTATTTCTTATAGATATTTTAAATATGTTAATACTTAAATGCAATATGCAATTTACAATAAATTTTGATTAAGTTGGTCTGCACTCAAATACTTTATATGGGTAAGTTCAAAACAAATGAGCAGAATCATGTCAGAATTCATAAAAATTATTTAAACATTCTTCAATTACTCCAACAAAGCTATTGAATTTTTTGTAGATGACTATGTTGACGTACTAACTCATACTCCTATAATAACTGCAATACTTAAACGTAGTTCCACAAGTATAACTTAAATCTGTGCTCATAAGACAAAGTCAAAACAACAAAATATATATCTATCACATAGTTATGACAATTCCATGGTTCGACTATGTACTGTTTTTTAGTCTTGTATTACAACTACAAATTGGATGTGCACTTTTTGTTAGATAATTAAAAGTTATCCGTTGAAAATTAAATTGATAAGATAATTGAAGATTATCTGGCGGAGATTTAGAGTATTTCAATGTAGGATAATTTGGGATTATCCGTGAGTCAAAGAAGCATATTCAAATTACTTGCAGATGGGAAGTGAAGGAATGGGCAGAAAAAATCCACCACTAGTGAGCGTTATAATTCCAACTGCACACCGCGGTTCAGCTATTATTTTGCGTGCTATATCTAGCGTACTCGGTCAGAGCTATCCCGTATTTGAAGTGATTTTAGTCGATGACAATACGGAACCAAGCCTGAGTTCAGAGATCAAAACGGCACTCAAAAATGTACCACAGGTAAGATATATAAAAAACGTTGGCAGCCACGGAGCTTGTGTAGCACGGAATGTTGGAATTTCCTGTGCCAAAGGAGAACTGATCGCTTTTTTGGATGATGATGACGAATGGCTACCTGAAAAGATAGAGCGTCAAGTAAAGGCTTTTACACAAGATGTCGTTTTGGTGTATTGTAATGGTTGGAGGGTAGACGACCGTTGCAATCCTCCGCTTATAATGCCTTATCGACAAAAAAAGGACTTTTTCCTGTCTGTTTCCTTTGAATCTCTTTTGGAAAAGAACCATATTGGAACAACAACGCAACTTCTTGTGCGTAAAAGTGCACTGGAGCAAATTGATGGATTTGACACTCGATTTCTTGCACGCCAAGATTACGATCTGTGTCTGCGTCTGGCTAGATTAGGGCGAGCGGTAGGAGTAGATGCCTTTCTGTTTCGTCACTATTTACACAACGAGGAACAGATATCCAAATCGAGTAAGGCCTCTCTGAATGGGTATTTGCTGATCTTCCAAAAATACAAAAAAGAGCTGCAAAGCAATGCATATAGCCTATGCAGTCTTTTTTTCAAAATTGCACGTATGCAACGATTACAGTGCCATGTGTTAAAATCCGTTTATTACTATTTCCGTGGTGTTTTTCTCGCACCATCCAGATGGAAGGAGGGACTTGATGAATTGAATAATCAGAAACCAGTATAAAGATTGGAGGAATACAAATGAAACAGCCGCGTGTTAGTATCATTATCCCGTTGAAAGATACCCTTCCCTATTTTAAAAAGTGCTGCGACTCTTTGTTGGCACAAACCTGTGGTGATATTGAAATCATTATTGTTGACGATGCCTCGTCGCAAGACATTTCTGGCTTTTTAAACCGCTATGGTCATACACAGAAATTGGTCTATTTGCACAACGAAGTCAGCCTAGGTCCTGGTGCATGTCGAAATCTAGGGTTGGACATTGCACAGGGGCAGTATATTTCCTTCTGCGACAGCGATGATTGGGTCGACCTGAATTTTTATGAGCATGTTTGCGAACATTTGGATAAAACGACCGCTGATATTGTCATGGTATCAATGAAAAGGGAGTTTCCATTCAGATATAAGGATGACGAAACCTATATGTGCCGCTACAGTCAACACTATGCCCTAGATCCTGAAATAGCCATTCATGCCATGTGTGGAGATTATGATGATATTGGCATCAAAGTGGCATCGGCCTGTATGAATAAGATTTATCGCCATGATTTTCTGCAAAGGATTAACGCACGGTTTGAGGAGGGTGTATACTATCAAGGAACTATGTTTTCCATCTTCACTTTTTTGCGTGCGGCAAAAATCAACTGCATTCCGAATGTTACATATCACCATTTCAGAAGGAAAGGCTCAATTATTCAGTCGTTCAATGTTAAGCATATACAGGATTTTGGCAATTGTTGCCGAACGCTTCGAAAATATTTTGTGGACATGAACCAATTTGAAACTTATAAGGACAGTTTCTATCGGAAGTGTATTTTCCTATTTGACTTGGTTATCCAAGAAATATTTGAATACGTGCCCAACGAGACTCTCAAAAAGAAGTATATCCAACAGATGTTAGAGCAATGCCTTGACGCTGTATCAGTGGAAGAATGGTTGGATTTTTTGGATGCAGAGACAATCCGCCGGCATTTGCAGCCAGATATTCATGACACAACGTTATACTAATAGCAGTTTGCCTCTACCAAGTAATCCTAAGGTCGAGATAGTAGGTGTCTGGCAGAAAAGGGGCACCTCTCCAAAATTGAATCATAATTTTCTCCACTGACGTTGTCTCAAGGACGGAGATGTTATGCTCTGGAATTTGGGCATATGATTCTACTGCGGCGAAAACCTCTTGTGCCTGCCGCAGTGACTGAATTGCTTGCTGAGGCTCATTGTTTCGTAGCTTGTGGAGTGCCATCGTCTCGTGATAGAAGCCTGTTGCACGTTGGGCTAGGTTCCGTATCATAAATATTTCAGAGAACAGATACCGACTGCCTGTTTCAATATCTCCTATCCAATAATAATAGGTTGCCATCGCAAAATTCCGTTTACGATAGTTATTATGTTGCTGTGATTTCATTTCTTCATGAATTTTGGTCAGTTCTCCTATAAGAGCCGGATGATTTTCAAGCACCATGTCATAGTATAGGCGTGAGAATTCTCCAAATAGATACATTTTATGATTTTCGTCATAGTGTTCTTTAAAATATCTTATCCCTTCTTCAAGTGCATGATAGCTTTCCCACGTATTGACCGCAATCCTTGTCAATGCGAGCCGTATTTTTGTATTGTAATACCGATCTATAAATCTGTACTTCCTACTGTCCTGTACTTCCTGACTATATTGATTGACCACGACCACCTTGCCCAATTCCGATTCCACAAAGCTTTTGATTGCCATGAAATCATGAAATTTTAATTGGGTATTGATAGCTCCTACGAAAAAACCATATTGCTTCATCTTTTTTAATGTTGCGATTCCCGCCTGAACATCTTCTAACACCTTATAATAGCGAATATTTTCAAAATCACTGTTTACAAGCTCCCACTGTGCACGCAGACAGAGCTTGAGCAATTGCTTATCCACACTTTCTTTGCATCGGGTAATAATCCGCTCAAAATGCGCTCGCGGATCTTTCACGTTGCTTTGCATGTGAGCGGCATAAGAATAGGAAAAGTACATCTGCAAGAACAGTGTGCGATTCATTATCCTGCCCTCCAATATATGTCGTGATGCCTCGTGTTCAAACTGTGTTTTTCCAATATAGATGACAGAATTGTATTGTTTCTTATTGGACAGTGCAATAATCTCTTGTGCCGCTTGACACAATACCGCTGGAGAGCGTTCGTTTTCTAGAACCGCTCGTAGACGGTCTTCCTTCGAGATAAATGCGTCATCCTGTTGCACGCAGATGTTAAAATGGCTACAGTAACACTCACGAATAGCTTCATTGCGCGGAGTTAGGTGGTTATATAAGTCATACCGTACCAGATTGTTTTCAAGCAAAGCGGTCAGCCCTGGTGTAGGAGTTCCAGATATCTGAACTGGAGTATAGGAGAAAAAAACGGTGTCGCATAAGGCACGACATTCGGGATATCGATCAAACAGTTTGATAAACTTTGCCCTTGTGTCTTTCTCCAAAACATCACTATACTGAAAAATTCGCACTGCGGCTAATAATTGCTCAGTTGTTTCGATTACATTCGATTCCAATGAAACATACTGTGCAAATGCAAACAACTCGACCGCAGTTAGGCTACCTGACTGCAGAAGATTTTTTGTGGTTTCCTTTACCTGTAACGATCCTCCCATCACAGCGATGATGTCTTCAATGGAGAGTTGGAAACGATAGACCTCTATGTCGCAGTGAGAAGCCAAATCTGTCCAACGCTCCTGACCAAGGGTGCTCTCATCCACCGTTATCACCATGTAAACGGGAACTTTTCGTTTTTGGAGTTCGACCAATAGCTTTTTGAAGAAAAAGAACAACGAATCAGACAGACTGTGCACATTGTCCAGATAGACAATGCGTGCATTTACCCTCATGCTGTGTGGCAAGAAATCTTCTGGAATACATTCCTGTATCAAAAAATCGACCAACGCATTGTAGTTATGTCGCAGTTGGATTAGTTTATGGACTCGCTCGATTGTATGCTCACTTTCTAAGCAACCTAGGTAGTTTGCATCAATCTCGTCAGGAGCTAAATAGGGGAACAGCAAAAAGAGGATGAAGTCAACGAGTAGCAAACTGTTGTCCGTATCTGAAAAAGAAAACGAACGATAAAATAGATACTCATCAGCCAGAACTGGGTCAGACACTAGTTGCTCCAGCATTTCGGTCTTACCGCTACCGCTTGCCGCTGAAATCGCACTGTACACGCAGTGATTCTTCCTTAAAAATCGTTTTAGTGCTTTTCGGATATTCCCCATAATCTCTTTTTGACCCGGTAATTCGTGGTGCACACTGGACTGAGGAGAAAAATGGATAAAGTTGGCTGGAAATACCTCAACATTGTCCAATAAAAAGTAAAATGAACTTTCATCTGGTAATTTCGAGGAAAGGACAATTTCAAATTTAATCGGATTGTCACCAGGATGAAGTTCAAAGGTATGTTTTCCGCTTAATGAGATGCCTCGGCAACATCGGTTTTTGCGCAAAGTTACGATTCTATCATTTTCACAGTATACAGAAAAATGACCGATATAGCGTTCATTGCCGTACAGAATCTTGCAAGGCTCTGCAAAAGCCACAGAATCCGAGCTTCGTTGGTAAAAATCTATTTCTTGTGTAAGATACATGTTCTCAGATTGCTCTAACACTTCGCCTGGTGCCAGAGGCGGGAAAAAATTTTGATAAATGGACGGATTTTTACACAGCCAGTTTTCTAAAATAGGCTTGGTACAAAACTGAATATCATGGCAAGACGTTGCTTTTGTGAGCGCGTTGCGTATATCAATGATCGTTTTCGCACGGATTGCGATATTCGTTACAAAAATAACTTTTTTTACATTTCCAGCCAATATAGCACTGACAATTGTAGCATCCAACCGATATCTGGTAACAAGGGTCTGTTCCGTAGAGTATTTCGCTTCCATCCACCACTGTGCCTGCTGTCTTTCATTCGACTGGTATCCAAATACATATGCAATTGCGTCTGTATTCCCATCACGGGTTTCGCCAGTCTTTTCCCAAGAGGGGTTTGGAAATTGCTCTTCCGCAAATAACAGAGCAAGCTTTTCAAATCCACGAAACCCTCCTTCTATTTTTCTCCAAGCTATTTCCATTTTCTATTTCACCCACATCAGTCAATCATAATAAGTTGTTTGGATCAACTGTGGAAAAGCGGGTGCTTACGCTAAGCAGATAGAATTCAACCCTACTTTTCTACAGTTTGTTTATTTCTAAATTTTGAAGGAAATGCGACCACATGTCCGCACTCTTTCAGCTCCGTTTGTGTCAGCAGATATGCAGTCAGTATGGTAAACGCTATGAGAATGACTGTTATCGACGCAGGCTATGTCGGGTCCTCGACTGCCTTGGACTTTGCACATGCAAGACACGAAACGATTTTATTGGAGCTTTACCCCGAATGTCTCTCGAAGCTTAAAGCCGACCATTGTCCATTTTATAAGCCTCAGGCACAAGAGTGACTCAGCGAGCTGATGGGTTCTGGAATAATGCCAACAATGGACTTTCCTATATAAGCACTCTCACTTGGAGATATAATTTGAATCATAGTTCACAGATACATGTCACCTAAAAATGTATTGGCAGTTTTGGGACTGTCTTTCAAACCCACATCAGGAGAGCTACGATGTTCCCCATTTAGATGGTTTTGAGTATACTATTCGACAACAAACCTATTGATTTCAATTGTATGATCCTTACTTTGAAAGCTAGCTAGTAATGGTATCCTGTTGCCCTCTTATATTCAAATCTGTTTCAGCACCAATGAAGCCGTCGAAAATGTGGACGAGTTCATAATCCTCACGGCACATAAGCAGTTCCGTACAAGTGATTCGTGATCAATTAGGTCATGAATGCGTGGCAGTTTCTTGTATGACTTTTTCTTTAATGAAGAAGTAAAGCCAGCTAGACTAAAGCGTATCACAAAAACTGATTAAAGCTGTGTGTCTTTGCAGTAAAATTTAAAGTAATATCCCCAATTATCCTACATTGAAATACTCTAAATCTCCGCCAGATAATCTTCAATTATCTTATCAATTTAATTTTAAACGGATAACTTTTAATTATACTTCAAATACCTTAATCATCTCCGTCACTTTCACCTACATCTTACTATTTATAAGTCTTTAATATCATCTATGCATTTCATTATATACCATAATTTGTATTATTCCAACATAATATTACAACAATTCATCGACACAAATCGACAAAATTCGACAAATATATGAGATACAGTAAAAATATCTCACATAAACCCATTTAATATATTATCAAACTTTCAATATAGCACTGACCAAATTCAAGCATACCTGACTTTGCTCGTTGCTTGCAGAACGATTTCCTTCTTCATAAAGAAACAATCATCAACACTAAAACAATTAATAATTCTAATGCAATCAAAATAATCTTATAAGTACAATAAAGGTTATGTGGAATTATGTAATACCAATTAAAATCTATATTTTATTTCAAAATGAACTACTAATCCTAAATTATTCTTGCAATAGTTGTTAATGGTGCTTAGCATCGATTAGTTACCGCATTTTCTGTACTTTGGGATATTCCGTTTAAAACGAGCACCCTTTTCTGGAAAAGCAGTGCATACCTTTCTGGAGCAGAGTGCAGTTATTTATAGATTAGTACTCGGGTGGAATCTCAATTTCATGTTCTGTTAGAAGCATCTGCAACTGTTCTATGCAGCTTCGTTGATGCTGGAGTTCTATCCAGTTACCATGACACAGCCCATCGGCTTCTTCCAGTTCGCAACGAGTTAAATCATAATCCCTCCACTTGATACATTTATTATTTTGCTGAAGGCACAATAATCAGTCATTGACAGCTCCTTTTCATGAAGCTTTAATGCCATGATGTTCCTCATAGATACACGACTGTCAATCATCACTTTGTAAAAATTATACATAATCAGGTCAATAATGGCTTCGCAGATGGTTGCATCACAATAACTTACGATATAGGTGTACTATCCTTTTGGCTCAAACTGTGTACAGAAGATAACAGAGTTCTTTACACTTCGTACTTTGATGATTTTCAAAAGTTTGCAGGTCTGTTTTGTGGACATCGTACTTAACAGGAATTCATCCAAAATTAAAAGGTTTGTCTTCTGAAACGCCTTGATTACTTTTCTAATGTCCCATCGCCATGCACAACTGCCAGTTCATTTAAAAGCTCCGTCAAGCGGACATAACGGACATTAATAAAAAAGATATGTACTCTGCTGCCAACATTAAACCAATACCATAACTTTTGGAAAAAAATATGCAAGCAGCTATCGTACACAAAGAAGACAATACTTACTTACTATTAGAAATATAATATTTCTCATTGGACTTCAGCACTCCTGATAAAATGCAAAGATACTTTATAAGCCAGTAATTCCGGTTTTTAGAAAAATTCAGTTTT
This sequence comes from Lachnospiraceae bacterium, assembly GCA_014799465.1. Taxonomy (GTDB): domain Bacteria; phylum Bacillota; class Clostridia; order Lachnospirales; family Lachnospiraceae; genus UBA2821. The sequence goes on along the minus strand of JAAVHZ010000068.1, from coordinate 158,584 downwards.
GGTAAATTTACTCCCCATAGTGCAAAACACATATAAGTAACGACAGAGCACAGGATATTGCAAATATTATTTTCAAGTACTGCTGAATATAGTTTACAACTCTGTTCTACTCCTTTTCCATCCCTGACACTCGTATATCCCCAGATAAATGCAGCACAGAAAAAAAGAATTATAATCGTGAAAAAACTTCCTACATCAAGATATATATAAAATTTTTCATTTATATCTTCACTGTTGCTTATACCTTGATTACTCAAAAGCCGTTCTCTACATATTATATGTTGACCTTATGTTAATATGTGATATGATTGTTTTATGAATAAAACTACTATAGCAGGTTAACTAAAGGGATAATTTACGAACTGGGGAGAAATCTTTATAATAAGGCGGAATACAGATGATTGAAACAGAGCTGTCACGAATTATTCATGCTGCTGGTGCAGAGGGAGCATATGACTGTAAAGCAAAAAACCTTCTGTCAGAAAAAATCATTCTTGCACACATTCTCTGTAGCATGGTATCGGAATTAAAGGATTGTGCTCCGGAAGATGTGGTTTTGCTGATAGAAGAAACACCGCAGATATCTGAAATTTCTGTTTTTCCAAGTGAAACATTGAATCCTAAAATTACAGGAATATCCAAAGAAGACAGAGTTCTGAACGAAGGGAAAGTTACATATGATATACGTTTTTTTGTCCTTACCCCTGACAGAAAATCAATGATAAAACTTATCATAGATATGGAAGCCCAGAAAGACTACTATCCAGGATATGACATTATAACAAGAGGATTATACAATGGTGCAAGGATGATTTCGTCCCAATACGGAACAGAATTTGAGAACTCCGACTATGATAAAATAAAAAAGTATATTCCATATGGCTCTGCATTGATTCACCGAAATATGCCAGAGACACCATAACAGAATATTCGTTTGCACAGAAAAATACTATTGGTAATTTTCCAAAAAACAAGTCAAGACTTGACCTGATAAGCGTAATAACAGTCTGCCTTTCAAAAAACCTATCAGACAAAAAAGGGGATTCAAAGCTGCACAGGCTGTTAAACGTATTGTCCATTGCAGACAAAAAGAAAAAAGTTATAGAAACCGAATATAATATACCTATGATGGAAGATTTAAACAGGGAGGTGAATGTTATGTGTAATTTAGCTAAAGGCATTATGGAAAATGGCATTAAACGAGCTTTGAATCAAGGCATTGAAAGTACAATAATATTGTTACGGAAGGAAAATTATACAGACAGTAAAATAAAATTATTAATTATGGAACAATACAATCTGATGGAAGAATCGGCAGATGAATACACAAAACGAAATATTAATATTCTATTATAATACATCTATGTAGAACGGATAACACTGCCCACCTGTTAGAGGCTGTAAAAAATCCTGTGTCTATGGAAAGTAGGATTTCCTTATAAGAATTGGTAAAAGAAAAGGTGAATACGCTTTGGATCTTGGACGCAGATTAGGATATAGACTAATTATCACTCCATTAGATGATAATGGTAATAAATGGAAAGAAAAAGATATAAACGTTATGTATAAGTCCACAAAAATTGTATTAATATTGGAGGTGTCAAATCATTATGAATAAAATTATATATAAAGAATTGATTGCATTTCATCCCGGATATTATATAAAAGACTTAATTGACGAATTAGGAATGACACAGGATGAACTGGCTAAAAGATTAGGTTCTTCGGGCAAAAATATCAGTGATTTGATTAACGGAAAATGCAACTTATCTGATGAGATGGCATTAAAACTGTCAATTGTATTTGGTACAACAATAGATATGTGGCTTAATTTGAATAAAACTTTTATTTCAAAAAAGCTGGAGATAGAAAAACGTATTCTTGAAGATGAACAATGTGAACTAATAAAATATATCGATTACAATTTTGGGGTTAATCTCAAATTAGTAAAACAGGCAAGAAAATCTACAGAAAAGGTAAGGGAACTACAGAAATATTTTAAAGTTTCGTCCTTAGATGTACTGAAACGACATGATTTTTTAGTTCAATGCAGAACTGCCGTTGCTCAGATTCAGGATATAAATGTTATAAACGCTAATGCATGGATTCAAACAGCAATTAACATAGGAAACAACATAGATGTGGATGACTTTAATATAAAGAAATTAAAAAGCATACTGCCTGATATAAGAAAAATGACAACGCAATCTCCTGATATATTTTATCCTGAACTAAAAAGCAAACTTGCTTCATGCGGAGTTGCGTTAGTATTACTTCCAAACCTGAAAAACTGCGGAGTTAACGGTGCTGTAAAATGGATAAGCAAAGAAAAGGTTATCTTAGCTATTAATGACCGTAGAAAATATGCTGATACATTTTGGTTCTCTTTATTTCACGAATTAGGTCATGTATTACAACAAAGAGTAAAGATTCTTATCATAAGCGAGGAAAATGATATATTAGAACAAGACGAACTTATGCAAAGGCTTGAAGAAGATGCTGACAGCTTCTCACAGAATATGCTGATACCCGAAAGTAACTATAATGAGTTTGTAAAGCAACACACCCAATTTAGCAAATATGATATTGTAAATTTTGCTAAAAGTATTGATATTCATCCCGGAATAGTGTTAGGAAGGTTGCAGAAGGAAAATTACATTTCATATAAAACAACATTAAATTCCCTCAAAACCAAATATCATGTTGTACAATTATAAACCCATTTATCCAAAAGGAGACTATGAATTTCTGCTTCTCATAGTCTCCTCTATTATCATAAATAGCTATAACTTCATAGTAAGCTGTATTCTCCCTTTATTCACGTCAACACTCATAATCTTGACTTCTACAATATCCCCCACACTTACTGCCTCTAAAGGATGCTTAATATATTTATCACTTATTTGGGAAATGTGCACAAGACCATCCTGATGAACGCCTATATCTACAAAAGCACCAAAATCAATTACATTTCTTACCGTACCTTTAAGAATCATACCAGGTGTCAAATCTTCCATTTCAAGTACATCTGTCCTAAGTATCGGTTTCGGCATTTCGTCACGTGGGTCTCTTGCCGGCTTTTCCAGTTCTTTAACAATATCTTTAAGGGTGATATCACCTATTCCCAGCTCATCAGCAGTTTTTTTATAATCTTTAAGCATAAGCCCTATACCCATAAGATTACCAGAACGTATATCATCAGCAGCAAATCCCAATTTTTCAAGAAGGGCGGTGGCTGCATCATATGTCTCAGGATGTACGCTGGTGGAATCAAGTGGATTGTCTCCATCGCTAATCCTCATAAATCCTGCACACTGCTCAAAAGCTTTTGGTCCAAGCTTTGCCACTTTCAATAATTGCTTCCTGTTGGTGAATTTTCCGTTTTCCTCTCTGTATAAAACAATATTCTTAGCAATAGCTTTTGATATGCCTGATACATATTCCAAAAGGCTGGCGGATGCCGTATTTAGGTCTACTCCAACTTTATTTACACAGTCTTCCACCACTCCTGTAAGTGTATCACCAAGCTTTTTCTGATTCATATCGTGCTGATACTGCCCTACACCTATAGCTTTCGGGTCAATTTTTACCAGCTCTGCCAATGGGTCCTGAAGCCTTCTTGCTATAGAAGCAGCACTTCTCTGTCCCACGTCAAAATTCGGAAACTCTTCAGTAGCAAGTTTGCTTGCAGAATATACGGAAGCACCTGCTTCATTTACTATGACATATTCTACTTTTTCTGGAATTTCCTTTAACATTTCAACAATAACAAGCTCGGACTCTCTTGATGCCGTACCATTTCCTACTGATATTAAAGATATTCCGTATTTTTTGATTAGATTTTTTACTACCCTTTTTGCTTCTTCTACCTTATTCTGAGGAGCTGTCGGATATACCACTACCGTATCCAGCACTTTTCCTGTGGCATCAACAACAGCAAGCTTGCAGCCTGTACGAAAAGCAGGATCCCATCCTAATACCACACGGTTAGCAATAGGAGGCTGCATAAGTAACTGTTCCAGATTTTTTCCAAATACTTTAATAGCACCTTCTTCTGCCTTTTCTGTAAGTTCATTTCGTATATCACGCTCAATGGCTGGAGATATCAGACGCTTGTAACTGTCTTTAATAGTTGCCTGAAGTAAAGGTGTAGTATAAGGATTATCATGTTTTAATATTTTCTTTTCAAGATATAACAGAATACGGTCTTCAGGTGCTTCTACCTTCACAGTAAGGAACTTTTCTGATTCACCTCTGTTCAGTGCAAGTATACGATGACCTGCGGTCTTTGAAATCTTTTCTGTATAATTGTAATACATCTCATATACTGACTCTGTTTCTTCATCTTTTGCAGCAGAAGTAATCATTCCTTCTTTAAAAGTCAGGTTTCTGATATATGTCCTGTAATCCGCATCATCTGAAATAGTCTCTGCTATAATATCACATGCACCGGCAATGGCATCTTCTGCAGTTAATACCTCTTTTTCTTCAGAAATATAATCTTTTGCAGTCTCTTCAACAGGCTCTTTTGCCATTTGAAGTGATATGTATGCTGCCAGCGGCTCAAGTCCCTTTTCCTTTGCAATGGTGGCACGAGTACGTTTTTTAGGGCGGTACGGTCTGTAAAGGTCATCAATAGCTACCATAGTCTGTGCATCTTCAATCTGTGCTCTTAACTCATCAGTAAGCTTGCCCTGCTCTTCAATACTTGATATAACCTGTGCCTTCTTTTCCTCAAGATTTCTAAGATAAGTAAGACGTTCACCGAGATTACGGAGTACTTCGTCATTTAATGAGCCTGTAACTTCTTTCCTGTATCTTGCTATAAATGGAATAGTATTGCCTTCGTCTATCAATTTGACAGCAGCTTCCACCTGCCATAAATTAATATTTAATTCGTCCTTTAATTGTTTTAAAATGTCCATGTCATAATTGCCTTTCTGAAATATTTCTAAAAAGTCAAAGCCGCCTCACCACGGAAATACTTCCGTCCGGTGCGACAGCTTATAAAATATCCACTAACTTCTAAGAGAATAAATGATTTATCATCTTATGTCCCTCAGCTACATAATTACCGCTTGCCTTAGCACATTTTTCGTTATAATCCCATTCCTCTGTTCTTTCATTTGTACTGTCATATAACATATATGGAACCGGGTCAGATGTATGTGTACGGACACTTATAGGTGTAGGATGGTCAGGCAGTACAAGAATCCTGAAATCCTCTCCCGAAGACTTTAACTGCTCATATACATTTTTTATAATCCTTGTGTCAAGATTTTCAATCGCCTTAATCTTTCTCTCAACACTTCCCTGATGTCCCATTTCATCCGGTGCCTCTAAATGAATATATACAAAATCATAACCGTCTTTTAACAATGCATCTACTGCTGCCTGTGCCTTGCCTTCGTAGTTGGTCTCAAGCATTCCATTAGCACCTTCAACATCTATATTTTTCATCTGTGCACCTACGGCTATGCCTTTTAACAAATCTACTGCCGAAATCATTGCACCTTTTTTATGATTCTTCTCTTCAAATGATGTAAGTACAGGCTTTGTACCGGCACCCCAGAACCATATTGAATTGGCAGGATTCAATCCCTTCTTCATTCTCTCTATATTCAGCGGATGATTTGAAAGAATGTCATAACTCTTTTTCATCATCTCTTTGAGCTTTTCATCTTCCGGCAGATAACTTCCTATAACCTTACCCAGTATATCATGTGGAGGTGTAAGCTCTGTCACCTGTCCCTTGTCCCATATAAGAAGATGTCTATAGCTTGTACCAAGATAATATTTGTATACATCATCCTGAAGTTCCTTTTTTACTGCCTCAATAAGTATAGCTGCATCTTCAGTGCTTATCTCGCTTGAACTATGGTCTATTATAGTCTTTTCCTCATATGGCTTATCATCTGTTGACACTGTCACAATATTGCATCGGATGGCAATATCTGTTTCTTTCATCGGAACGCCTATGCTTAATGCTTCTAACGGCGAACGTCCGGTATAGTATTTCTTCGGGTCATATCCAAGCACCGAAAGATTTGCCGTATCGCTGCCTGGTTTCATGCCGTCAGGTATAGTATGCACAAGACCAACCTCTGATTTTTTTGACAGCATATCCATTGTTGGTGTATCTGCATATTCAAGCGGAGTCTTATCTCCCAATTGTTTAATAGGCTCATCTGCCATTCCATCGCCTAATGCTATTACATATTTCATATATTCTTATGCTCCATTTCTGTCGTTTAAGCGGCTTATTATAACTCTATTCTTATTCTTGTAATAATATTGTCAAATGCGGCTGCTGCCTCTTCATATCTTGCCTCTGTTATGGTATCTGTTACAAATGCAAACTCACCATTTACATCATCAAGTGTAATAACCTGAACATTTCCAAATGCTGCTTCTACGGCAGCTTTCTGTGATTCTGCATCTCCACTCATCCTTACAAAGAACTTCTTCTCAGAATTCTTAATATCTGTAAGTTCAAGGTTTTCACTGCTCCATTCAACAGCCACGTTATCATTAAGATGTCTTATGGCATCTACTATATCAGATACTACGGCGCTGGCTGTAGGAAGTTTTCCTGCACCGCTGCCATAAAACATTACATCACCAAGAACATTTCCCTTAACCATTATTCCGTTAAATACATCATTTACGCTGAACAGCGGATGGGTATCGTCTATCATTACAGGTGCCACATATGCGTAGAATTTTCCGTCTACTTTCTTTGCCTTGCCAAATAATTTTACAGAGTATCCAATCTTATTAGCATACTTAAAGTCTACATCTGAAATATTTGTGATTCCCTCTGTATAAATGTCTTCAAAATCCACATTTTTTCCATATGTGATAGATGCTAGTATTGCAATCTTGCGGCATGCGTCAAATCCTTCTACATCTGCCGCCGGATTCCTTTCAGCATATCCAAGTTCCTGTGCTTCCTTTAATACTGTATCAAAGTCCAGCCCCTCTTTTGACATCTTTGTAAGAATGTAATTGGTGGTTCCGTTTAAAATACCTATGATTTCCTGAACATCATCAGCCGTAATACACTGAATCAGAGGTCTTATAATCGGAATACCGCCTCCGCAGCTTGCCTCGAAAAAGAAATTCCTTCCATGCTCTTTTGCTATCTCTATCAGTTCTGAACCATGCTTTGCCACCAGTTCTTTATTAGATGTACATACGCTCTTTCCTTTCATTAAGGCTGATTTTACAAATGTATATGCAGGCTCTACACCTCCCATTACTTCGGCAATAACTTCTACTTCCGGATCATTTAAAATCACATCATAGTCATGTACTAATACATCCATAACCGGGTCTCCGGGAAATTCTCTTAAATCCAGTACATATTTAATATTTACTTCCTGTCCTGCCTTTTTAGCTACTATCTCACTGTTTGTTTTAATTACTTCAAATACTCCTGAACCTACTGTACCATATCCTAATATTGCTACGTTAATCATAATTTCCTCCATTTATATTAATTTATTCTCTGGCTAATATCTTTATATAATGAACCCCGCTTTTTGACTCAATCTCCTCTAACATTTCTGATATATCCCTTGTATCTGCAGGTATTTCAATACTCATTGTAAGCAGTGCCACCCCATTTATTGGAATGGTCTGGTGAATTGTAAGAATATTGGCATTATAGTCAGCTATCTGTTTAAGAACTCCTGATAATAATCCCGGCTCATCATCCATCTGCACTACAAATGTAATGGTTTTCCCCCTTGTATTATCGTGAAATGGAAAAATATCATCTTTATATTTATAGAACGAACTTCTGCTCAGACCTACCTGTTCTGTAGCTTCCTGAATAGTTACCGCTCTTTCAGACTCTAACAGTTTCTTTGCCTCTACCACCTTTAATAATACCTCAGGCAATGCTTTTTTCTTTACTACATAATACTTGCTGTTATCTGCCATATTCCATCTCCTTTGGATACAGAATTGATTGTATGTATGCCAAAAACATTTGTATTTCCTCGAAAGAATATAACACATTAGTGCCTATTCTGCAAGGACTTTTTACGAATTGCGGGGTTTCTTAAAATAATCGTATATTATAGAGAAGTATGTGATTGCAAAATCAATATTGTTTTGATATAATTACAGTTAAACAAAACGTAATTGACCAGGAGATAATAATATGTATTTAACATTAAAACTAAATGCACGATTTCAACCGAAACACAGATTTGAGTTGGAAGATGCTTTGCAGGAAATACTTGAGAACGAGCAGCTTGGAGAGATAACCGGTGGTGGTACAGCTCAAAATCCTGATGGAGAAATTGCATATTGCGATATAGAAATCCATTTAACAAATGACAGTTCAGATAGTGTAAAATGGCTGGCAAATTTACTTAACAAAATAGGAATTCCAAAAGGTTCCGTTTTACAAGGAATAGAACCGGAAATTGAAGTGGGTACATTAGAAGGATTGGCTTATTATTCTAATGGTGTTGATTTACCTGATGAAGTATACAAAAACTGTGATATTAATTGTGTAATCGAACAAATGGAAATGGCAATAAAAGGATTTGGCAGAATGTATAGTTATTGGGAAGGAAATACATATACTGCTTTGTATTTTTACGGAAGCTCCTTTGCTGAAATGAAAAAGAGAATCGAACCTTTTATTGCATCATATCCTCTATGCCAAAAATGCCGTATTGAACAGATTGCTTAATTTCCATTTAAAAATGTCTCAGAAAATATTTGTTTTAATATATCAGACGGGATACTTTGATTTAGGTTTATCTGCAGCATTCCTTTGGGAGTGATTTTATAGCCACCTAATTCTTCTTTATGCTGAACTGTTGCAAGGGCTTCTATATTAATATGATCCTTAAATGGTATCAATCTTACAAAAGTATCTCCAACATAATAACTTGGCAGCTTTGCCCACAGTTTTTCTTCGACTTCTACTGAGACACTATCATAAATTATGTTTCTTAATTTGGTATATAATTCTTTTAACTCAACAGAATATTTATCCATATATTCTTTTACATCTTCATTCATATAATATTCCTCCTCGCTTTCTATCTATATACATTTTCTCATATACTGCTTTTTCAGTCAAGAAATGATTATCTGCACAAAACAGTATCAATTGGCTCTTTAAGTTTACTGCTGAAAAATTTTACAACTATACCGGTCAACAGAGCCGAAATAATTGTTCCTTCTCTTGTTCCCACAATAGAAAAATTAAAAAATAAAAGCGATAAAATAAGAGAAATTATAACACACAGAACATCAAATGCAATTTTTACATTTCCAAATTCCTTGTTAATTGTATCCGAAACGGCTTTTACAAAAGCTTCACCTGAGTTCATAATTACATTTGCGATAACTGAAAGCGAAATTCCAAAACTAAGAATAGCAACTCCTATAACTATCATAGCAAAACGTACGGGATATGAATTAGTAGGAATGAATGACACAATCCACATTCCAAAATCAGTAAACCAGCCAAATAGAAATGAAAGCGGAATCTGTAATAGCTGTATTAAATTGAATTTTTTTCGTAGTACTAAAATCTGTCCGGCTATTAAAAAACAGTTCCAAATGATAAGCCATGTTCCCAGAGAAAGGACAGAAAATTTGCAGCTCATAACATTTGCCACTGATGAAATAGGTGATACACCTAATTCCCCATGTTTCGTAAATGCAACACCTATAGCTGCAAAAAACAGACTTATTACAAATAATATATATCGTTTAGCAATTTCATTTTTGCTCATCACTAACAACTCCTTTTTCACACATATTTTTATTAATTTTTGTTAAAAAAGCAATAAGCATTTCTTTTTCTTCATCACTGAATCCTAAAAGTGCTTTTTCTTCAATTATCTTAAATTTTGACTCTACTTGTTTTGCAATAGACCTTCCCTTATCAGTCAAATAAACATATAAACTACGTCGGTTACAGTTAAGATTCTTTCTTACTATCAAACCTTTATTTTCCATTCCAAGTAAAACTGATGTTATTGTCGCCGGCTCAATACGGCAAGCCGCAGCAATCTCTTTTTGAATAGCACCATCATGAAATAATAAATAATCAAGAATCTTTGGCTGTCCAGGTGTTAAATTTATATCTTTAATTCCTGCAAGTAAAGACTTATGAAATAACAAGTGGTCTGCCATAAGCAAATGATGCAAGGATTCTTCCATGTCATCCTCCTATTCTTTCATTTCTAATAATTAGCTTTCGAACTATAATATATAGCATAAAAAAATCTTTGTCAAGACGCAACAAAGATTTTTTTATTCTTATACCTAATTTGAAGATATCACATCAATACTTTGACATCTTATTTTTCTTCTCACTACTGTATCTCATTTACCATCTTCTGTACATTCTCCGCTTCCTCAGGAGTTAAAAGATTTTCAATATTTAATACAAGTATAAGTCTTCCATTTACATTTAAAACCTTATCTATATATTTTGTATCTTCCGACTTAACTATTGTCGGAATTTCATAGAGCATATCATCCTCTACCCGATGAATTTCTTCTACATTTTCTACTTCTAAGGCTATATTCAGTCCATGAGTATTAACCACTATGAACTTTGACTCCTCTGTCTGTTGTATTTCATCCATTTTAAAATGATGTCTAAGACTGTAGATAGGAATAATGTCTCCTCTTAAATTAATTATTCCCTTTATATCAGGGTTTGAATTAGGCACTCTTACTATTTCCTGAACCCTTTCAATTCCCCTTACAAGACCTATGTCTACTCCATACTCCTGATTTCCTACAGTAAAGACTACAGGTGTAAATTCCATAACCATTCACCATTCCTTTCCATATTACTTCTCAATATCCTCTTTACACACTATCCATTTTAAATATTCGCTGATGAATGGATCAAGATTGCCATCTAATACACTTGCTGCATTACCTATATCTTTATTGGTTCGATGATCTTTTACCATGGTATATGGCTGTAAAACATAAGACCTTATCTGGTTTCCCCAGCCAATCTCCTTTACTTCTCCACGTATACCAGATACCTTTTCCTCATTCTCTGCTTTTTTCATAAGATATAGCTTTGCTTTGAGCATCTGCATTGCCTTATCCTTATTTTGAAACTGTGAACGTTCATTCTGGCACTGCACAACTGTGTTAGTAGGAATATGTGTAATTCTTACCGCCGACGAAGTTTTATTTATGTGCTGTCCGCCTGCACCACTGCTTCGGTAAGTATCTATCTTTAAATCATCCTCATTTATCTCGATATCCAAATCTTCTTCAATATCAGGCATTACATCACATGATACAAAAGATGTCTGCCTTTTTCCTGCTGCATTAAATGGAGATATTCTTACCAGCCTGTGTACTCCACGCTCAGATTTCAAGTATCCATATGCATTTTCTCCATTAATCTGAAGAGTAACTGATTTAAAACCTGCCTCATCACCATCAAGAAAATCAAGCATTTCCACTGTATATCCCTTTTTTTCGGCCCAACGCTGATACATTCTGCACAGCATTGCCGCCCAGTCGCAGGACTCTGTTCCACCTGCTCCCGCATGGAGAGTCAGTATGGCATCATATTTATCATATTCCTCTGAAAGAAGGGTACTTATTCTTATACTTTCAAACTTCTCTATAAACGAATCAAGCATTTCCTTTACTTCCGGGATAATGGTCTCATCTTCCTCTTCATATCCCATCTGAATCAAAGTTGAAATGTCTTCATACTCCTGTACAAGTTTCTCATAACCTTCTTTTTTACTTTTTAACTCATTAAGCTCCTTCATGTACTTTTGTGACTTCTCGGCATCATCCCAAAAGTCAGGTGCTTCCATAATACGCTCTATCTCTTCTATTCGCTTTTCCCTGTTAGCCGGGTCAAAGTGAATCCCTCAATTCGTTAAGTGGCTGTTCGTATGAGCCTAATGTAGTCTTATACTGATCTAATTCAACCACTATATCACCTTCTTTCCACAACACTGTTTATATTTCTTACCACTTCCGCAAGGACATGGGTCATTTGGATATACTTTCTGTGAACTGCGTTTCTTTGGTTCTTTGACAGAAGTTTCATCTTTATTAGTTCCGGTAACCTTTGCTACCTGTTCACGCTCTACCTTCTGCTCTACCTTTACGTGAAGCAGCAGTTTAACTGTCTCTTCCTGTATACTCTCTGTCATGGCATCAAACATTTCAAATCCCGCCATCTTGTATTCAACAAGCGGGTCTCTCTGTCCATATGCCTGAAGTCCTATACCTTGACGAAGCTGGTCCATATCATCTATATGGTCCATCCACTTTCTGTCAATTACTTTAAGAAGAATAACTCTCTCTAACTCCCTTACTGCTTCAGGCTCAGGAAATTCTGCTTCTTTTGCCTCATATAATTTAACTGCAGCCTCTTTTAAGTTATGCTTTAGCTCATCCTTCTTCATTTTGGAACGCTGTTCTTCAGTAAGCTCAATTGGTTCTAATGGGAATATTGGAAGTAAAAGCTCGTTCAGTTCTATCAAATCCCATTCCTGTGCACTTACATCATTAGATATACACATATCTACAATACTCTCAACCGTATCCGTAATCATCTTATATATAACATCACGCATACTCTCGCCATCAAGAACCCGCCTTCTCTCAGCATAAATAATCTCTCTCTGGTCATTATTAACCTTATCATATTCCAAAAGATTCTTTCTTATACCGAAGTTATTTCCTTCTATCTTTTTCTGTGCTGTCTCTATAGATTTAGAAAGCATCTTGTGCTCAATCTGTTCATTTTCAGGCACACCAAGTGCATTGAACACTGACATTAATCTCTCTGAGCCGAAGAGTCTCATAATATCATCTTCCAATGACAAATAGAATCTTGACTCTCCCGGATCTCCCTGACGACCTGAACGTCCACGGAGCTGGTTATCTATTCGGCGTGACTCATGTCTTTCAGTACCTATAATTTTAAGTCCTCCTGCCTCTTTTGCCTCATCATCAAGCTTTATATCGGTACCACGTCCTGCCATATTTGTAGCTATTGTTACCGCTCCATGTATACCTGCCTGTGCTACTATCTCTGCCTCAAGCTCATGGAATTTCGCATTAAGTACCTGATGTGGTATTCCTTCTTTTCTAAGAAGATTACTTACTTCCTCCGATGCCTCTATGGTAATTGTACCTACCAGTACAGGCTGACCCTTTTCATGTGCCGCTTTAACTTCTTCCACCACTGCATGAAGCTTTTCTTTCTTTGTCTTATATACGGCATCATTTAAATCTTCACGCATAACCGGCTTATTTGTAGGAATGGATACAACGTCCATACCATAAATATTTCTGAACTCCTGCTCCTCTGTAAGTGCAGTACCTGTCATACCTGATTTTTTTGTATATTTATTAAAGAAGTTCTGGAAAGTAATGGTTGCAAGTGTTTTACTCTCTCTCTTTACCTTTACATGTTCCTTAGCTTCAATAGCCTGATGCAGACCGTCAGAATATCTTCTTCCCGGCATTATACGACCTGTAAACTCATCAACTATAAGAACCTGCTCATCCTTTACCACATAATCCTGGTCTCTGAACATAAGGTTATGTGCCCTTAAAGCAAGTATAATATTATGCTGTATTTCAATGTTTTCCGGATCTGCAAGGTTGTCTATATGGAAGAATCTCTCTACCTTTTTTACACCCTCAGCTGTAAGGTTTACTACCTTATCCTTTTCATTTACTATAAAATCTCCGTCTTCCTCTATTTCTTCCTGCATAATGGCTGCCAGCTTTGTAAGTTCCTGACTCTCCTCACCACGTACTAACTGCCTTGCCAGAATATCACATGCTTCATAAAGCTTTGTAGACTTTCCACTTTGACCTGATATTATAAGAGGTGTTCTTGCTTCATCAATAAGAACTGAATCCACCTCATCTACTATGGCATAATGAAGTTCTCTCTGAACAAGCTGCTCTTTATATATTACCATATTATCTCTAAGATAATCGAAACCGAGTTCATTGTTGGTAACATATGTAATATCACAGTTATATGCTTTACGTCTCTCATCATTATCCATTTCATTTAAGACTACACCAACAGTAAGCCCGAGAAATTCATGTACCTGACCCATCCATTCGGCATCTCGCTTTGCAAGATAGTCATTTACTGTAACTACATGTACACCTTTTCCTTCCAATGCATTCAAGTACGCCGGCAGTAGACATGTCTGTGTCTTTCCTTCACCGGTTTTCATCTCAGCAATTCTTCCCTGATGAAGAATAATTCCACCCATAATCTGAACTTCATAGTGCTCAGTATTGAGTACTCTTCTTGCCGCTTCTCTTACTACTGCATAAGCCTCAGGCAATATATCATCCAGGGTATCTCCCTTTGACAGCCTTTCCTTAAATTCTTCTGTTTTTGCCCTTAATTGTTCATCAGACATTTCCATCATTTCCGGTCTGTATGATTCAATTTTCTTTACAAGGGGCATAATTCTTTTTATTTCTCTTTCACTATGTGTACCAAACACTTTAGCTGCTAATCCCATTATAAATCTCCTATACTTCTTATTATTCATCCGTGTAGAAACACTATGTCATTCTAATCAACATAGCATATTGTAACACTTTATTTTTGAATATTCAACATTAATATAGTAAACATACTATTAACATTTCAATAAAATTTGTAAATATCCAGAACAAAACAAAAGGAATTTAAAAATATTCCTGCATAAATCACAAAATTATCTTATCTAAACTATAATAATCTTCTTTAAACATCCTATCATCCTATTTATGTCATCAATCACCTTTAATTGGCTTTCACCATCTAAATACATATGTGATAATGATATTTTTATATTTTCTTCAAAATCTTCCGGCAAAATGCTGCAATTACTTCTACACAATTCTATCAGTCGTTTCTCTCCGGGATGTGTTCGCTCATTAAGTGCAAAAAGTAAATCAAAATAAGATGCAAAAAACTCTGTAACTCTGTGATTGATACTAATCAAGTCTTTTCTCTTAACAGCTTTTTCTATCTGTATTTTATATGCCGGCATAGCTGAATCAATCAGTTTAATCTGCCTTTCAATAATTGCCTTTTTTAACCCTTCCGGATATGGTATGTCAAATCTCTTTTGGGCAGCCTCCAATCTTCCATCCCTGTCATATATAATCTTACAATTTATAAGATTGTGCCACATACATGTAGTATAAGCATTTGACGGCTGACAATGTATTACAACATTTTCTATACCCTTACAAAAATCATCTAAATTGCGGTATAAAATATCTATGTCAATTCCGCTGTTGAGAATACAGTTATCTTCATATTCCCAGAAATGATTGCCAATCTCCATATAACTGCAATGCTCAGCCAGTATTTTCTTACGCATTGATTCATCAATTTTATCTGTAACATAGACATACACATCATAATCAGATTTTTCATCATATACTTTACCTGCTCTTGAGCCGCCAAGTGCAATGGCTTCAACACAATCTATTTCCGCAAATCTTTTAAATAACATATCAGGCATAATATACCTCCTTTATTTACTCACGTTTTAGAAGTTTTCATAATTCTTGCTTCTGCCTGTTTAAAAGAAAAAAAGGATGCACATTAAACTTGTCCTGCACATCCTTTAATCATTTCAACTATTAAAATTCAGGTTCAATGAGTCCGTAAGTATTTCCCTTTCTCTTATAAACCACATTTACTTCATCTGTTTCAGAATTGCTGAATACATAAAAATTATGTCCCAACAGTTCCATCTGGATACATGCTTCCTCCGGATCCATAGGCTTAATGCCAAATTTCTTCGTTCTTATAATCTGTATACTGTCATCTTCATCATAATCTTTATCAATATACTCAGGAGTGAAACTGTCTCCTGCCTGTTTTCTGTTTACAATCTTGTTTTTATATTTCTTAAGCTGTCTCTCTATTATCTCTTCAACCAGGTCAATCGACACATACATATCACTGCTTACCTGTTCAGATCTGATAATATTTCCTTTAACCGGAATAGTAACTTCTATCTTCTGCCTTTCCTTTTCAACACTAAGTGTTACATGTACCTCCGTATCCTCTGTAAAATATCTCTCCAACTTTCCAATCTTTTCCTGAACAGCTGATCTTAAGCCTTCTGTTACGTCGATGTTTCTGCCTGTTATAATATACCTCATGATGCCCATCTCCTTTTTTTACAAAATTGAGGATTTCCCCCAGAAATACCTACTATATGTAAAATTGTAAGTATGTAAATATTATAACACAAATTGATATTATTTCAATAAAAAAGGATTGGTTTAATATATTATTTAGGTTAATAAAATATTTCACAAAACATCTGTTTCAATAATTTTTTTGTGGATAATGTGGATAACTCGGTGTATAACTGTATTTATGGTTTTTTTAGGTGTGGATAACCATATATTGCTAATTTCTATTATTTTACTTTTTTGTGCATCATGTCTATTGACAGAATTACCACATTGACCATATGCCTTCGGACATTTATATTAAATAAAAATGACATCCTGTGTTGGATGTCGCTTTATGCTTTTAATAATGAAAGAAACTCTCTATTCTAAATCTTTATGGTCTGCCAAAAGATATCTAAATCCAGCCTCACCAGGGGTATCTGCTACACCGGGATTTGAATCTATAATAAGCCGCATAAAAGAATCATATGTCATATCCTCATCATTTGATAAAATGTAATCCGCATAAGTATATCTGTCTTTATAAGTCCCTTCAAAATAGTGTAAATACTTATATTTTTCCAATACATATTCTGAATCATATAATGTATGATACTTATATTTATCTCCGTCAAAAGTTATTTCTATTTTTGAACTAAGTGAACCATCGTCTAAATATTCTAATATAATGCTGTCTTCTTTGCCATCCCACGTATTTTGGACAAATTCTTCGAATATTTCCTTGTCTCCCTGAACAAATTTTCCTGATTCAAGTGTAACATTCTTATCTGATTCAGCTTCCTGACCTGCATCTTTTGAAGTCACACTTTTATCAGATGAACATCCTGCTATGCATAATGTAAATGCTAATATTGATACTACCACTAATTTTCTTGTCATTGCTTTTCCCCTTTTTAATTATATTAATTAATATTAGTAAATGTATCTTTCTTATAAAAAAGATGTCCACATATGTGAACATCCTTTTTATAATATATGTTAATTCCTAATATATAATTCTTCTTGCTGCAACAGGTGTTCTATAGAATGCACTTGACACCTTTATACCTGTGTTAGGTGTGCTGGCATGTACTACCTGTCCTCCGCCAATATATAATGCAACATGTCCAATTCCTGAAGCTCCATCATTTGTGTAGAACAACAAATCACCCGGCTGTAATGAATCAAGAGATACTGCTACACCGTATCCTGACTGTGCACTCGATGAATGAGGAAGTCCATATCCGAAGTGTGCATATACTGACATTGTGAATCCTGAACAGTCAGTTCCGTTTGTAAGACTTGAACCGCCATACACATACGGATTACCTACAAACTGCATTGCATAAGCCACTACTGCTGACCTTAATGATGATACAGAATCACTTGCAACTGGCTCATCATAATATGACTGACTGCTGTCATCAGAAGATGGTGTCTGTGGTGCCGGTGTAGTCTGCTGTCCTGATGACTGTGATGACTTCTGCTGTGCTGCTGCACGCTCACGCTCTGCTGCTTCTCTTGCTGCCTTTTCTGCTGCTGCTGCCTCTTCTGCAAGACGCTGCTGCTCTGCAAGCATAGCCTGCTCTTCTTCTAATGTAACTGCTTTATCAAATTCAACCGAAATATCTACAAACTCCTGTGATACCCAGCCTTTAATATCTGCATCAACGTTAAGATATACCCAACCTTCGCCATACTGCTCAACGTCAAATACTCCGCCTTCCGGAAGCTGTGTAAGAATAGATGTATCTGTTCCCTGACCTTCCCTTACATTAAGTGTCATTGTATTTACTGTTGCAAATACCTTTCCAATTTCAAGTGCAAGCTCTTTTGCAGCCTCACCTGTAACAAAATACTGTGCATTTATGTAACCCTGTACATTTCCTGATTCAATCTTGTACCATTCACCATCATTTTCTAATATGGTAGCTGCACAGTTATTATATATCTTACCTACAATCTCACTGTCAGTACTTGGTGCACTTCTTACATTAACATAATTGTCAACATGTGATATTGCAATCGTATCATAAATTGTTGTCTCCGGCTCTGTCTGAGGTTCAGTCTCAGGCTCTGCAGGTGTTTCCGGTTCTGCTGCTGTAGTCTCTGCTTCCGGCTCTGAAACTCCTTCTGCTTTATCAGCACTTCCTACTATAGGTGTAAGTAATGCCAATACATCTGCCTTTGAATCATTATTTTCAACATAATATTGTTCAAGTGCAACAGCAATACCGGCACTCGGCAAATCTGTACTTAACTCTGATGCGTGTACATTAATACTGCATCCGCCTGCAACTACTAATCCGGCAAAGCATCCTGCTGCAACTCTTAAATATCTTACGTTCATTTAAAAAGCCTCCATTTATTATATAAAACAAATTGTTACAAATCTATTAACTTCATCAGTGGTAATTCTATCAAATCCATTACAATTTGTCAACGGCATAGTAATATTTATTCATAAATTTTACAAATTGTGTTATTATAGTGTCATATTCATGTTTTGCTGACATTTTTTTAGTCAAAATATATAAAAGAAAAGAGGGTTATAATGAAAAATAAATATGTAATAATTACAGGTGCATCAAGAGGAATAGGAAATGCCATTGCCGAAAAATTTGCTTCACAAGGATACAACCTTATACTTACATGTAATAATAATATTGAACTGCTTAACAAATTATGCGGACAACTTGAAAAAAAATATTCTGTTTTATGTTATGGATTTAAATGTGATGGAGGTTCTTCCGAATCTGTAGCATCACTGTTTGATAACATCAAAAAATTAATTCCTGATATTGATATTGTAATAAATAATGCCGGAATCTCACATATGGGACTTCTTCAGGATATGAGTAATGAACAGTGGGAAAATGTGATAACATCAAACCTTACTTCTGTATTTTATATGTGCCGAAGCATTATCCCCCACTTTGTGCACAATAAATATGGCAGAATAATAAACATTTCTTCTGTATGGGGTGAACAAGGTGCTTCATGTGAAGCTGCATATTCCGCCTCAAAAGCCGGAATTAACGGACTTACCAAAGCTCTTGCCAAAGAACTGGCACCAAGCGGCATACAGGTAAATGCCATTGCTTTTGGAGCCATAGATACCGAAATGAACTCTTTTTTGTCTGATGACGAAAAGAAAGTGCTTGAAGAAGAAATTCCTTTTGGCAGAATGGCAACTCCACAAGAAGCTGCTTCTTTTGTATATCAGCTTGCCCATTCGGAACCTTACCTTACAGGACAGATTATTTCATTTAATGGCGGTTGGTTTTGATTAAACACATATCATATAAAAGATTCTGTATGACTTTTAAAATTTCACACAGAATCTTTTAATATTTTGTAATATTCTATTTAATTCATACTGCTATATTATACTTTTTAAGCCAATAATCAGTCTGAAGAATATATGCAAGCATCTGGGGACCTGCCATCAACTGTCCGTACCATGGCTTTCCGTAATCAGTTTCACCCATTTTCCATGCTTCTATCTTTTTCCTGTCTATAAAAACATTAATCTTTGCGTTAGGGTCTGCTGTCACATCCAGAACTTTTTCAAATAACATATTTTCATATTCCGGATTATATGTCTTTGGATAAGGACTTTTCTTCCTATATAATACATCTTCCGGCAGGAACTTCTCACCTGCTGCCCTTAAAAGCCCTTTTACTATACACTTTCTATATTTAATGTCCCATGGTACATTCCATACATACTCAACTATTCTGTGGTCGGCAAACGGTACTCTTGCTTCGAGTCCGCAATGCATACTTGTTCTGTCCATTCTGTCAAGGAGCGTTGCCATAAACCATTTAAGATTCAGATAACTTATTTCACGCCGTCTTTTCTCTACAGTACCTTCGCCTCTGAGATACGGTGTCTCAGATATGGTCAAATCATATATCTTTTTTACATATTCATCTATATTTAATTCATCTGCAACATCTGACTTTAGCAGTTCCTTTCTTGGCTGCAAATCCATTGACCATGGAAAAATATCTGCATCAAACATTTCTTTTCTATGAAACCATGGATAGCCTCCAAATATTTCATCTGCACACTCTCCGGTCAATGTCACTTTATTATATGGCACCACCTTCCCACAGAAATACATCATTGAAGATTCCACATCCGCCATACACGGTAAATCTCTGGCATCTACCGCCTTATAGAGATAGTCTTCCAGATTCTCACTGTCGCACTCCAGATACCTGTGATTTGTACCCACATAATCTTTCATCATATCCACCCATGGTCTGTCTTGCGAAGGCTGGAATGAATTAGCCTTAAAATACTTATCATTTCCTTCAAAGTCAAAAGAAAATGTATTAAGTACCTTTCCCTGCTTTTTAAGCTTTGCCCCACAAATTGCCGTAACAAGGCTGCTGTCTACTCCTCCCGATAAAAATGTACTTATCGGAATATCCGAAAGCATCTGCATTTTAACAGAATCTTCTATAAGCCATGCCGTTTTTGCTATGGTTCTTTCTTCCGAATCTTCATGTGGCTGGCTTACCAGTTTCCAATATCTGATATCCTTTACATTACCATCTTTTATCTCAAGCATATGACCCGGCTCTACCTCTAAAATATCTTTAAACACTCCACTTCCATATGGCTTTGCCGGACCCAGCCCAAATATAATCTGCATGGTCTCTAAATCTATAGTTGGTGTTACATCTGGATATTCAAAAAGACCTTTTATCTCAGAAGAAAATATTATATCGTCATTCTTCCTGCTGTAAAATAATGGTTTTACTCCGATTCTGTCCCTTACAAGCAAAAGCTTCCTTTCACTCATATCCCATAACGCAAAAGCAAATATACCGTTGAGCCTCTTTACAAATTTTTCACCATACCTCATATATCCTGCAAGAATCACTTCTGTATCACTGGTAGTTTCAAACTCTGTGCCAAGATACATAAGATGTTCTTTAAGTTCTTTCATATTATATATTTCTCCGTTGTACACTATTGCACATTTTCTTTCACCGTCTCTTCTTATCATTGGCTGATGTCCTTTCTCTATATCTATTATTGATAATCGTACATGTGCCATCCCACATTCAGGAGTAAGAAATATGCCGTCATCATCCGGTCCCCTGTGTTTCTGAACCTTATTCATATTTTCAAGAATATTTTCCCAGAAATTTTTCCCTTGTGCATATTTTCCGTTTCCATTATAAAATCCTGCTATTCCACACATCGCCAATGCCTCCTGCTATTTAGGTCCCATAATTACCGGCTGATACTGTTTCTTTTCCAATGCTGCTTCTATAACCGGAACCAGCATCTCTGTTCTGGCAATCATTGAATTTGGTTTTTTAATATGATTATCCTGACCAAACGGAACAAAGAATATATTCTTTACATTCATAAGTTCTCCAATATTCTTCATATTCATACCTAATGCATCATTGGTGGATATAGATATAACCAAAGGTTTCTCATTTCTCAAATGTGCCTTTGCCGCCATAAGCACCGGTGTATCTGTTATACCGTTAGCAAGTTTTGCCATGGTGTTTCCCGTACATGGAAATATTGCAAGAACATCCAAAAATGGATTAGGACCTATAGGTTCTGCTCCTACTATGGTAGTTATTGGTTTATTTCCTGTGATTTTTTCTATATTTGCAAAAAATTTATCGGCAGCTCCGAATCTCGTATCTGTATTTTTTGACATTTCTGAAAATATGGTATATACTTCTGCTTTTTCTTCCTTAACAAGCAGTTCTATTTCTTTTAATATATTTTCAAAAGTACAAAAAGAGCCGGTTATGGCAATTCCAATCTTTTTTCCCTCCAGCAAAATACCCACTTCTTTCTATAATTTATTTATGCTGTCAAGAATCTGCTCCACATAGATTTTTGCCAAAGCACCCGGACAATATTTTCCGGGAAGTCCAAGACAATGCCTGCATTTTATATTCATTCTTTTTGCGGCATCAAAGTCAACTCCGCCAGGCATTGAGGCTATGTCTATAATTATGGCATTCTTCCTGACATTTCTTAATACACATTCATCCAATACCAATTCAGGTACTGTATTAAATATATATTCAAATTTTTCAATCTGGTGACTAAGTTCGCAAAAATCTATTGCTTCATAACCATGTTCTTTTGCCTGACTGCGTATTTCGCTCCTTCTTGCACACACCACTACTTCTGCCCCTAATGCTGACAAGCTGTCAGCAATCTGCCTTCCGCATTTTCCATATCCCAGCACCACTGACATACTGTCATATATAAATCCCGGATGACTTATTATCGCCTCTGCTATTGTTCCTTCTGCCGTAGCTATTGTATTATATTTTTCTACAACCGGATTACACAATATATCCACCGGCCGGCTTCCTTTCTCTTTTATTATTCTTAATGTGTCTTTATTCAGTGCCCCACTGATTACAGTTTTCCCTTCAGGTATCATTGATGCAAACTGCCAATTCTCAATTCTTTTATATGAATTTCTGATGGACAGATTCTTTCCGTCTTTTGAAAACGGTATTGGTGCAATAATAATATCAGAATTATTAAGCACCTCATCTAAATTTTTTGCCGCATTTTCACTCATATTTTCCACACCATAACAAAAAACAGAATATCCTGCTGCTGCAAGATATTCTGCTACATACATTTGCCTGATGTCTCCGCCGACTATTCCAAAATCATACATATCAATTTCTCCATTATATACATTATTTATATTATATGCATGATTTATTATTATTATCTCTGATAATATTATTATCTCTGATTTCTGAACTGAATTGGTGTTACTCCATACTCTTTCTTAAACAGTCTTGTAAAGTGCTCAACATTCTGATATCCAACCTGTTCTGCTACGGATTCCACCGTCATTGTGCTGTTCTTTAAAAATGTTTTTGCCTTTTTCATTCTTACTCTCTTTAATATATCACCAAAATTGTCGCCTGACTTAAGCTTTATATATTTTGATATATATTGTTTTGAAAGAAAGAATTCCTTTGCCATATCATCAAGTGTCACTTCTTTATAATGGCTCTGGATATAATTAATGAATTCCATAACTCTCTCATCTTTATCATTGTCTGACTGTGCAATGTCCTTAATCTTATTTGCTGCTACCGTAAGTGCCGCTATGGAAGATTTGATAATATCCTCATCAATTCCAACACCCCACGACATTTCACCCTTACAGCTAATTCCCACATAAGTTACTGCCTTAGATGAAGAGCCCTTTGTAAGCGAATGTTCTTCATATACCGTAAGTTCATAGCTTACTCCGAAATACTGTTTTATGGCATTGCTTACGGCATCAAGACGTCCGTTTCCGTTTGCCATGACTTTTTGCTTCTTTCCTGCATATTCTATAGTCGCCTCTGCCATAATTCCATCTTCCTGTTTGAAATGGCACTCCGGTATATGGAATACAGGCATATAATTAACATAATTTTCTTCAAATATCTCATATACCCAGTCAGGTGAAAGTTCTTTATGTTCTCTGTCTGATACGCCTTTTACAAGATACCCTACGCTTTCCTGCATTTTTTTCGGCAGCACGATGCCAAAATCCTGATTAAGAATATAACTTACTCCGCCTTTTCCTGACTGACTGTTTATTCTTATTACATCAGTTTCATACTCTCTGCCTACGTCCTTAGGGTCAATAGGAAGATACGGCACTGTCCATGTATCACAATTCTTTTCTTCTCTCCACTTCATGCCTTTAGCTATGGCATCCTGGTGTGAGCCTGAAAATGCGGTAAATACCAGTTCTCCGGCATATGGCTGTCTTTTTGATACTTCCATACGGGTATATTCTTCATATCTGCTGCATATTTCCGGCATATTGCCAAATTCAAGTTTCGGGTCAACTCCATGTGAGTACATATTCATGGCAAGTGTTACTATATCAACGTTTCCTGTTCTTTCACCGTTTCCGAATAATGTACCCTCTATTCTGTCTGCCCCTGCGAGTATTCCAAGTTCCGCATCACATACACCACATCCTCTGTCATTATGCGGATGAAGGCTTAATGTGACTGCATCCCTGTATTTTAAATTCTTATGGACATATTCCACCTGTGTTGCAAATATATGAGGCATTGAGTTCTCAACAGTAGCCGGTATATTAATTATAGCCTTATTGCTTTTCTCAGGTTTCCACACATCAAGTACTGCGTTGCAGACCTCTACGGCATATTCCACCTCTGTACCCGTAAAACTCTCAGGACTATATTCGAAAGAGAAATTACCCTTTGTCTCATCGGCAAGTTTTTTAAGCAGTTTCGCACCATCAACGGCAATCTTTAATATTTCTTCTTTGCTTTTTCTAAATACCTGCTCTCTTTGTGCCACTGAAGTAGAATTGTAAAGATGTACGACTGCACGCGGTGCACCTTTTACGGCTTCAAATGTTTTCTTTATAATATGTTCTCTTGCCTGTGTAAGCACCTGTATGGTAACATCATCAGGAATCATCTTACGCTCTATCAGTTCTCGTAAAAATCTGTACTCTGTATCTGATGCTGCCGGAAAACCTACTTCTATTTCTTTAAATCCTATTTCTACGAGCATCTTGAAGAAGTTCAGCTTTTCTTCAAGGCTCATAGGCTCTATTAATGCCTGATTGCCGTCCCTTAAATCCACACTGCACCATATAGGTGCTTTATCAATATATTCCTTCTTTACCCAGTCATACGATACTTCCTTCGGCATAAAATATGCCCTCTTATACTTTTTGTAATCCATGATCTTACCTCCATTTGATTAAACTTAAAAAGTCTCTGCTGTGGGTATTCCCCTACAGCAGAGACGAAAGATTGCGATTTAAATGTTCTTACGCGGTACCACTCTGTTTCATATAATAATATGCTCTTAACGGACACTTCCTTTTTGGTAAATGTCCTTCCCTTATAACGGTGGGACTCCGTCCATGCCTACTTATAATATGTTCAGCCGGCTGCTCCAAGGCGAGTTCATATCCCTCTTCATGCTGCCTCGCACCATTCGGCAGCTCTCTGGGAATCAGATAAGATACTACTATTCCTCTTCATTGCTTTTATAATAATCTTGTTGGTTTTAATATCTGAAACATATATTAGCACAGATAAATATAAAATAATAGTGATAAAATTAATCAGTTTTATTGATATATTTTAACATTGTATGGTTAGCTAAAAATCATCTGGTAAGATGCTCTTATTGACTTTGACTTCATCAAATCCGCAGATTTCATATGAATACCACCCGTCTCCATCTGAATCCATTGCTATACCCGGCCATGATATCGGCGAATCTGTATCTGTATAGTAATAAATATACGGATTCTCCCAATTGTTTTCGTTATAATAACGAATTGTCATGCTCCCTGCAAATATTCATTACAATAATATAAACACAAAGTTTTACAATATGCTACAATTTAACAAAATTAATATATACTTTTGTATAAAATATTATATAATAATTCTAACTAAACATGAAACCGGAGGATAGAAATTTGAAAATAATTAGAGCAGAAAAAAATAATGTTGACACTATTTTAAAATGGGACAAACATATAAGTAAGCAAGAGCTTCAAAATCTCATACAGCTTAACAGAGTATATATATCAGAACAGGATAATCAATTTATAGGGTGGCTAAGATACAATCTATTTTGGGATAACACCCCATTTATGAATATGCTATATATTCTGGAAGAATTTCGGGGAAAAGGATATGGAAAATCACTTGTAGAATTTTGGGAAACAGAAATGAAAAATTCAGGATACGATATAGTAATGACCTCTACCGCTTCTAACGAATATTCTCAACATTTTTATAACAAACTCGGCTACAAAACCATAGGCGGTTTTATTCTGACACCAGACCCCTATGAAATAATGCTATCAAAAAAATTATAGTTAAGATATAAAATAGTTTCTGTCGCAAAAGATACTTTGAGATATAATGGTTTGGAGAAATGGTAGTAAAATCCCGATTGTGATTTGAGGATTTTTAGTGGAAACATTAGCTGTTATATTTTGTTACTAAAATCTCCGCTAACCCTTGAAAACACTGAATTTATCGCAGGTGAGTTTTCCCTTATTATTTCCCTTGTTTTATATCTTCCCACAAGGCACTATGAACCCTGATAAGGGAAACAAAATCTCATGAAACTATAACACAAAATATATGGGAATTGTGAATTGATTGAAATGCTTTCAGAAAAACAAATTAAAGAGAACTGATAAAATAAATATTATTTATGCAAAATACAATATGCACCATAACAGCATCGACATATATACTTATGCAGGCTATTTTTTAAGGATATATTGTGCCAAAGCAGAAGAAGGTTTGAAAACTACTCCTAATTCTGAATGTGCCTTAAATGCTCTGGCAATAGATAAACCATTAGAATATGCTCAATTGTATCTTGAAGGCAATTTGCAGATGTGAGTGGATGCGGAGACAAGTAAGTTTTCCGCTTATAAACAGGCTCTACAACATTCTTTGTAGAGCCTGATACTTCATTCTATAATTCTATCAATTATTTTTCAGAGCTTATGGTATATTCAACTGTTAAACAAATCATTAATTCCATCAAAAAACAGTTTCCATTTTACTCTTTATTAAATTTTTACAATCACTTTATCCGATTAGTTGTCAATCAATTTATCTTCATTATTCCAGCTATATAACTTACGGATTTCTGTACCAACAAGTTCCGCCGGATGCTCTGCTGCCAACTTCCTTAGTGCGTTAAAATGAACTTGTCCTCCGGAAGACATTTCCAAAAGGAAATCTTTTGCAAAAGTTCCGTCCTGAATATCCGATAAAACCTTCTTCATGGCTTTTTTTGTATCTTCTGTAATAATTTTAGAGCCCGTAATATAATCACCATACTCCGCAGTATTAGAAACAGAATATCTCATTCCCGCAAAACCTGACTGATAAATCAAATCTACGATTAACTTTACCTCATGGACACATTCAAAATAAGCATTTCTCGCATCATAACCTGCTTCAACAAGCGTTTCAAAACCAGCCTGCATCAATGCACAGATACCGCCGCATAAGACAACCTGCTCACCAAAAAGATCTGTCTCCGTCTCTGTACGGAATGTTGTCTCCAAAACACCTGCCCTTGCGCCACCGATAGCCAGTGCATAAGCCAAAGCACGCTCCAAAGCCGTTCCTGTAGCATCCTGCGCTATAGCTACCAGACAAGGAACACCTTTGCCTGCCTGATACTCGCTTCTTACCGTATGTCCAGGTCCTTTGGGTGCAATCATAGTAACATCAACATTCTTAGGTGGTGTGATACAACCGAAATGAATATTGAAACCATGTGCAAACATCAACATGTTGCCTTCTTCTAAGTTTGGCTCAATATCTTTCTTATACATATCAGCCTGCAGTTCATCGTTAATCAGGAGCATGATAATATCAGCTTTTTTAGCTGCTTCTGCTGCTGTATAGACCTCAAACCCCTGTGCCTGTGCTTTTGCCCATGATTTGCTTCCCTCATAGAGACCGATAATAACATTACATCCAGACTCTTTTGCGTTCAAGGCATGTGCATGCCCCTGACTTCCATAACCAATAACTGCAATTGTTTTTCCGTCTAAAAGACCAAGATTACAGTCTTCCTCATAATAAATTTTTGCTTTATTCATATTGTACCTCCTTCATTGATAAGACATCATACTTCATGTCGTATGACAACTATACTACTCTTTGACAGTTTTGTCAATACATTTTGCAAAGATGATTGGAAAATACATAGATTGCAACAAAAAACTGCCACACCAATATTATGGTGTGGCAGTTTTTGCTGCAACTATTTCTACTCCAATTCTTCTGTATGGATAGCATTACTCAGGTGAATTTTAATTGCGCATTTAACGGCTTCTGAGTTTCGCTGCTCTAAAAACTTCATAATCATAGCATGGTCTTCATACGCATCTTTTGCTATAATATAAAGTTTATGATCCAAATCAAATGTCTTTTCTATTGTTGCTGTTAATACCGGTAAAAATTGACTGATAAACTCATTATGGGACGCTTTAATAAGCGCACCATGAAAAGCAACCTCTGATTCTATTCTCTGTTTACCTGTATAGCTTTTCTTTAAATGCTCCTGGCACTGTTCCCCCAATTCCAGTATATGTGCAATTTCTTCATCACTCGCTCTTTTGCAAGCCAAAGCAGCAGCTTCCGGTTCAAAAATCAATCTTGTTTCATATAAATCCCGTAAAGTCACTTTTTTGCTGTGTAATTCTTGCAAATCAATTCCACTATCTGCCTGACGTTCCATTTGATTCACAACAAAAGTCCCTTTGCCCCTTTGAACATTCAGCAATCCTTCCGATATCAGAATATGAACTGCTTCCCGAAGTGTCGTTCTGCTAACCTTAAATTTCTCAGAAAGCACATTTTCGTTTGGAAGCTTGTCACCAAACTTATATACATTTTCTATAAGTATCATATTTCTTATTTTATCAGCAGTCCGCTGTGCTAAACTTTCTTCTTCCATATACTCATTTCCTTTCTGATAAGCAATACAATCTATATGCCTTAATTTACTGAAACAAGTATACCATTAAACCGTCAATCATGTAAATGGTAACCTCTAAAGCATTGCGTTCCTTTTCTGCCGCAAAGATAATCTCGTTCTGTGATATATTCCCGTCTTTTACCGCCTTAGGTTTTCTTCTCCCACCATTATCTGTAAACCCCCATCTTCTTCCCCAATGTCACAAGTCTTCCTCCCATCGGAAGGTCATAAAGTTCCTCTTTATCAAAGCAGTGAAGCCTCAATATTCCAACACCATATACAACCACTGCCACTGCTACGGACACTGCAATTCCCACACTCGGACGTTTTGTTATAACAAATATTCCTTCATACACAAGCCATGCAGCTGCTCCCATTACCGCTGATACCACAAGTGGCACAATAAAGGTACGACTTACCTCCTGCTTATAACCTACATATTTTCTCACGCTATTCCAGTTCAATATACTTACAAGCAGAGGAAATGTTATATCACCTATAAGAAGTGCATATACATTAAGCTCCGTAAAATACAAAAGCACAACCATAAGTACCAAATGAATTGACAGTGATATTCCCGAATTTTTTACCGGTACTTTCATATGGTCAAGGCCCTGCAATATGGCACTGGTTATGGTAGAGAGCGAATAAAAAACTATTGCAACAGAGCCATAACGAAGTAATGATGCACCTACAGTATTATATTCACCGAGCCTCGGGAACAATGTATGAGTTATCGGAGTTGCTAACACCGAAAGCCCCATTGCTGAAGGGAATGCTATAACCATTACAAATTTTATAATAGAGCCTATCTTTTTATTAACCTCTTTTTTTCTGCCCATAGTATATGATGTAACTATACTTGGTATTGATGATGTAGCCATTGCTGTTGCCATTGCAATCGGAACATTTATCAACATCGTATATTGTGAATTAAATACACCCTGAAGCGATTTTCTGACCGAATTGTCCATCCCTTTAAGATACATGGTTTTACTGAATATCAGATCATCTATAACATATCCCACCTGATATACTGTCTGGCTTATAATAACAGGTACTACTGTAACAAGCAGTGTACGATATATTTCTCCATGACTTTCAGTTATCCCCCATCCGTCTCTTTTGTTCTGCCTGTTTATGGACGGCTTATATATAACAAATGTAAATGCAAGGAATAATAATGCCACCACTGCTCCTGCAAGTGTTCCAACAGTTCCTCCTGCTGCACCAAATGAAGCACCCTGTACCTGAAATCCCTGACTTATACCTTGATACACTCCTGTGGCACCACCGTAAAATCCATCCGGCAAAGACCTTGCATGTGCAGCAAGCTTTGACATGCAGTACCATATCGCCCCAATACTTATGACACCATTAAATATCTGCTCAAATATCTGTGAAATGGCAGTAGGTATCATTGTGCTTGAGCCCTGAAAAAATCCACGCATAACACCTAAAATCCCGACTACAAGAAGTGTAGGTGCAAGTACTTTTAATGGTCTGACAAGCTCAGGTGTTGAGTAAAGCGAAGCCAATAATCCTGAACCGAAATACAAAAATAGTGCTCCTGCAATACTGGTAACCAAAGCAAATTTCATTGTATCCTTAAATACCCTGTATGAATTGTTATACTGTTTCAGTGCGAGTCTGGCAGACACCAGCTTAGACACCGCAAGCGGCATACTATATGATGACAACATAAGTACTATATTATATATTTCAAAAGCAATGGAATACACTCCATTTCCATCTGACCCAAGCATATTTGTCATAGGTATTCTGTATACAAAACCGATTATCTTCGTAAATATGCCTGCAAGTGCCAATATTGTTCCCTGTATAAATAAATTTTTACTCTTCTGCTTATTGCCCATTATATTTCTCCATATCAATATTTATGTAATGTTACCATGTCTCTTCTTACAGGAAATGATTCCCTGAACTTCTTAACATCATTTTCTATATCATATATTAATACTTTTTCCTCATTACATTCCGGATTTGCATCTGAAAGAAGTCTTTTACATTTTACACCTTCTGGGTTATATATTCCACTGTCTCCTGAATAATATATTCCTCCAATATGTCCCCCACAGTTTACGCCTGCCACATATATTTGATTCTCTATGGCTCTTGCCTGTAGAAGACATTGAAAATGTTCTGCCCTTTGTGCCGGCCAATTGGAAGGAACGATAATAAAATCGGCTTCTTCTGCCTCCATTGCAAATGTATCAGCAAACCTAAGATCATAACATATCTGCACACCAATGCTGAATCCTTTATACCGGCATATTTTAATTTCTCTTCCCCCCAGACAATACTTATCCTCTCCACTAAAACTGAACGGATGGATTTTGGCATAATCCATAATCTCACCCTCCGGCGTTACAATAGAATAGTGGTTTTCG
Organism: Lachnospiraceae bacterium; assembly: GCA_014799465.1. GTDB lineage: Bacteria > Bacillota > Clostridia > Lachnospirales > Lachnospiraceae > UBA2821. The sequence continues at coordinate 127,432 of JAAVHZ010000068.1, read as the reverse complement.
CACATATCTCCACATGCCTTTGTCCATCCCACACCTATTGCTGTACCATATCTTTTTGCCAGTTTAGATACTCTGTTTACTGTCTCTTTTTCATGCTCTTTAAATTTATCAATGTTATTCGAAAAGCCTGAAAGGCTCATTTCCGGAAAAAGGTAAATATCCACATGCTGATATCTTGAAATAACCTTTTCCATCTTTTTAATATTTCCCTCTTTATCCTCCCATAATATCTTAGATTGCACAAGAGCAACTATCATACAATTCCATTACCTTCCTTTTTTATTTTAGATGTATATACTATAAAAAATGTCAGATTTATAACTATTCCAAATATGGTAGCTGATGGTGCAGCAAGACCTATAAGCATAAGATTAGCATCATCCCTTATACTCATAAAATACGACATTGGCAGTCTGACAATAAAAGACTGTGCCAGTCCCTGAAGCATTACAAACAGCGTCTGGCTATGTCCGTTGAAATATCCGATAAAACTAAAAAGAATACACGTAACTACTGCCTCTATACTGAATCCTTTCAGATAGTCGGCGGCATTTTTAACTGCTGCTGCATCATTTGTAAATATTCCTGCCAGCATATCCCCTTTAAAATATGCAAATAATGCAATAAATATACCAATAGCAACTCCTATGCCCATACCACAAAGCATTGACTGTTTTGCTCTTTTTTCCTTTCCTGCACCTACATTTTGTGCTACAAATGAAGACATTGACTGCATCAGGGCAGATGGTATAAGCATTACAAAGCTTACTATTTTACTTGCAACACCATAGCCTGAAGATGCATCCAGACCAAGTTTATTAATAAATGCACATAATGCAAGAAATGAAAGCTGCGTCAATACTTCCTGTAATGCTATCGGACTGCCTACCTTTACGCAATTCGTTATTTCCTTATTGAACCTGATATTTGCTTTCGTAACTTTAAATGGCAAATTCTGCTTTTTTATAATAATAACAGATAAAATCACACTTACTGCCTGTGCCATAACAGTTGCAAGTGCTGCTCCTGCCACATTCATGTCAAACACTGCCACAAACAGAAAGTCACCTATAATATTTGTTGCACATGCTATTGCTACGAATATAAGCGGAAGCTTTGAATTACCCATACCTCTGAATATACTACTTATTACATTATAGGCTATAATAAAAAATATACCACCACCACATATTCTTACATATAATGCCGTAAGCTCCACAGCTTCTTTCGGTGCCTGCATAAGTACTGCCATCGGTCTTGCAAATATCAGCATTGCTGCTGCTACTATTACTGAGATTATAGCAAAAAAGACTATACATCCTCCAATTACACTGCCTATTCGTTCCTCTTTTTTTTCACCTATGTATCTTCCTATAAGTACGGTTATACCCATTGAAAGCCCTGCTACAGTAAATATTACCACATTTACTATACTGCTTCCCGTTGATACGGCAGATATTCCCGTATTAGTACCGAACCATCCGACTATAAGTATATCTACAGCCCCATACATTGCCTGTAATATAAGTGCCCCAAGTATCGGCATCATGAACTTTACAAGCTTTGTTAAAATATTTCCCTGTGCAAAATCATTATCTTTCATTGAGTGTATCAACACCTTTCCTACAGTTTCCCTATTCCTTAAGCAGCAGCTTATCAAAATATTTTACTGCCTTATTACCGGCTTTTTTCCGGTAAATACATTTTTTTGCAAGACTGATATTATCAGTTATAATATTGTCTACATTTAAATCAATCATTTTGTTTATGGATGACTCACTGTTTACCGTCCATACATACAATTCCTTTCCGGCATTGTGGACTCTTTTTATTAATTCGTCAGTCGCATAATAATACTTTATGCTGAAATTATCGGCAGCAGTTAATTTTAATATATTTCCGTATGCGACACCCATAACATATACGGTGGTTATTTCTTCATCATATTTTTTGACATTCTTTAATGCTTTATAATTCTGCGATGTTATGACACATCTGTTTTTGTATTCATATTCATTTACAATATCTATAACTGCTTTTTCAAAATCTTTTTCATGCCCTGTAGGCTTAAGCTCTATATTAAGTTTGATGCCTTCAGCCTTTGCATACTCCACAACATCTTTTAAAAGAGGTACTCTTTCCCCTTTATAATCTTTTGAAAACCATTTTCCACAGTCCAGATTCTCAACATCTTCATATTTCATTTTCCATACATTACAATTCTTTCCTGTAGTTCTTTTGAAGTTTGAATCATGCATAACTATTATTTCCCCATCCTTTGTCTGCTGAACATCAAGTTCAATCCAGTCAGCACCGAGTTCTACTGCCCCCTCAAATGCACTCATACTGTTTTCCGGATATTTTGCTGATGCCCCGCGGTGTGCCGTAATCTCCATGGATTTTAAGTATTCCACATTCAAACTTATATTTCCCGCAGCAGCCATATACACATATACCGTACATACCGCCAATGACACCCAGAATATTATATGTTCCAATCTCTTAATTTTCTTTTTCTTTATTATATCAACACGATATTTTGACTTCATGCAATGCTGTATCCTCTCCCCTGTTTCAACCTTATGTCTGTAAAACATTACACTTATACATGCAAACAACATCGGCATGGACAATGCAAGGAACAATACTCCAAGCATTGTAGTCACTACAATAACCGCAGATAACATCATATAATATACTATTTCATATGATGAAAAAAACTTGTATATTCCGGCAAATATAAGTACCACAAGTGCTGTCACTGCTGCAAAGACTGCTGTACACAGCATTTCCATAAGCAGAATAGTAACAAAGTCTTTCAATTTATGTCCCTTATTCAGATTATTGCTTTTCTTACATGCTGTAACAAATGAACATTTCTCTAATGTAAAATACTGGAAAACATATATCCACTTTATAAAGAAAAATGCTGACAGTATCATGGTGGCATACAGTATACGTTTAAGATATTTGTTTGCTGTAATAAATGCGGTAAAAAAACCGGGTACTGATACGGTACTTATATATCCTGAAGTGATACCGGTATTTAAAAATAATGTAGTTGCCATAACCATTATGGCAAGGAATATATTTCTTATGCTGAACGCCCTTATTGCATTTCTCAGTGAAAATATCAGTACATCTTTTATATTAGTGATATTCCTCTGATATGACTGATCTATGATATAAATATTTGCACTTATTTCCATCAATGCAAAAAATGTCACTGTAAGCACAAGCATTATCACCATAATTATCGTTATCGGACTCTTTATATACCCATTTACATTATCTACAGTAATATATTTGTAACCGGATATCGTCATAGATATATTAAACATTATAAGTAGTATGGGGGCAAATATCAGAACAGAAAAAAATCTGTACAACAGTTCAAATTCCACCATACATCTCCAGTTTAACCTTATTATTTTAAATAATTTATTTACATTCCTCATTATACTGCTCCTTTTACTTAACTATGATACCACTTTAATCTCCGACTTGCACCTGTCTTTTTAATATTTTTCTCTTAAATTGTAAGCAAAAAGGCATTATAATGGTAACTTTATATTATATGAATCCTGCAAATATTGATGCCCCTAAAACCGTAAGCAAGCCTGCAACTGCTATGGACAAACTGCTCATTGCACCTTCTATATCCCCCAGCTCCATTGCCTTAGCTGTACCCACCGCATGAGATGATGAGCCGATAGCTATGCCTATGGCTACCTGCTCTTTTATCTTAAACAGCCTGCATACTGATTCTGCAATTATATTTCCTAATACTCCTGTTATTATAATAACTGCTACAGTAATAGTCACTATACCTCCCAGTTCATCCGAAACCCCCATTCCTATTGCCGTAGTAATGGACTTAGGTAAAAGCGTCACATATTCTTTATGATTTAGTCTGAACATAACAGACATAACAAATATAGATACAAGGCTTGTTATTACTCCCGATATGATACCTCCAATTATCGCTTTAAAATGTTTCTTTAACAGTGAAATCTGTTCATACAATGGAACTGCAAGACATACTGTTGCAGGTGTTAAAAGATATCCCAGATATTTTGCACCTTCATAGTAGCTGTCATAATCAATATTAAAAATTACCAGAAATGCAATTACCGAAGCTATAGATATCAGCAGCGGATTAAATATCGCAATTTTAAATTTTTTCTTTAATAATACTCCTATTTCATATGTCAATATGCTTATAGCCACTCCGAAAAATGTAGAATTGCTCAATAAATCATTCATTTCAAATGCCTCTTTTCCCATCTTATTATAAACTGTGTGACTCTTCCGCTGAATATCATTACTAAAACAGTAGAAATTACTATAATAACAGATATCTGAATCCAAATAGGTTTTAATATACTCCATGAATCCATAAGCCCTACTGCCGCTGGTATGAACATAAGCGGCATTATTTCTATTAGAAAAGCTGCCGTATCTTTTACCATATCAATCTTAACCACTCCCGTAATAAGTGCTGCAAACAATATAAGGAGACCATAAATTGATGCCGGAACCGGAAGCGGTATAAGATATTTTAATACTTCACCTATAAATGTAATCACAAGTATAACTAAAAACTGCTTTAAATACTTCATGCTTTATTCTCCTTTATGTAATTATTCTGCCTCTGCTTTTCCTTTTAATACATATAAATACATTTTCACTATAGTATACAACGTTTTTTATCAAATTCAAATGTTTTTATGTTTACTGTTCTATATTATTGGTAACACAATATAATAATTTTGCATATTTTATCTTAAAACTATTCTTGGAGAACCACTATGTATTTAATATCTCCCGAATCTACATTTACTGAAATACTAAGCCTTAACAAGGCATGTGCTGCGGCCAATATTACCGGAAGCAATGAACAGCCTCAGATAAATGGTTCTGTTAAATTTTTTCAGACTCCGTATGACGGTATTTTAATACAAGCTGAAATCTTTGGCCTTCCGGATTCTTCTACAGATTCCTTATCAAATTTCTATGCAATGCATATTCACGAGACGGGTGACTGCACTCCTCCTTTTGATAAAACAGGTGCACATTATAATCCTGATAATAAACCTCATCCTTATCACGTCGGAGATTTGGTTCCATTACTTAGCAACCGAGGATATGCTTATGGGGTTTTTTTTGACACCCGCTTTAGAATAGATGATGTTATAGGAAGGTCAGTTATAATCCATTCCGGTCCCGATGATTTTACAACCCAACCTTCGGGCAATTCCGGTAATAAAATCGGATGTGGTGTTATAATACGTATATAATTAGAACCCACAAAAAGAGGTATCAGAACATTTATCCTGATACCTCTTTACATACAGTTTTTCTCAGCCTACTTACTCCAGACCAGGTGCATATCACTTAATTCAGACGGTTCATATACTTCTCCACCATCATATTTTCCATAGTACACTTCATCAATTTGTGCAGCTTCGCCTAATTCAACCGTAAAACCTGTTTTATTAATATCACTTTTACCTTTACCGGCAGTAAAATACTTATCCCAAAATGTAGTACTGTAATAAAATATCACAATATATTTTTCTTCCTCATCAATATATGGCTCAACCGGGTATACAGCATATGCGGCTATAGCATCATTTCCGGTATATTCAGCGTATACATTTCCATCATCAACGTCAACAGAAATCTTCGCACCATCATAATCGATATATAACTTCGGATAGGTCAACAGAAAAATAACTGCTCCCATTACTCCAAACGCAATTATAAATGACATTATTGAAATAAGCACATTTCTTTTACGAAAATGTATTTTGAACCTCTTAAGCATTTTTGCTTCATCAAGCCGAATACTTTGGTTAACAGGCATCACAAAATCTTTTTTCATTACTGAAGCCTCTTTTTGGCAGTCTTCACATGACCTCAAATGTTCCTCTACCATTTCAACTGTATCTTTACTTACAACTTTATCAAAATACAGCGGCAGAATATCCTTTACTATATTACAGTTAATATTTTTCATCCTCCGGCTCCTCCATAAATTCTATAATCTTCTTTTTTGCACGATAAAATGTTACTCTTGCCCATTCAGAGCTTTTTCCGAATAGTAATCCTATTTTTTCAAATGGCAGTTCCCCAAACACTCTTAGGCTGAACACCTCTTTATAAGGTTCTTCCATATTATGAAGAAATTCGTGTATGCGAAACGCACTTTCTCTATCTTCAAGGCATGTAGTAAATGCGTGTGCGGAATCAACAATGTCTTCTGATAATTCTTTGTCTGCATATATCTTCTGACGTTTACAATATGTATAATATGTGTTTCTTGCAATAGTAAAGAGCCATGCCCTTATGTCTTTGCGGCCGTCAAAACTATCAATAGATTTCAATGCTTTTGTAAAAGTCTCCTGTGTTATCTCCTCCGCAATATCTTTATTTGCCGATAAACTGCAGACATACAGAAAAACATCTTTGAACCATTCTCTATATACACGCTCAAAATCCAATTTTTTCACCTCCTCACTATATTAACTCTCTAAATGCAAAATCGTTACATACTTTTTTATTTATTTGTGATAAAATTAACCTGATTCTATAACTTAACATATCGGAGGATAAAATGTCTACCATTCTTATAATCGAAGATGATAAAAAAATAAACAGCCTTTTAAACCGGATTTTGAATAAAAGCGGATTTGAAACTGTTTGTGCTGATAATGGATTTGATGGTCTTTCACTGGCTTTAAATAATGATTACAGTCTTATACTTATGGATTTAATGCTGCCGCTTCGAACCGGTGAAGAAGTGCTGCACGAATTAAGAAAGTCGAAAAACACTCCCGTAATTGTACTTTCAGCTAAGAATCAGGTATACAACAGAATAGAACTGCTGCGTCTTGGAGCAGATGATTATATTACAAAACCATTTGATATTGACGAAGTAATTTTAAGGATAAATGCGGTATTAAGACGTAGTGAATTTCAGATTGGCAAAAAAATCTCTTTTCGGAATATTACTTTGAATACTGAATCAAAACGTGTATTTGTTTCTGATAAGGAAATAATATGTACAGCCATGGAATATTCCATACTTGAACTGCTTATAAAGAACCCTGATAAAATATTTTCCAAAAGAAACCTTTTTGAAAGTATAACCGGAGAAGATTATGTAAGTGACGAAAACACCATGAATGTGCATATAAGCAATCTTAGGAAAAAAATACGTCAGGCTGATGATAGTGAATATATTGAAACTGTTTATGGAATGGGGTATCGTCTTATAAATTAAGATTTTCTTTAGAATTGCTGAATAATATTTTTAGGGAAATGTTCTATCATGTATGTCAGAAACGGAGGTTTGAAAATGGAAAATATAATTTTACAAACGGATAATCTGACCAAAAAATTCGGCAGTTTTACCGCACTTGACAACATTAACATTTCACTATATGAAAATCATATATACGGTTTTATCGGTGAAAACGGAGCCGGAAAGACTACTCTTATGCGTATAATTACAGGTCTGCTTTACCAGACTGAAGGTTCTTTTTCCCTCTTTGGAAAAACGGAGTATCCTCAGCTTGAGAAAATGCGAAAATATATAGGAAGCACCATAGAAGCTCCTGCACTATATCCATACTATACGGCTTTTCAGAATCTTGAATTGCAGCGTATTTTAATTGGAAATCCTGATAAAAACATATGCGATGAACTGCTTAAATTAATGGATTTATACAGCATACGTGATAAAAAAGTTTATAAATTATCAATGGGAATAAAGCAGCGGTTAAGCATCTGTCTTGCACTTATCGGAAAGCCACGCTTACTTATTCTTGATGAACCAATAAATAGTCTTGACCCTAAAAATATTGCATCCCTTAGAAACACTTTAAAAAAATTAAATGAAGAAATGAACACTACCATATTTATTTCAAGCCATATATTGAACGAGCTATATCTTCTTGCCACAGATTATATTATTATTAATAAAGGTAAGATTATAGATATTATGACTCACAATGAACTGGAAACAAAGTGCAGAAAATATATACGGATTAAAACAGATAATCTTCCAATCTGCCTGACTGTACTTGACAATGAACTGCATACTTCTGACTATAAGGCAGTGTCTGAAAATATGGTTTATTTATATTCTTATACTGACAATATAGAAATGGTTTCAACTGCACTTATGAAAAAAAATATAGTAATTACGGAATTATCATTAGCAGAACAGAATCTTGAAGAATATTTCCTATCAGTAACAGGGGGTGATAAAAATGATTAATCAGCTTAAAGTAGAAGGATTTAAGTTACGCAGATTTATATTACTTTATATTGTTGCACTGATACTATTTGCAGCAGGATTTTTCTATAGTTACTGTAAACTTTACCTTTTACCTTCTATGAATACAAATGAAGTATTTGCATGTTTAGTAAGTGATACTTCTTTAATATTTATTATTTCACTTGTTACATCATGGTTTATCGGAAATGATTTCAGCAGCAGGACTATACATAATGAAATCAAAATAGGATACAGCCGTTTATCAATACTGCTGTCAAGATTAATAATAGTCTATATAATATCTGTTTTATTGCATTCTATTTATATTTTTTCGGCAGTACTTGGGTTTTCATTAAAAAGCAGCTTTGATAACAGTATTATTAATACACATAACATATTCTGGTTTCTTACAGTAGCGGCTCAGCTTTTTGCCATACAAAGTATTATTACTTTTATTACATTTTCATTAAAAAAAGCTTCTGCTTCAATTTCTGCTGCTGTATGTTTTACTTTTATAACCTGTAACATTATCCGCACCTTTACCGACAGCAGGATTTTTACATTATCATGTTTCTGTCTGGCACAGGACAGCTCTTACAAAAACCTTGTCCCTACATTTATAAATGCTATAATTGTAATTGCTATTGCATTTATTGCCACATATATATGTTTTAGAAAAACGGAAATCAAATAACGGAGGACTATTAATGGAGTATATTGTTATCTGCATACTTTCTGCTGTTTCCATCTTACTTGCAGTAAAGCAGATTATTATAAAAAGACAGATTAAAAGCATCTCAAACCAGCTAAAAGATATGACAAACAGACTTATCACCATTGAGCTGTCAGATTATGATTTGTCAAATATGGTATCAGGAATAAACCTGCTGATTGACTATATGCATAAGCTTAAAACTGATGAAGTTAAAAAAACTGATTCGCTTAAACTGTCTGTTGCTGATATTTCCCACGATATGAGAACACCGCTTACATCAGTTATAGGCTATCTTCAGCTTGCAAAAGAAGAATGCCATGATGAAAATGTTATGACGAATATAAATGTAGCTCTTGAAAAAGCATATTACTGCTGTAGTCTGATTAATGATTTTTTTGATATATCATTAATGGATTCAAATGCTTATACTCCTGTATATGAAAAAACAGATATTTCAGGGCTTCTTTGCGAACAAATACTTGCAGGCCACCCTGTATTTAAAGAAAAAAATATAACTCCTTATTTTGAAAATGCCGATAAGCCTGTATTTGTCTATACTGATAAAAATATGCTTACAAGAATTATTCAAAATCTTATTTCTAACAGTATCAAATATACCTCCGGTGATATTAACTTTACTGTTTCTAATGAAAAAGATATCATATTAACAGTTTCTAATCCCACCAATCAGGTATATATTGATACTGAACATATATTTGACCGTTATTACAGACAGCACAAATCCGGCAATACAGAGGGCAGCGGTCTTGGTCTTTATATCTGCAAAAAACTTACCGAATCTATAGGCGGCAGAATTGAAGCAGATTTTGCGGATGGAAATCTAAGTATTATTGTAACGCTTTCAGCTTCTCTATAAATCATTCAATACTTTGTTCAGTCATTGGCTTTGCAATTTCCAAACTCGTTGTTGTCTTCATTCCACCTATACCCACAGTTACTACAAGTACTTTTGAACCATCCGGTTTCACTATAATATCTGTGTCTGTCTTTGAATCCTCTACAGATGAAATATCTCTGTTTTCCAAGGTATATGTACTGTTATTTGTATTTAACCCGTTGCTAAATACACTTAACAATTTATTACCATCCAATGCCTGCTTATATAAACCGGCATTCATGTAATCATTTATCATGGCACTAACCATTGAAGCCCAATCCTGTTTCACATTTTTGAAATGTTCCACCGTATTTGTCATTTTAAAATAACCATTATGAACAGCATTATCCCTATAATAGTTCAAAGTTTGCCAACTGCCAAAGGTTCCTCCTGTGCCATACCCATTTGCATCTGCATAATTACATAATGCAAACATCTCTATTTCGGTTGCGTTTTGAGGATTTACATTACGAATATCTATATTGTATTCTTCTACCTCGCCACATCCTTTTTGAACTTTTACGGTAATTACCGGATTATCAACGGAAAAATCTTCTGCATATTCAGCTCTCATTCCATAATGCATATTACTATTAGGAGCTTTTATGAATCCTATTCCCAATAATCTTTCATCTGCACCTGAATCCTTGGTTTTTACAGTATCAAAAATTTCTTTATTAGCCACTCCCTTGCTTTTATATTCATTTACATTAAAGTTATAATTTGCACTGTTTACAACTTCCATATCCAATCCTCCATTATAATCTCTAAGTATTATTGTAAGGCTTTCAGTTTCTCTATAAATACTTCATAAAATCGCTTTTCACCTGCTTTTGCAGCCCTTACTGCGTCACTGTCTGATTCACCCGGCATTGGATTATTTAATCTGTACAAAGCATTTTCAGCAAAGTTAAGTGCCGATTCCACAGTTTTCCCTAATACACTCTCATCTTTGTCCATAAGCACCCTGGATATATCTAACTGGGTAATATGTGTCTTTTTGCCCTGTTCATCATATCCAAATCCATCACAGCCTGTCTCCTCTGCTGCCTGTCTCCATGCCTCTTCAACTCCGTCCTCAGAATCTTCAAAAGTTTCAATCTCCGTCTGCTTTCTTCTGCACTGGTTATCCTGTGCTATTGCTCTCATTATTCTTCCCATATCTTCAGGCGAAAACATTCCTATAGCTTTTGACAGAGCTCCTATATTATTCCTATTGACCATCAGGCATCCTCCACCTGACAGCGGTATGGTAAGAACATCTTTAGGGTTACTCACATCTCCAAGACACAATGCCTGCTTTTCATTATTACATACAAAACATACCCCATTATAATTAATAATCCCACTTTCGTCTGCAAGATGTGAATATGGTGCTTTTTTATCTGTGTTTATTCTTTCATTTAAAAATGTATTCATTGCCTTAAGCTTTTCTGCTTCATTTTCTCCTGATGATTTTGTAACCGTTTTGCATGTATCTTCTTCCACCTCTTTATTCTGAGTATCATATGTCTGTTTTACTTCATCTAAAATGCCGTTATTACTGCATGATAATTTTTCATAAGGGTTATAATATGTACCTGAATTAATCCTGATATCCATTTAAAATTCCACCTTCCTGCTCGACTTTCTCTTCATCTGACTGCTCAAGCTTTTCTATACGCTCACGCATTTCTTCTTTTATCTCATCAATAGCTTCGTCTACATTTTCTAAGAGTTCATCCCATTCTTCTATGGATGCTTCCATACTTCCTATTAAAAATTTAGGCGGCCCGTTCTCAATTCTATCTTTAACATACTGCTGAAATTCTATAAGTGCAGCCGCAAAATTCTCTTCAGGCGAACTGCTTTTGCCATTTTTATATTTTTCATATGTTTCCGCTGCCATTAATTCTACAGGATTTTTTGAATTTTTATCTATTGCCTCAATATTTGCCTCAAAAGCCTCTATCGTTCCATCTTCAGACTTTTTCTCTATATATATTGTATTTCGTTCTTCATAAACCTTCGCTTTGTACACACAGCCATCCTCAATGCATATTTTTACATTATCACTTTCCTGATAAGAAATATTTTGTATGCGGCATGGCATAATACTGCTCTTTTCTATGCCTGAAGCACTTATCCCTGATGCCATTGCAGGATAATTTACGCTGCATTTGCCTTTTACCTCTTCCACCTGATTTTCTGATTTACTCTGATGGTTCAATGTTGATTCAGCAAGATTTCCTGCAAAATTATGATATACAGTTTTTCTATTACTGTTTATCTGTTCAAAATATTGTGAACTATTAATTCCATTTACTTTCATCTGCTTACCTCTCTTTAGATAACATTTTTTTAAGTTCTTCTCTTCCACGTTTCAAATTTGTTTTAACAGTATTTTCCGGTATTTCCAATACTCCTGCAATCTCCTTTATACTGTAATCTTCATAGTAGAATAAATATAAAGGCTGTCTGTACCTTTCAGGCAATTCAATTAAATCTAATATAGTATCATTATGTTCTGTATATGGCGATTTAAAATGCCCAAACTCTTCCATCGGTATACTGTCAAGACCTACAGTCGACTGATTCCACTTACTTTTAAGGAAGTCCCTGCAAAGATTAATGGTTACCCTGACCATCCATGCCTTTTCATGTTCAATACTTTTGAATTTTGGGTTATAATTTAATAATCTCACAAATACTTCCTGCCTTATATCTTCCGCATCACAATGTGACCTTACTTCCATAAATGCCACACGGAAAACAAGTGAATAATAGGTCTGGAAGAAATATTCAAGCTGTTCTTTTCTCATATTCCGCACCTGTTTTACACTTATTATATTTTATCGGTTAACCAAATACGATACCGTATATATATAATACGAATGAAATGATTAAAAAGTTTCAAATTTTTATATTTTTATTGTGCCGGTCCATCCAATATATTCCCATCATAATTAAGCCTTGAGCCATGACATGGACAATCCCAGCTAAGTTCATTAGGATTCCACTGAAGTTCACATCCCATATGCGGACACTTTACCGACACTTTATGAAGTCTTCCATTCTCATCCTTATAAACTCCGTATCTTTTTATTCCTAACCTTACTATTGTGCCATGTCTTTCCTTCAAATCTTTAAGTTCTTTTAATGGCAGATGAAAATATCCTTTTGCAAGACTCTTAACACTTACACCAGCATCTTTTAACGTATTTAAAGCTGCTGCTTTAAAACAAAATCTTTGTGGTGAAAAAACTTCTTCATATGGGTTTTTCCTTCCACATATTGAATCACTTATTATCATTGCGGCAATCATTGAAGATGTCATTCCCCATTTTTTAAATCCCGTCGCAACATACCAATACGGTCTGATATATGAATATCTGCCAATAAACGGAATACTATCATGTGTTATACAGTCCTGTGCTGACCAGAATGTCACTTCCTCTGCATTAGGATAATATTCATCCACTTTAACTCTAAGATGCTCATAAACCATATAATCTTCTAAATCTCCTGTACGATGAGAACCTCCTCCCATCAAAAGAATATCTCCTGCACTTCGTAATGACAATCCATTTTTATCAATCCCATAATACATACCATTCAATTTAGGCACATTTTTAAATGCCATTACATAACTCCGTTCCTGATGTTGACGTAAAAAAAATAATCCCGGAATATTTACAAAAGGATAATGAGCAGCAAATACTATGTGCTTTGCCGTAATTGTCCCCATATCCGTATATGCGGTATGTTTCCTTACGTTAGTCACTTCAGTATTTTCATATATTTTAATATCATCTGCCAAATCTTTTATAAATTCCAAGGGATTAAACTGTGCCTGCGAATCAAAACGGACAGCACCCTTTATATCAAAAGGAAGTTCTGACTTTTCAGTAAACTCTGCCTTCATTCCAATACTGCATGCTGCCCTGTGCTCCTGTTTCAGTACTTCTGTATCTGAAGTTGAATACAAATATGATGGAAGCCTTTCGAAATGACAATTAATGTGCCTGCTATGAATCAGATTTTCATATGCATTTATTGCATCTTCATTTGCCTTACCATACATTTCAGCCGTATTCTTACCATGTTTTTTTATAAGCTTGTCATATATAAGTCCATGCTGGCTTGTTATTTTAGCTGTTGTATTTGCAGTAACACTTGTCGATATCCTGTCCTTCTCAACAATAACTGCATCAATTCCATTTTCTTTAAGATAATGTGCAGTCAGTATTCCTGCCATACCTGCACCTATTATAAGGACATCAGTATCAAAACTTCCCATAACTTCCTGTCTGTCCTCTATACTCACTTCTTTATTCCATATTGATTTCATTATAATTGCCGCCTTCTACATATATTTTCCATTTAATTTTATTATTCCCGGTTTTATATAAATATATGTATCAGCTTAATATTCAACCGCAAGCTATTGCACTCTTAATATGTCTACTGTATGTGCTCCCGCCCCTATCAGTTCAGGTCTTTCGCATGTAGCCAAATGATACTCTATAAACTTTTCATATGTCTGTTCGTCCATTGCATTAAGTACTGTCCTCATATAATTTGCAGGACCATCCGCAGATATTATTTTTATCCTTTCAAGTCCTGCAGACATATTAAGTTTATCTATATCCTCCAGCCTTACATAATCATAAAGCTCTGTTTCATCAGACATACAATGAAAATCATCAGATATCTTATTTTCTTTGATGCACCTTAAAATATTATTTTCTTTGAATCCATATGTTATGATGCTGTATTCATTCATACAGTATGCCACCAATATTACGCCGCCCTTAGCCGTTATCCGCTTTGTCTCTTTAAGTGCTTTTAACTTGTCCTCAAATCTGCATAAATGGTACATTGGTCCAAATAGTAATGACACATCAAAAGTCCCATCATCAAATCTTTTAAGATTCATTGCATTTCCCTGAAAAGCTTTTACACTGCTGCCTTTTGATTTTAAAATACCCAGATTATACTTAACCGGTTCTACAGCTGTTACATCATAGCCTTCCTCAGCAAGCTGTACAGAATATCTTCCTGTTCCTGCACCAATATCAATAATCTTTGACTTCTTTTCCACATCCAGATACTTATGGATATACTTCATCGAAGTAATATACTCTACTCTGCCATGACGCCTTGTAAGACGCTTTTCTTCATTAAATTTGTTATAATATTTCTCTAACTCTGTCATAATTTTTTACCACGGTAATGCACTTTTATAATTTGAATACCAATATTTCCACAAATCATCTTTATACTGATTATATAGAGTATTATTTATTTTAAGAGTTGATATTTCATAGCTTCCATCATCCTTTTTTACTTTAAACTCAAATACGGTATTAGGATTTATTTTGGAATCAGGTGTGACAACTCCTTGTATTTCCGTTAATGTCTGTCCCGACAACTCTACATAAATATTTTCAGTATCCTCTTTTTTTACTTTAAGTCTGTATTCGCTAAACCATACCATAATCACACTTTCGGTCTCTGTCGTTCCATCATATTTATATTCTTTGAATTTCTTCATTGTAGTCTCATATTTAGATTCATATACATCACGGCCTCTTGAAGATAAGGTCATTGGCAGTGCTGCATCTTTTATAAAAAGAAACATTACAACACACGATGCAAGAAACCATAATGCCGGTATTGACTTTGACTCTGAACGTGCACCACTTCTGACAAACGGATAGAAAAAAGGAAATGCAAACCCCGTAACCAATAATGATACCTTTTTATATCTGCTATACATCATACATGCATCCACAATAATTACAGCTTCAAAATATAAGCTTACAAAAGATGATATAGATTTGAACAGATTTATATCATAATTCTTTGTTATCACAAAATATGATGTATAACATGCAGATAAACATAATGCTATATAGTAGAGAACATTAACTACTGCATATGACTTTCCTCTCTCCTGAAACCTGCTCTCCCTTCTCGCTGCATCTGCCTCTGCCCTGCTTTGGTATGAGTGTCCGGGCTGATATACTCCATATATATCATCATTATATTGTTCATTATTATATTGCGTATTATTATATGTCCCATATGTATCACTAACCGGCTGGTTGTTTGGGTCTGTCATATCTACCACATCATCATCAAAATTCAACTCAAAATCATCATTAATATTGTTTTTCATTATTTTATCCTCTCATTTACCTTATTTAAAATTTCATCGTATAGTAAAGCAAATATATTGCCTACAAAACTGCCATATCTCTTATCGTAGAAATAGTACTAAAATATATATAATCATCCATATCCCTGATAATAATCGTGTTTCCCGGCGTACAATACTTCTGGTAAGCGGATACAGCATAATAAATAAAAATCCTGTTCCCAACAGTGATATTCTTTTATATCTGCTATACATCATGCAGATATCTATAATAATTACAACTCTGCAAAATACAAAGGCAATTTCAAACATCTGTAAACTTATGTAGAAATTATGCTCATATAATGCCCAAATACCAACCAGAAACCATATTGCTATATGATATAAAACATTAAATGTGGCATATGTATTTTCGCTCTTCTGCATTTTGACCGCTCTTCTTGCGGCGTTCGCCTCTGCCTTGCTTTCATATGAACGACCGGGCTTGTATACTCCATATATGTCATCATCATGTGCATTATTATCTGTTCCATATATTTCCATGCCTGACCGGCGACCGGTGTCTGTCATATCAACTATGTCGTAATTAAAATCCAATTCAATTTCATCACTACTTTCTTCCATAAAACTTTAACCACCCTCTCTCATGCATTTATCATTCTACATTCATAATCAATATAATGTCAACTATTTAAAATATATTATGATCATAAACCATAATCTTATAATTACCACATCCAAGAATTTCCTGTGGCTCCTCATAACTGCCATTAGTAAGATATTTCTCATTATACTCACCTTCTGAAAATATTACAAAATATCTGTCATATCCTTTTGCATCTTCATACCAGTTCATATTTGTCTGATAGTACCTCTTCACATACCCCTCATCCTCAAGCTTGATTACCCGCACTTTAACATCTGAATCTGATATCATTGTAATAATATTTGCATACCAGAACGTGGCATACCCATACTCAAGATTATTTTCTTCCAAATATTGTGCCAGTTCATTAAGCCCCGCATTTGTCTGTGTCTGCTTTTCCATAGTAAATATATCTTTTGTTACTATAAGCGACATACATATAATCGGTATAATTACAATTGCCGCCGAACGTTTATATTCTGCATACCTTAAAATCCATCTTGCGAACATTATACATAAAACAGCCGATGTTGCAACCATAGGTGAAAGACGCCAATTAGCACTGCTTAATTCTCCAAATATCCAGCCCAATAAAAGAAGTATTACAACAAAATTATGAATTAAAATCATTATTCTGTAAGAAGCTTCTTCAAATTTCTTATACATAAATGCCATTATCACTGGTACAACAAGAAGAATAATTGCACAAACTATTCTTAGAAGATTTATAATACCATCAAAAGAATAAATAAGCATATCCTCTTTTATATCCACACCAATTAATGTAAAAAATTGTGGAAAAAACTTTAAAAAGTTATCTACCCATTCACCGCTCTCTGAAAATGTTGAATAACCGTCTGCATATGATGCCACAATATCACCAACTACTAACTTTCCAAGTAGCAAACCACATGCCATTCCTAAAATCAGAACGACTGTCAAAAAATACCTGTTCAGATTCCTTTTATTTAAAAAGTTTGTATCAAAATCAAAGAAACGTTCCGCTATAACTGTTGCCAGAATCGGAAGCCCATACAATGTCAGAGATTGTACTCCATTAGCAGAACAAAATATTGTCCATATCAACAAAAGCATATACAACCATATCTGTTTTTTTAATACCAGTCTGCATGCTTCCCTATAATTTTTCGCATTTATATCCTCACTTGCAAATAGCTCTTCTTCTGCATTTATGGATTTAAATACAATGGCTAATCCTATCATCAGTGAAAATACCCCAAGGCTGTAATATATAATGTGTCCCCAGAATATTTCCCTCAACTTCACACTGGAAGATAATATAATTAATACAAAAGCAACTGTAACTGAAACCCACTTATTACTAAATTTCATGGCTTTGCACATAAATATAATGGCAATTACAAATAATTGAAAAAAGATTGTCATTCCTATAATCTGTGCTTTCATTCCTACACCAAACAGTGCCACAAGCGGCAGCATAATCAACTGCCCTCCAAACGGCATAATACCTGCATAAAGATAATCCGGATTCATCAATGCACCTGCATCATATGCAGCCTGTGCCCACATAATTGTATCAGTGCAGTCAGAATGATAATATCCTTTAGCAATAAATATTACATAGTATAGTACCATAAAAAACGTCAGACACCCAATACTTATAATACAAAAGTCTTTACTTTTCTTCATGATACTCCTCCTCCGTATTCACATTCCAGATATTTGATTTGTCTTTTACATTGTTTACAATATTTTTAACGGTTTCAAAAGATGTCACCATGGAATGGTCCATATTATTATATCTGTGCTGTCCGTTTCTTCCTACACAGTACAGATTATCAAACGTATTTAAGTAATCTATTAATTTATCCATATCATCATATGTATCAAAATATGCAGGATATGCTTTTTTCACTTTCTCTCTGTGTGCATCAAGTATATCATCAGAAGATGAAATGACTCCCATTTTCACTAATTCCTTTGCAGCAAATTTAATACACTGTTTATCTGTCATATTCCAAAATTTGTCTCCTTCATTGCAGAAATATTCCAGACCAATCCATACCTTCTCCTGCACATCTTTTACCAGATAAGGAGACCAGTTATTAAATATCTGTATTCTGCCAAGCTTAACACCCACATCCTGTACATATATCCAGCAATCCGGCACAATATTATTCAGTGTCTTTATGTCTGTTTCATTATTAAGATTCAAACGTTCTACAAGAACACCCACTGTTACAAAATCACGATACGGAAGACCATCAGCTATTAATCTCATCTCCTCCGGCACATCATTCATACCTCTTACCAAATCTTTAATTGGCATTGATGAAATAACAATATCAGCCTCCATCTTTTTCAACTCACCGTTTTCTTCATATTCCAGATATGAAACTGATGAGTTTTCCTGATGAATCCCTGTAACCTTAGCGTTTTTACGTATTATACCACCCATTTTTTCAAAATCGGCTGCTGCTGTTTCCCATAGCTGTCCCGGTCCGAACTTTGGATAATAAAATTCCTCAATAAGAGATGTTTCCACTTTTTTCTTATTTGTATTTCTATTAAAAACCTTAGTAAATACATCTTTTAAAATTGCAGTTATTGACAATCCTTTAACTCTCTGGGCACCCCAGTCGGCTGAAATCCTGCTTGGATGTCTGCCCCACAGTTTCTCGGTATATCCTTCAAAAAACATGGAATATAATACTCTTCCAAATCTGTTAATATAGAAGTTCTCTAATGAAGTCTCCTCCAGTTTATGTACACATGAGAACAGATAACTGAATCCTGCTTTGAAAGTTGTAAAAAATCCCATATTTTTAATGGTCTGCCATTTCATACTTATTGGATAGTCAAAAAACTTTTTCTTATAAAATATTCTTGATACCCGGTTTCTGACAAGCATTACTCTGTCTTCCTTCTCCGGGTCCGGACCGCCTTTTTTTAGCTTTTTCCTTCTTTTTAGAAGTTTATCATCAAATGAAGATTTTCCCTGTATGGGCATAAGGTTTTTCCACCATTCCATAACTGTATCATCTTTAGAGAAAAACCTGTGTCCTCCTATATCCATACGATTGCCATTATGCCGTACAGTTCTGGAAATACCACCTATTTCGCTGCTTTCTTCTAATATTATTACCTCATATTCTCTATTAGTCTGCTTTATCAGTTCATATCCCGCAGTTATTCCTGCAGGACCGGCTCCGATAATAACTACCTTCTTAGCCACTTTTATTATCTCCAATCCCAACTATTTTATTAACATTTTTATATCTAATCCCACCAGAAAAACCATATATCTGACTTGCTTATACGATCCGCTACTTCACCAATTGTACCATTTGCCGTACTTTGGTCAACACAGTCCGGACAAAATGCATAATGCTCCTTTGCCAGTTTCCAGACTTCCTCCTCATCAGTTACCGGCTTTTCTAACATAAATTCTAATGTATCATGGGAGAATACTGCCGGAACGGCACCATACTGCTCATACCAATATCTGCATACTTCCATCATCTCTGATACTTCCGGACACTCATTCCAGCCTCCCATTGGAATCCATGCAATCAATTCCCATGGATTTTTAGTAGGGATTTCAAATAGTATGGTCTCCTCTATTCCATCACTGTTATAATCAGAAATAGACAGAAATTGAGAAAGAGTATCTCCACCGGTCTTTTCTCCCATTAATTCGCTTAAAAGCATATCATCTTCTTCTGGTGTAATATCTTCATTAATATCGTCTACATAATCCTCAATATATTCTTTAAAACGATGTTCAAGAATTTCTTTCGCATCACCTCTGTTTTTTGATAAAACTTCATCTTTAGAATATGAATCCTCATCTTCTAATATCTCCAGCCATTCTGCCAAAGTATCATCTGAAATTACCAATGCCGGTACAAATCCTTCTTCTTTTCCTCTCGCCAAAGCCTTATTATACTCATCCATAACTTCTTGTACAGTACTATCTTCATCTGTAAATACCCTGTATGGACACTTTACTCTATCAATAATCTCCTGTGTAGTGCTACTATAACTCATTTTAATGTCTCTCCTTTTTTAATGCAAATATTAGAATTTTATTTGTTTCAAAATACTTGGGTCTTTTATCTTTCCATCATCTGCAAACAACAATACTTTACTTATTATTTCCGCAGTCTTAGGGTCATCATCTGCAAATGGAAGAAACAGTTTACCACGATGCTGTGAATGTACCGGAAGCACATTAATCATTGTTCCTCCCTGCTTGTGAATCACACCACTTCCTAAATGAATGGAATATTCCCCGAATTTTCCTTTTACTAATGCATGCTTTCCATTAATATTTACATTGTCAATCTTAAATAACGGCAGTGTAAATGTAAGCAGTGCTGCACGCATTTCCATAGTAGAATGGCTTGTTTCAGGGTCGACACCTCCTGCATGTGCCACGCTGACTGCCAAATCCACGTCCCTCATTACTTCTGAAAAAATGATATCAGGAATATCCTTTATTGTCATATTCTTTCCCGTATGGCGGTCTGAAAATTCCACCCACTCCAAAGTCGGGGCCTCTATATCTGCCGGTGAAAACCAGTCTGCCATCGCATAAATTCTTGCTACTATATTTTCTTTATAATACACTTTCTGCAGACCGTCTTCTATATCTGCCACCCAGCGGCGGGATTTTAAACATGCCACTGTCTTAGCCGGCTGAATCTGATTACCTGCATATCTTAGCGAATGGTTCATACCCATTTCTTCCTCAGTCTTTACATACAACTCCCTGAATACCTGTTTAAACGGTTGTACTGCTTTTCTGTCAAACAGATTTTTCTGATATTCAGTCCAGTGTCCGTCTTTATATAAATGAATCGGATGTGCCACTACAACCTTATCATCACCATTTAAAACTGACACATTTCCACTGTAATCTGTCAAATCATTTCCGCTTAAAAATCCTATTTTATCCCCATTGACAAATACAAGGTCACGAATAATCGGAAAGACTACAGGATTATTCCTAAGCATTGATATCTCATCTACCGTAAATTCTGTTACATCTTCCATTGACTGCTCAAACAATACCTTTGTACGGCGGTACTGCTCCGTAAGACTTTTCTTAAGGGCTGTAAGGGAGACAACATACTCATTCTTCTTAATCTTTGCCGGCACGGATTTCAGCTTTTTGCCATTTTTAATGCATACTATTTCTGTCTTCCCATTTTCGTCTACATTAAGCCTTACCGTAACATCATCAATAACTTTATCCTCAAAACTTTCCCTGTTATCATCTATGAGTTTTGTTTCCATCCTAAGCGTAAGTCTGATTACATCTGCATATCCTGCATTCATTGACAGATTAGACATAGCGATTTCTACTGCCTTTTTCTCACTTGCAATCCTTTGTGAACCAAACTGCTTACTTTCTTTTAAAAATTTCTGCAGATATAAGTATCGTCTGCTGATATCATCCTCACCCTCTAAAGGAATAAGTGAATATGCCATCAGCAAATCTTTATTTCTTTTATCTGAAATCGTATCTTCCGTATCCGAAATATCCATTTTACCTAATACTGCATCTGCATATTTTCTGGCACGGGCATGTTTTGAACCATCTGATATGTATTTTGCCGCATCATAGATCATTTGAAAATTTTTCTCTCCTAAAGTT
Source organism: Lachnospiraceae bacterium (assembly GCA_014799465.1). Taxonomy (GTDB): domain Bacteria; phylum Bacillota; class Clostridia; order Lachnospirales; family Lachnospiraceae; genus UBA2821. The sequence continues at coordinate 105,100 of JAAVHZ010000068.1, read as the reverse complement.
TCATAGGCAGAACGGAACCAGTCAATATCAAATGCCCCACTGTTTAATTCCTCTGCCGTAAGAGGTGTATATCTGGCAATAACAGCTTTTCTCCTGTCATCAAAACTTTCATTCATATGTGCCATAAAATAGTAACATGCCAAACCAAATCCATTCCATCCCAGATATTCTCCCACTATATCTATCCATTCCGGAGAATATAATGCCGCCTCTATTAAACGTTTATCCGTAATGTCTGTTTCTGCAATCATACTCTTAAGCTTATCCGCATTATCATCTTTTTGCGGAATACAAACACTAAGTAAATGGCTTAAGCACCCCTTTTTACCTGATGAAATGCGGTAATAGTAACATGACCTTTCCAAAGTATCTTTGCCCAGTGCAGAAAGTATTGATACAAAATTATCCAGACCATAAATACGATGAATTTTACTTATTTTATCCGAAAACTCTGTTTCACTGTCACCTCTCTTAAGTTCCACAGCCAATACTTTGTTTATCACCACATCATAAACACTGTCTGCAAATTCTAATAATTTCTTATCTTCTTCACTATATTCATTCTCATCATTAGAATGCCATCCTAATAAAGAGGCTACCACCGACCGCTTTCTTACTGAGCCCCATATGCTTGCTTTTCTCTCAGATGTCTGCCTGCCCTGCTCTCTGTTGGCAGAAGCCAAAAGAGAAAGTACATCTAAAGAATCGCCTATATTTTCTTCATCAAAAAGAAAATAATACAGTTCCTCTTCTGTTATTATGCCTTTGTAAGCAGCTATGATAAATTCATTCTGGGCAGGTCTTGAAAATCTGGTATAATCTATATCAAAGTTGAAGTAATAACCGGATGAAGCTCTATAGACATGCTGATAAATCTCTTTATAATTATTATTATCAAATGTCTTTTGTGCTACTAATTCTGCAACCGGAAAAACTTCCTTAAAATACTCATCGTTATGACAGCTAAGTCCTGCCATCAGAATAATAATCTGTGCATGATAAATCAGATAACTAAATCTGTGATCATCTATGGATACACTTTCTCTTAGTATGCCTGTATCCACAATAACATCTTCCTGTGTAACACATTTTTTGTACCATATACCTGCTGCCAAAGCAATCATTTCCTTTTCTCTTTTACAGATATACAGCTCCATAAGCCTGTTAACAATCCTATCTAAATGACCCATATACTGAACTGAAGGAAATACTTCAAATCCGTTTCCATATAATTCTTTAATATACTTTTCTGTCTTTTCAATATATTGGTCAGTTTTTTGGTAACTGCGTAAAAGAATACTCATGCGTAATAATCTTTTTGCAGAACCAATCTTTTCCTCATACCATTCTCTCCACATAGACAGCAAAGGTATGTCATATCCATTCTCTTCCGTTCTTACCAAAAACCAAGTTACAGCACATCCTACAACACTGGTTTCGCCATCTGTTCTCTCAAACTCATCATTCTTGTGACTTTCTATAAATTCACTAAGCATACGGCAGTCCTCTAATGCCTGTCTTGCCGTCTCACACTGATTATCTCCTTTGGATTTTACTGCATTTTCCGGATACAACTTTTCTCCTAACCGGGAATCCGGGAAGTATTCCATAAATAATTCTACACATTTCCTTGTATAATCATTGTCCTGAACTTCAGGTACATACTTATCTTCTAATGTAAATAAAGCCTTACCCTGACTGCTGTTTTGTGCTTTTGTTTTTCCTAATATATTATCTATCAGAATCTTCTCTTTTGTAGAAACATCGCCAAGTTTTTCTGCCAATGGCACACATTTTTCATATAATGACTTACGTTTTTCATCTTTTGAAACCTGCATTATGAGGTCGAGGGCTGCTGTCCTTTTCTCCTCTTTTTTATCATTAATAAGTCTTTCTATTGTGCCATACAGCATATCATCTTCCTGACAGTAAAGCAGTTCTATAAGATGCGCCCTCATATCTGCTGCTTTATACTTAAGCATTTCTTCTATCTTAAGATAGTTCTCTTCTTCAAGTGTAACCTCTTTTATAATTTTATATGCACGTTCTCTCGTATATGATTCACGGTCACATAATGCCTCGGTAAGTGCCATCTTCTGAACAGGTGTTTCCGGTTTTTCCAACATATATGCCATAACCACTGACCTTGAACGTGCATCAATGTCTTTAATAAGATTGCATACAAAATCTTTTTTGGCATTATCTTCCAAATAATGTGCAGTCAGGCAAAGTCTTATTACTATATCAGATTTTTTTAAAGACTCCTCATTCCATGGAAAGATGCATGGTGAGAAATCCAATGATTTTTTAGGAATATATTTATACATTTCCAGAAAAATATCATAAAACTTCTGTGCCTCCTCCTTATCTTCATAATGCTTTATGGAGCCTTCAAATGTTCTCCAGTCAGACATAAAATACGGCAGACATACCGCAAGAACGTCCGGTTCCCAATCACCATCATCTGATGTATGTCCGTCGCATCTGATATCTATTATCTTCTTTGCAAGGCGGTGGCAAAATACTGTATTATCAATATTTTTAAGAAAATATCCTGATGTAAGAAGTTGATGATGTGTACCATTCTCTGCTATATCATACATACATTTCATGGCATCCTGAACCTCATAGAATCCATATGACCACAAAGCGATATAGATTTTCATGCTGTCTTCAGACTTAAGGTATTCTTCACGAACTGCCTCACTGTTAAGGCAGTCAATTATAAGATTAATACTCTTATCACTGATTCTTTCCAAATCACCGCTTTCATAAGTAATTAACCCAATCCATGTACCCACTGCACGCTTTACAGAAGAAAAACGGATAAGATTATTTTCACTAATTACATTTAAAATTTCCAAAAAAGCGGAAACCGTACCTTCATCTGCTGCCTCGCAGATAGCCTGCCTGAGACCTTCCTGCAAACGTGCTGCCAATAAAAGTTTACCTAAAAGCTTATGCATTTTTTTATTATTGCTTTGCACAATGCCCATAATAATATCATTGTCTAAGACTTCTTCGCCTTCACCCATAACAATGTCTGTTATAATATCTTCCAATTCCTCATTATTATGGTCAAGCTCATAGCATAATATAATACTTTTCCATTCCCCATACTTGATGTACTCAATATACGCATCTTCCTTCTCAGAAACGTTATGCGTAAGCACATCACACACATCTCTGTCTATGCACAAATATTTATGAAATTGGTCTATTAATCTAATAATATTAAAATAATGTATGCTATAGTCTGATGTTCTGAATGCACGGCGGTAATATGTTCGTGAATACTGATATTTTATACAGTTATCCACCGTATAAAGAAAACACTCCTTAAATCTTGGCAAAATATATCCATCAAACAGAAAATCGGCTTCCTCTTTGAAAAATTCTGACGGCTTTTTATATTTTCCGGAACAAAGACCATTATATAGCTGTTTTCCAAGCTCTGAATTTATTTTATAGTCCCAAATATAATCTATATCCGAAATAAATCTTTTTTGCTCATCGGTAAATCCGTTTATAATCTGTTCATTCTTTCTTTTGAGTTCTTTTGAAAACTCCTTTACCATATTATCACGTACCTGCTGCTCTTTTGAATCAATTGCCATAAGTTTTATCCTTTCCCTTCTATATTTATCTTAAATGTACATTCTGCCTGACAGCATGGTAAGCCTTATAAACGTCAGGCTGTCATCTTCTGTAATCGTTATATTCTCTGATAATTCCGTAAGTTCCTTATCCCCTAAGAACACACGGAACAATCCGTCTTCAAATGCCTGCAAAGCCGTCTGCACTGCTTCTTCTTCATCAGCTTTGCGTCCCCCGTAATTTATTCCAAATGCAATTTTGCCAAGCTCGCCCATTTTTTCTATTTTATCTGCTTCTATAACCGCAGCATTATCCTTCTGTTCTACTCTGTTATTGTAACAGTATACACAAGTATGTACTACTTCACAAATTAACTCCCGCACATTTGTGGGTTTATTTTCTATATTAAAATCTTCACCGGATATTTTATCACGGCGTTTCCCCAACTGTTTCAGATTAACTTTTATGTTCATGGCTCATCCTCTTTCCAATCAAAAAAATTCAACAGGTTTATATTCATCCATAATGGGATTAAATTCAGAATGGAAAAAGTCTGTAAATAGTTTCTTACACTCACTTTCAGTACACTCTTTATAGTATAGATAACATTTTTCTTTTTCTACTCCTATCTGCACCTCAATTTCTCCATCAGTTATTGCTGCCTGCACATATCTTATGCTTTTGACTGCCTTCGGTGCACATAATGTTACAAATTGTTCCTCATCATCTATAAGAATATCTATATATTCCAAAATATCATTTTCCGTAACATCTTCTAAAAGCCCATCCTGATTTTCCAGTGTAAATACTGTTCCTTCCGGTTTCAGTTCAAATCCTACTATTTTTGTTTTTTTTGATTCGTCAAATGTACCCATGCTTTTTCCTCCTCTTTAGGTATAAGATGGGTTAATTATATCATTTTCACCATATTCTCTACAAGTAAAAATGATATTTTTTCAAATTAAATCCACATGCTTATGGTGCTCCATTCAGAATAAAATATATCACCATAGATAAAAAATCTATTATAAATACAACACTTAATACTATCATGCAAATTTTAAATGTATTCTTAGTTCCTTTTTTAATTATAAGTCTGTCTGATAAAGTTTCATTTCCAAGCACTAATTGGTCTAATGAAATTTCAAATACTTCACTTAGCATAATTAATTTTTCCATTTCAGGTGTAGAAGAACCTATTTCCCATTTTGATATTGTCTGTCGTGATACATTTATTTTCTCAGCAAGTTCCTCCTGTGAAAATCCTTTTTGTTTTCTCAATTCATACAAATTTTTATGAAATTCCATCATAAATTCCTTTCCGGTATTTAAACCACAAAATCAAACTGCTTAAAAACAGAACCACCATTGTCAAAATACTTGCTTCAATACCATATGCCCCACCACTTAACAAGTTTTCTGCTTTTACCTGCATATTGAAAACTGATGTCAAATTTTCATCTGCTCCGCTAAGATTCAACCCCAAAACATTGTACAATAAAAAATTCCATAGTGAGTGCATTCCTATGGCAGACCAAATACTACCAAATTTAATCATTAACAACGAAAAAACTGCTGACACAAGGTACAAATTAATAATCCCAACTAAACCACACCACAAATCCCCTGAAAAAATTGAAAATATATGAGGAAACGCAAATACTGATGCACTGATAATAATTGCTGCAGGCAGCGAAACCCTTTTTATAAGTGATGTCATTAAAAATCCCCTGCACATCACTTCTTCTGTCGCTGCCTGTACTATAAATCCTCCAAAAAATACAAACATCTGAATATAGTTTATCCGGATGTTTATGCCATTACATTTAATACTTCCTGTCAAAATAATTAAACCTACAGATATAAAAAGTAATAAAACCGCACCTGCCGCACCTGTTAAAAAATCGTAAATCCTGTTGTTGAAACCCATAGATTTTAAAGAACGTTTCTCTACCATTGTGCAGTACAATATGGTAATTATCATAAAAACACAATAACCATAATATTTGAATATCTGCATTTGTTCCAAATCCATCATTTCCCCATTAAGTACATCATACCCCATCATATAGTGGAGTGCTATAATGACACCTTCTGCTAATACCATTGATACAATGTAAATAAAAATAAATGCTGCTATCTTCTTTCCCACAAATTTTCCTGTCTGTTCCATATAATATTTCTCCTTCTTGATTTTATTAGCAGATATTTTAATTTATCTCCATATCTATTGCTACAAACCAAGATTAACAATATGACAACCAGACATAACATTTAAGTATTTATGTGTTGCACTACATCAAATTCCTCATAAGGTATCTTTATACTGATTATACCTGACGAAAACGGACCATAATGATAAGGATAATATTCAACTATAATACCCTCATTTGTAAACTGCATTGGCATATCATATGAGGCATAGTTATATACTGACTCATAAAATTCTTCCTCAATTTGTGAGAAATACTTTTCCGGATTCTCTTTCCAATCCTTAATGGTATATTCTGCCACTTTATTTTTAAATTCCTCCTGACTCCCTGTGTAAAAATCAGAAAAGCCAACTTTTTTTCCTGTTTCAAGGTCAAACATTTCATGCTCACGAAATGGGTCTCCATGTACCATTCCCGTCGCATATAAATATCCACTATAATTTATTTCCAAATAATGTTTTCCAATACTTTGTACATTCTCTATCCTCTTTTTATACTTACCCGAAGCAAAATACTTATACTTTTTGTGATATTCATGATCTATGGTTGCAGGCTCTCTTTTCAATTCTTCCTGCATTTCTGCCATTAATTCCTTATTTATAATTTGTGCACCCTCATATCTTTCATCTAATGCAAAAACCTCCACATAACTGCTAAATAACTCTAAACCACATTCGCTGCAGCATTTTTTATTACTTTTATAACTTATCGTACCATAATCCACAAATTCATAATGCTTTGTTACAACATCAAGCGGTATGACTTCTTTTGAATTATCATTTAGATTAATCATATACCATGCCATATCTTTTCCATCTGTACCAAGAAAATAGCATTTTCCACTATTTATTTTAAATCCTGATATTCCCGATTCGTAATAATTGTCCATGCCCGGTAATTTATCCCCTTTATATATAAGTTGTTCTTCATCACTATTTACACAATATTCATAGATTTTATTCCTTCCTGATGCAGAACCCGGATTTTCTGTATCTGATTCAGAATCCCACTGTTCTGTAACGGCATAATACAGTTTTCCATCCTCATATCCCAATATTTTCCATGAGTATGCATTCTTATTTTCAGTCAGAATTTTTTCTTCATTTGTAATCAAATCATAATATATTAGTTTCCAGTTATTTTCTTTCTCGGAGGAATAAATAATGCAATCGTTATTATATACATACAAATCTAAAAGTTTATATTTAAGCTCAATCTTTGATTTTTCTTCCCCATCTTTATCAAATAATACAATGCTGTCTTCCTCTTTACATGACATCATAATTTTACCAAAATTCTGTATACAATATGGAATTGTATACAAACCGGTTCTTCCGCCATTTCGTATTGCACCTACCGGCTCATAACCGCCATCATTACATAACATATCATAAAGCTGTTGGTTTTTTGTCTTTTTAGAGTATGTACCACCTTTAGTTTGTTCATAAACGGTTTCTTCGTACATTATATTTGTTTCATTATCATGTATATCATAAATTCTGGTAAGCGTATAAAGCCTGCCATTATATACATCTATAGTAATAGAATGAACATTGTCAAGTACATCAACTGTTTCCTGTTTTCCATCTTTTCCAATATGATATATCGTTTGAAATGATTTTCTGCCATTATAATATTGTGTGTCAACAATATAGTAAATATCTTTTGTGTTTTTATCTTCAGCTACAGAAGTTATCTGGTTCTGCCATTCTGAATTACTTTCTTCTTCCGTTGTAGTAAATACTTGTGGCTTCATCTCATTTTCAATTCTTACAATTATATTATCATAAGAAAAATATAATAAGCAGGAATCATTGTCTGCCGGATTCTTTATAGTTAATTTCGCTAATATAAAAAAAATAAAAACTATGATTATTGCACATGTAATCTTTTTCAAATTCTTTTTCCTCATTGTAAATTCCTCACATTCTTTGGTATTAATCTTCTGTCAGGCTTTCACTCATATCCCCAATATGTTTGAAAACCGTATTTAATAGTAATATTTTTGACTTTTGATTTCACCTCCTTTTATTCCTGCGAGCAACGAGCCAAGTGGCTGCTTGCAGACATTTGGCGACTGCCGCGAGGGTCAAATACCCCACAGCTTGCTGCGTTACAAATTTGATACCCCGTCAGTTTGCTGCGGTGTATTTGACTTGATTTGTCACTAATATAGTAAAAACCTCTCTGCACTTTTACCAGTGTGGAAAGGTTTCTACTATTCTTATTGGTCAACCGTTCTGCGGCGATTGCCTTTTATAATTGTATTATAATATAAATAATTATATTTTCAATGCTAAAATTTGTGAAATGTGATTTAATGACTGATTTATGGTTACTTTAGTAATTTAATTCATATTTTATTTGAACTGTTTATATTGAAAGACATTGAATTATCATATTGTTTGTGGTATAATAGTTTAGCGGTATAACAGCCGCTGGCAATCGTGTTACAGGGTGGTTGACCTTCATTCTACATTGAATGGAGGTGATGCTTATGAAAAATATATTCGATTTTAAAGACCTTATGTCTTTCGGAATGTTTCTCTTGGCAATGCTGACATTCATTTATTTGATTTGTCACTAATATAACAAAAAACCTTCCCTGTACTTTGACCGGTCTGGGAAGGCTTTTCTTTTACCTATTGGTCAACCACTCTGTGGCGATTGCCTTTTATAACTATATTATATCATAAATAATTATATTTACAATGCTAAAATCCACAAAACACAGTTTAATATTTATTCCTCTATTTCCAATTCACACCAATGACCTGAATCTCCGGAATCCGTAATAATTCCTAAAATAATATCCAATAAGGTTTGACCTTCATGCCTTCTTACTTCTTCTAATTTCTTTTCAACACGGCTGATGTTAGAAGGATGACATCTTTTTAACATATTTTCATAATATTTTTCTGTTTCTTCATATCCAAAATCTTTTCGGCTTTTAGAAAAGTGAATCCATGTAATATGCAATTTCTCCCCATATTCATGCACACCAAATCCACCACGGAGCAAATCATTAAAAGCATCTAAATTACGACCCGGTTTCCATGTTAAATCTTTTGTAAGAAGTTTTTCCATTTCATCATAAAATCCTTCTAAATCAGAAAAATTATTTCCGTCAATTATAATATTATATTTCATATTTTTGTGAACCATCCTTTAATACTTTGTTCAATCCGCTATCCAGGAAACAGAATTCTTATATATTTTCTTATTTCCTGCCAAGATATCTCATAACTTTCTCTTTATAACTGCTATATTCTTGTCCGAAACTTTTCATCAGATACTGTTCCTCCTGCAATATCTGTAAATGGAGCATTACAATCGCCCATATACTCAATACCAGTAAAAAAATATTAAAATATATCAACAATATTCCTATATATACTATATCAAATCCGGTAAATGCCGGATTCCTGCTATACTTAAATATCCCTTCCGTAACCAGTGATGTCTTATCATCTTCAGGAATACCTGCCCTCCAGCTATCCCTCATGGTAAATACTGCCAATGCAAAGATTATGTCTCCTACAATTCCAATCAATATGCCCATAACTCTTAAATTCACCGGAAGCAAAGACCATCCTGAAAATATGCTTACAGCTTCTGCAGCAACTACTAAATATGTCGCTGCTTTCATAGTTGTTTCTATAATCATCACTTTCTTCGGTTTATCACCTTTGGCAATCTGATTTGTTGTTATTCCCTTTTTTCTTTGTGAAACCATTTTTAAAAAATATACTAAATAAAATATGATAAGTATAGCTATTGTCGCAATTCTAAAAGCAAGTTCACTCATTTTTTATTCTCCTGTGTTTTCCCTATATGAAATTTAATACTTCTTAGGCAATGTCTTTTGGAATGTTTCTCTTAGCAATGCTGACATTCATTTATTTGATTTGTCATTAATATAGCAAAAACCTTCCCTGTACTTTGACGAGCGTGGGAAGGTTTTTCCTTTTCAACCAGGTCAACCACTCTGTGGCGATTGCCTTTTCTAATTACATTATAGCAGAAATAATTATATTTACAATCCTAAAATTCACAATACATTAATTACAATATTATATTTCATATTTTTGTGAAAACTCCTTTAATACCTTATTTATCCCGCTGTCTAAGAACATCATGCCCCGGTTATATATTTCTTTCGGAATATTTTTATAATATGCGTGGGCAATACCTCCAGCCATACATGCAATGGTATCACTGTCCCCTCCAATAGATATCGCTTTCCTTATAGCATCTTCATAGGAATTTGATTCAAGAAAAGCTTCGAGGGCAGGTGGTACAGAATAAGAAGTTCTGCTGTCAAATACATATTTATCCCGCATTTCATCTAGTGTAATTTCCAATTTATAACCAAAATTTTTAACTATGTATTTTTTTATCTCTTCCTTATCACAGCCTTTCCTTGCCATAAAAACAGCAGTTGCGACGGCTTGTGCACCTTTTATTGCCTCATGGTGATGATGCGTATAATAACAGCTATATTTGACTTGTTTTTTTATTTCTTTAATAGAATCATACGCATATCCGATTGCAGTTACACGCATTGCACCACCATTTCCAAAGCTTCTTTGAACATATAAGTCACCGGACTGTGCCCACGAAGTAAACATCTGACCATATCCTGCATTTGGATAACGGCGGTAATATTGCTTATACCATAATGCATAACTTTTTCTGTCATTCATATATGAATTCTTTTGATTCAGAATTTTTTCGGCTACTGCGATTGATAAAACAGTATCATCAGTAAATTGGCTTTCTGATGGAAATAACTCGAAATTTTCTGTTTTTACATTATGCAATTCATAGGTTGAACCAATAATATCCCCAAATACTGCACCATACATTTCTTTATCTCCTGTTATTCGTATTTTCTAAATTTTTTCATTCCCATTTTCTTTTCAAATACTGCCTAATGATATAAACCACTTTACAAACAACCTGCAATTCACATCTATAAACACTGCTTTTGACTGCATAAATGAATAGAACTTATTTTTTATATTTTTGCCATTATGCAAAAGCTGTATCGGCTCATAATCTTTTAAAGCATCACCATTAAATGTTGCTGTCACAAATTCATCATGTTTACCATATCCGCCGTCAAATATTACATTCCTCGTATCAGATGTAATCAAAAAACCAGCGGCTCCTTTTACCTGCGGATTATAAGCTTTTTCTTTACACAAGTCTGTTTTAACCAGTTCAAATTCAGTATAGTAATAGTACCAAAGATTATCCTGCTCATCTATATTTATTGCATAGCAATCGCAAATTTCCCTGTTTGCCTCCCACTTAACCTTTCCATCACCAAAACAAAATTCATTTATTACATTTCCTTTCAAGTCAACAATAACTGCATTCCTTTCCGGTCCGTTTTCTCTATTATACTTGCATCTCGCCCCCAACAATAATATATTCTCTCCAATAGATTGAATCATATGGAAATTCATTTTGTGCTTCCCCAGATTCACAAATGTATGACCTGTCACTTTATTCTCATACCAGTCCACATCCAAAATGATTGCTGAATAATTGCTATTTGCTATTGTATTAACAAACCTTCCATCTATTCTTTCTGGAATATGCTCACTTAAAAGAATATATATTTTTTCATCAAAACCTATTTTGATATTAACAAACGAATCTATTGACTTTTTATATATGGCGAATAATTCCCTCATATCTAACAGATTCAATAATTCTATATTTTTCACTTTTTCCTCCCTTCCTTCTTATTCTTTTCTTTCTGTTATATACAATATAACTCAAAAATCAAATTATGTACATCACTAATTCCTATACAGGAAACTCTTTTATATCAACCAATGCATTCAAAATAACCTAAAATAAAAAATCGGATTGATTTTCACAAAACCAATCCGATTTTTCATAAAGTACTCAATTTTCAAAAGTCCTGAATATTCAAGACATACAGTAAAAGTGTGTGATATGTTAGCATGTGATTTGTAATCTTTCAATTCATAGTTTAGCGATTAAACGATTTATTAAATGACCCAATCTCTATTAAATTTCCTTCCGGATCTGCAATATAGCAAGTTCTTTGTCCCCAAGGCTCTGTTGTAGGCTCTAACACCGAAGCAGCCCCCTTATTTATAGCCTTAGCATATTCCGCATCAACTTCCTCAAATGTATCAACATACAAAGCTATTTCAAAATGACCATTTAAATTTTTTAAATATTCATATTTTCTATTTGTCATTTTTTCAAAATTCTTTCTTTCATAAAGCATAAATAAAGTTCCGTCTTTGATTAAATAAACATTTCCCGCATCTTCACCTTCTTTAATTTCAAACCCTAATACATCTCTATAAAAGCGAACCATTGTTGCCATATCGTTTACAAATAATCCAAATCCATCAAGTCTCATAAATATATTTCCTTTCATTTCTTTATATATCTATTCAAGTAATTTATAATACATTTCCTTTAACGCTTGCACGCTCATGGCTGCATTTTGTTCCACAAAAGCTCAAATCTGACATATTACACCAAACCTTTCACATTCTATTTTATTAAATAATGTCTGATTTTTCTTGTAAATTTCCGACATTTTTTATTGCATACTTTGATAATGAGCCTCTGGCAGAGTGTATCTTCACTTCTGGTAGTTCATCTATAAATTTATCCAATATTGTTATAATCAATTTCTGATTTTTCTTTGCCTGAATCTTTTCCAATGTCTGCACTGCAATTCCATCATAATATCCCAAAATAAGAAATCGGACTGATTTTCATGAAATCAATCCGACTTTACACAAAATATTCAAGTAAACTATATAATCAAGTCTTCTACTCCTCATTCATCTTCGCCAGCTTAGCCGCCTGGTCTGCTGCCACACAAGCATCCACTATCTCCTGTATATCACCATTCATCACCTTATCCAGCTTATAAAGCGTAAGCCCGATTCTATGGTCCGTAACACGTCCCTGTGGAAAGTTATAAGTCCTTATCTTCTCTGACCTGTCTCCCGTACCTATCTGGCTTCTTCTCTCTGCCGATTCCGCATCCTGCTTCTTCTGAAGCTCAATATCATACAACTTGGCACGCAGCAACGCAAAAGCCTTTGCCTTATTCTGAAGCTGTGATTTTTCCGTCTGGCTGTATATTACAATACCTGTCGGATAATGAGTAAGCCTTACCGCCGAATCAGTTGTATTGACACACTGACCGCCATTTCCCGAAGCCCTCATAACATCTATACGGATATCCTTTTCATCAATCTGAACATCTACTTCCTCAGCCTCCGGCATAACTGCCACAGTAATGGTAGAAGTATGTATACGACCTCCTGACTCTGTCTCAGGAACACGCTGTACACGATGCACACCTGACTCATACTTCATCTTGGAATAAGCACCATTTCCGGAAACCATAAAGTTTACTGATTTCATTCCTCCTATTCCTATCTCTTCAACTTCCAGTGTTTCCACCTTCCAGTTCTGTGATTCGGAATAATGAACATACATCCTGTATATTTCAGCTGCAAAAAGTGCTGCCTCGTCTCCTCCTGCACCTGCCCTAATCTCCACTATAACATTCTTATCATCATTAGGGTCTTTCGGCAAAAGCAGAATCTTAAGTTCCGTTTCAAGTTCTTCTACCTTAGCTTTAGCATCATTTAACTCTTCCTTTGCCATATCCTTCATCTCTTCATCCGATTCCTCCTCAAGAATCGTAAGAGCATCTTCGATTGCCTGTTTATTTTCCTTATATGCTTTGTACGCTTCAACTATTGGCGTGAGGTCACTCTGTTCCTTCATCATCTTTCTAAAACGCTGATTATCATTAATAACCTGAGGGTCATTAAGATTCATGGTAAGTTCTTCGTACTTTATAAGCAAATCATCTAACCTATCAAACATATTTACTATCCTTTCCTGTTAAAAATGTATTGGCATTCCACTGCCCTGTTAAGTCCTGCCAAATCCTTATGAGTAACTATATTATCAAATCCGTTGCTTTTCATTATCTCCGATACGGATTCTGCCTGCTCGCATCCAATCTCATATATTAATAGACCTCCACTGTTCAGATGTTCTACAGACAATGAAGTAATCCGTCTATAAAACTCCAGACCGTCACTGCTTCCGTCAAGTGCAATCAGCGGTTCATGTTCTCTTACCTCCGGCATAAGCCCCTTGATTACATTTGTCGGGATATACGGCGGATTAGATACTATAATATCATATTTTCCGGTAATATTTTCAAATAAATTACTTTTAATAAACTTCACATCTGCACTATTTGCACTGTTATTATACTCTGCCACTTCCAAAGCCTGAGGTGACACATCCACAGCCGTAACACTTGCATTGGGGCAAAGTTTATCGATACTTATGGCTATGCATCCTGTACCTGTACACATATCCAACACTTTCATACTTTCATGTCCGATAATAGCGGTGGCACGCTCCACAAGAACTTCTGTATCCTGCCTCGGAATCAATACAGATTCATTTACCTTAAACGGAAATCCCATAAACCACTGGCATCCCGTAATATATTGAAGCGGATAATGATTGGCACGAATCCGTATTTTTTCAAGATATTCCGTTTCATCTGCCTGCTTTAAAGGTTCCAGATAATATTCGGCTCTTGATATGCCATATATATGCTCAAGCAACAGCCATGCATCATTATCAGCATCTTCTATACCTGCATTATTAAGTTCTTTTATTCCTATATTTAACAATTCCCTAAGACTCTTCATCAGTACTGTCTTCCTTATCATAATTTTCAAGATAAGATTTCCAGTCAAACACAGCCGATACTGCAGCTATTGCCACCTCTACCATATCTTCGTCAGGTTCACTGGTGGTTATTTTCTGAAGTGCCATACCCGGTCTGCTCAAAATATCCACTATTTTTGACTCACTGCGTCCTGCCAGTTTAATAAATTCATATGATATACCGGCAATAACCGGTATAAGCAGAAGTCTTACGACTACCTTTAACATAGTATTATCAACTCTGATGAATATAAAGAATATAATGCTGATAATCATAACCATAAATATAAAGCTGGTTCCGCAGCGTTTATGGTATCTGGAACTTTTCATTACATTTTCCACATTTAACTCCATGCCGTTTTCTATACAGTTGATACATTTATGCTCTGCACCATGATACATAAATGTTCTCCTGATATCTTTCATAAGTGATATCAGCAAAATATACGCAACAAACATTACTATCCTTATAAGACCTTCTATAACTGACAATAAAGAAACCGAAATAATATTAAACCAGTCTTTAATAAAATCAGATATTACGCTTGGAAGTACCACAAACAGTCCCAAAGCGATAGCTATAGATATAAAAACTGTTACTCCCATTATCACATCTTCAGCCTTTTCTCTGAACATCTTATCTGCTGCCTTGTCAAACTTTGATTCTTCCACTTCTTCATCTTCATAAAACTCAGCAGAAAAAGCCAGTGTCTTTATACCAAGAACCATAGAATCTATAAAATTAAAAACGCCTCTTATAAATGGAAGGTTTATTATCTTTTTTCCTTGTGTAAAGCCCTTATATTCCTCAACCTTCACCTCAATATTTTTATCCGGCTTTCTTACGGCTACAGAATATTTATCTTTATTCCTCATCATTATGCCTTCCAAAACTGCCTGACCACCTATACCGGATGGCTTCATAGTACATCAATCCTTTCTTCTATCCCATAATCTAAAAATAGGTTGAGATTATTTAACCTCAACCTTATCTTTAAAGCTTACATGAAAGCTATTTGTCCCATAACATGATTACAGGAAAATAATTATTTGTTTTCTGTTGACATACCATACTTACGGTTAAATTTATCAATACGTCCACGAGCCTGAGCAGCTTTCTGCTGACCAGTGTAGAATGAATGACATTTTGAACAAATTTCAACGTGTATCTCCGGCTTTGTTGAACCTGTTACGAATTCATTACCACAGTTGCAAACAACCTTTGCCTGATAATATTCTGGATGTATTCCTTCTCTCATCACAATTCACCTCTCTGAAATAAATTCTATATATAGTTCCGGGAAATCCCCTTCACCAACTTACCGGTTAAAGTATTCCCCGTAAGTCATATCCTTTAGACAACCACTACAGTATACCATAGTGTTTTTTTCTTTGCAAGTATTTTTTGACAAAATCCACTGTTATAATTTTATTTTCTTAAGCATTGCGATAAATTCATTGTTATTCTTTGTCTTTGAAAACAAATCAATAATCTTTTCCACTGCCTCATCTTTCTTCAAACCATTCAACAATGCCCTTCTCATAATATACACTGCTTCCTGCTCTTCATTTGTAAGAAGCAAATCTTCCCTTCTGGTTCCTGACTTTGCAATATCAAGTGCCGGAAATACACGCTTTTCAGAAAGTTTCCTGTCAAGTATCAGCTCCATATTTCCCGTTCCTTTAAATTCTTCATACACTACATCATCCATTTTACTGCCCGTATCTACAAGTGCCGTAGCCAATATGGTAAGACTGCCGCCTTCTCTCATATTTCTTGCTGCACCAAAGAAACGTTTTGGCATATGAAGCGCAGCAGGGTCAAGACCTCCAGATAAAGTTCTTCCACTTGGTGGAACAGTCAGGTTATATGCCCTTGCCAGCCTTGTTATACTGTCTAATAGTATTATTACATCCTTCTTATATTCCACAAGACGCTTTGCCCTTTCTATAACCATTTCCGAAACTCTCTTGTGATGCTCCGGCAGTTCATCAAATGTAGAATGGATTACCTCCACATTTTCACCTTGTATGGCTTCTTTTATATCAGTTACTTCTTCAGGACGCTCATCAATAAGAAGTATTATCATATGCATATCCGGATTATTTATCTGAATCGCCTTTGCCACTTCCTTAAGCAGGGTAGTCTTTCCTGCCTTTGGCTGGGATACTATCATTCCTCTCTGGCCTTTTCCTATAGGAGATACAAGGTCAAGCATACGCATTGCCACATTGTTTCTGCCTGTTTCCATAAACAGACGCTTATTAGGGAATATAGGCGTAAGATTCTCGAAGCTTTTTCTCCTTATGGAATCAGAAGGCTCAAGCCCATTAATGGCATCAAGATACAAAAGTGCACCGAACTTTTCATTCTGTGTCTTTATTCTTACTTTTCCATGAAGAATATCACCGGTTTTAAGGTTAAATCTCCTTATCTGGGATGGTGCCACATACACATCATCATCACCCGGCAGAAAATTTTCACATCTGATAAATCCATAACCGTCAGGCATAACTTCCAATATACCATCAGCTACTATTCCACTGTCGAGCTGTTCCGTTCTCTCAGGACTTAAACCTGCTTCACGTTCACCCTCTCTGATTATGTGACCGTCTCCGGAATTTTTGTCAGATTTATTATCTGAGCCGGACATTTTATCATGCCTGACCTGCTTATCCTGTTCTTCCTGCTTTTCCGCCTTATCTGATTTTAATGATTCATCAGCTTTACCTGCCGACTCACTAATCTCAAGTATCATTTCAATAAGCTGACCCTTTCTTACAGTTGAGACCCTTTTTATTCCCATCCCCTTAGCTATTTCCCGTATTTCACTTAACGGCAGACTTTCTAACTTTTCTCTCATTTTATACCTCTTCCTTATCTGTTTCTTTTTTATCTGTTTCTTTTATCTGTTAAGTGGATTTCCTGCTGAATCTAAGAATTCTAAGATATGTATTATCGCTCTTAGTGCATTATACAATATTTTTATTAAAAATGATAGTATAAATTTTAAAGATTCTATGCTATTATATCCTTTAGAAAAATTTTACAAGGAGGAGTTGTTATGACAACTAATGAGAAGGCTTTAGAACTTCACAAAGAATGGAACGGAAAAATCAATACAGAATCAAAGTGTAATATTAACTCCAGAGAAGATCTGGCACTTGCATATACCCCCGGCGTAGCTGAGCCATGTAAAGTAATTGCGGATGATATAGAAGCAGCATACACATATACAATTAAGTCAAATACAGTAGCCGTAGTATCCGACGGAAGTGCCGTACTCGGTCTTGGTAATATAGGTCCTCATGCTGCAATGCCTGTAATGGAAGGGAAAGCTGTCCTTTTCAAAGAGTTTGGAAATGTAAATGCATTCCCAATATGTCTTGATACACAGGATACTGAGGAGATTATAAAGACTGTAGTAAACATAGCTCCTGCGTTCGGAGGAATCAACCTTGAAGATATATCTGCCCCACGCTGCTTTGAGATAGAAGAACGTCTTAACGAAATACTTGATATTCCTGTATTTCATGATGACCAGCACGGTACTGCCATTGTAGTCCTTGCCGGAATAATAAATGCACTTAAAGTTACGGGAAAACAAAAAGAAAGCTGTAAAGTCGTAATAAACGGTGCCGGAAGTGCCGGAATCGCCATAACTAAACTTCTGCTTACTTATGGATTTAAAAATGTTACCATGTGCGACAAAAACGGAATTATATCAAAAGATTATGAAGGACTTAACCATGTTCAGAAATCCATGACAGAATTTACCAATCTGGAAGGAAAAACCGGTTCTATTGCCGATGCCCTTATCGGCGCTGATATCTTTGTGGGAGTATCCGCCCCAAATATAGTTACACGAGAAATGGTCGCATCAATGAATAAAGATGCCATTATATTTGCAATGGCAAATCCTGTACCTGAGATTATGCCTGATGATGCAAAAGCTGCCGGTGCAAAGGTGGTAGGCACAGGTCGTTCGGATTTCCCTAATCAGGTAAATAATGTGGTGGCTTTTCCGGGAATATTTAAAGGTGCCCTTGAAGGACGTGCTTCTAAAATAACCGAGGAAATGAAACTGGCTGCTGCAAATGCCATTGCAAATCTTGTACCGGATGATAAGTTAAATGAGAACTTTATTCTTCCTGAAGCTTTTGACCCAAATGTGGCAGAAGTTGTAAGTAAAGCAGTAAAGGAAAATATAAAGCCTGATGGAACAAATATTAAGACTAAATAATTATTTTAAGGAACGTTTTGGAACAAAAGTCTATAAAGTATCATTAAACGGAAATATGACCTGCCCCAACAGAGATGGAACAATAAGTACCGGCGGATGCATATTCTGCAGTGAGGGAGGTTCCGGAGATTTTTCTTCCTCACCTGATTTAACCATTTCTGCACAAATTGATGATGCAGTAAAACGTGTGGGGCAAAAGATAAAAAACGGTAAATATATTGCTTATTTTCAAGCATATACAAATACTTATGCCCCTGTCAGTTATCTCCGCAATATATTTTTTGAAGCTATAGCACATCCTGACATTGTCGGAATCTCCATTGCCACAAGACCCGACTGTCTTCCGGAAGATGTGCTTAATCTTCTTAATGAGCTTAATCACATAAAACCTGTATTTGTTGAGTTGGGACTTCAGACTTCAAACAGTGATTCTGCACGTTTGATTAACCGGGGATATGACAACAGCACATTTGAAAATGCCGTTTATGCCCTAAATAATATTAATATAGAAATAGTTGTTCACATGATAATAGGTATTCCTGGCGAACAGCATGATGATATAATGAATACCATTAATTATATTAATAAATATCCAATAAAGGGGATAAAACTGCAGCTATTACATGTACTTAAACATACTGCATTGGAACAAATGTACAAAGATTCTCCTGAGCTTTTTCACTACATGAATCTTAATGACTATGTGGAAATATTAGGTGAATGTATCGAATTACTGCGTCCCGATATCGTTATTCACAGGCTCACCGGTGATGGTCCTAAATCAATTCTTTTGGCACCTGAATGGAGTGGCAATAAAAAGAAAGTTTTAAATACCATTAACGGTTATATGTCCGGACATAATATAACCCAAGGAAGGAAGTATCTGCCCTATGGCACTTGAATCAGTAACATTATACAAACTAATAATTTTATATATGCTTAACAAGGTAAAGTTTCCGCTTACAAATGCCCAATTGTCCGGATTTTTCCTTGATAATGACTACACAGACTACTTTACATTGCAAAAAGTCATTTCCGAGCTGATAGACTCACATCTTATAAGTGTAGAAACCATACGTAATACATCATACTATCACATAACATCAGATGGAGGAGAAACTTTGGGTTTCTTCGTCAATCGAATTCCCGGTGGGATTATGGATGATATGGATTCTTTTTTAATGAAAAATAAATATGAACTGAGAAATGAAGTTGGAACTATAGCTGACTATTATAAATCCACCAATCATGATTATATAGTACACTGTCAGGTAAAAGAAGGCAGAAGCACCCTTATAGAACTAAACATATCAGTTCCCACCAAAGAGACAGCTTCTGCCATGTGCAACAACTGGAAGGATTCCAGTCAGGAAATATATTCGTTCATTATGAAGTCACTGATGCATTAATAGTTTCCCATATTTCATCCCTTCCCTGCTTTGTTAATGCAGAATACGGAATGATAATCGTACCGGGCTGGACATCCAGCCCCTTTCTTATTATTGATACATTTTTCTGTATCTGACTTCGTTTTATCTTATCTAACTTTGTTGCTATTATAATCGGATTAAATCCATTATAGACAATCCAATCGTACATTGCTTTATCATTTGCCGAAGGTTCATGCCTTATATCTATCAGCAGAAATACCGCTTTCAACTGTTTAGAAGTACGAAGATATCCTTCTATCATATCTCCCCACTTCTCCTGAATGCCCTTTGATACTTTTGCGTACCCATATCCCGGCAAATCTACAAAGTACAGATTTTTATTTACATTGTAAAAATTAATCGTCTGTGTCTTTCCCGGCTGTGATGATGTTCTTGCCAATGATTTTCTATTTATAAGACCATTAATCAGTGAAGACTTTCCTACATTTGATTTTCCCGAAAAAGCAATCTCAGGAAAATCATTTTCCGGAAGCTTACTGGTTATACCGCAAACCGTCTCCAGTTCCACACTCTTTATAATCATTTTGTACCTCCTGAAAATTATTGAAAAAAAGAACTTTGCAGCCAAAGTTCTTTTTAAGTAAGTAAATTACAATTAAATATCCCTGATTTTATGCCGTTTCATTCTGCTTGCCAAACAGCTTCTTTCCAGAGCCTGGTCTTCTTTCCATTCTTGTAATCACAGGGTCGCCTATACCGTCAACTACATCTTTGGTTATTAAACATTTATCAATATTGTCTTCGGACGGTATTTCATACATAATGTCATTCATAACATTTTCAATAATAGCCCTAAGACCTCTTGCACCTGTCTTTCGCTCATATGACTGAGCTGCAATCTCTTCCAAAGCATCCTGTTCAAAATCAAGCTTAACATTATCAAGCTCAAATAATTTTGCATACTGTTTAACCAATGCATTTTTAGGCTCTTTCAGAATCTTTACCAATGCTTCTTTATCCAATGCTCCCAATGATACCGTAACCGGCACACGTCCTATAAACTCCGGAATCAATCCGAACTTAACAAGATCCTGTGGCATAACCTTTGAAAACAGTCTGGTATCAGCTTCAACTATGTTATCGGATATTTCTGAATTGAATCCAATAGTCTTTTTATCCATTCTTTTTTCTATAATTTTTTCCAGACCGTCAAATGCACCACCGCATATAAACAGAATATTAGTTGTATCTATTGGTATTAATTCCTGCTGCGGATGTTTTCTTCCACCCTGAGGCGGAACAGAAGCCTGTGTTCCTTCAAGAATCTTTAACAATGCCTGCTGTACGCCTTCACCGGATACATCTCTTGTAATAGATACATTTTCAGACTTTTTAGTAATCTTATCTATCTCGTCAATGTAAACTATTCCATACTGTGCCCTTTCAACATCATAATCTGCTGCCTGTATCACCTTTAACAGAATATTTTCAACATCTTCGCCCACATATCCTGCTTCTGTAAGTGATGTAGCATCTGCTATTGCAAACGGCACATTTAATATCTTTGCCAGTGTCTGTGCCAGATATGTCTTTCCTGAGCCTGTAGGTCCAAGCATTAAAATATTACTCTTTTGTATCTCCACATCAAGCGATTTTCCTGCCAATATACGTTTATAATGATTGTATACTGCAACTGACAATACTTTTTTAGCCTCATCCTGACCTACCACATACTCATCCAGAAACTCTTTTATTTCTTTAGGTTTCAATAGATTAATATCAAATTTATCTCCAAAATCTTCGTCCTCAAACTCTTCCTCCATGATTTCAGAGCATACATCTACACATTCATCACATATATATACACCTGCAGGTCCTGCTACAAGTTTTCTTACCTGTTCCTGTGCTTTCCCGCAAAACGAGCATCTGCAGTTTCCATCAATTTTCTTTGCCATATATATTCCTCTATTCCGTCGTGCAAACGACATCTATATTCCTTCTACAGTTCAGCCACATAACTCATAATATGCGGAATATAAAATCTGATGAACAAATGACTGAACTGCAATATATTACCATTAAACTTTACTAATGACCTTCTATAACGCTATCTATAAGACCATATTCTTTAGCCTCATATGCATCCATATAATTATCACGTTCGGTATCAGCCGTAATAACATCAATAGGTTTACCTGTATTCTTTGCAAGTATAGAATTAAGTTTTTCCTTAGTTTTAAGAATCTGTTCTGCAACTATCTGTATCTCTGTTGCCTGACCCTTTGCTCCTCCAAGCGGCTGATGAATCATTATTTCCGAATTAGGAAGTGCATATCTCTTTCCCTTTGCTCCGCCTGATAATAAAAACGCACCCATGCTTGCTGCCATACCAATACATATGGTAGACACATCACATTTTATATAATTCATTGTATCATAAATGGCAAATCCCGCTGATACGGAACCTCCCGGACTATTAATGTACAGATTTATATCTTTTGTAGGGTCCTCAGCCTCAAGAAACAGTAATTGTGCCACTATAAGGCTTGCTGATACATCATTTACTTCTTCTCCAAGAAATATAATTCTATCCTTTAATAATCTTGAGTAGATATCATATGAACGCTCACCTTTACTCGTCTGTTCAATGACATAAGGTACTAAACTCATCTAAACACCTCCTGATTTTTTATATCTTTATTCTAAACCTCTTTTGCTTCAGAAGCTACAAAATCTGCTGCTTTCTTAACTGCAATATCAGACTTCATATTTTCTTTCTCAGCATCACCCATATATTCTCTGAGCTTATCTGCTTCCATCATATAAGATTTAGCCATCTCATCTATCTCTTTATTAATATCATCTTCTGTCACTTCAATATTTTCTGCTTTAGCAACTGCCTCAAGTACAAGTCTGCTCTGGATTCTCTTTACTGCCTGCGGCTTCATGTCTTCTTTAAGCTTATCTGCTGTAAGTCCTGTGTACTGCATATACTGCTCAATGCCAAGTCCCTGCTGCTGAAGTCTTCTTGCAAAGTCTTCAATCATATTCTGTACCTGGAACTCTATCATTGCCTCAGGTATCTCCATAGATGCACCTTCAATAATCTTTTCGATTACAGCATCTTCCTTTTCAGCTTTTGCCTGATTTTCTTTTCTCTCTAAAATCTTAGCCTTAATATCAGCCTTATATTCATCAACAGTGTTAAATTCTGATACATCCTGTACAAAATCATCATCAAGTTCAGGAAGTTCCTTATACTTAATTTCCTTAACCGTAACTTTAAATGTAGCAGGTTTACCCTTTAATTCTTCTGCCTGATACTCTTCCGGGAATGTAACGTTTACTTCTGTCTCTTCTCCGATATTCTTGCCGATAAGCTGTTCTTCAAATGTATCTATAAAAGTATGTGAACCTATTGTAAGCGGATAGTCTGTTCCCTTTCCGCCTTCAAATGCCTCTCCGTCAACAAATCCTTCAAAGTCTATCTTTGTAACGTCTCCATCCTGTACAGGTCTGTCTTCAACAGTAATCATTCTTGAGTTCTGCTCTCTTGCCTTATCAACTTCTTCCTGTACTTCTTCGTCTGTAACTTCCACATCATTTTTAGGAACTTCTATTCCTTTATATTCACCAAGAGTTACCTCCGGTTTTACAGCTACTTCTGCCGTAAATATAAAGTTCTTTCCACTCTCTATCTGTACCACATCAATTTTAGGGCGGGATACTATCTCAAGCCCACATTCATCTGCTGCATCTGAATAAGCTGCCGGAATCATTTCATTTACTGCGTCTTCATAAAATATCTCTACGCCATACATTTTTTCAACTAACTGACGAGGCACTTTTCCTTTTCTGAATCCCGGAACACTGAGTCTTCCTTTCTGCTTTGTATAAGCTTTCTGAATTGCTTTCTCTACCTCTGCGGCATCAACCTCTATAGTAAGCTTCGCCATATTTTTTTCCATTGTGTCGACTTTAAAACTCATTTTTTCCTCCATGTCTGCCGATAGTTCAAACTTCAAATCACTGTCCGGCTTAATATTTATTTTATTTCTGACTTGACTGTAAACCTAAGTCAGTTTTATATTTCAACATCATAGCATTATAGCATAAAACTGTTTCTTAGTCTATCTTTTTTTGTATTGTCTCCAGAACCTGTTCTTCTCCCGTATTAAAAACAACTATCAGTTTTTTTACATTATATTTCTTTTTATTCTTTACTATATTATAAGAATCGGTTCTTGTACTTACTATATATCTTTCAGTAGTGCACTTTATCTGTACTACTTTACCGGACATCAGCTCTATTTTTGCAGTCTGTGCTTTTTGTACAGGATACGTAACATCAGAATCAGTTATGACTTCTCCACCTTTAAAATCTTCCGCTTCAGCATCTGTCACACTTTCTCCATCATCTCTCACTGTCAGAGTTACCGTTTCTGACTCTGTAACTTTTCCATCTGTTACGGTATATACAATGGTGTAGTCACCGGGCTCAAAAATATTTACTGCCGAAGAATCAACAGTAACATCACATCCGTCTTCTATTTTTACATCTCCCAGATAATCAACAGCCATTCCCTTTCCGGCAAATATATTCATCAGATTTATTTCAAAATCCCCATCAGATAAGCTTATTGTACCGCTTCCTACTGCGGATGCATTTCCATACTCTTTCTTTTCCTTACCGGAACATGCAGACAGCAGTACACCTGCTGCCATCATTAATATTATTATCTTTTTTTTCACTATTTAAATTTCTCCTACATTAAATACTGTATGGACTTTCCTATCTCCTGTGACTTTTCACTGCTTTCTAATATGGATACTATCTCCAGTCCCAAATCTATGGAAGCACCCATTCCTTTGCCCGTTGAAATATTTCCATCTGTTACTACCTTTTCCGGAATATATTCAGCACCAGGAAGCTTATCCTCCCATCCCGGGTAACATGTCGCTTTCTTACCTTCCAAAAGCCCAAGCTGTCCCAATATACTCGGTGCGGCACAAATTGCAGCCAGCTTCTTTCCGCTCTGTGCAAATGATTTTAATTCACTGCAAAGCTTTTCACAGCCGCCAAGATTATTAGTACCGGTCACACCTCCCGGCAAAAACAGCATATCTGCTTTATTAAAATCCACATCATTAATCTTTGAATCTGCCATAACCTTTATATTATGTGAACCAGTAACCTCAAGACTGTCTTTTATAGACACTGTGGTAACCGAAATCCCTGACCTTCTGATTACATCAATAACAGCTATTGCCTCTGTTTCTTCAAATCCATCTGCCAAAAATGCATATACCATGCTCATTTTGTTTCACCCTTCCTTTATTTAGTAATTACACTAATTATAATGCAGCCGCCACAACTTTTCAACCACAATGAAAAATACGATATGGTTGAATTTTAGTTATTGTGGTATATTATATAATATTAATTTGTTTTGAGAAAGGATTTTAGAATAATTATGGAAATAGAACGCAAATTCTTAGTTAAAAAACTTCCAACTGATATTGAGCAATATAATTACCATGATATTGAACAGGCTTATCTTTGCACTGAACCTGTAGTAAGAATACGCAGACAGGATAATGATTTTTTCCTCACATATAAATCTTCCGGTCTTATGTCACATGAAGAATATAATCTTCCCCTTAACGAAGAAAGTTATCTGCATCTTTTAAAAAAAGCAGATGGCAATATAATAACAAAAAGACGATATCTGATTCCTATTTCAGAAAATCTTACTGTCGAACTTGATATATTTGAAGGCGTAAAGAAGGGGCTTATTCTTGCAGAAGTTGAATTTCCTACTGAAGAGGAAGCTTTAAGCTTCACCGCCCCTGACTGGTTTGGAGAAGATGTCACATTTTTACCGGAATACCACAACAGCACTATGAGTAAAGAGAGGACTGGCTGAAGCATGTCCTCCGGCTACTATTGTGGTAAATCAGTTTCTTTAATTCTCGAATACATTTTCATATCAATTATCTTGCCGTTCTTTACTGCATTGCTCCGCAGAATCCCTTCAAACTGAAAACCTGCTTTTTCAAGTATACGGCAAGATGCAGTATTATAGGCAAATGGTTCTGCAAATATTCTGATAATATCCGTATTCTGAAATATATAACTGCATACTTGTTTTACCGCACTTGTGCCTAATCCTTTTCCCCAATAAGGTTCACCGATATAATAGCCCATTTCAGCAGTTCTGAAATGAATATTATCACAGCGAAAGACTCCGATACTACCAACAACTTTATCATTTACAGTTATTGCGAACGCAAATGTCTTCGTCCTATCAGAAGAAAGCATTGCCTCAATATACTCTTCTGCATCCTTTTCCGTATATGGATATGCCAGACCATCTCGTAAATTATTCAAAATATTTTGGTTGTTAAGCATCTGAGCCAGATTACCGGCATCTGACATCTTCCATTCTCTAATATCGCATTTCAATGTATATTGCACCTCCTAGCTGCATTAACTCTTTCTTTCATTTCGTATATCATATAATATCCTTTCCATCACTTCATAAACTAAAACTGCATCATTTGCAACAAATAATTTTTCATGCTTAATGGTATTATATCCCCTCTTCTCATATAAATGACAGGCAGGGAGTGATGCATCTAATAATACTGTATTATACTTTTCTGCAATCTCATCTTCCAAGCATTGCATAATAAAACTGCCATAACCTTTCCTTTGAAATTCCGGTAAAACATAGACTCTCGTAATATGATTGCCATCATGGCTTCCTGTTCCAACGATTTGATTATTATCCACCAGAATTCCTACATTCCCTTTTTCTATATCCATTGTAATATTATCTTTGCTATGATGTTCACTGAAAAAATCCACAACCTCTTTAGGATAGTATTTGGGATATATTGTCGTTACTGTATTCTGTACAATATTGAAAACATAATCTATATTTTCGTTTGTGGCTTTTATGTATTCCATTTTTACTCCTCTTTATAAAGTTTCTTCAAATCTGGCAGTTCCCCACCAGTCTGGAATAAGTTCCTTTAATGTAATCGTCTTTCTTGTTTCTAAATCCAAAAGAATTTCTATATCGCCGCTGTTTTTATCCAACTGCATCATATATTCCCTACAGGCTCCACATGGAGAGCCTACTTTTCCATCCGGTCCAATGGCTACAACCTTTGCAATCCGACTCTCACCATTCGTAATCATGTTTGCAATGGCATTTCGCTCTCCACACATTCCCAGAGTACTTGCTGTATCTATACACACTCCGGTATAAATATTTCCTTCCTTTGTCATAATGGCAGCACCTACTCCACCTGCTTCAATGAATGGAGAAATTTCTCTCGGATTAATTACATTCTTAGCTGCCGCATAGAGTCTCTCCCAATCGTCCGGAGTCTGATTTTCAATTCTCTCATCTGCTTTATCTGATACTTCCTTTATTGTTGTTACGAAAAATTCCTGTGGCACTTTCATAATTTCGGAAGATACTTCTGTTAATCGTTTAATCAACTCCTCCTTTTGCTCATCTGACAATACCCCGCTTTCAACTGTAATATATGGCATTTTTCTTCTCCTTTCAAATTTGCTCGATTCTCTGGCTTCTAATTTGCCAAGGTTACATTTCTAAATGTCACGGCTTTTGTTCCCATTATATCTTCTCCATTAACATCTGCAATTCTTCCCAATCGGTTATCTTTTTCACATCATCGCACTCTTTATATGGCATATCTATTGCTCCTAAATACCAAACAGGAAAAATCCCCACATTTCTCGCCCCCACAATATCACATTCATACTGATCTCCAATATACCATACTTCTGAAGCCTCCACCCCTGCTTTCTCCAATGCCAGCTCAAAAATTCTCTTATTGGGTTTCCGAAACATATACTCACTGGTAGCAATAATGAACTCAAAATGATTATCAGGAATCAATTTATTAATTCTGTTTTTTACCACACTTCCTGCATATGAAATATTACTTATAACTCCTGTTCGAATCCCATTTTTATACAAATACTCTAAAAATGATTCAATTCCGCTTGTTGGAATTCCGGGTGATGCTGCATCCCAAAACACCTGATCAATTTGCTCAGAAGTAAGTGAAAGCTCAATACCAAGTGATTCATATAGATAAGCATTAAACATATGATTAGGAACCTCCACTTGAAATAAGTGCCGCTTCATCGGATCAATTCTACCCAATTCTTTCTTTATTTTCTCTGCTTCTTCCTGTACTTCAGCAGGTGAAAGCTGATACCTGTTTTTAGCAGCGTATTTTAATACTTCCTCAATTCCCTTAATCCCATTAAATCTTTCTTCATTTATAAGTGTCTGACCGTAATCAAAAAGAATCATTTTAGGCTTTCTCATACTGTATTTTTCTCCTTCTCTTTAAGTAATTCACGCATAACCATCATCTCTCTTACAATCCATAGCATTTTTCTGAACTTTATTTTAGTATGTGAAATTTTTGTATATTCACGTGGCACTCCTCAAATTAACTCATTAAGCTCACATCCAAATTCTCATACATATATAATGTCAATAGATTACAATTTAAAGCTCACTAACCTTCTTATAATTTTCTTAACTCATCCATCATCGCAGGTCTGTTTCTATATTGAACTTTCCACTCTGCAACTATTTCTTCAACAACTTTTGAACCACCTTTAATTTTTTGCATATTGCGAAGCAACGCTACTAACTGCTGATACTTTTTCCTATCCCCAGTATAAGATGCCATCTGATTCACTTCATCTTTGTACTTCTGCAATATTTGTTCTGGATAATCCTTTTTAAGAATTTCTTCATATTCCTGCAATGCATATAACCCTGAAGTCTTCAGTACAAAATCAAGCAATCTATCATATAATCTTTCCTCTCTATATAGCTCTTCCACATGGGCATATTGCGGAAGCTGTCTAAATATTTGTTCTCTTTTTTCCACCCACTCATCTTTCCCGTACTGTTTTTTCAATTCTCTATACACTTCCAAATTTCCTACTTCAAAATTAAGCACTAACTCCCAAAGTTGCTTTATATAAGCATCCTTATCACCCTGTAAAAGGTAGATTTCTTTTTTCTTTTTACTATAATCTGCAACCAATCCCCTATAGTCACTATCTAATGCTATGCTCTCGTCTAAAGTTTTTAAAGCCAAATCATATTCTTTCGAGTTTATGCACAAATCAATGTAATATCTTCTTACAGATGAGTTTTCCCAGTGAGCTTTGCAAAAGTCCTCTATTTCTTTTTTGTCACATTTTTGTAATTCAAGCAGACTCAGATATCTTGCTGCCCATTTTCCGGTATTATAGCTTCTGCTCCAGTCAGAATCCATTGTTTCAGACTTCTTTATCATCTCCTCTACAAAAATCATTTTCTGCTTCATATACTCTTTTTCCCTAAACTCTTCCATTATGATTTGTTCTATATATTCTTCCAAATAATCAATAACAGAACCATTCAAATGAGTTGTAAACCATTGAAACATCTCTCGTTTCTCATCCTGGTTTACTTTTGCAATAAGTTCTAACCATAGCTGATATATCTGAGCCGCCAGCATCCCTATACCACCATTCGAATCATCCATATCCACATTACCTATTAATGTAAAAATATAGTTCATTAATTCAAATGCCCTCATATATTGCATATGAGCAATCATCCGGTGCACACCTTCATCCAATATATCGTCTAATTCAGATATAAAACCATCTGCCTCATAATAGCTAATAAAATGATTTCTTCCAAGATAGCGATTGGCAATGCCATCAACCTGACTAATATAACTCTTAATATCTTCTTCTATTGACTGTTCATTGACAATGCTATTAAAGCAAACCAATAGCTTTTCATTTTCTGCCAGAACAGATGTCAAATAAGACCTTACAACAGCTATATCTGCATTTTCAACAAGTTTTTGAATTGCATTTACCTTTTTCTTATATGCCTCTACAGTGTGAACTTTGATAAATAGATTCTCATCTGTATCACCATTTTTCTTCAACTCATTACCATACTTTTGTCCTTCTGACCACTCAAATAGTACTGCTGCCATATGCTTGCAATTCCTTCCATCAGTAGCATATGGACAAGAACAATACATATCTGTAACTTTTCCGTTATCCAAAGAAATTTCCACCTCATAGTCTTTTGAGCCCATAACATCTGCCCTGACAATACCGTCAGAAACATTTAGATTCTCTACTGCATTTTCACAATAATAGCCATATCCTCTTTCCAGAATATGCCGTTCAAATAAATTTTTCCAATTCATGTATTTCTCCGTTTAAAATTCTATCTTACATCCAAAAACATTACATATCCACTTCTCATTGTATTATCATTTAAACAAAGAAGTGGGGCAGATGTTACCTGCCCCTATGTTTATCTTTCCTTTTCTGCTGTTTCAGTTCAAACTGCCTCTGTTTCTCTGCTTCCCGTTGTTTCCTGCTCACAGTCTTGCGTTCAGTTTTCAACTGCTCCTGCTGTAATTTTAGAGCCTGTTGCGATTTTGTGCTTATCCGTGTATTCTGTACCTGATTCCGCACTTCACGCTGTATCCTTTTAGTATTTCGAACAGTCTCTTTTACATCAGTTGCCACAGCCGGACTAAATCTCATCCGGTAGTAATTTTTCAGAACGAAATCGTATATTTCATAATCTTTCGGTTCCGCACCAAACGTAACCTTGCATACAGATAGCTTTCCTTCCGATATTTGCTCAAAAATCCCTACCCAGAATGGCTTCTCAAAAAATACTGTCAATCTGCATGATACTTTGTCCATGACAATTCCTCCTTGAAATTTGTAATGCACAAAGAACGGACGACCCAAGGAGGGAGGGCTACTTACACCTAAACAGTGCGACCGGACTACCTACCGGTTCTATAAGAGATGTTATCCCTTACGTTGTGTTTTTATCTCTGTTCTTCGATTTTACCACAACATCAACGGTTTTTCCACAAAAATCATATCTGTCAGCTAAGCCTGACAAACAAAAGTCAATGACTAGCTTAATATTGTTACTATTTTACACTTTCCGCACTGGTCTGACATATTTCCAAAACCGTTGAGGATCGTGATAAAAGTAAAAC
This sequence comes from Lachnospiraceae bacterium, assembly GCA_014799465.1. Taxonomy (GTDB): domain Bacteria; phylum Bacillota; class Clostridia; order Lachnospirales; family Lachnospiraceae; genus UBA2821. Next base: position 73,777 of record JAAVHZ010000068.1, on the reverse strand, counting down.
ACTCTGCCAGGCGTGGTATCAAGACAATAACCGGCAGCTGCATAATCAAATGATTTCATAGCCGCTTCAATCTTTTCTTCCACACTATTATTTTCCTTCTCAATATCAAACGGTCCATGTTCAAAAACTATATATTCAGCTTCGGGAACATCAACCAAAAACATTTGTGAAGGTATTTCACCACTATAATCAAGCGGAAGACGTACACCATAACATTCCGCAAGAGGAATACCCCAACTACAGATTCTGCCGGTCGGGTCATTTATATATGCCATAATTTGACCACTTCTGCTATTTGTTTCACATCCTCCCATATCGTCTAATTTGCCCTTGATACTATCCAGCAAACCACAAATTGTTTCACAATCTTGTCCCGGAATGAGACTTTGTTTTTGCCAAAAGTCCCAATATCCAATACTCTCATAATTTTTAATATGCAAAAATTTGTGTGCCGGAATAGTTACAAAATAAATTTTTATTTCCTTTGCAGATTTCTCCATACCACTCTCTCCAATTCCCAATAAGTAACAATCAAAAGGTTTTATTATTGTACGAAGCACAACAGGTCTTGGATTTTGGCGATATTCACTTGGTGTAATGCCATAAGCTTCCTTAAATGCACGTGTAAACGCTTCATGTGAAGAAAACCCATACTTCAAAGCGATATCCAATATTCCATTTTCAGTATCTCTAAGTTCTTTTAGTGCAAAAGCTAATCTTCGATACCTTAGATAATCTCTGAATTGCATACCTGAGATTTCTCTAAATTTTCTTGAGATATAAAATTCAGAATACCCTAATTTATCAGAAAGATGGCTTAGTGACACTGCTTCATCATCATTCTTTCTAATACATATGTCTATCTCATCAATAATTATTTGTATTTGCCTCTGCCACTCGTACATATATCATTTAACCTCGTTTCAATTGTCCTGCATTTATTATACAAGGTCGGAAATGTATTTACTTGATTTTACTTGCGAAAATACAAATTTATTTGTCTTTTTCAGCTAAAACAAAAGCCGGCTTATAGAATGTTTCGTTGCGTGGACAATTTTGCTATAGCGAAATCCAATATCTTTGGATAATGCCACACTGACCTAAGCCCACTGTATCTTCTACTTCATTTTCCAATATTCCATTGTTACTGATAATTGTTCTTCGTGATGCTTCATTATCCTTATCACAGGTTAATAAAACTTGCTCCTCTCCAAACTCCTGACAAACTGGAAGAATTAACCCCAACATTTCCGTCGCATATCCTTTCCGCCTTTCTGAAGGACGAACACTGTATCCAATATTTCCTCCGAAATGAAAAAGAAAATCCGATAGCGGATGGCGAAAATCAATGATGCCAACAACAACATGGTCTTTTTGCCTTACCGCCAAAAAAACTTCTGATGGAACATATCCATCTTTGTATTGTGCCTTTAATCTTCTCTCAAAGTCAATCCATTCTGAAAAACTTTGTACATTTTCAAGCCCTGCACAACCGTCAAAACTATCTCCATTTTCCAGCATCTCTTCCCGATATGACATCACTTGTTCTTCGTATAAATCATTAGGTCTTACTAATATTAGCTCTCCCATAATTCGTCTCCTGATTTCTATATGAATTCCAATCCAAAAACTCATATACTTTAAACTATCTCTTAGTCAAAACTCTTACCGTTTCCTTCAGTTCATCACTGAACTCTTCTAAATTTTCAAAGTCAATTGCACCATCATTTATAAGTGAAATAATGTTATAAATAAGATTCGACCGGCTCATTTCTAATTGAACGCCGGTTTTCTTCTTATTTTCGTTTTTTCTATTAATTTTTGTTCCGAAATCTGTTTCTGTATCTTTTTGCTAAAACTATTAAATACTGTCTCATATGCATGGTCAATCATATTTAACAACTCTTCATCCTCAAAGCCATCCAAATATATGGTATTCCAATATGGCTGTTGTACAGGTGGACAATGATAGCCTCTAACCACTTGTTCAGGATATACCATTCGCCAAAACTGCCCTGCATCTGCCGTATATTTCAGCGTAATTTTATAATCATCCTGATATGGATAAATCTGTGCAAATATTTTTCCATTCAACTTATAACATATCGGAACATCACCAAATGGATATTCTTCATATGCTTTGTGTTTACTCATACAATACTTTTTAATATCTTCTACTAACATAATCCACCTTGCTTTATATATGTAATGGAATGAACTTGAGGCAGCAAATTTCTGTTCTGAGCATTACTGAAAGCGATACAATCCTGATGGCATTAAATCCTCAACAATCTTATTTATTTGTTCACTTAATTAATATTCATCTATTCCGTTTTTTCACTTTGCTATCCTAAAGTTATATGTTCCAATTTATTTCTATAATAGGAAGCTTCTTCTCTCTTCCTTTTATGTTTTTCCATGCCCTCTGTTTTATGCTGATAATTTTTTCGTCTCCAGTCTTTTTTCCATCCTGCACTGCCAGCCTCTACATCAATTGAACAATATGCTTCATATGGTGTCTCTGGTCTTTTGCCACAAAACGGACAGTCTGGATCACCGCAGACATCATCATGCCATTCATTGCATGATACGCAACACCATGAATCATATTTGTAAATTTGATAAATCGTATTTTTTCCACATTTGCGGCACTCAGAATCCGAATGCCAACCTATGAGATTCCATTTAAACTGTTTTTTGCGAGCTGCTAAATATTTTTTCCTATTTTTCATATATTCACCTTAATAGTCTCAATGAAAATAACATACGTTTTACAATCCACTTTGTTTTAGTATAACGTTACTATTAATGAAACTTATTCTTTGTCTTCTTTTATATTTGTATTACCTATATTAAAATCCTTAATCACAACTGACCCATTTATCAGTTCTGTAAACTAACTTTTATCGCTCCGCTACAGGTGTAATAACCGGCTTTCCCTGTTCATCTAAAAGTGGTGTAAGTCCACCACTATATCCTGCAAAATGAAACAGATAATTAATGCCTGTTTCTCTGTCTATCCATATTTCCATACCTTCTAATTTGCCCTGTGAATATACCTTTTTAAATCTGTCATTTTTACTCATGTCCTACCTCCTTTTTATCATTCATAATTTTACATGCCATAGATTAATACATCAGTTTTGCCATTATTATACCATGGCAAAAGCGAACTATCAATTAAAATCCAAACTAACATAAATGCTTTTAAATAAGTTGGTGGAATGATATATTATAATTGTTTGAATTATATATACTTCATTCATTTTGGATTTTATAGTTTAATAAAAATTTTTTATAATTTTATTGAAAATTTAACTTATACATGGTATAATATCAATATTCAGAAGAATAAATCTTTACATAAGAAACTTAAGATAAAAAACTCCGGATTGTTTGGTGTGACCCAACTCCGGAGTTTTAATTTTAATATACTTTGTGATTATATTAAAAAAGTAACGACTGTCCACAAGTGGTTGACTGATTGCAGGAATAGCTACCCTTTGCTATTTAAAGCAGTTAATATGTCCTTGTCAAGTATCACACCAAATAAATAAAATCGGTGTGTAGATGAATGTCATGCAAATTGTGTGGCATTTTTCTATGCACACCATTTTTCCTTATCAGTTTATTTTTATGATTCCCAGAAACTCTATGTAGAACCATTATTAATGCAATCCAAAAACCTCTGTCACTACATAAAGATATTTTAGTACACTGTAAAATAAACTGAATAGTCAGCATTACTATCAAAAAAATATTATAGATATGACTTTATTATTTTGAAATTGTCCTCCACGTCCGTGCTACCATCTAATATAATCTGTTTACATTGTAATAATTTTTGCCATTTGTCATGTTTTGCTTTACTACGCATATTAATATCCCCACAATCATAGGCAGCAGCCCATGCAAGAAATTTCTGATGAGCATCATACATATCTCCACCAATTTCTATGCGAGAGCCAAAATGTTCGTATTCTCTTCTTTTTAAACGTTCTATTCGTATATCCGTAGCTGTATTAAGTCGAATAACCAGTGTAAATAAAGGAATTAACTCATCTCCCCAATCAACAAGAGAACCGGAAATTATCACTTTGTCAGACTTTACAATATCTTTTTTCATTAATTCTAACCGCTCAGAAATATTTCTTTCTTCTTTATAGGGTGGATTGGTTGGCTTCCAAAAATAGTCATCCGTATCCATAAAAACATAATCAAGTTTTTCACTAATGTATTTTGCAAGTGTAGTAGTACCGGAACCCGAAGCACCATAAATATGTATAATTTTATTTGTCATGAACTATCCTCCATAAATTTAACACTCTATAAATGCAATTCATACCGGTATTCTGAACTATCCTCTGAGGCAGATTTATTTCTTCGTCCACCCCACTCGCCTGTCCTGCTCATACCAAGTTTTTCCATAACCTTATACGAGGCAATATTCTCGGTATCACAATGTGCCAGAAAATGGTTTACTTTTATTTTGGTTTTCGTATAATAAATAAGTGCCTTTGCTGCTTCATACGCAAATCCATTTCTCCAATAATTCTTATTTATAATCCAACCAAGTTCACCTGTATCATTTTCAAAATACACACTGACTGCACCAATATGTTCATCACTATATATAATCGCAAATTCTAAAAATTCAGGTTTTTCCTTTTACCATTCATTCTCAACATTCTCCAAAAATTCCGCTGCTTCCTCAACTGTTTTATCGGGCAAATGGCACATAAATTTTGTATTTTCGTAATCCATTGCATACTGAATTGTTGACTTTAAATATTTCTTTCCTAACGGTTTTAACACTAAACGTTCTGTGTTGATTTCAAAATAGTCCATAATCATAATTTCCTCATTAAATCTCATCTTTTTCGATTATATCACTTCCACGCTCTCTATATCATCCCAGTCACAATCTACAAAACTTCGTCTTTAAGTATATAACTTTCACACCCCGTTTATTATACCACCATTTTATGCCTTTTTCATTTCAAGTTCCCAAAGTTCGCCGATAGCGAGTTATGGAGTCCAGAAATCACTTTCCGCCTGCCCAATCTTTTCTTCCCAGCTGTCTTCAACATCAATCCAATATTGGAGCTCGTCCGTTGTCTTATCGAGATCCGTAATTGCCATCGCAGCTTTTTCCCTGTCATATCTGAGATCGTAAAGTTCAATTATTATTTCCTGTCTGCGTTCCTCATCTGCGTCGATATTCTCCGTCAAAAGCGTATAATATTTGCTACACAAAGACTCATAATCGTCTATCTCCTTCTTGATTTCAGGGCTGATGTCGCCATAATCCTCATTGGATTCGGTACTGCCATCTAATGTCGAGTCGTTTAAAGATGTTGTGGATTCGGTGGACTTGTCCTTCTTTTCGTCATTACCGCAACCTGCCAAAGACAATACCACAACAATCGCAGCCAAAGCTAAAAGTATTTTTTTCATAATTATTTCTCCTTAATGTTTTACTATCATATTATTTTTTCAATTACAATATACTATTCGAGTTCCCTAACAATTAACCTATTTGTTAATTTAACAGGCATATTTCCTACTATTTTGTACCACATATTTCGTATACTTCCCATATTATTTTGAGTTTCAGAATAAACGGGTATCATATGGGTATCACATGGTATCATTATACTTTACAACCCAAATGTCCGATACAGCCACGCCCTACTATCAACTAACATATGCAAAATCCTAACTATATAAATGGTGTCCTCCTCAATCACATAATAAATCTTGTAATTGCGATAATAATCTTTTCGGACACCCAATCCAGCAAGCAACTCATCTTAGTTCAATTCATTCCTCTCTGGAAAATTTACCAGAGAATTTATCTTTGCACGAATTCCACTTACTGTATTCTCGGCGGCAGATGGATTTTTCAATTCATAGAGAATATAATCGCCAGCATTTTCTAAATCTTCCTCTGCCAACTCCGTAATCCTAATTTGATATTGTCTCATCTCTGTATTTCTTCTCCAATCTGTCACACACAGTATTAAATTCTTTTGTCTTTCCTTCTTTTATCTGTTCCAATCCCGCCATTACAAGCCTCGGACTTCCTTTTTCTGTTCGTCCAAAGCTCTCTGGTAATCTTCTTTTAATGCCACAGCCATATTACTCAGTCCTTTCCACTTTTATTATTAGTGTCCCAATTAATACAAAATTTACTCTTACTATTAATCATAATATCGTAGTCAAGTTGTATTTGCAACAATTTCTAATAAATTAATATTCAATTCATGAAATCATAAAGTTTATCAGCGATAAAAGTCCCCTACATGGCAAGTCAATTAAATCCTTAGCTGGCAATTGGTATTGTTCCGGTCTATGTACTACCCAATTCAAATGATTTACCTCTTTATCATAATCTTGAAATAAATCCAAAAAATATTCCTGCATATTTTGACTTGTAATATAATTAGTTAAGTTTCTTTTATAGATATTAATATTTCTTCCAAATGCCTTATAAAAAAACTTTCTCCATCTGCAACTATTCCTTTTGTAAAATTTAAATTGCATAAATGTTCTTCATCGTTTTTTATTCTATCCTTCATCAATGAAACCATAATTCCACCAATATAAATTTTCTCTGGTGATATAAGTTTTTCGTAACTCTGTATGGTTTTAACAGTCTGATTATAATAGAATGTAAATAATGAAGTTATGTATACTCTATCATATTGTTCCTCCCAAAATTGTATAGAATCCAATTATATCTGTAGATTTTGCTACCATATCGTAGTATTCTGATGCAGAATATAGAACGTATTTATCTTTTTCAATCCCCTTAAACTTATCAGCAAATATTTCTTCTGCTTTCATAATACATTGATTTGCTGGCATTTCCTCAAATAATGGTATCTGTGCAGCAAAAATCCCATTTTCATTCAACATGGAAAACGCATTTGTTATAAATTCCTCTTGGTTTGATAGCCATTGTACGAAAGCATTGGAAAATATTAAATCAAATGTTCCCATATCGAAACGAGTTATGCTGTACTCATTCCTGTACCACACCCTACATCTAAAATTCTTTGAAATTTCATATCTCTGATTCTACCAACCAAGTCAATTGATGGTTGTATCCGCTCTTTGCCATAACGGTTATAAATTTCAGCATTCCACATACTCAACCTCTCCTTTTTCCACAGTTTTATACTTTCTCCATATACACAAACCTCAATTCTTCTGTAACCTGCTTGTTGTCAAAAATTTTATAGCCAAGTTTCTTATACAATGCTATATTCTTTTCACTTCTGGTACTGGTAAACAACTCGTATCTTTGTTTCGGATATTGCTTTTCCATTTCAAGCAAAAGTTGTGTCCCTATCCCTTGTCCCTGTTTTGATGGATGAACCATCAATTTTCCAATATAAACAGTTCCATTATTACAAAATGCCCTAACCGATCCTATAATAACATTATTTTCATCTAATGCTTTCAAAATAAGACCTATTTGATATTCGTCCTCTACATCAGTCAAAGTTTGTTTTAATGGCGGAATATCTTGGTTATCAAAAAGCATCGCCTCACTTTGATAGGCAAGATACTGCAAGTCAAGTATTTTCTGTAAGTCCTCTTTCTCTGCTTTTACTATAATCATGATATATTCTCCAATTCATACATTCAGCCACTAATGATTTTTATATTTTTCTAGTCAAAACTCATTTCTCAATGAATGACAAATCTTCTTCATGTATTTCCTATTTATGTTCCTTTTATTTGATATGGGGATATATCATAACAATATAGGAAATCAAATTATATCCACTATGTGCTATCATACAGCAAAATACGGAGTTTGTCTTGATATACAGCAATCCCAAAACAATACCGCATACAAAGGCTGACAAAGTTTGCACCATATTAAAGTGTAAAAAAGCAAAAAGTGTAGCAGAAATCAATAGAGCTGTTACATATCCATAAGATTTTTTTAATCCACCTAAAACTACTCCCCTCATAAGTATTTCTTCAATAATAGGAGCAAGCACACATACCTGTATCAAACTTGTCACTGGTGATTTGATTAGACTCTGAATCATTTCTTGATAATCTTGTTCGCTTTGTGGGAAAATGCTCTCAAAAATTGGATCTAAACACTTATCCAACAACAGAAAAAATAAAACCGAACATCCCACAGCTAAAATAATCCCTGTTAAATTTATGTTATACAACAACTGCATTTGATATCCTGTACTTCTTTTTAGAAACATGATAAAAGCACATATGCATATTGTTATGGTAATAATATTTATTATGTTTGAAAAATTGGGGAAAACTTTTCTCCAAACTACCACATCTAAAAATGTGTAAAAAAGCATAATTCCAAAATAGGCAATTACCAAAAGAAAAGCCGTACCAATTTTTATATTATATTCCTTCATAGCCTTTAAGCACTCCTCACATTATTCATAAGCCCAACCCACACCATCTGCTCTGTAGATTTTAATTCTTCCGTAATCCCTGACCTAGTTTTCATCTGTTCCACAAACAACTCCACTCTTGCATGGCACTCCTCGTCTATCTCATGCAGATGTTCATTCAATTTGGCATCTAACAACAGCCGAAGATACTCCCTTTTCCGATCTGTTTTCAAATACTCACACTGCATAAGTCCATATTTCCCTATATTGTAATGCGACCCCTCTGGCATGCCCAATTCAGGATAATACAAATCATGTTCTCCCAAGCGGTATACAATACCATTCTCCACAATACCCTCTGCTAATTCTTTACTCATAATCTGCCTCCATTCTTATGTACGGATAAAAAGAAAAAACATTTCTTTTATCCGCTTTCCATTATGTTCACTACAACTACCTGCTCCTGCCACCAAAACCGATATTTTCCGAAAAACTATGCATCTTTTCCCCAACAGACTCCAGAAAACGTTCCAGCATATTCAGCCCATTGATGGTAAACTATTTCATAAAATCATATGCCTTCTGTAATTTTTATTTAAATGTCCTGTTTTCGTCCTTTAATATAATATTTTCCCTTGTAGTGGTCAAGCTTTTTTGTAACACTTTGTTCGATAAATATCTATCTATATCGTGCTTCCATTGGTGTTAAATAATTATTGTATGAATGAGGTCTGATATAGTTGTACCAGTTGATATATTTTATAGTCAGCTCATCCATGACCTCTACACTTGAAAATGAGGTTACATTATAAAAGTGTTGTGATATAACATAGTTGTAACAACTCGACCTAATAAGATATAATATTAGGAGGAAATGAGGTATGTTACAAATGAGTCAACACTATGAACCAAAATTCAAGAAGAAGATAGTCCGTCTTCATCTTGCGGAGGGAAGATCCCTCAAAAGTCTTGCAGCTGAATATGGTGTATCACATGCAAGTATTTCTAATTGGACTAAACAATTCCGCACAGAATGCCAGACAAATGAAGAAAACCAAGCCGATTATAATTATATGAAGGAGAATCTCAATCTTAAGAAACAGCTTGCAGAACTCCAAAAGGAAAATGACTTGCTAAAAAAAGCGGCGGCATTCTTTGCGAAGGAAATCGATTAGAGGCTTATCGATTCATTCAAAAATACAATAGTGAGTTTGGTCTGCGCTGGCTTCTTAAGAAGTTCAATATTTGTCCAAATGCTTACTACAATTACTTAAAAAAACCGAAAGGCTAATTATCATCGGCACAAGTAGGAAATAAAAACCTCTATTCGGGAAATATATCATTCCCATGGCGGCATTGATGGATATAGAACCATTTATACGTATCTTTGCCGTAAATGGTACGGTATAAGTAGCTTAACAGTTCATAAATATATGAATACAGAAACGCAACTTTTGGAAGTATAATCTTGATGACATTGATGTATCAGAAGAAATTATTGTTGATACACTGCCTGTCAAAAAGTCGAGATAATTAAAGGATGAAATACTAGGCTATCCGGCGATTCAGCCCATCAAAGCAAAAATATTGTCAATAAAATTACTATTTTAAACCCGCTTTATTTTTTATCCATCGCAAGGCTTCTTCATTTTTCAAATAAATTGGTCTATCTAGTGTTCCAATATTAATACTTTTTACTTGTGCATTATCAATTCCTACTATATCGCTAATTGTAGTATTCCTATCAAATAACATATTTTCAATTAATGCTCCTGTAAAATCAACATTTTTTATATGTACATCCTTAAAAATTATATTATCTAAGAGAGCATTAATAAATTTACTATTTTCTATTTTTAAGTTTCTAAACGTTATATTTGACAAATCTGCTTTACTAAAATTAGTCATATTTATTTTTGTATTGGAAAACTCTGCATAAAATAAATCTGCCTTTACAAATACACTGGATTCTATTAGTGAATCATCAAAAACAATAGAAAATAATTTCGTTGCATAAAAGTCCCAACAATTAATAAAAACTTTTCTAAATGTGCATTCAACAAAACTCCCCTGAGACAAATCTAGATTTATTTCCTTCATTTTTTCAAACAAAACATTCTCAAAATATGCCCTTTCTCCATCTTTTCCCAAGGAATCAATCCATAATTTATGATTTTGAATAACTGTAATAATTTCTTCACCCATATTTACCTCACAATGGGCATGGAATTTCCCATGCCCTCATTCAAATTTATTGATACCAAATAATTCGATTACCTATACCAGCAGCATCTATTGCTTGTCTTAATTGAGCTACATGTTCTGGTACTAAATTTCTTGTATCAATAATAATGTTATGACCATTGCTAAATTCTTTATTAATCGTTTTCATAGCATTTTCTACAGTAAATGCTCCTTTTCTAGGAGTTGCATGACCATTTGGATATGATTCAAAACTCTTAACATCCCATTTTAATCCTGTTATTAGGTCAATAAATTCGGCTTCTTTATCCGCCTGAGGATCACGAATTATTCTTCCCTGCTCGTAATAAAAAGCAGCAAAATTTCATTCTAAGTGCTGTCGAAAACGATATAACCTTGATGGCATCAAAGCCTCAACAATCTTATTTGTTGACTCACTTAATTGTGCTTTCTGCTCATTTTTTATATCAGATGGAATCTTTATACTTAGCAAAGTATTTTCAAATTGTTTTATTTTCATATTTTATTAATTCTTTCTATTTCATTTTACATATAACATTTATAAATTGCCTGTCTCGTCTTATATTAAGACAGAATACTATCACTTGACATTCTTAAAATTCAAAATAGCTGTATACAGCCAGTTCTCCTAATACCTAACTAAAAATCTTTGTAATATCCCGATACCGATTCACCACTCGATAAATATCAACTACCTCTTTAGCAACCTTATACAACACAACATAATCATTCCACACCACATATTTATAATCCGTCTTAAAACTCACACGTTTAGACAAATCCGCACCAATATAAGGAAACTGTTGTATATTCTCAAACTGCCTATAAATCTCCTGAACCGTTTCTAATGCTTTATTGGCATTATCCTCCGCAATAAAGTTCTTTATTGTTTTTAAATCCTCTGCCACTACTGGATTGATTCGCAATTTCATCATAAATTTACTCTCCAACCTCAGCTCTCAATTCATCCATTGTCAGCCAGCCATTTCCATCTTTAACAGTTTCCTCTGCTTCATGCAGTTTCTCCAACAGCTTTTTTTCTGCTTTATCACGCTCGTAATCCTCTATATCCATTACCACGAATCTACCTCTGCCATTTTTAGTCAGGAACACAGGTTCTCCGATCTGACAGTTTTTTAAAACCTCATTATAATTTCTTAAATCTGATACTGGTAATATACTTGCCATAGATATACCATTCCTTTCAAATCAAACTATAATATTCCTTTTTATATTATACTCAAAAACGCTGTAATAATCAACGAAATATTTTACAGCACATTATTAATATACTAATCGCTGCAAATTTCCTAATTGACCAGGCTGCCATATAAGATAAAAGGGACTGTTGCAAAATAGATGAGAAATCTATGGATCAACGGCTCCCTTTTTGTGTCCTAAAAATAGAAAAGCAGGCTCCAAAGAACCTTCCATTCAGGGAAATGGTTAGAAAGTCAAAGTTTTCATTGATTTTTCTTTATACAAAAAAGGAGCATCGCTCCATAACTAAAAATTAGTTATTTTGCCACAGCCCCATAAATATCTTCATTTTCATCCCTATAATTTCTTTGTAAAACAAATGATCCTATTTGCTTCTTCAAACCCCATCTTTAAATGAAATTTCAAACTACCTTCATTAATCAGTTCACAATCACTGGCAAATTCTGTACATCCTTGTTCCTTTGCCCATTCCTGACAAGCCTCTAGCATATCTCTAGCCAACCCTCTGTTTCTATATTCTTCTGCCACAAAAATACCTTCCAAATATCCCACCGGACTTGTATCTGTTCCTTCTACATAATCATTCCTCAATCCACATTGTGCAAAACCCATAGCAAAATCATCCAAAAAGGCAAGAAACACTACACAACTTTCCTTGTTTATGTAATCACAAAACTCCTCTGTTAATTCATCAATAGTATGCGATTTCCACATCTGTATTGCTAAACTTGCAACTGCTTTTGCATCTTCAACAGCCGCTTTTTTAATTATCACTTTCATTATACCTCCTGTTTTACTCTCACAAATCACTTTCTAAATGATTTCTTATCCGTTCTGCAATTTCTGAATTTACAGCCTTTTCTTCACTACCATATGTCCAGCTAAATCCATCTTCCACATATCTTTTTACTCCAATCAAATAATTTTAGTCACCTGCGTATGAAAAAAATCTATCATTCCATTCACATCATCCATATCATAATAACCCTTATGTTTCAATTCTACAGCACCACGCAGATTTCCCAGGCAATGTCCGATATAATAAAAATACATCCTTTGTTCATCAACTATATCTTCTGATTTCCTTAGCCTTTTATTAAAACGCATATCTAAGAAACTTAATTCTTCTTCCACATCATAAAACTTTGCACCTTCAATATCTATCAGGTAAGCATGATTATTTTTGTCAACAATCACATGATTAGGACCTAACTCACCATGTATAAATTTATATTCATTTCTTATTTCTAGTTTTTGTACACATTCTATTGCCTTCGCTTCCACTTGAATATATATATCAGCGTACTGGCTATCATTTTCCTGCAAATACATACTGTTTTGATGTATATCCTCTAACTCAAAAGCAATTATGTTAAAATCAGCACCTTGCATTCGACCTACTTGTCCCGCAACATCGCTTTTTATACCATGCAATCTATCAATACTATTGCTTAATGATTTCAGAACCTCCTCTAATCTTTCTGGTTCATTTTCCATGATGTAATCCATATCCTGACCATTTATATACTCCACAAAAGCATATTCATAGTCACACTCACATCTGCTTTTATCAATATAAAATAATTCCGGCGTTAATACACCATGCTTTCTCATCAATTCATTGTTACTTTGAAACAAGTTTGCACTGTTGGAGCAAAACACAGCACTCTCATTATTATTTTCAAATAAGTTGTACTCTTGTCTCACCGATAAATTACAAACTCAAATCCATTTGCACATTTTGCGATGTATGTATATTTTTGTGCACCACCTAATATACGTTCCATAGATTCCAACTCATACTCTTGACCAAATACCTCAATTGTCTTTTTTGACATAAATTCTTTCATTACTGATACCTCTTAAATCCGCCTACTGGTTCTGTACAACAAACACATATCTTCCATCAATATATTCAAAGCCGTTCTGACTATAATATTTAACTAATGTTTCGTTTTCTGCAATCAAAATAATATACAGATAATACTTATACTTTTCTTTAATTCTCTGTAGCAATCACTTCTCTATACCTTGTCCATGATATGCAGGATTAACACATAAACAGTGAACATATGCAGTCAATTCACTATCATCAATTGCATTAACAAGACTAACTAATTTCTCATTATCCCAAGTCATAAATACTGTCTCACTATTATCTAACGCCTTTTTCAATCGTTCTGGAAATATACCAGTTAAAAATCGTCTTTAAAGTATATGAATATTTACAAAATGCCGTACTAGTTCTACCCATTCAACTTTCTATACTTAAATACATCCAATGTACCAAGTTCTGAATATACTTTCATACTTGATAAAACATTTTCCTCAGTGTTGTATTCTGGTATCTCCGGAATTCTGATTACAAGTTTATCCTTTCCTACTTTTTCGCTAAGCTTTTGCACATTCTCATATACAAGAGAACCGTCGATACCAGTATAATTCTTGTAAATATCCTGATGGCTATCCTTTATATCAATAATCCACTGATTAATATATGGAATCAACAATTCAATCCTATCCCACGACACATTAATACTTGTCTCTATTCGCTTCTGCCATTCTTCCGGCATTTTTTTACAGGCTTCTTTTATGTATTCAGCCTGAAGAAGTGGTTCTCCGCCCCCAAATACAACTCCACCACCTGTAGTTCTGAAATATATATCATCAACAGAAAGAATATCAACCAAATGCTCAGGAGTGATATTAGTATGACGAGTATCTTCTCTTTTGCACTGCGGATTTAAACAATATCTGCAACTAAGATGACAACCATAAAATGTAACAAGCGTAGATATCCCTTCTCCATCTGTTCCCATTCTAAGCCTGTTGATTCCCATTATTTCTGCCATTACATGTTTACTCATAACAGTTCTTCCAAATACTACTTTGGAATATTTAATATCACCCAGTTTCTTTGCCAATTTATTAAGTTTCCTTGCTTCATTATCACATGCCTTACATGTACCGGCGCACGGGCCATTATAAGTACATTCCTTGAATTTAATTTCTATACCATTAAGCTTTGCAAATTCTTTTCGCAAAGAACGTAATTGTTTACAAATCTGTTTTCCATCCAGTCGTGGAACCGGAGTCTGCATACACTCAATGAAGTAATCAATTTCTTCTTTATCCTCATCCAAAAGGTATGAATCCATCATAAACCCTAACGTATGAGTAATTTCATAATCATCAAGCAGATACAACGATTCAGTATCAACATAACTATCCTTATTAAAATCGAAGAAATACTTCTTAGAAGCTGATTGATATACCATCTTATGCGATAATTCATGAAACCTTTTTAGCAGATATTCTGTCTGCTCATTAATAATTTTTCCCACATTTTCAACTTCTGTATTTCCATATTTTTCTGCAGATAACTTATAAGGATCATAAACAGCAAGAGTTCTTACTTTACTCAAATCACTCAACAATTCATGCTGTATTGTTCCTTTTACAGTTCTACCAAATGGAATTGGCAGTATCAAATGAATATCCGCCGTATATTCTGATTTTTGAAGCACATCCATCACATATAATGCATCAGTGTTCAAATCTCCCAGAATTATAACTTCCTGATACCATGTATTTGTATTTGCATGAGTTGAAAATAAATCTATTATTTCCTTTGCATGATTATTGACACACTGATACTGCCAACTATCATACCTCGTCTTTGATAAATTCAAATAAGCCTTATCAGCAGACACATCAACCATTTTGATATCTGATTCAACATCATTCGTTGTCGGCTCCAGTTTTACAATATGCAAGCTATTCTTATACTTCTTAAGACATGGCAGATGATGATTAACATACATACCTGTATCTGTAATTAATATATCTTTGGACATCATTCTACCTCTTCTTTTATAAACCTTGATAGTTCAGGCATTTGCAGAAGTTTCGTTATAGCTCCATTACCATCTATCTTTTCAAATTCAAAATCCGATATATTCCACTCATTTTTTTCATATCCCAACTTATCCATATCAA
This sequence comes from Lachnospiraceae bacterium, assembly GCA_014799465.1. Classification (GTDB taxonomy): domain Bacteria; phylum Bacillota; class Clostridia; order Lachnospirales; family Lachnospiraceae; genus UBA2821. The sequence goes on along the minus strand of JAAVHZ010000068.1, from coordinate 57,944 downwards.
AACTAACCGAAAATCTTTCCCTTCCTGCATATGACAGTCCTTCGAAAAATTCTTTAAACTTATTGTCAGAAACATATTTCTTTGCCCAGTCAATCAGTTCCCTGTACAGCTCTGTATTAAGCTGAATCTTTCCTATTTCTACTTCTTTATTTCGATAATGAATGGCATATGCCCCTTCCCCGCCAGGTAATATTTTCAAATACCTTTCTGATTTTGGTGAAATGCTCCTAATCATTAACATATAATTCTGTTCATGCATTTCCTCAATAAATCTCAACACATCAATAGTATTCGAGATATAATCATAAGCACACCTGTCAGCGTTCTTCTGTTGTTCATATGGAAGTGCACATATAATCGAATACTCTTCATTCATATATAGAAAATGAATCATTGCTTCCATGCATTCTTTCAAGTCATACTTATTCATGCATGCTACTCCGTCAATCTTTATCACTTTGAGTTCTTTTTTATCTGTGACAAACTGTCTTAAAGCTTTATCCAGACTATTATTTTGTTTTAAATACTTAGAAATATCATCTTTGCAGCCTTGATACCAGACTTCGTATGATAACCTGCAGTATACACTTGTATATTTTTCTTCGTACTGCTCTATTTGATTCATGCGATGACGCCCCTTTCATCTCAGAATGCACCAATTTTCTATTTTTAACCGGTCTTTTTCAATAATCAGCTTAGCTTAAACCATTTCTCTTTTTTACAATTTCATCATATAAGCTGAGTACTTGATCCTCATAATTTTCAGGCAAGAACTTTATGCATTAGTTGGTAACCAGAAATAAACACCGGTATCCATAAACCTATAACTTCTTTGTAAAACAAATAATCCTATTTGTTTCTTCAAACGCCATCTTTAAATAAAATTTCAAACTACCTTCATTAACCAGTCCGCAATCACTGGCAAATTCTGTACATCCCTGTTCTTTTGCCCATTCCTGACAAGCCTCCAGCATATCTCCAGCCACTCCTCTGTTAATTCTTCAATAGTATGCGACTTCCACATCTGTATTGCTAAACCTACAATACCTTTTTCCATTATTCAACAATACTAATCTTATGTCTTTCCCACCGGAAGTTCATATATGAACTCTTCCATTATTCTATGCTCATTGATAGCGTATTGTCCCAGTAATGGTATATAATCCTCGGCAAATCCCTCTCTGATATCTTCGAAGAGTTCCTGATTGTCCTCACCATCCACCATTCCATCAAACAGCATCAGAATTTTTTCATTTTTGGTGTCGTAATAATATTCCGTTTCCATACCGGCAAATTCGATTGCCTCAATTATTTCTTCTAATTTTACTTTCATCTTTTATCCTTTCATCAGGTTAATGATATATAAATCATCGTTCTGATTGTGTATTAACTCAACAATTATTAATCAAATATCCTCGTAATATCCCAATACCGATTCATCACACGATAAATCTCCCGAACCATTTCTAATGCTTTATCACGCTCGTAATCTTCTATATCCATTACCACGAATCTGCCTCTGCCGTTTTCAGTCAGGAACACAGGCTCTCCAATCTGACATTTTTTTAAACCTCATTATAGTTTCTTAAATCTGATACCGATAATATACTTGCCATAAATATATCATTATTTTCAAATCAAACAATAATATTTTTTAGTTTCATTATTTATATCAGCCCATGATAATTTTTTACCTGTATGTGTATTATCATCAGTTAAAAAAGGAAGTGTGATTGCTTTCAAAAATTACTTTTACCACTATTGTTTTTAAATAATGATTTCTCCAATTACTTTTTGTACCTTCTCTGACTGTATCAACATCCGCATCTTCTCACTTCCACCTTCAACCTCCGGCTTACCACACCTAAGACTATCCGGATGTTCAGATACACAACAATCCTTGTACCAACACTCACCCATAAGCGAACCTTTAACTGACCACTTCTCGTTTTGCGTAAATTCACCTACCAATGATTTCATCACTCGTTCTGTAGAATATCTCTTAAAACCAGCTAAAAACTGTAATGTATTCTCGTCTTTAATCTTTGACAGGTTGATTCTATGATTTTCAATTGCGGACAAAACTTCTTCACGAATCTTGATTTTATCTGTATTTCCAGTGCCAGTCCATGCTACTATCTTGTCAAATGCAAGAATCAAGTATTCAAAACAAATCATATTCAGAACTATAATCTTTCCTTCTGACTTTTCTGCTATTGATTTCAGAATACGATACTTGTTACGAATATCCTGATTGTCAACAACATAATCAAATGCAATATAATACTCATTGTCCTCTTTAATGTTTAAATCTGACAATGCATCCAATATGCCCTGATTGCTTTCTTTACTTTCGATTACAAGTTCATTATCAAAGAAAAGTTGGCTAACCAATTTCCAGAAGTGAAGTCCTGCACCCGTATCTTCTGTCCATAAATATTTCATATCACAACTCCTCTTCCAGTGTTATCCTGTTATTATCAAGCTTCAACACCTTAAAACTCTTATCAGATACATTGAGTCCATCACAATTTCTTAAGAAAAGCATATATTGATTTGAAAATTCAAAATTAATGAATCTTCTGACATCATCATTAATCAAAATATCTGCATTATCAATTACAATTAAACTATCTCTGCACTGCTTTATAGCTTCTAAAAAATTATCTGATCTATAATTAAACAATTTTATAGCCTTATATTCGTCAGTTAATCTTAAGTCTTCCAGCATTTCATAAAGAACGGTTTTACCTGTACCACTATCTCCACCAACGAGAGTTATTCTATCCTTGAACACCAAATCGTATGAAAACGGATCTGCTTTAAATATAATATTCTTATAAATCATCTGCTTCTCTCCTTTCATACTCCTCACTCCACCAAGCATTATATCCTTTACTTCCAGTCACTATATCTGAATCATTGAATCTGATTTTCGCATCATCCGGAATATCTACAAGCGTTGGTCTTGACATATAAATCTTTATATTATCCATTGTAAATATAATTTTAAGCACATTTGGACCACATTCCTCTACACACACCACTTTATCAGGATGTTTTACAATATTAAGTAATGTCTTACAACCGGATGACAAATTACGAATTGTGCCTAATCCATATTTTGTTTCAATGTGCTTATCCGGGGTCAGCTTAGCCTCATCCACCTGCTGAATAAGATTTATTTCTTTTTGGGACATTTCTTCATTACCTGTATTCAAATTGAAATACAAGTCATTTTTAAGTATCCAATCTTTTGAATCTTTTTTCTCTGTATATATATCTATCATTCGGTGTCACTCCTTTAAACAGATTACATTCTTGATTATTGATAATCCTTACATAAAATATATAAAATTATACGGTCTATCACAGACCACTAAGTCTTGCTTAGCAACACGGGATAATGCCTTAGCAAAATCCAGCGTTACAGGCCATATTTTGTATAATCCGTCACAACTATTTCAATTCATTATACTGAACACTTCCATGTGTCCAGATTAAAAATGTATCTTTGTCAAGCGTAATAACAGTTCCTCTTTGAATCGGAAATGTTGTTGCAGTATCATTATGAAATCTTATAGCACTCCATGCAGAAAACTCTTAAATTTGCAGCAATTCAATATTATCCACACTTGCAAGCCCTTTTGTTATTCCTTCCATTTCTTCCTTTGTAAAATGTGTTGTCTTATGTATTACAATTCGATTTAGTTTATGCAAAGGAACCGATTCATCATAAATTCTTTTCAAATTGTTCATAAGGCGGCAGGCATCTCCACTTCTCATATACGGATTTTTCTGTATAATCTGTGGATCTTTTAACGAACGCAAGTACAATTCCATACCATTTCCTTCTGAATCAAACAACTGACTGCAACCAATTGATATTTTTTCATTATTCTTTGCTATTCGAACTCGGCGTGTTCTTTGTTGTTCTTAACTATATTAGTTTAAATTCTGTGTAAATACACGCCCATTTTTGCTTAAATTACATTATTTATTATGGCTTGCTGATTTTCTGTTGCCAAAATGTTGTCACGCATTTATTATAACAAATCCCTGCAAATTCGCAATTCAATTTGACTTGTTTCTGCGGCTCTTTTTAATAGTGAAGATATAACTATATCAATATTGTAATTCTGTACTATATCAGCCAATTTCTTTGCTTGTTCTATTCCTTTTTCTGTTAATTCTACATCAGTAATACCACATACTTTATTTTGAGCATTACAAGTTGTTTGACCATGACGAGCAACAAATAATTTCATAAATACCTCTTTCTGTTCAATCTAAATTTACTTTCTTGATTATACCTCTTTCATTATCCATTTACCATAAAAATATAAGGCACAGCAACCGCCATGCCCCACATTTCTTATCGTTTTAACGACTTCTCAATCTTCTCTTTCAAGTCACTCTGCTTCTCATACAGAACAAATCCTATTTCATCACTCGAACTCCCTAATAATTAACTTATTTGTTAATATTTTAGGCGTATTTTCTACTATTTCATACCATTTATTTCGCATATTTTCCATAATTATTTTAAAAATCTTGTATTTGATATTCCCTCATCTCTGTATTTCTTCTCCAATCTGTCACACACAGTATTAAAGTCTTTTGTCTTTCCCTCTTTTATCTGCTCCAGTCCAGCCATTACAAGCTCTCTAACTTCTTTTTTCTGTTTGTCCAAAGCTAGTTGGTAATCTTTTTTCAATACTGCAGCCATAAAATCAGTCCTTTCTGCCTTTATTATCAGTGTCCCACTTAATACAAAATTTACTCTTACTGCTATCATAATTTCGTAGCCAACCTGTATTTGCAACAATTTCTCATAAATTGTTTGTGTCAAAAATCCAAACGGAAAAACTTATGTTTATGAAAATACTATATATTGGGACAAGGATTCTAAAACATATAAAGACCATCGCAGAAGTGTCGGGCATCTTGATTCTGTTATTGGTGAAATTGCCCTGAATCGAAAAAAGGACGATGACGCAAAAAATAAAGAACAGATTTCAAATCCACAGGAGAACTGTACGGTTGCAGAAACCGGTATTGAACAGTTTCTTGATAAGGCGGTTGCAGATTTGAAACTGACCGCTCCGCTGAAAACTGTTTTTCCTGATGACCGGGAATGCATATTGACATATGTGCATATTATCTTGTCAGCGAGGACGTTCTTTGTGTATACAAAACACCCTCTTTTTGATTTTGTGATAAAGACAGGAACTAAACGCTTTATTTCCGCCCCAATAACGTAAGAGGCGGTACAAACGAGGGGCAATGCGTATGATAGAGCGTATTATTTGCTTACATGGATTACTCTACTCTTTCCAATTATGCATCGATTGTGCATGACGCACAAAATATACTCTTGTCATAATAGGTCTCCTATCTCTTCCCAAGTATCAAATGATTAAAAAACGCAATATCCTTATATACATCTATGTCAGACACCCGCCTTTCTATTTCCACCATGTTATCCTGCCAATCGGTGTCCTTATGAATATCCTGATTCTGTTGCATATCCCAGAAAGTTCTCATGCCAAGTTCCTTCCTAATTGAAAGTTCAGGACACCATTTTTCAATATCAACATCCTCATAGTAACGAATCGCTCCATACTTGGAAGCCATTCCGTCATTACCATCAAGCAAACTATTGGCATGCCCAAAATCATTTAAAAGTACAACCATCTGCAAATTTACGCAATTCTTCAGTACTTCCGACAATTTGCGTATATTGATTGTCTGCCCATCTTTTCTTAACACTATCTTCATCTGGTTCAATGGCTACTACATGGTTATGCTCTGCCAGATAATTTGCTGTTACCCCAATACCACTGCCAAAATCAAGTATCTTCTTATCCCGAATGTCTCCTAATTGTTTCCATACAATTCGCTTCATCAAGCATTCCCATGGTTGTAAATCGGTCAGTTTTCTACTCACTATATCAGCTCCATTTCATCTTCCATTTTTACAAATCCATATTTCTCATACAATGATCGTCCCATATCCGTTGTCTCTAACGCAATCTGTGACACGCCCCGTTCCAACGCATCCTTTACCAGTAAATCCAATGTATGTAATGTGGTTTCCCGTCTTCTATATTCCGGTGCAGTATACATATTCATAATATACGCTTTTTCACCTGTAGGATTGTGATAAGTTGGCATAACCTGATAAAAACTAACTCCACCTGAACCGATAAACTTATCATTATCGTACACCAGGTATGCGATATGTTCATCAGATTCCAATGCCCGCTTATAATATGCGAAAGATTCCTGTTCCAGCACATACATATCTACATCATCAGACAATTTATTAGCGGCACGAAGAACAATAATCCTTGTTCTTACCAGTTCTTCTATATCTTCTACAGTTGCTTTTTTGTATTCAAAAATACTACCCGGCAGACAATTGAGATACATATACAGTGCATCCGTATTTTCTTCCAATACCTCCATCAATTTGTCAGATGGAATTGCATAAACATTTGATTGTCCTTTAAGGCTTTTCTTAGCAATAATATCCATATTTTACGCCTTATTTGCAGCTTCAGAGCAAACAGGTATCACAAAGTCTCTTTATCTCTTTCTATTTTGACTAACCTTTTGAGTTTTATTTAATATAGCATTTGCACATAATTGTGTTAATGGTTCACCAATAGCCTCCTTATAATTAAATCCTAAAAGTTGAATTGCTTTTAAAACATCAACACAAATCAGCTCTTTTAATTTCTGATACATTGCTACATCTATATTTGGGCTCATCTCTTTAATAATATCTAATACTAATTCTACAGTATTATGTAAATGTTCAATATCGCTATCACTAATTACATAACGTTCCATTTCGTTTTTATAAACCTGCGCAATACGAATCGCCTCTGCACGTTCTGCTATTAATACGTTAACAATCTCATCATACTGATTTTTAATTTTTTCAATGTCCTTTTCTACCTGAATAGCTTTTATTTTGGCTTCAGTAGCCGTAACCGTTCCTTTTGTAGATAATAAAGATAAGTTCTTTGCCAACTCCTCTAATGCTTGAATTTCTCTCTGTTCCATAACTGTTCTCCCTCTATACAATGTTTTTCATAAATTCATCTAAGCTATATATCCATTCCTGCTCATCTATTGCTAATCCCAAATTTTGTATAAGTTTCTGTTTCAATTCCACCATTCCCATTTTACAATGTTCATCATTCTTTAACACTACACCCATTTTCCTTATATCGACCGCACAATTATGATATTGTGGGTTATTAAAATCAAAATCTGGAGTATACATATTTATATAATCACTTTCTATTATCCATGCTGCTCCCATTTCATTTAAGCATGCTGCACTTTTTAAGTACGCATTCGACCAAAGAAATATAACATAAATATCTTTTTGTATATTTTGTTTTAAATACTCAAAGATGTTATTACCTGTCGGAATCTTATGTAAAGGATGTGAAGTATATATCAATTGTTCTTTTCTTAACCCTAAACTCATTAAAAGATTTCTTATAGCATCACCGTATTTTTTATCATATGAATTATGACTCAAAAAAATTTTTGAATACATTTTCTTTTCCTCTTTTCCTATTCCTCTCTTCGCTTGAAATCCGGTTTGAATTTCTTCTAATATCTTTTTATTTCTATCATGTGCTGACAGATCCACAACAAACTCATTCTCATATATTTGATTTATATTCTTCTCATACCAAACACATATTTCATTAATATAATAGTCTATTGCTTCTATGTTTTTTTTGTCAATTTGTTTTTTTAGTCCATCTAAAAAATTAACTATATTACCCTCCGAAGTATAATCTAAAATAGTTTTCCTTATTCCTTCATATTCTAATTCCAATTTTTTTAGATTATCCAATATTATATTCCTCCTCCAATAACAAAACTTCTTTTTATCTTTTTATTATAGCCTATACAACATAACCACGGAAAGAATTATCCACTACCCTAAACTTTTATTCACATATTTGCGAAAAACTATTGATGATTCTTTATATATTCTTCTTTAACCTTATCAATCGTTTTGCCACCAATACCAAAATTTTTATCAGATACCTCTTTAATTGTGGTAACAAAAAACTCCTGTGGTACTTTCATAATCTCAAAAGACACTTCTTTTAATCGCTTAATTAGCAGCTCTTTTTACTCGTCTGATAATGCTCCACTTTCGACCATAATATATGGCATTTCCACTTTCCTCACTTTCCAATTACAAATTCAGTGCAATTGGGGCAATATTACCTGCCCCTATGCTTCTCCTTCTTTTTCTGCTGTTTCAGTTCAAACTGCCGCTGTTTCTCCGTTTCCCGCTGTTCCCGGCTCACAATCCTGCGTTCAGTTTTCAACTGCTCCTGCTATAATTTCAAAGCCTGTTGCGATTTTGTACCTATCCCTGTACTCTGTACTTGTTTCCGCACTTCGCGCTGTACCCGTTTAGGATTGCGACCAGTTTCTTTTACATCAGATGCCACAGCTGGACAAAATAGTAACCGATAATAATTTTTCAGAACAAAATCATAAACCTCATAGTCTTTTGGTTCTGCGCCAAACGTAACCTTACACACAGATAACTTTCCATCCGATATACGTTCAAACACTCCCACCCAAAAGGACTCTTCAAAAAATACTGTCAGCTTTCCCGAAACTTTGTCCATGACAATTCCTCCTTAAAATAATTGTAATGAACAAAGAACAGACGACCCTAAGGAGGGAGGGTTACTTACACCAAAATGGTGCGACTGGACTACCTACCAGTTCTGCAAGATTGCCTTGAGTTGTGTTTTTATCTTTGTTCCTATATATTACCACATAACCGCCTATTTTTCCATAAAAATGTGGCAATCCGCTTGATACTGCGAACTGCCACATTACTACCTTTCCCTTATCTGTATTAACTTACATGGTGCTAGCACCGTGTTCAAATCATTACTAAGGAAAATTATTCCGTCTTTCTTACAGACAAGAAGTTGAAGAAAACTGTATTTCCACACAACTGTTACCAATTATTCCAAATTCTCAATTCGACCTGATTGAATCGCCACAATGTTTTTCTTAATCCTGTTTTCAGACCAGTTCCACCATTGAAGTTTCAATAATTCAGAAATCACATCGTCCGAAAACCGTTTTCGTATCGGTTTTGCAGGAACACCTCCAACGATCGTATAAGGCGGTACATCTTTTGTAACAACTGCTCGTGTACCAATAACCGCTCCATCGCCAATCGTTACACCAGATAAAATAACCGCTTCAAAGCCAATCCAAACATCATTACCAATTACAATATCGCCTTTGTTGTCCCATGCGCTTGTAATCTCTTTTACGTCCAATTCCCATTCCTCAAAAAATATTGGAAATGGATATGTTGAAAGTGAAGACATTGCATGATTTGCACTGGTAAACAGAAACCTTGCTCCACAAGCAATAGAACAGAACTTACCGATTTGTAACTGATCTCCATTAACTGGGTAATGATACAATACATTATTCTTTTCAAATTTTCGTGGATCATGTACAAAATCGTTGTAAATTGTATAATCACCAATTTTAATTCTGTCATTGGTAATCACATTTTTTAAATAAACTGTTTGGGTATCACCTGTCCGGGGATAAATTTTGTTCTCCGATATAGTCATTTTAAAATCCTACATGTTCTGATAGTTATTATGCGACTATATCGGTTACTACAATGCAGCGTTTCACTTTTTACCTCCATCAACCATAATTTTCAGATTTTATTATACTACTTTCTCTTTACATTTACCACAAAAATATAGGGCATATCACCCACACTCTACATTTTTTATCGCACCAACGACTTCTCAATCTTTTGTTTCTGCCCTTTCAAGTTATTCCGTTTCTCATACAGATTATTCCGCTCTTTACAGAGTTCTTTCATCCGCTCCAACTGCGCCTCACTCCCTCCCGGCAATCTGGCTCTATCTTCTTATATTCTCCAGTCAGATTGCGAATTGCATTGTTGTTTGTCTTAATCTGCTCCTACACACATATCCAGTCAATCAAGTTCAGTACTTCCATATCTGCATCATACAATTCTGTTTTTGTCAGAATCTTTGCACACAGCCGCACCATGACTTTCTTTTCCATATCCGTCATATCCTATCAATCTCCAATCATATACGAGAAGATGATAATCATATAGCTAATTTTTATTATCAACGCAAGAAAGCAGAAACTAGAAGCAAAAAAGTCATATCTGCTTTACCTTATTATTTATTAGAAGCAATAATAGGATATGGAGAAAAACCTTTCAAAGCGTTTATAAGTATAATCTTCTTAATACTACTATTCAGCTTTATTTATATGTTTACTGGATTTACTCCTAATTCCTCTACTTGTTCAATCAACTATTTTAAAAATTGTACTTTTGCTATTAATCGTCAGACAATATTTGATTGGCTCCAAAGTCTATATTACAGCTTTATTACACTTATTAACAGTGGGACAAGGCAGCACTGCTCCCACATCCGGCATTACACAAATAGCCATGTCTGTTGAACTATTATGCGGTTCTATAATCATGACATTATTTACTGCAACTTTATTTAGGAAATATACTAAATAAGTTTATTTGAAAAAATAGGTATCAAAAAGGTATCTCGCCACAAGCTAAAAGCCGGAAAGTCCGCTGTTTATGTGCGGCTTCCCGGCTCTCTGTTTACTATTCGAACTCGAAGTGTCCTTTGTTGCTCTTAACTATATTTGTTTAAGTTTTATGCAAATACACACTGCTTTTTACTTCAATTACATCATTTATTCTGGCTTACTGATTTTCTGTTGCCAAAATGTTGCCATGTAATTCTACTCTTTGCATTCAGGTTCAACCCCAATAAATCGACTATAATAACTAATTTTGTCAATTTCGTTTACATATTCTTTTTCTGCTAAAAAATCTATAGAAAAAGCTATACTTATTGCCATAGTTTCAAGTTTAATTGTTGAGTCATCTTCTAATCTTTTTATAATATCTTGCTTAATTTCATCAAAAAGAATTTCTCGCAATTTATCACCTTTTTCCAAGTTTCTTAATTTTTTTAATTTTTCATAATATTCTACCTCAAACGAATTCACTATTATATGCCAATTATTTATTACATCTAGGTCTTCTGGCAAAATATAAAATGAATTCTTTTGTTTAAAACAACCTCCCACAAGGTTCCTATAATAAATGCAAATATTTAATCTTGGGAATTCACTTGCCTTTTTGTTTCTTAATGCCTCAAATAATTTTGCTTTTTCATCTCCTGAAAAAAGGAAACTGACTTCTATCTTATCATTATATTCTTTTGACAATACATTGATTCGTTCTGTAGTTGTATCAAGCACAATTATATTGTTATCTTGTGGTATATTAATTGTTGCAACCACATCTAATAACACTGCCGGCTCATTTGTAAGGTTATCGATATTTGCTATTATGCGATACCTTGATTGACATGAATACTCATCTGTTGGTGGTGTATAGAAAAACCTAGGTTTCTCGATTTCTAACTCAACCTTATTCATATGTGGAAATGGCTGTCGTTGTTGCTTTTGTTCCTTTTCCATTTGTTTTAATTGTTTATTCATCATTTTCAATTGTTCATTAGTCGTGTATACATATACAACTGTAAGTAATGCAACAAAGAAACTGGATAGTCCAGCTATATATGTAATAAAATCAAAATCTCTATCAATAAAACTATATATCAAACAAGCAAAAAAGACAACAATAATTCCAACCAAAATAATCTTATACCTTTTACTCATTACACCTCTCCTATTTGGCAACAATACTTATCTCAAAATGTATATATAATATTTATCAAATACAGTAGGCGTTCATATAGACCACCTGCCATATATAATAAACTATACACCCTTGTATTATTCGAACTCAATCGTCCCCGGCGGCTTACTAGTCAAATCATACATTACCCGATTAACCCCTTTAACCTCATTAATTATCCTATTCATCACCACCTGCAGAACTTCCCACGGAATCTGTGCTGCCTCCGCAGTCATAAAATCACTTGTACACACTGCCCTCAATGCAATTGCATAATCATAAGTTCTTTCATCACCCATTACACCCACTGAACGCATATTAGTAAGAGCAGCAAAATACTGTCCAAGACCTTTATCAACTCCGGCTTTTGCTATCTCTTCGCGGTAGATGGCATCTGCATCCTGCACAATACGCACCTTGTCTTTAGTTACTTCCCCAATAATTCTTATGCCAAGTCCCGGACCTGGGAAAGGCTGACGGAATACAAGATAATCTGGGATACCAAGCTCAAGTCCTGCCTTGCGGACCTCATCTTTAAACAGAAGTCTTAACGGTTCTATAATTTCCTTAAAATCAACACACTCAGGCAGACCACCTACATTATGATGAGACTTGATTACGTCTGACTTGCCAAGTCCACTCTCTATTACATCAGGATATATTGTACCTTGAACGAGATAATCTACGGCACCTATCTTTTTGGCTTCCTCTTCAAATACCCTAATGAACTCCTCACCAATAATTTTACGTTTCTCTTCAGGTTCTTCTATACCTTTTAATTTATTGTAAAACCTCTCCTGTGCATTTACACGGATAAAATTAAGGTCATAGTGACCATCCGGTCCAAATACGGCCTCCACCTCATCACCTTCGTTTTTACGAAGAAGACCATGGTCTACAAATACACATGTAAGCTGTTTTCCGACTGCTCTTGCCAGAAGTACTGCTGCTACCGATGAATCCACACCACCTGAAAGTGCACACAAAACCTTGCCATTGCCGACTTTGTGACGAATTTCATTAATGGTTGTATCTACAAAGGAATCCATTTTCCAATCTCCTGAGCATTTACAAACATCATACACGAATCCTGATAGCATTTTCATGCCCTCTGGTGTATGCATTACCTCCGGATGGAACTGTACTGCATACAGGTTTCTCTCGGCACACTCCATTCCCGCTACAGGACAAACAGAAGTGTGGGCGGTAATAGTAAAGCCTTCAGGTGCTTTCTCTATATAGTCAGTATGACTCATCCAGCATATAGTTGTGTCGCTCACATTTGTAAACAACTTTGATGAATTTTCCACATTTACCTCTGTTTTACCATACTCGCTGACAGGAGCGGAAGTAACGCTTCCTCCCAGCAGGTATGCCATAAGCTGTGAACCATAGCATATTCCCAGAATAGGGATTCCCATATCAAATATTTCCTTCGAACATCTTGGTGCATCATCGCCATACACACTGTTGGGACCACCTGTAAATATAATTCCTTTAGGATTCATTTCCCTAATCTTATCAAGGCTCATAGTATATGGGTGAACTTCGCAGTATACGTTACATTCTCTTACGCGTCTTGCAATTAATTGATTGTACTGACCGCCAAAGTCAAGAACAATTATCATTTCCCTTTTCAAAATAGTACCTCCATCTAAATATTGTATTTTTACTGATTAGTACTTTAAATTAGTTTTAATATAACAATTCATTTCTCAGAACTATGGTTTATAAACAAATTATAGATAAATGATTTGTTATTGTCAACTGACTTCTACTTTGATAAATATTTTTTTAGGAACTTTCCTGTATATGACTTCTTGGATTTTGCAATAGCTTCAGGTGTTCCTTTGGCTATAATGGTTCCTCCCTTATCTCCGCCGTCAGGTCCTATGTCAATAATATAATCTGCTGTTTTTATAACATCAAGATTATGCTCAATTACAACTACTGTATTTCCTGTATCCGAAAGCCGCCTTAATATCTCTACCAGTTTATTTACGTCCTCAAAATGAAGTCCTGTGGTAGGCTCATCAAGAACATATATTGTCTTGCCTGTGCTGCGTCTGCTGAGTTCCGTAGCAAGCTTGATACGCTGTGCCTCCCCGCCGGATAAGGTGGTGGATGGCTGGCCCAGTTTAATGTAGCCCAGTCCTACTTCCTGCAGCGTTTTTATTTTTCTGTGAATCATCGGAACATTTTCAAAAAACTTAACAGCATCTTCTACAGTCATATCAAGAACATCGTAAATGCTTTTTCCTTTATATTTGACTTCAAGTGTTTCGCGGTTATAACGCTTTCCATCACATACTTCACATGGAACATACACATCTGGAAGAAAATGCATCTCTATCTTTATTATTCCGTCGCCATTACATGCCTCACATCTTCCTCCTTTCACATTAAAACTGAACCGTCCTTTTTTGTAGCCCTTTGCCTTTGCATCCGCAGTGGAGGCAAACAAATCTCTTATAAGCTCAAAGACACCTGTATATGTGGCGGGATTGGATCTTGGTGTTCTTCCAATAGGTGACTGGTCTATATCTATAATTTTATCCAACTGTTCCCAGCCTTCAATTTTGTCATGGTCGCCCGGAATAGTTCTTGCTCTGTTTAAACGTTTTGCCAGAGACTTGTACAATATCTCATTTATTAATGAACTTTTTCCTGAGCCTGACACACCCGTTACACAAGTCATTATGCCCAGTGGTATTTCAACATCTATATTCTTAAGATTATTCTGCCTTGCACCTGTAATCTTTAAATATCCTGTCGGTTTTCTCCGTTCCGATGGAACAGGAATAAATTTGTTACCACTAAGATAAGCTCCGGTTATTGAATTCTCATTTTTCATTATTTCCTTTGCATTACCTTCTGCAACTACTTCGCCGCCATGGTCCCCTGCTCCCGGTCCTATATCTACTATATAATCGGCTGCCAACATAGTGTCCTCATCATGCTCCACCACTATAAGAGAATTACCCAAGTCACGCAAATGGAGCATTGCTTTAAGCAATTTATCATTATCCTTCTGGTGAAGTCCTATACTTGGTTCATCAAGAATATATGCAACACCGACCAGACCTGAACCTATCTGTGTAGCAAGACGTATTCTTTGTGCTTCCCCTCCTGACAAAGTGGCAGTTCCTCTTGAAAGAGTAAGGTAATCCAGACCTACATCTACCAAAAAGCTTATTCTCGACTTTATTTCCTTTAAAATCGTGTCACCTATTCTATGCTGATATTCGGAAATGCTTATCTCTTCCAGATACTTATTTAAATCCAATATAGGCATTGACGTAATTTCATATATATTTTTATCAGATACCGTCACTGCCAATGATTCTTTCTTAAGTCGGTGTCCCTTACACTCACTGCATGGAGTAATCTTCATAAACTGCTCATACTCCTGTTTTTGGTTCTCAGAATAAGTTTCCCTGTATCGACGCTGCTCATTTGCTATCAGTCCTTCAAATGCCACATCATAAACACCTTCACCACGCTGACCCTTATAATACACCTTTACTTCCTTACCTCTTGTTCCATTTATAATAATGTCTTTTGCCGTATCGGATAACTCATCAAATGGTGTATCAAGTGAAAAATCATATTCTTTTGCCAGTGCTTCCAATATAGCATGGGTAAAACTGCCTTCCTTTCCTGATGACTGCCATCCCATTGCAACTATTGCACCATCATTTATGCTGATGCTTTTATCAGGTATCATAAGCTCCAGATCGAACTCCATTTTGTATCCAAGACCTGAACATACAGGACATGCACCAAAAGGATTGTTAAACGAAAAACTTCGCGGCTGGATTTCGTCAATACTGATACCACAGTCGGGGCATGAAAAGCTCTGGCTGAAATTTATTGGCTCACCATCTATTACATCCACTATCATAAGTCCTTCTGACAATTTCAAAACAGTTTCAATAGAATCTGTTAGTCTTTTTTCTATTCCTTCTCTTATAGATAATCGATCCACAACTATCTCAATATTGTGCTTTTTATTTTTTTCCAGCTTAATTTCTTCTGTAAGCTCATACATATTTCCATCTATTCTCACACGAACAAATCCGCTCTTTTTAGCCTGCTGCAATACTTTTACATGCTCACCTTTTCTACCTCGTACTACCGGGGCAAGAAGCTGGATTTTACTTCTCTCCGGTAATGACATAATCTGGTCCGTCATCTGATCTACAGTCTGTTTCTTTATCTCCTTGCCGCATTTCGGGCAGTGTGGTATACCTACTCTTGCATACAAAAGTCTAAAATAATCATATATTTCTGTCACCGTTCCAACTGTAGAACGTGGATTTCTGTTCGTTGACTTCTGGTCAATGGATATTGCAGGAGGCAGTCCCTCTATACTCTCTACCTCCGGTTTTTCCATCTGTCCTAAGAACTGTCTTGCGTAAGACGATAAGGATTCCATATATCGTCTCTGTCCTTCTGCGTAAATAGTATCAAATGCCAGTGATGATTTTCCTGAACCACTTAATCCGGTCAGTACAACAAACTTATTACGTGGTATATCTACATCTATTTTTTTTAAATTATGCTCATTTGCCCCTCTTATTTTAATATACTTTTTTATTGATTTATCTGATGCCATCCGGTTTACCTCATCTTTCATTCTTATACTTCTTAAGCTCCATCATATTGTCCCTTAATTCTGCTGCTGTTTCAAAATCAAGTTCTGCCGCTGCTTTCTTCATCTGTTTTTCCATCTTCGCAATAAGCCTGTCTAATTCTTTTGGACTCATTGACTCAGGATCTTTCTCTAATAATTTACTCGTTTCAGCCGCTTCCTTTGAAATACTTATGAGGTCACGTACTGCCTTCTTTATTGTAGTAGGTGTTATACCGTTTTCCTTATTATATTTCTCCTGAATTTCACGACGCCTGTTAGTTTCATCTATTGCATTTTTCATGGAATCAGTCATGCTGTCTGCATACATTATAACATGCCCATCCGAATTCCTTGCTGCCCTGCCTATGGTCTGTATCAGGGATGTTTCTGAACGTAAAAAGCCTTCCTTATCTGCATCAAGTATTGCCACTAATGTTATCTCCGGAATATCAAGTCCTTCACGCAGGAGATTTATACCTACCAGCACATCGAATACATCCAGTCTCATATTTCTTATAATCTCGGTACGCTCCAAGGTATCTATATCAGAATGCAGATATTTTACCCTTATGCCATTCTCTTTCATGTAATCCGTTAAATCTTCCGCCATTTTTTTAGTAAGAGTAGTTACAAGTATCTTATTTTTCTTTTCCACTTCCTTATTGACCTCACCTATAAGGTCATCCACCTGACCTGTCACCGGTCTGACCTCAACCTTCGGGTCAAGTAATCCGGTAGGTCTGATAATCTGCTCCACTCTGGCAAGCTCATGCTCACCCTCATATACATTAGGTGTTGCAGACACGAACATCATCTGGTCAATCTTGCTCTCAAACTCTTCAAAATTAAGCGGTCTGTTATCTTTAGCCGAAGGAAGTCTGAATCCATATTCTACCAATGTGGTTTTCCTTGACTGGTCACCTGAATACATTCCTCTTACCTGTGGAATAGTAATATGTGATTCATCTACTATTATTAGAAAATCATCAGGAAAATAGTCTAAAAGTGTATGTGGTGATGCACCCGGTTCCATTCCTGCAAGATGCCTTGAATAATTCTCTATCCCTGAGCAAAATCCGGTCTCCCGCATCATCTCTATATCAAAATTAGTTCTCTCTGATATCCTTTGTGCCTCTAGCAGCTTGTCCTCACTTTTAAAATATTCCACTCTTTCCCTAAGTTCTTCCTCTATATTTATTATTGCCTTTTCCATCTTTTCCTTAGAGACCACATAATGGGAAGCCGGAAATATGGCAATATGCTCAAGACTGCATTTAACATGACCTGTAAGTGGGTCAACCTCCGTTATTCTGTCTACCTCATCGCCAAAAAACTCAACTCTTATTGCATTTTCTCCTGATGAAGCAGGAAATATTTCAACAGTGTCCCCACGTACCCTGAAACTTCCTCGTTTAAAGTCCATATCGTTTCTCGTATACTGTATGTCTATCAGCTTTCTTATGACATCATCCCTGTCTTTTATCATTCCGGGTCTTAATGAAACCACCATTTCCTGATAATCTATAGGGCTTCCCAAACCGTATATGCATGAGACACTTGAAATAATAATGACATCATTCCGCTCCGACAGTGCGGCTGTAGCTGAATGTCTTAGTTTATCTATTTCATCATTAATAGCTGAGTCTTTCTCTATATATGTGTCTGTGGAAGGCACATATGCTTCTGGCTGATAGTAGTCATAGTAGGACACAAAGTACTCCACTGCGTTATTAGGGAAAAATTCTTTAAATTCGCCATATAGCTGGGCAGCTAATGTCTTGTTATGTGCTATGACAAGAGTTGGTTTATTTAATTGTTGGATGACGTTTGCCATCGTAAAGGTCTTACCGGAACCGGTGACACCAAGAAGTGTCTGGAACTGGTTACCTTCTTTGAAGCCTTTTACTAATTCTTCGATTGCCTGAGGCTGATCGCCTGTGGGGGCGTATTGTGATACTAATTCAAAATGTTCCATTATAATCTCCTTATGAACTATTTCCATTTTGGGAATAATTCGCTCCTTATAAGTTCTTCTGCTTAATTGTGCAAGTACCTTGCACAATTATATACCAACATATTTTAAAACACCTCGTTCGAACAAAAGTTGCTACATGTAGCAACTTTTTCAAAGTCGGGAAATTCCTCATAAAATTGTATCATACGAAAAATAGAACTTTTCTCATATGAACGTCCATATCGAAATTCTAATTCTTTACTCAGATTTTTTACAATTGATTTCCCATACTCCGCTTTTTGTCCATTTAAAATATTATCTTTAAGTTCTTGCCCTATATGCCAAAATAAATATACTGTTTGAAAATTAGCCGTTTCAAAGACTTTACGTTTAGCAGCCTCAATCAATTTAACAATATTATCGTATGTTTGTTTATAATTTTCTGGCAAAATCAATTCATTCTTCACATTAGCCTCCTTCTTTGTCATAGTTCTCTTGGGCTTTATTACCTTTTCATTTTTCTTCGTATACCCTCCAATAAATTCGCTACACATGTGTAGCGAATTTACTTTTAACAACCTTTCCAACTATATAACGTCATTTTCCCACTACAAATTTTTACTACAAAAAGTCACAAATTCCATTTTAATATCCCGTGCTAAATTGTCAATGAACTTATTTTCCCATACACTTTTCGATATTATCAGATTCTCAATATTGATGTTTCTTAATACAACAATTTACCATTTATATCTACTCTCCTGTTTCTCATCTGCCTCTTCTATCCACTGTTTCAACTTATCCTTCTTCTTTTCCAAAACTATTCTGACATATATCGCTACCATCCTGAACATTATAGCAAAAAACTTTTCAAAAGTATATAGTTTGAAGCAATAAAAAGTACAAATGTTCGATTTTTCTCATTTGTACTTTTTACTGCTCCATATCCTCCGTATTTCTCTGCCAGACTCTCAATTATCCTCCATGGCAGAGTAATAGTCTCTTGGAATCTCTAAGCCTTTATTTATAATGCTTTTAGATTCCTATTTTTATAAAATCCCACACTTTTTTACCAAAAAAACTTTACAAAAGTATCAAAAAATGTGGCACTTCGTGCCTGTTGATTAATAAGAACAATCATTTGCGGCGACACCCCATTTTTCTTTCCATTCTCAAACTCCTCCTTGTGTGTAAATATCCGACGGAATTGCATTTAACGCAAAACCATCGGATATTTGTTTTTGGACTTTATCCTTCTTTAAATTCTACAAAGTTAAACTGTCAGATTTTGAATAGCATGTGACGTCTTTCCCGTCGCCCAATAACCCAACAAGATATATAAAGCAATAAGAATTACCATAAATAAATTTCTCCCTTCGTTTGTTAGATAAAAACGTTTCTTTTGCTACAGACTTCTGATTTTAATTTCCCCACATTCTACCACCTCCACATTTTCCATTGCTGTAGACAGCCTTACAAATGCCCACAACCAACTATCACATGGCAGACTCCAATCAAGCAATCCTAACTTTGATTCACTGCCGATAGGAATAAACAGCTTTCCTTATATCATTTCCTCCAATCTCCCCTATGGGCTTATTCAAATAAATAATATGTTGTCGTAAGACACATAACTTTCTGATAACCATTATAAACATCATAAACGACATTAACCGTCTATATCGCAAAAAAAAGACCAACACACCGGTTAGTCTCTGCTTTTCATTAAAACTTGCTTTATGATTATTTTACAATATGTCTCTTTTATCTTTGAGAAAACAATAAAAATGTTCCCTTCCACATCTATTTGCTTTTTTCCATCAATTCACAAAACTCTTCCGGCGTGATTGCCTTTGTTTCTGCTACGGCAAAATCCTTCTCATTTCTTGTGACAATATAGTCTGCCGCTACGCTGACAGCACATCTGTCTTGCAGACAGTCTTCAAAGTCCTTAAAATCAGAATTTTCTATTGCCTTAACCACTTCTTCCTGATCTGCACCTGCAACGGTAAGTACCTTGCAAATATTCAATAAAATATCCCTACGAATTTTTTCAGGCGATTTCCTCAATATAAACCAGATGTTCGGAAGTGAATGGAATGCCACATATCCATTTACACTGTCCTCACTGCACCATGTCATTACAGCCTTAGAAGCTTTATAAAATTCTTCTCTTTCACAGTAATAATCAACAATTACATTTGTATCAACCAATACTACCATATTTTGCATCCCTCGCTTCTTCCAGTTCTCTGTCAAGATCAAAATCCGCAGGGAAGGTAAACTCTGCCCTCAATTCTTCCATTCTCATAAGTGCTTTCTTCTTGTCAGATAATGATTCCTGCGAATCCATTCTGCCGACATCAGGATTTCCTATCTTCACAGACCGAACATACGCCCTGATAATCTCCAATAGCGGCTCTCTATATTCTTCACCTATCCCAGACACAGATTTAAGCACCTGCGTTTCCCATGTAGACATCTTCCATACCACCTTTCAAAACGTTCCTTACCCATTGCTCTCATAAATATTATAGCAGAAAATACGCCAGTTTACACTAACAATTTACTTTTTCCCTGTCGGCAAGCATGCCCTTTGAGATGGTCCACTGCCCTCTCTGTACAAATCCCATTCACAAGTAGCAAAGTGATATTTCCATATGAATCATTATATTTTTCTCACATCAATCGCTTTAGCACACTATCCAGGATTTTTAAATCAAGAGGTTTTGCAATATGCTCATTCATCCCTGCATCTTCTGCCAATGTCTTAATCTTTTTCCTGCACTCTGCCTGTCTCCCCAAATCTTTTTGATTATCCTCTGCAATATTAAATTCCATTAATCGGTGTACATATATCATGTGATATATGAGACAGAAATTCGGTCTTTGCCTGATTCGCCTTCTCCACCTCCTGCATGGCAGTCTGTAGTTCTCCATTTTTCCTTTCAAGCATAAGATAGGATTTTTTCCTTACATCATACATTGCTGAATCTGTATTTATCTATCACCTGATCCTTTTATACTAATGTTACCTCAACCATTATACAAATGAAAATAAAATTCTGGAAATACCATTTTCAGAGTATAACACTTTACACAAAAAAGTACAGATAAATCAAACATTCGTTCTATTATATGCTGCCAAAATTGTCTTCGAACCATTGTCATTCTAATATAGTTGTATTATAATGATATTGTAAGTATAATTATGCTAATTTTTACACATATAGAAGTACAATAATAACACTATACAGCTACGGAGGTACTATATGATTAAAAGTGCAGTTTTTCACCGGACATCAGATAATTTCTGCTATGCCCTTGATAAAGACAATCTGGTCATAACGATACGCACAGGACTTGATATTACTGATGTATCCATTTGTTTCGGTGACCCTTACACTACCGGAATAATGGGTGGCAACAGTAAATGGATATATGATATAAAACAAATGCCTTACCATGTTGAACTTGAAGACAATCTGCTGTGGTCCATATGTATAACACCTGAATTCAAACGGTGTTCATACTTTTTTAAAATATCCTGCGGCGAAGAGATTCTCTATTATTTTGAAGATGGTTTTCATACTTCTCCTGAACCACTGCCAAACGGCAGGGCACAGTATTTTCTATTTCCATGGATGAATCCTATCGATATTAACCAGGTGCCGGAATGGGTAAACAGCACTGTATGGTATCAGATATTTCCGGACAGGTTTTGCAATGGTGACAAAAAGCTCAATCCCATTATAACTAAAAAATGGAAAGGTCCTGATGAATCTGTATCTTCATTCGACTTTTACGGAGGGGATATACCCGGAATTATCAGCCGTCTTGATTATCTCAAAGACTTAGGCATTACGGGATTATACCTTAATCCTGTATGCAAGGCAAAAAGTAATCATAAATATGATACTACTGACTATTTACATATTGACCCACATTTTGGTACGGATGAACAAATGCGTGAACTTGTAGATAAAGCCCATTCACTGGGCATGAAAGTCATGATGGATGGTGTATTCAACCACTGCAGTATATTTTTTCCTCCATGGAAAGATGTCTGCAAACATGGTCCCGAATCCAAATATTATGATTGGTTTATGATAAATAAATGGCCTTTCCAAAAACTGGGATTTAATAATTCAAAGAAGGGATACTATTACTCATTTGCATTCTTTGATGTGATGCCAAAGTTAAATACAAACAATAAAGAAGTCATAAAATATTTTGTACATGTGTGCACAAGCTGGATTAAAAAATTTGATATTGACGGTATACGATTTGATGTTGCAAATGAGGTAAGCCATGAATTTTACCATATTTTGAGAAAGAATCTGAAAAAGATTAAACCTGACTTTTTCATGTTAGGAGAATTATGGCATGATTCAATGCCGTGGCTCAGGGGTAACGAACTTGACTCTGTTATGAATTATTCCCTAAAAGACAGTATGAATGAATTCTGGCTTAATCCTGATTCTACAAAAGATACATTTATACATGCCGTAAACAGATGTTATAATCTATATATGCAGCAGACTAATTCCGTACTGTTCAATCTTTTAGATTCGCATGATACAATCCGGCTTATATCCGGTTTAAATAATATAGATAAATTTTATCAGGAATTGGCAGTATTATTTACTATGCCCGGCAGTGCGTGTATATATTATGGAACTGAAATAGTACTGGAAGGAATGCATGACCCGGACTGCAGACGCTGTATGCCGTGGGAACTGATTGACAATGGATATTATGATGACCGCATAAATAAAATGAAAAAACTTATAGATATTCGTAAAACCATTCCTGCTGCCAGAAGTAATGCATATGCTTTTATAAATAAATATGAAAATGAGCGTATAATACATTATGAAAAATATGATATACCATTAAAAGAAATATATGGAGATATGTCTTCTTCCGGCAATGCTGCCATTACTGTTATACTAAACTGTTCAAAAGAACCAATTACTGTAGAAAACTGTGGTGATGTCTTATTTTCGAATTTATTTAGTGAAAATATACTGTCACCTGACGGTACACTTATTTTTCTGCAATAACACAATTTTAGATTGGAGATATTTATGCTGCATGAAGAATTTTTAAAATTAAAAGAAGACCGCCAGCATGGTAATTTTCTTCTGCCATATGTATGGTATCATACTCTGATACCTGAATATTATACAAATTACCCTATGCACTGGCATGATGAATTTGAAATAATATACGTCAAGAAAGGTAAAATGAATATCAACCTTGATTTAAAAAGTTATGTAGCTTGCACAGGCGACATCATACTTATAAAGCCAAAGTCCCTGCATGGATTTGGTCAATATGAAAATGAGTCTGTTGAAACTATTACACTTTTATTCAGCTTAACCATGATGAATGCCCAGATTACAGATGCCTGCTCAATTAAATACTTTTCACCTATATTAGACAGAAAGCTGGATGTTCCCTCAATAATACATCCTGAAGATTCAGGTTATGAAAATATATATAAATGTATTATAAATATGCATGAAATCTATCATGAAAACAGTAATTTTTTTGAATTGAATATTAAGTCAGAGCTTTTTAAAATGTTTTATCACCTGTTAGATGACTTCTGCAGTGAATACAACATTACTTCAAAGGCAAATGACGAAACCAATACCATTAAAATAATCATTGAATACATTCAAATGAACTATATGCATCAAATATCCATATCTGAACTGGCGGATGCAGCCGGACTAAGTGAACATTACCTTATGCGGTACTTTAAGTCCAATATGGGTATTACATGTGTAGAGTATATGAACGAATACAGGTTAAACATTGCAACCCATCTCCTTACAGAGACTGATTATCCTATCGGGATTATAGCCGAAAAATGCGGAATACCAAATGTTTCTTACTTTAACCGTATCTTTAAAAAGTACTTTAAAGTCACTCCAAAGGTTTACCGCAAAAAAAATCAATAAAAAAGTGTCTGCTTCAAAATTAAAAAACAGCTATTTGAAGCAGACACTTTTTTTTGTTATTTACTAATATTATTTTATATATCACATCATCCACACATTAACGCCTATGTATAATCCTATCTAAAAGATAAACTCTGTTAAACGGAAATGTAAAATAGTAACCGTCAGTAAAACTACTGACTTCATCCATTATCTCCACTGCAATCTTTACACCTTCTGCCTCACTCTCTTCTCTTGACATATCCGCACTAAATCTGTCTACAATCTCGTCAGTAACTCTAATGCCTGTCATTTCATTTTTAATAAATACAGCATTATTTCTGCTGACAAGCGGCATTATTCCACAAAGTATCTTTGCATTAGTGTTATCCTTTATCCTTTTTACTTTCAGTACATCTTCACTCGAAAATATAGGCTGCGTAAAGAAAAATCTTGCTCCGGCATCCATCTTTGCCTTTACCCTTCTAATTTCTACATCCAGATTTAGGCGGTCATAATTAATAACTCCTCCATATGTTACAGGCATATTTGAAAAATGTTCTCCATTCATATCACTTACAATCTTCATAAGACCTACAGAATCAAAGTTAAATACACTTTTGACATTCTGTCTTATCATTGTAGGCACCGGATCTCCGGTCAATATAAGAAGATTATATATATTATTCATATAAGCTCCAAGAATTTGTGAGCGTATTGCTATAGCATTTTTGTCTCTGCAGCATATATGAGGCATAACCTGCATTCCTGTTGCATCATGGATTTTTACTGCCATCAATACTGAATCTGCCCTTGTCCTTCCTGAAGGAGAATCAGGAAAAGTAACCACATCCACTCCTGAATCTTTTAGAAGGTTTGCTGCATCCATAATTTTCTCATCATCCGCACCAAGAGGAGGTGCCAATTCTACGGCAATTAACTTTTTATCCTCAGATACATTGGCAAAAAACGATTTATCATCCTTTATATTATCTCTTTTTGTCTCCTGTATTTCAATTTCAACACAGTAATTATCATGCAAATTATCCAACTTTGCTGACAGCCGTCTTATATATTCCGGTGTTGTTCCGCAGCATCCTCCTATTATATCTGCCCCAAGCTCTGCTATCTCACATTCTTTATTTACGAAATATTCCTCGTTATTCATAAATATTACTCTGTTCTGCATAAGCTTTGGATATCCTGCATTAGGCAACGCCGTAATATATTTGTTTTTTGGAAGCTCCACTTTTTTCATCAGATTATAAAGATGAACAGGTCCTACACCACAGTTAAATCCTACCGCATCTATCTCTTCCATACCGGATGCCTCACTCAAAAGACTCCCAGCACTCCTGCCGGCATTGCTGTAACCATATTGATTGACACAAAACTGTACCATGATAAATATATCTTTCCTGCGTTTTATTTCTTTTATGGCATCAGCTATATAATCCATGGATGGCATAGTCTCAAAAGTAATAATATCTGCTCCCTCATCTATAAATGTACTGCATATATCCCAATACTCTTTCCTGACTTCATCAGCACTAAATTCATCTGTTACCGCAATCGGCCCGATATCTCCCGCAACAAATACATCTTCATGCCCTTCTGCTGCTTTTTTTGCAATCCTGTATCCTGCTCTTACATTTGCCAGCACTTTTTCCATTCCACATTCAAGCATTGTCCGATTAGATGCAAATGTATTTGTTCTTATCAGTTTTGCCCCGGCATCTATATATTTTTTATGTATATTCAATACAAGTTCCGGCTCATCTTCATTTGCCATCTCTACTATTTTACACTTTCCGCCTGTATTGGTATAATATGTTCCAAATGCACCATCGCACAATAACTTATTTTCTTTTAAGTAAACACTGATGTCCATAAGATAAATCCTTCCGGTTTAAATAATTTTTTCTATATATAAATCCTTTTGTATTGCTAAATCTATAAAGTCCATACCACATTTTACAGTCGGCTTATCCAACATATCTCTACGCATAAATATTATTTCGCCTTCTCTGCCGTCACTAAGCCTTACTCTATTCAAAAGATATGTATTTTCCATATTTTCCAAAAATGTCATAAGATATTTTGTATCATACTTTTGAAGTCCATCTTCCTCAAATTCAGATACAGCTTCAAAAGGACAAAGTGCATCCCTGTATACTCTGGTGGCTGTCATTGCATCATATACATCTGCTATGGCTACCATTTTGGCATATGAATCTATCTGATTTCTGGTTAATCCGTATGGATATCCCGAACCGTCACATCTTTCATGGTGGAGCAATGCCGCATTCTTTATATGCAGGTCTATATGATAATTCTTTAAAAGATTATAACCTGCTATAGTATGCTGCTTAATAATTTCATATTCATCATCTGTCAGACGACCCGGTTTCTGAATAATATCTTTTTCAATAGTCAGTTTTCCAATATCGTGAAGCAGTCCGCATGCAGTTGCAATTTTAGTCTCCTCTTCAGTAAAATCCAGCCATTTTGAAAATATATTACATATAAGTGCCACATTGACACAATGCACATATGTAGCATCATCATAATCCCGCATATTCTGCATCATGGCAAATACACTTATTTTGTTGTCCAGTGAATCTAATGTCTCCAGCACCGGATGCAGCATAACATCTATATCCAACGGCTTATTCTTTTCCACTACATCATTAATTGTACGCTGAAGGTCTTCTGCTGCATCATTGAACTTATTTTTAAATCTTGAAAACTCCTGACTGTTTTTCACCCTTTCAGAATATGATTTATCCTGCTCTACCTCTTTAGTAAATGTCTCGGTGTCTTCATCCTCAACCTCTATGCCCAGAATAACATATTTTTTTAACTTTTCTATAGCACTGTCAGATAGTACTGCTCCTTTTGAAACTATTAACTGCTCGTCAACAATAATATCTTTTGCAGTAACCATGCCTGATTTCAATTCTGATAAACTCACCCTGTGCATAGTACTTCACCTCTCTCTCACCAACATTAATATATGATTTCATTATAACATTTGGTGGTGAATTTTACTACTATAAAATGCGTGGGTTTTATTAAAATAATAATATTTAAAGCCCTATATAATAAAAATCAGGAGAACATTGTCCTCCTGATTTGATTTAAAAATCATTATGAATAATTTTTATATGTTGCATTTTTTGTAACGGAAGAAGGTATTGATACTTTTGTTTTCGTATCAAATAATATTACCATTTTTTCCTTACCTTGTCCTTCTGAAACACCGACTAAGCTATAATCCGCAAGGTCAAGATAGAAAATTGCAGGACTGCCTTCTATAGTAACCTGAAGTGCCTGACATTTCTTACCATTAAAGGTCTTGACTCCGGCATTTTTATACTTCATGTCTCCTGTTATCAGAATACCTGCCGGGTTAACTTGTATATCACTATTACCGTCGCTGCTTGTGTAATAATACCACTTTTTAGCTGATGCGTCATACCAGTAAACCTTATTACCTTTGTAGTACATTTTAGGTAAATCCATTGCCGACATATCCATATATGTAACCTTTGTATCAACGTTTGTAGCTATTGTTAAAAAGTAATTAGCCGGCTTAACCGAACCTGCATATACCTTCAGAGTAATATTCCTTACTTTCTTCATCTGACTGTTATATTTTGCAACAGCCTGCTTTGCTGACAATCTCTTCTTTACGGTAACTTTACAAGTAGCCTTTTTGCTTCCTGACTTAACTGTAATAATTGTTTTTCCTGATTTTTTTGCAGTAACCACACCTTTAGCTGATACTGTGGCAACTGACTTATTGCTGCTGCTCCATTTAAGTTTCTTTGCAGTGCCTGTCATCTTTAGTGTTGTACTTCCTCCGGCATACATCGTCAAAGTCTTTTTATTGAGCTTTACTGTTGATGATGCTGCCTCTGTGCTTGTTGGCACCATTACCATTATAAATAGTACCGATGCAATAAGAATAAGTATCTTTTGTATTCTTTTCATACAATTCCTCCAATCTTATATTATATAATTGTATTTCGATTATATAACAGAATTGCTTATAAAATCAACCGTTTTGAACATAAATACTAAGAATTTTGTACATTCCCCGTATACAACTGATAATATTTTCCTTTACATTCTATAAGTTCTTCATGTGTACCCTTTTCTATTATCCTTCCCTGCTCAAGTACCACAATGCAGTCACTGTTCCTTACCGTAGACAGCCTATGTGCAATTACAAATGTTGTTCTGCCTGCCATCAGCTTATCCATCCCATCCTGCACAATCTTCTCTGTTCTGGTATCTATGGAACTTGTTGCCTCATCCAGAATCAATACAGGCGGATTTGCCACTGCCGCCCTTGCAATGGCAAGAAGCTGCCTTTGTCCCTGACTTAAATTTGCACCATCACCGGTAAGCATTGTATCATATCCATTCGGAAGATGCTTTATAAAACCGTGGGCATTTGCAAGCTTTGCCGCTGCTATGACCTCATCATCTGTTGCATCAAGCTTTCCATATCTTATATTCTCCATTACCGTATTGGTAAAAAGGTGTGTATCCTGAAGAACTATGCCAAGTGAATGTCTTAAATCTGCTTTCTTTATTTTATTAATATTTATGCCGTCATACCTTATTTTTCCATCCTGTATATCATAAAATCTGTTTATAAGGTTTGTTATTGTAGTCTTTCCGGCACCTGTAGAACCTACAAATGCTATCTTCTGTCCGGGTTTTGCATACAATTTTATATTATGAAGTACTATTTTATCATCATTATATCCAAAATCCACATCATCAAATACAACATCACCTTTCAGTTCTTTGTAGTCCACTGTACCATCTGCTTTGTGAACATGTTTCCATGCCCATTTTCCTGTGTATTCTTCAGTTTCTTTAAATGTGCCATTTTCCTCATATACATTTACAAGGCTTACATAACCCTCATCAGTCTCCGGTGTTTCATCAAGCAAATTAAATATTCTGGCTGCTCCCGCCATTGCCATTACTATACTGTTAAGCTGCTGACTCACCTGATTTATAGGCATATTAAAGCTCTTATTAAATGTCAGGAAGCTTGCAAGTCCGCCTAACGTAAATCCTCCCACCGTATTCAGTGCAAGGACTCCTCCCACCATTGTACACAACACATAACTGATATTTCCAAGCTGTGCATTTATAGGCATCAGTATATTTGCAAATCTGTTTGCCGCATCAGCACTTTCAAACAGCTTATCATTCAGGCTGTCAAATTTTTCAATGCTTTCTTCTTCATGGCAGAATACTTTAACTACCTTCTGGCCATCCATCATTTCCTCTATATATCCGTTTAACATGCCTAAATCTTTTTGCTGTGCAATAAAATATTTTCCGCTCAAACCTGCCAGTTTCTTTGTTACGCTAAGCATGACTGCCACCATGAATAATGTAACAAATGTCAGTGGTATATTAAGTCTTAACATACTTACAAATACACTTACAACAGTTATAACACTTGATAAAAGCTGCGGCATACTCTGGCTTACCATCTGCCTTAACGTATCTATATCATTAGTATATGTGGACATAATATCTCCATGTGCATGAGTATCAAAATACTTAATCGGAAGACTTTCCATATGGACAAACATATCTGTTCTTAAATTCTTTAATGTGCCCTGGCTGACATTTACCATAATTCTGTTATATGTATATGTAGCCAATACTCCAATTCCATAAAATGCCGCCACCTTTAATATAGCTGCCAGAAGGTTTCCATAATCAGGATTGTCACTGCCTATAAGTGGTAATATATAAACGTCTACCAGTGTCTTTAAGAATAATGTACCCTGAACATTTGCAAGTACACTTATAAATATACATATAACAACTATGGCAATGTGCCATTTATAATTCTTTAATATGTACTTCATCAGCCTTTTAAATATTTTTCCTGAATCTTTTGTCTTTTTCCCTTGGAATCTTACATTTCTGTCTTTCACTTTACTCACCTCCGTTCTGGTCAAAATCGCCGCTGCTTCCGGTCTGGGATTCATATACATCTCTGTATATTTCATTAGTCTTAAGAAGTTCCTCATGCGTTCCAAATCCGTTTATCATTCCGTCATCCATTACTAATATACGGTCTGCATTTTGTACACTTGAGATTCTCTGGGCTATAATAAGCTTAGTTGTTCCCGGAATGCTTTTTGCAAATGCTTCCTTTATCTTAGCATCTGTTGCCGTATCTACCGCACTTGTGCTGTCATCAAGAATAAGAACCTTTGGCTTTTTAAGAAGTGCCCTTGCTATACACAGCCTTTGCTTTTGTCCGCCGGATACATTCGTTCCACCCTGCTCAATATGTGTATCGTACTTTTGAGGAAATCTTTCTATGAACTCATCTGCACATGCAAGAACGCACGCCTCCTTGCACTCCTCTTTTGAAGCATCTTTATTTCCCCATCTCAGGTTTTCAAGAATTGTACCGCTGAATAATACATTTTTCTGCAATACAACCGATACGGAATTCCTAAGCGTTTCCAAATCATATTCTTTCACATCTATTCCACCTACCAGTACTCTTCCCTTTTGAACATCATACAGACGGCTTATCAGGTTCACAAGGCTTGTCTTAGCACTTCCTGTTCCGCCTATTATACCTATGGTTTCTCCTGATTTAATATTAATGTTAATATTTTTAAGTACCGTTTCTTCACTGTTCTTATTATAACTGAATTCCACATCTTCAAAAACTATACCTCCATCCTTTACTTCTGTTACAGGATTTTCAGAATTTTTGATATCAGGAACTTCATTTAGTACTTCCGTTATACGTTCCGCACTTGCCATACTCATAGTAATCATAACAAATACAAATGACAGCATCATAAGGCTCATTAAAATATTCATACAATATGTAAGAAGACTCATTAATTCTCCCGTCTCCAGATTACCTGCTACTATGGATTTTGCACCAAGCCAGCTTATTATGAGAATACATGAATATACTGTAAGTTGCATAAGCGGAGCATTAAATGTAATGATACTTTCTGCTTTCACAAACATTTTATATACATTTGTACTCGCCTTTGCAAATATATTTTTCTCATAATCCTCTCTTACATAAGCCTTAACCACCCTTATGGCGGACACATTTTCCTGTACGCCGGCATTCAGATCATCATACCTTCTGAATACCTGATTAAAATATTTGTGTGCATTTAACATTATTATAGCTAACAATACTCCGAGTATAATAACTGCTATCAGATAAATACTTGCAAGCCTTGCATTTATAAAAAATGCCATAGTCATTGCGCATATCATACTTGCCGGTGCCCTCATGCACATCCTTAATATCATCTGGTATGCATTCTGCAGATTAGTTACATCCGTAGTAAGCCTTGTAACAAGTCCTGCCGTACTGTAATGGTCTATATTAGAAAATGAAAATGTCTGGATATTCTCATACATTGCCTTCCTCAGATTTCTTGCAAAACCTGCAGATGCCCTTGCTCCATATTTGCCGCCCATTACGCCTGCAAACAATCCTATTGCTGCTATTACGGTCATTGCTGCACCCATAATATAAATATGCTTTACATTTCCTTTATTTACTCCATCATCAATTATTGACGCCATCATAAGTGGAATAATCGTCTCCATAATTACTTCAAGCAGCATATACACAGGTGTCAATATTGAATCTTTTTTAAATTCTTTGATTTGTGCTGCTAATGTTTTTATCATACTAAACCTCCTGTTTAAATTTTAGCTCGGGATTCTTCACTATAACCTTAGTATTTGCCGACACTGATTTGGTCACAAATGCATTTCCTCCAATTACAGTTCCCTCACCTATGGTCGTTTCTCCTCCCAATATAGAAGCTCCCGAATATATTGTTACATAATCTTCAATATTAGGATGCCTTTTTGTGCCTTTCAAGCCCTGTCCCCCACTGGTTGACAGACCTCCAAGTGTAACGCCCTGATATATTTTTACATGTTCTCCTATAACCGTAGTTTCTCCTATTACAATGCCTGTTCCATGGTCAATAAAAAAGTATTTTCCAATAGATGCCCCCGGATGTATGTCGATACCCGTAATGCTATGCGCATGTTCAGTCATTATACGTGGTATAAGTGGAACATTTAGCAAGTGCAGCTCATGTGCTATACGGCTTACCATTATTGCATAAATGCCGGGATAAGAATAAATAATCTCATCCATGCTGTATGCTGCCGGATCACCCTCATATGCTGCCTGCACATCAGTTTCTAAATATTCTCTTATCTTGGGAATCTTCTGCATAAATTCATTTGTTATGGTTTCCGTCTTATTTTTTAATTCCTTTGACGGAACTTCCTGATATTTTTTGCAGCAAAGAAATGCTTTTGCAATCTGTTTGTTAAGATTATACTCCACATCTTCGCAAAGTTCACCCACATAGAACCTTATGTATTCCCGTTTAAGATTTTTCTCTTCGAAAAATCCGGGAAATATTATTTTCTGCAATTTATCAATAGCATCTACTATTATACTTTTATTCGGCTGTGATTCCCTGTCTATTTTTGTTATAATCTGATGTCTGTCATAACTTTCCACTATGGACTCTACTATCTGATTAATATCCTCTGCCATATTTATATCATTTCCTTTCTCATATTAATTTTTTCTTCTTAAAAAATATTATACATAAGATAACCACAACTATACTAACACCTATAACTGCCTCATAACCATATTCCCATTTCAGCTCCGGCATACCTTCAAAATTCATTCCATACCAGCCGGCAACAAGTGTCAGCGGCAGAAACACAGTAGTCACCACCGTAAACATTTTCATGGTGTTATTAATACTGTAATTCAAAGCGGCATCAAGTGCTTCTCTTAAATGTATAAGGCTCTCCGATAATGCCATTGTATTTTCGCTGAGCCTTGATACCTTATCTTTATATATCTTAAAGTATCTTAATTCTCTTGATGCAAATATTCCATTTTCATTTTCCAGAAGTTCTTCTCCAATCTCCACAAGCTGCTCATAATAGCTTCTCATAACTGACAATCTGTTACGCATATCATATATTTCTTTATTAAGCAGTTCATTTACCTGCCTTTCTACTATATTCTTCTCCATCTCCATTATACGATTTTCCGTATTTTCCAAAAAAGCATTTCCACCACTCACAAAGCTGTCAAATACACTGAATACTATTTTTTCAAGTGTAATATTCTGCTTGAACCGATGTATTCCATTCTCAAGAATTACTTCCAGATTATCATTATCTCCTGAAATATTTATCAGCAAAAACTGGTTTTTTCTTATTATAAATGCAATTTTATCACGGTTTCCCAGTACATTCTGCTGTTTTACTATATCTATGACGCCAAATGCATAGTCTTCGTATATGTCTACCCCTGTTCTGAAATGTGATTTATCTGCATAACATTCTTCAATAACCTGTCTGTCCAGTTTGTACTGCTGATACAAATCAAGAAGTTCATCCATAGTCATACACCCTGCACTAATGCTGTCTTCCTGTATATCTTCAAACTGCACTTCATCAGCCGCATCATCCCTTATTTCATAAAACACTCCGTATCTCTCCTAATTAACTATTTTCTTTGCCAGCTCTTTTAATTCTATAGCGGCACTCTCTATATCATTCTTCCCAAAAATACCGCTGATAACCGCTACACCGCTTATTCCGCTTCCGGAAAGTTCTGATATGTTTTCCTTCTTTATGCCTCCTATGGCAACTACAGGAATATTTACCGCACTGCATATACCACTAAGTATGGTGTTATCAATCTTTCTTGCATCAGATTTGGTATTAGTTCCAAATATGGCTCCCACTCCCAGATAATCTGCACCCATCTTCTCAGCAGTCAATGCCTGCTCTACGGTACGTGCCGATACACCCAGTATTTTTTCAGGTCCCAGCTTCTCTCTTGCTGCACCTGCCTCCATATCTTTCTGTCCCACATGTACCCCGTCTGCATCTGCTTCCACCGCTAACTCCACATCATCATTAATTATAAGTGGTACTTTATATTTATGGCACAATTCTTTTATTATTAGTGCTTCTTTTAATATCTCACTGCGTGGCATATTCTTTTCTCTAAGCTGTAAAAATGTCACACCGCCTTTCAGTGCACACTCAACCTGACTGTATAACGATGCTCCATTAAGCCATGTCCTGTCTGTAATTCCATATAGAAGTAAGTCCTGTTTTAAAGATTGTCTATACATAAAATAGCCTCCAAACGTTAGTCTGTTTATGGTCAAATCCTTGACTTAGTAAAACTATTTTAACACATTTAAAAAGATTTCCAATACTTTATATTTAAACTTATATGTCCGGTGTTTAATTATGTGGTAGTGTTATTTAGTTAAGTGAGTAAATTAATTGGCTGCAAATATTGAATTTCACCTGTTAAGCCACACAGAAAAAGAAACCCATCTCTGGTACAATTCAGATAGTAAATCTGAAATACTGAAGAATGAGTATCTCTCCATAAATATTTTAAACTCTTTAATTTTAAATGCAATAAACAGATTAATATGATAGCAGACAGGAATTTAGTGTTCAAAATCTAATTGAACTAATTTCTTTCCATTCGGTAATGGATTTTCTGTCTTAGCTGTCAGTTTATATCCAATTCCCTTTAGAGTCTGAATCAATGGAGCTTCTTCCATTTGATGATGAACCTTATCCAGGTCATCAAATACATGGATATATGGCGAATCGGACACCCAACTGTCATTTACATTTATCTGAATAATACATGAAACATATTGGGGTTGTACTTGTTCAACTGCTTTTTGAAAACAATCATATCCAATATACTCAATTAACAAATTGGCAACTAATAATTCTGCTTTTGGAAGTCTATCCGTTTCTTCTATGAGATTTAATTGTATACATTCCAATATATCAGAAATATCGGAATATCTTTCTTCAACTGCTGTTAGATATTCTGCGTTAATATCAACACCATATACTTTTTGGAATTTATTCTTGTCAATATGTTCCAGACCATTACCACCGGCAATTCCCAAAATCATAACAGAACTTACAGGATATGTACTAAACTGACCTTTCATCATTTGGTTCATGTTTTGTAATTGCATAACAGAATCTAATTTCATGTGATTTTCGTAATCAGATAATGATATTTCTTCCCATGGATTAGCCATTGCATTTCCTCCTCAAATACCGATTTTTCTCTCTCGCAACTTTCCAACAAATTGTAAGTTGTACATCTACTTGCTTTTAACAGGAGGCTTCCAGGGTGGAGGACACAGCAATGTTGTTCTGCCTATATCAGGTAACACATCATAGATTGAACATCCCATTATCTGCTCAAAATATTCTTTGTTTTTGAATGTAATATCCCATCCTTTGATGTATGTTTCCATAATGCCGTATCTACGAGTTACATCAACAAATCTTTTTTCCAAAATAACGAATCCATAATCCGTTGCTAACGCATCACATATCTGAATCAACTTGTCATAATCATCTTCTTCACATTGTAGTATGTATTCCTTTATTGCCCTTTCTTCTTCTGTGGCGGGCTCATAATTAAACTCATCTTTCATAAGAGGATATGAATGTGTCATGCAAATTTTTGCCACTTCATCCCACCCTTTATACAATGAATACTTATAGCCCTCATAAACATGTTTAGGAATATTTACAATTCCTACTCTACGACCAATATCATGTAACAACCCAATAATATATGCCTTATTCTCATCAAGATTTGGCATCTTATAAGCTATATTTCTTGCCGCAATTCCGACATTAATAGAATGTTTTACCCATGGACCTGGATTTAATTCGCCTGCTAGTTTTAATTCTCTTTCTGCTTCTTCAATTGCTGGTAACATAACAAAGCCTCCATCAAATACCAATTTGTCTATTTCCCACCAAACCATAACTTGCTTATTTCATTACCATGTTGTATTCAGAGTAGTCTTTACTCTGCTTCCACCCACTTCAAACCAGAATACAACTCACCGGTCTTAGCAAAATGAAGAACACATTCCGCAGCTAAATTCAAATCATCCAGCATATTTCGCTTAAGAACCGGAGTCTGACCACCAATGTTCACAGGAGCATCCTCTTGAGACTTCTCGTATTTAGGATTGATGGGCTGATACATTTGGGCATTCCCTTTCTCATCCCAGGTGTTAAATGCAAGAGCGGCACAACCATTCTCTATCTCCACATATAGGAAATCCTCCTCGCCGTATTCATCCAGTGCCAGCAATGCAGATTTAATCTGAGCGTTGCGAATCTGAAGAATCAATTCATCTACCGCCTCTTGTGTAACAGGCTGTTCCTCATCATTAAGAAATTGAATAGCAAGATTACTCATACAAATTACCTCCTCATTTAATAGAGTTTCATTTTTTATAAATTTCGTAAATATGTCATATTCAGTATTATACCAACAATACTATTTAATTTCAAAATAACTTTTATAATACTCTACAAAACTTTTTATTATACCAGACCTCTCTCCTGTCTCATCACTATTTCTCAGGTTGTCAATCCATTCTCCATCTATCATACAACTAACATCAAAATTAATATCATTTTTTGCCTTTTCTATTAAATCTGCATCCGTGTAATCTCCCAAACAAAACAGATACCCGCATAACAGTCTGATATATTCAGAACTACCTTCTTGGAAATCATTAATTTCATCTTCAAGCAATCTGCGAATTTCTTTTTTCGAAATATTATCAAAATCAAAACCCAACTTTTTTATAAGTGATTCTGCTCGTTTTTCATTATCTAACCTCTTTTTCTCTTTATCAACAAGAACAAAACTATCCGCACATACTCTTAAAAAGACTTCATCACTACATACAGACTTAAACTTATATTCCCTATCATTTATATCTATATCTCCAATCTCTGAAACAAGCTGCGGATTATACATAATTTCTGTACAATTTAATGTCTGGATATAAAAAGTTGAACCATCCCAATAATTAACTACTATTTCATATTCATCATGGTTTCGTCTGACTTCCACCACCTCATTATCATTATTAGCTAAATCTTTTATAAAAAACATAATCATATAAAATATACACCTCTGCCATTCACAATGATAAAGACCATCGGTTAAATTCCCAATGGTCTTTACTGTTGTTTCTGTACTAAATTGTACTAAGTACCATCTATACTCATAAACACTAAACCGCCTTAAACGCTTCATCAAGATCCTGTATAATATCATCTATATTTTCCGTACCTATCGAAAGCCTTACCGTATTCGGTCTTATTCCCTGCTCAGCCAGTTCCTCTTCATTAAGTTGTGAATGAGTTGTAGATGCCGGATGTATTACTAAAGATTTCACATCTGCAACATTTGCCAAAAGTGAGAACAACTCAAGATTATCAATAAAATCTTTTGCTTTCTGTGCATCACCCTTAATCTCAAATGTAAATATAGAACCTCCGCCATTAGGAAAATATTTCTTATAAAGCTCCTGCTGTGTAATATCATCAGTTACAGACGGATGATTAACATTCTCCACCTGTGGATGATTATTCAGATATTCTACAACCTTAAGTGCATTTTCCACATGACGCTCTACGCGAAGTGATAATGTCTCCAATCCCTGAAGAAAGAAAAATGCATGGAATGGAGAAAGTGTTGCACCTGTATCCCTAAGTAAAATAGCACGAATCTTTGTTACAAATGCTGCTGCCCCTACCGCCTTTGTAAAGCTGATTCCATGATAGCTCGGATTAGGTTCAGTAAGTGATGGAAATTTTCCTGATGATTCCCAATCAAATTTACCGCTGTCAACTATCACTCCGCCAATGGTAGTACCATGACCTCCGATAAATTTTGTTGCCGAGTGAACAACTATGTCTGCACCATATTCAATAGGACGAACAAGATAAGGTGTGGCAAATGTATTATCCACTACAAGTGGTATCTTGTGTGCATGTGCAATCTTTGCAATCGCTTCTATATCTGAAACATCTGAATTCGGATTGCCTAATGTCTCTATAAATACTGCCTTTGTATTATCCTGAATGGCATTTTCAATGGCACCCTCCTCAAATATATCTACAAATGTAGTAGTGATTCCATATTCTGGAAGTGTATGTGCAAGAAGATTATATGTACCGCCATATATATTTTTTGCTGCTACTATATGTTCTCCCTGTTTTGCAAGATTCTGGAATGTATATGTAATAGCTGCTGCACCTGAAGCAACTGCCAATGCTGCCACTCCGCCTTCCAGTGCTGCTATTCTGCTTTCAAATACATCCTGTGTAGGATTTGTAAGTCTGCCATAAATATTTCCTGCATCTGACAATCCGAAACGTGCCGCAGCATGCTCACTGTTATGGAAGACATAAGAAGATGTCTGATAAATCGGTACTGCCCTTGCATCCGTTACTGCATCAGGGTTCTCCTGTCCAACGTGTAACTGTAAAGTCTCAAATTTAAATTTTCTCTGCTCTCTTGTTATTTTATTACTCATAAAATTAGTCCTCCTATTTTCTTTTCTTATATTTCATATTGAATTAGTATGATTTAATAGTAGTATATTACCATTACTTTCTTGTTTAGTCAACAAAAATTTTATTATTTACTTCAATTTATTATAGTAAGATGATATAAAAAAGACACCATTTACAAATGGTGCCTAAAATATACTACTCTGATTTAAGAACTTTTTCCCACTCTGTTTCCTTAAAACCTGTAAGCACAAAATCCTCTCCCACTAAAACAGGTCTTTTCACAAGCATTCCGTCTGTTGACAGAAGTTCTATCTGTTCATCTTCTGTCATATCACCCAGTTTGTCCTTTAATTTCATTTCTTTATAAAGATTTCCGCTTGTATTAAAGAATCTCTTTAATGGCAGTCCACTTTTTTCATACCAGCTCTTTATCTCTTCCTTTGAAGGATTATCAGACTTAATATCTCTTTCTTCGTAAACTATTTCATTTTCCTGTAACCATTTTAATGCTTTTTTACAAGTTGTACATCTTGGATAACACAATATTGTCATAATACTACTCCTTTACTCATTTACTGATATTGTGGTACAAATAGCGAAGACATATCCACACCTTCATGCTCCAACAGCTTAATTTTCAGATCTATTCCTCCTGCATATCCTGTAAGATTCCCATTTTTGCCGATTACACGGTGGCATGGAATAATAATTGATATGGGATTATGCCCCACTGCCCCTCCGACAGCCTGTGCTGACATTTTTTCTTTGTTCATTTTAACGGCAACCTTCTCTGCTATTTCTCCATATGTTATAATTTCTCCGTAAGGTATACTACACAAAATACTCCATACTTCCTGACGGAATTTCCCACCTGCCGGTGCTAAATTAAGTTCTGAAACCTGTGGCTTTTTTCCTGCAAAATATCTGTCCAGCCAACGCTTTGTATCTTCAAATATTGGTAAATCCTCTTTTTTCACTGCTTCTTTCAAAACTGATGATGCAAAATATTTTTGATTTTCTATCCAAAGACCGGTAAGGTTAATTCCGTCACTTGCCATATAAATCCTGCCTAACGGTGACATTTGTTCCACTGTGAAATATTCATTTACATTTTCATGTGTTTCCAATATCATGTAGTTCATTCCCTTTCCTTTAAGCACATATGCGGAAGTTGAAAAGGCTGTCCATTATATACTCAGACAATACAATATATTTTACAATTACAATTTGAATTTTCCTACCTGATTTTTAAGTCCTTCTGAAATATCCATGTTTTCAAGTGCCTTATTATCAATATCATTCATTCTGCCTGTCAGGTCAACAGACATCTCTGTTACACTTACGACTCCCTTTGCACTTTCCTCTACAGCTATATTAATGGTTTCTATTGATTCTTTTATGCTGTCAATACTCTCATGAAGCTGCTCGGAATTATCTGCAAACCTTTTCATATCATCATATATATGCTCAGCATCCTTTTCATAATCCTTACTTGTATCAAGCAGATTCTTGTATCCATCCATGGCAGTCTCTTCCATAAAACTCACCATACGTTTTGACTCCTGTGCCAATCCCTCTACCGCACTTATTACCTGTTTACTAACCTGCTGAATCTGTGTTGCTGCCTCCTCTGAATCAGCCGCCAGCTTTCCGATTTCGTCAGCCACAACTGCAAATCCTCTTCCTGTTTCTCCTGCCTTAGCCGCTTCGATACTTGCATTTAATGCAAGAAGATTTGTCTGCTGGGTTATATCAATAATTTTATCAGTGAGTATGTTAATCTGCTCTACTTCCTTTGACTTTTCAATCTTCTCATTTACAGAAATTGCTATTTTGTCTGATTCTTCATATGCCTTATGCTGTTCTGATTCAGCAGCAATATTAATCTTTTCTGCCCTTTCCCGAATCTCCGCTGTCATATTTCTGCCGTTTTCAGCATCACCTGCCATACTTTCAATTCTGCCATATATATCAAATATTGCTTCCTGTACCTGGTTAAGAGAAGCTGATGTTTCTTCCATTGCGGCACTCATCTCCTGCATTGTTGCAGAAACATCTGATATATTATCCTCTGCAGACGAAATATTTTCCACAACAATATGTGCTGAATCACTAAGCTGCTCTGAATTTCCTGATATATTTACCATAATATTTCTTATATATTCAAGCAGAGAATTTACATTTTCAGCTATTGCTTCTACTTCATCTCCTGATTTTATCTGAAGCCTTTGTGTTAAATCCCCTTCATTATTCACAATCTCACTGATTTTAGAGTTGACCTTCCACAGTCCTTTCAATATACCTCTTATAATCAGACTTAATAATACCAGCATAACTGCAAGCCCTATTAAAGCAATAACAATAATCTGATTTCTCATACTATTTAACTGCCGGGTTACACCTGATGCATTATAATCACAGCCAAGAACCATAACTACTTTTCCGCTGCTGTTTGTAAGCGGATAATATGCTGTTATCAAATCCCCATCTTCCGTATGGTCTATGTAATCCTGTACAAATACATCCCCCTCAAATACTTCTGCAAGCAATTCGTATTTCTCGCTGAATTCATCACCAACCATTGACTGATTATCGCTTTCATCAGTATCTATACAATAATATACTTTTTCTCCGTCTGTAGTCAGTGTATAAAGATATGCCATATTATACTCCTGCTTAGCCTTTCTTAATATATCAAGTATACTTTTGTATTCTGATGTAGATTCATCCCCCGGTTTAATATCTTCCATAGAATCTACATCAAGTCCCTTTGCAACTGAACTTACTACTATTCCTGCCTGTTCCACACCCATTTTAACCATTTCTTTTTCCATTACCCTGTAAAAATCAATTCCCAAAATTAATGTGAAAAGCATTATTAATATTCCTGATGTCAGCAATATCTTCAAGTTAATGCTGATTTTCCTCACTTTTCTTTTCATATCTTCTCCTTATCATGACCGGTTTTTAGTTATAATTAATTGTATCACTTATATCTTATAATTAAAATAAAAAAATGAAAGAATTTTGTATTTTTACTTAATACAAAAAAAGAAGACGCATATTTTTCTATATACGTCCTCTATTACTATTCATTATTTTATTTTAGAACTCTGTTTAACTGCACTCCAGTTACCATAAAGTTTTTTCGTTTTTCCAGTTACTTTAACAGCTTTATATGTCCTTACCCTGACATAATATTTCTTACCTTTTGTCAACTTAGATATTTTATAAGATGTCGTCTTATTGTTTTTAATATCCACTGTTGTTGTTTTTTTCTTAGCGAACTTTTTATCAGTAGAATACTGAAGTTCATATCCTGTACCTCTTGTATCTTTTTTCCATGATACACTAAGTTTTCTGCTTCCTGCTGCCTTAACTCCTGATAAAGTATTTTTCTTTGGATTTACAGTTATTGTTATATTTGCTGATGCCTGCTTGTAATCATTAGTAGCATCTGCAGTAACTGTTATTGTACAAATACCTGTTCCTTTTATCATTACATTTCCCACTTTGTCTACAGATACCACTTTTTTATCAGAAGAACTATATTTCAACGCTCCGTTTCCTTTTGTTAACTTTGCATTCAGTTTAAATGCCTTATCTCCATATGTTTTATTAAATGATTTTGTAACTTTTAATATCTGCGTCTTCTTTTCTACCGGATCCTGTTCTATTCCATCACTGGTTACTGTTCCCGCATATGTATAGAGCCCGGATTCTTTAAGACTGAGATTTAATGCCACACGTACAGAACTGCTAGATGATATACCGAATCCCGATACATCCACATTTCCATATGGTTCAACTTCGACTACATTAAAATTTTCACCAAACGGTGTGCGAAGTCCCCAATAACAGCTTTCATCTACTGTAGATATAAAAGCTCCCATTGCCTTTGCATAATCACTGCTATAACATATTTTTGCTCCATCATAAATATCTTTTCCTGCCAGAAATCCATAAGGAACTGCTTTTTTACTGCATACCTCTTCATATGACAGCAGGAATATTTTATCAGTGGTATCATTTCCCCCTATACTGTCATCACCTTCTACTATATTATTTACTACTTTTGAACTCATTATTGCCGACTGTTCTTTGGTGTTAAACGCACTGTTAATGAAATTTCTGCCACTATAGCTGATACCGCTTATATTTGCATCTCCACTATATCCGTTAAGCCAGCTTCGTATAGTACTGTTTTCCCATACAATATCATCAAATCCTTCATATCCTTCAGAATAATTCCTGGTATCCAATGCAATATCCGATAGCAGCATTGCGCTCTTGCCATCTGTTTTCAATACTCTCCATTTAATCGGCTCATATCTAAAATAATGATAAGTCGTACTGTCTTTCCAATCGTAACAAAGAAGACCTCCACTATTATCTTCAGCATAGACCGCATCACCTTTTAGCATTCTGCGGTACTTTACGCCATCTATGACAGCTTCTCCATTACTATCCCATTTTTTTGCATTTTTCAATGAATCATATTCACTATCTGTATCTTTTATTTCAGTCTGCGGGTAACTGCCTAAATATATGCAGTCCCAAGTCACTTTCTGACCTCCTTCCACAGTGCTGTCTTCCTCCATTACCGGATTATTTAATGTCGTTTTATCCGCAGCCTGCACCTCCTGCATAAATTGCCCGCCGGTAATAACTGCTGCCGCTAATGCCAATGACGCTATCCTCGCCCCAATCCTTTTCCTCATAAGTCTTTTCATATTTTTTCTCCTTTTTCACAACTTACACTAATTGATTATTTTATATACCATTCCAGTCTCCTCAACCACTATATATCCCTCTTCATATACTTTAAGACTAATATTAGTTGCTCCCTTGCATATATATTCATCATATTTCATATCCTCCGTCGGTTTGGCATCTGTAGAAACTGCCTTTTCCAACATTTCTATTAAATCAGAACGAATATTCTCCTCAACTGCATTTCCCTCTTTATCTTCAACTTTCATTGTCCCGTCTTCCACGTAACTAAGTATTGTCTTAATAGTAATGATTGTCATTCCACCTGATTGTACT
Source organism: Lachnospiraceae bacterium (assembly GCA_014799465.1). Classification (GTDB taxonomy): domain Bacteria; phylum Bacillota; class Clostridia; order Lachnospirales; family Lachnospiraceae; genus UBA2821. The sequence goes on along the minus strand of JAAVHZ010000068.1, from coordinate 14,058 downwards.
TCTTTATTTGAACCTGCATGAAGCTTTTCATTTCCCAAATCAGTTTTCGAATCATTATTTTTGTACTGAAGTCTCCATGTCACAAAACTTAAGCCTGCACATAACATTACAAGTGCCGCAGCAGCACAATATTTCACCCATGTAGAACTTCTCTTCGAATGTGATTCTTCTGATGTCACTTTTTTCAGGTTATTTATAAAATCTTCATCCGGTGTAATTTTATCTGTTTCTGTTACATAATCCTCAAAAAATTTTTTCTCATCCCACATATCCATCGGCCTCCATCATTTTCCTAAGCTTTTCCCGGCTTCTGTGCAGATAAGAACGTACCGTTGCCGGCTTTGTTTTCATAAATGCTGCTATCTGCTCGGTAGTAAACTGCTCATAGTAAAACAGTTGAATCGCAACCCTGTACTTTTCAGGCAGACGCATTACATACTCATATGCATACCCTGCCTGATTCTCAGGTGCTGCCATCTCTGCTATCCCATCCATTCCTTCTGTCCGTTTATTCCATGACATATTGACTATTGACTTCCCTCTGTTTATGGCAACTGTCAAAAGCCACGCTTTCAGGTGTTCTTCATCATTAAAACCTTTACCTTTTTTTATGTAATATAAGAGTCTTAAAAATGTATCCTGAACAACCTCTTCCGCATCTTCCTTATTGCCCATCCTCGTCATAGCCAGACGGTATAGCATCCCCGAATACATATCCACTATATTTTCCATTTCAAATTGATTGTTTCCACATATAATTTTCATTTTATCCTACCTTGTTATTAAAATTAACTCTTAACAGAATAAATGAAATTTATATATTTTTCAAGCAAATATATTAACTATTTTTCAGTATTGATATGACTCCTGCATTATAATAGTACATTGCCTTTTCCACTTCTGCATTATTAAGAGTCATCTGCACTATTTCCGCTATATCAGCCCCGCCATAGCTCAAATCCATCCTGACTGCAGCCTTGTCTCCTGATTTAAGCTGCTCTGACAACATACTTATTGCTTCTTCTCCATTCTCAGTATAACGTTTATTCATATTATAATATTCGTGTTCCATACCCTCTGAAGTATAATTGCTAATATATGAATCTATAAATCCATCTTTGTCTTCAATTAATATCTGTGATGCAACCTCATCAGGAATATTAAAATAGCAGTTAGGCATATATTCATTGTCATTGTTAGTTACATCAAGTGTATACCATGAATCATCTATTTTAACTCTGTTCCACTCATGATTCACATTATCAAGTTTTCCAGTTTCAATAACTGCTTCTATGCCTGCTTCCCTTGCTATTAACAAAAATGCTTCGGCATATGATTCACATACACCATAATTGTCTACAAGTATACCATATGGTGTAAAAGAGGCAGAAAACTTATTTACCGCATCTCTATCAATCGTACCGTCTTCGTTAATATATTCAATGATTTCCTCATTATATGAAGCGTTTTTGCAAATATAGTCATTTATGGCAGCTTCCTTTTCATAATCGCTCATTTCTGACTTTATAATTTCTCCCGCAATCTCTGCTGCCTTTTCCAGAGAATCTTTCTGCATTGATTCCGTATCATCTGCTGACATCACATAAGTAATCTCAAGACTATTAGTATCATAATTATACCTTGCTGCATCCATAATGCCTATAAGCGGATTTTGTGTATACGCCTCTAACAGTGCATCCATAAGATAATCTGAATCTGATGCTTCATTAAAATCATCCAGAGATATTGTGGATTCATGGTTAAGCATATTAAGTGCTATCCACTCACTTAATGCTGTATTTGCATATATTGTATCCGAAAGCTCTGTTGAAACATCTGGGTTCTGATTTTTTTTAGTTTCATCCTCTGTTTCTGTTTCACTCTCTGTCTCAGTTTCGTCCTCTGTCTCAGTTTCATCTTCTGTCACAGTTTCATCTTCTGTCTCAGTTTCGTCCTCTGTCTCAGTTTCATCCTCTGTCTCAGTTTCGTCCTCTGTCTCTGTTTCATCCTCTTTGGAATCACCCGGTTTATTATCAGGGACATATGGTATATCTATATCCTTATCAGAAGTTACAGACTGTGTCATCAGTTTTTGCTGTCTTTCCTTTAACTTATCGGTTTCAGCTAAAAATGTATCCCAATCCACTCCCTTCAATGTTATCTGCATCATTGAAAGTGGAAGGTTCTTCATTTTTGCCTCAACAAATATACTGTAATCGGATAACAGAGTGACTTTTGCTCCATCATAATCAATGAGGAACTGACCCACAGATTCATCAACCATCTGTATATCCACATATGCCGGAAGTGAAAGTATATCATCTCCTTCATATTCCCTTGGAAACTCATCACTAAGAGTAAATGGTATCTGACCTGCTATATCTTCTGTTGCACACATATTGCTCATTCCTGAAAACTTATCATCATTAGATTTCGCAACAACAAAATAACTGTATACGCAGTCCATCATTTCATTCATTATCCATTTATCATCTGTATCTACGGATGTTCCCCCATAGGTTTCCTCCCAATGCTTTTCATAATGTTTTGCCGACTCAAGGTCATTATAATTGCATGATGTACCTTCTGTAGTATACTGAAGGGTTGCATAATCCATACCCGGGTCATATTCATATACTTCATAGTAGTCTGCACCTTCAACTGCCGTCCAGTTAAGTGCATAATATCCGTCGTTCTGTACTGACTGGGTAAGTGTCGGAGTTCCTAACTCACGGGCAATCGTAAACACTGTGACTATAGGTTTATCCAATTTACTGCCAGTTTCCATATCATAATACTGTACCAGCCAGAATTTGCTTTTGCTGCCCCATGTGCCGTCACCTACAACATTTCCCTGCTTTTCCCTTAAATCAAATACAAGCTCCGGAGTTATGGTTATAGTCTTTTCATCATAGTCTTTCTCAACCCCAATATCAACATACTGTTGTAATTCGCTGTCTGCAAACACTTTAAAACATTCACTCTCTTCCAGTTCCCAAAATTTTTCCGAAAAATCATCAAATTTGAAAACATAGTCTGTCGGCAGGTTATATAGCGGCTCTGCATATTCATAATTATCTTCTTTCGCATATTTTGTTTTAATCTGCTGAACCAGACTGTCAGAAGATGAATTCTTACTTTTTTTGTTACTTCCTTTAGTACTTTTCTCTTCTGATACTGATTGGTTTTCTACCGAACTTCCCACATTCTTCCCGGCACAGCCTGTAAGCATGACTGCCGCCAGTCCCATAGCTGCAATTCTTACCATTATCTTCTTTGATTTCATAAGTTATATTTCTCCTTTTTTCTTCCCAACTGTCAAATCCCACATCAACCTGTAGAATGTCTTTAATTCGAGATCTCATAAGTAACACTTTCCGGGTTTAAAAAATGTTGCACAAATTAAAAATTTTTTTAATTATTTTTTTTAACATTAAAAAAACACATGATTTTAATCAAAAATATACCTTTTCTGCATTCTGTTTCAACTTTAAAACCTAATTTTCCGGCAAGGCATTTTACCACATAAAGCCCCAGTCCGCTTCCATTATTACTTCGTGCATTTCCACGGTAAAATGGTTCAAATATCCTGTCTATATTTATATCATCAATGCTTTCCATATCATTTTCAACGGTTATCACTATTTTGTTTTTGTCTTGAAATACTTTGAGCCCCAAATACGATACTGCATATTTGCGGGCATTCGAAAAAAGATTATTTATGATTCTCTTTAGATAATGTTCATTTGTATTAATAATAATATCTTCATCAGGAAGCCGGAATTCACTTTTATAATCTCCTGCAGTTATCCAGTCATACTGTTCCAAAATAATTTCAGAAAGAACATTATTCAGATTAACAGGAGACATTTCCACTTCATCTTCATTTACTTCTAATGCAGATATTTCAAAAAAATCATCTGATAAAGATTTCAGATACGAAGTCTTTTCAATTGCTATAGAAAGATATTCCCTGTCTGTTTCGGACAAATTATCACTTTTTTCTATCATCTGCATATATCCTTTTATTGCAGTGAGAGGGGTACGAAAGTCATGCGATATTCCCGCAATCACATATTTTATCTGCTTTTTGCTATTTTCATATTGAGCAGAAAGTTCTTTTCGCATTTCAACCTGCCCATTTAATGCATTTGCAAGTTCAATAATATCTTTATCAAAATTTTCCACACTTATGGGCTTATTATAATCAGGCTTATTCAGTTCCCTGACTGTTTTAGCAAATTTCTTTATCTGCTTTTTTAATTGAATAAGCCTAATTGTACAAATAATAAAAGCTAAAAATAAACTTACGCTCAATATAATCATAACAATACCTAAATCCTTATCTGTATTTCTTCTTTTTCATACCTATGTATGACAGTGTGAACCATAATACGAATTCCAACAGAAAGCTGAAAATAACTGATACTATTATGTGGTTGTCTATCTTTCCTCCCAGTATTTTTGCATATTGGGATGTCACAAACCATTCCAATATCCTGTCAGCAGTTTTGCTTTTAATTTCTGTAAATTCACTGATAATAACCGGAATCAGTGCAGATAATCCTTCCAGCTCAAAACGTAAAAACACCACGCCGGCAGCAGCTATATGACGCAGGCTTGTTGTTAAGAGTACCGCTGTTACACATACATGAATGTAAATAATAAGGAACAATATAATACGAAGCGGTATCTTATCCAATTCACCCATTCCATTCTTCCATGCTATAACCATAAGGAAAATACCATATGGAACTGCCACTCCTGCCATCATCATAGATACATACACAATCAGCTTGCTAAAAAGAATATCACAAATATCATGCCCATGCATAACCTCATAATAGGCAATTTTATTTTGATAACTGATTCCAATGCATATGCTTATAAGTACTACGGTAAATATCATTCCAAACGTTGTTGTAACATCACTTAATATTATAAGATTTTGTGATACTGTCTTTTCGTAAAAATGTATATCTGTCATTGCAGGCATAATAAATAAAATAATACAAATAACTATAATCCATGTCATTAAACCTGTTGAATGCCTGATTCGATACCATTCTGCTTTTATAAGTCTATTCATTGATATCACCTACTTTCGAAAGATAGTATTCTTCAAGGTTTTCACCCTCTATGACAAACTTAGTAATTATCATACCATTTGATGTAATTGTTTTTGATACCAATTCTATATCATCCAGTCTTTCATATAATTGTATCTCATCTTCATGGACTACTTTATACTCTTTTATATTCAAACATTTTTCCAGTACAGCCGCTGTCTGTTCGATTTTATCCGTCTTTATGGTAAGGTGGTTTCTGCACCGTATCTTAAGTTCACTTTCCGATAACTTCTCTATAAGCTTTCCTTTATTTATAATAACAAAATCTGTACAAAGCTCTGATAATTCTGATAACAGATGGCTGGAAATCAATATTGTAATTCCCTGCTCCTCACAAAGCCTTTTTAATATACACCGTATTTCTACAATTCCTTCTGGGTCAAGCCCATTAACAGGCTCATCCAACACCATAATCTCCGGACTTGAAAGCAGTGCCATTCCAATCCCCAGCCTTTGCCGCATACCAAGTGAAAACCCTCTTACGGTTTTCTTTCCCGTATCAGTAAGCCCTATGATTTCAAGAACTTCACTAATTCTGTCCTGACTTGCAACACCTCTGACATATCTGATATATTGGAGATTTTCATATGCAGTCATACTGCCCTCAAGATATGGTGCTTCTAACATAAAACTCATTCTGCCCCGATGCTCATTCAGATTCCTGCTGTCACCAAAAATCTTTATGTTTCCGCTATCCTGTAATGCAAGACCTGCAATCATTTTCATTATAGTTGTTTTTCCCGCACCATTTTGACCAATAAGTCCGTATATGTGTCCTTTCTCAATGGACAGGCTGAAATCGTCAACTGCCTTTTCCTTTCCATATATCTTGGTTATATTTTCCAACTGTAAAGCATATTCCATAATGCAGCCTTCCTTTCCTATATATTCTAACCATTAATACTATAAGGCAGTATGGTTAAATAAGTGTAAAATGAAAGGTTAAGGAAAGGTTAAATTTTCAGCCTGTATCAAAATTAATACTTTTCCATTATATGTTTTTTCTCATCATCTGTTAGGTCTAAGTATTTATCTTCATTTACAGAAACAGCAAAAACTATTCTGTCACCTTTTAAAAAGTAGTATTCATTTATATATTTTTCAAATCCACTTAAACTGACAAAATTAATACTTTCCTTTTTTCTTAATTCTTTCTTTAGTTTATCATCAATTTTTAATAAAAAGCAGACATAACTATACCAGCTCTCACTAAAAAAAGTTTTATTTGTAACATTTCTATTTAGAATAGAATAATATCTATTTATTGATTCAATATGTCGGTTCAACTTTTGCTCATTAACCAGTCTTTTTGATAAACTATCATTATATGATTTAACCGCTAATTGATATTCTTCATTATAATTATCTTCTCCTTCTGCACCACAGTAAAACTTATCCAATAATATTCTCTTGAATTCTTCACATTCGTTACCATTCATAATATTTTTCTTATATTCCTCATCAGCTTCTTCTTTCTCACTCAAAGTAAATTCTTCATCATCAAAAACCACAACAAAATAATCAGTTATTTCAAATAAAAATTCAAACAATTTACTACTATCAAGCAAATCAATTCCTTGCATAAAATTCTAATTTCCCTTCTCTATCTCAACATTTTATCGCCATACGTTTCCAGCTTGTTATTACTGCTTTTTCAACCTATACCCCATCCCCCAGACCGTTTCTATATATTCATCATCAGGGGCATATTGTTTTATCTTACTGCGAATATTACTCATATGTACTTTCAGCGTATTGTCTTCATTATAGTAAGGTTCACTCCAGACACTTTCGAAAAGATTTGCTTTTGAAAATAGTTTTGACTTATTTTTTAGCATAAGATTTAATATTGCATATTCTTTTCCTGTAAGCACGAGAATATTTCCGTTTACCGACACCGTTTTACTTTCACAGTCCATGGTTAAATCCTTATATTTCAAAATACGATTCTGCTTATCTTCTAAATCCCTGCCTACTCTTCTAAGTACAGCCTCTATCCTAACGGAAATCTCATCCAAATCAAATGGCTTTGTTATATAATCATCTGCTCCCATATGTATAAGCTCTATTTTAGTCCTGACTGCATCCTTCGCCGATATTATAATAACCGGTATATCTGAAGATTCCCGTAATTCTGCAAGTACCATGTCACCGCTTTTATACGGCAGCATCAAATCTAACAATATTAATGAAACATCTTCCAGTCCATGTATAATAGAATTTGCCTCTAATCCATTAAAAACCGAAATTACTTCATATCCTTGATTTTTCAAAAATTCACTTAATAAACGGTTTATTTCTTTATCATCTTCTGCGATTAATATTTTTGTCACAGTTATCCTCCTATATAAATATATGGAAACAACATATAAAAATTTCTATTACTAATACCTAAACATTTATATTGCTTTTTTAAGATTTGTTTATGATGCCCAAATTAATTATATCAATATAATCATTCATACTTTTAAATTTTTGATAGTATAAATTATTAACATTTAGTTCTATTTCAATTTCATTATCATTAAGTTGATTGACCGCATCTTCTAAAATTCTGGCAGTCTGTAAATCAAATCCATTAATATTATAATATGCCAACGTAATATGTGGCGTAAAAGGATAATTTAATTTCTTTACATTATCAAAAATGAAATATAATTCCATTAATCTGCGATATTCATCCTCATCAGCAGGATACAACCCCAAAACCAAACTGATGTCAACCATATTAAATATGTATTTACTTTTCATTTTTATTTTTGATTTTTCGTGTTTTTGTATTTCTCCTATTTTTTCTATTACCTTAAGTTCATTATCAAATAACTCTTCTGCCACATCTCGCAAATCCGGTGAATTACTGAGATCGTGTAAAGTTACATGAAACGTATTGGGAACCAATCTTTCACAAAAGCATTCCGGTGCAGACCGATATAATAGTTCCACATATTCGCCTAATTTTTCTTTAATAATATCATCTAATGCAAAAACTATAGTATCTCCGTAAAAATTTCTAAATGTATTATCTTTATTAATTTTTTGTGAAAGCGATGGATTTCCCTTAAAATATTTGTTTCCATAATTTATTTCCTTTTTTTCAAATAAATTAATTCTGTCTAAAAATTCTTGATATGTTTCCATAAAAGCATCATCCTTCTTCCTATTCTAATAATATTACTCACATAATTATACAACCGATTTATAAATATGGCTATAATAATTAATTTACAGATGAACTTGACGATATAACTTCAAGCAGTTTTTTAAGAATACTATAGAACAGGGTAAGTACATTCATATGCACTTACCCTGAAAATTTTTAATACTATTTAATATTAGTACTATTAATATTATTAATAGGTAAATAACTGTGTCCAATAGCTGGTTCCAGCCGAATTCTTATTATATCCCACTCCTATTTTTTTATAATCCGGGTCTAAAATGTTTGCCCTGTGACCTTCACTATTCATCCATGCTTCCATTACCTTTTCAGGTGAAACATATCCCCATGCAATGTTTTCTCCTGCCCCACGGAATTTAATGCCATTATCTGTTAATACAGTAGTGAACTTTCTTCCGTCAGGTCTTGTATGAGAAAAAGATTTTTCAATCTCTTTTGTTCTTATTAACGCCGCTGATGAAATTTCCTTATCAAGAGTAAGCGGACTTAATCCTGCTTTTGCACGTTCTGCATTTACCAAATCTGCTACCTGTTCCGCAAAAGATTTATCTTCTTTATCTGTTTCCGGTTTACTTGTTTCCGGTTGATTTGTTTCAGGCTGATTTACTCCTGGTTTGTTTGTTTCCGGTTTACTTGTCTCTGGTTCGTTTGTTTCTGGTTGATTTGTTCCCGGTTTACTTGTCTCCGGTTGATTTGTTTCTGGCTTGTTTGTTTCCGGATTGCTTGTCTCCGGCTCATTTGTCTCAGGCTTATTACAATTTGGAAAAGTTATAATCTGGCAATTTCCTAAGCTGCCATTATACATTTCATTTCGTATATCTTCTATAAGGTTATTAACTTCCAGTAAATCATTGACCTGACCCGTTACTACAACACAATTTTTATTTTTAATCTGAACATTAATATCATTAATATTTGCCGCCTGTACTGAAAGTGACATGCTTACTGCTAAACCCAATGATGTTATCGTTGCTAAAATAGATTGTTTTCTCATTACTAACCTCCTATTTTTTATTTATTACATTTTTGTTACATACACAAGATAACATATATTAATTGGATTTTCTACAAGAAATATCTGGCAGTATGAAAACATCATTAATATATTAATTTATCAAATTACCGAATCATCATCATTCAGCAATCCTGCCACCCAGTCTGCATAATCCTCTCCTATTTTCAATTCATAATCTGTATATAATTCTCTGCGTTCTGTCTTGACATTCTGCTTTGTAACCGGATTATATCCATCCTTTACAGTTATACGATAATAAACTCCCATACCCCTTTTCTGCCAATTCGGAAGTTCATTATAGTTAATTCCACGCTCAAAAAGCAATTCATTCTTAAATGAAACTGATTTTCCTTCTAACAGCTTTGTGGCTTCTTCTTTTTTCATTCCTTCCTTTCTAAGCATCCAATAACAATGTGCATTTAAGGAATTTCTATGGGCATCTTCCTGTCTCCACATAAAATAGTCCTTTACCCTGTCTATATTAGGAAGTGGTATCACCCTGCAGTCAAAAGTGGCAATCTTCCCCAATGCCAGTGAAAATGCAGCACTGGCTTCTCCTGCCAATGTGGTATTTATCTTTCTTACTTTTCTTCCAAATGTATTGTCTTTTGAATGAAACAGCAACGATATTTCATCACTTTCTGTAAATCCATATACAATACGAAATCCACAATTCATAAGATACTTAACTGTTTCTACCATATAATCTCTGAATCTGATATCAAAAGGTGCTTCAAAATTACATATTTCCTTTGTCAATCTGGTGAATGACCTGCCGTCCAGCCTTGCAACAATATACATATCCGGTAATATGGTCTGGTCAAGGGACTGCTCATAGATTCTCATTTTTGCATCAAAATCATCAAATTTCATCTTCTGCCCACCAATCCTCAACTATAGTTTTATCATTTTCCATATAAACATAATAAAGCTCATCAAATCCTTCCTTCCGGTCAGGAAGCTCCAACTTATTTGACGTGCCTGCTATAGCACACCTTGGAACCTTTGCTTTACCACTTCTTTGCTCATTCCTTTCTATACATTCAGAAATGCTTGATTTAAAATAGTACCCTACCACATGATAGCCATTTTCTTTTGCAATAGTAATATACTTTTCTCTGTCTGCTTTTGTGGGATTTGTATTATCCACTACAAAGTTGCCTCCCTGTTCTATGCATCTCTCTATTGCAAGACGTTCTTTATTTCTTGTATTTAATATATCAAGACTGATATGTTCGTAATCCTGTCTAAAAAATCTCTTATAAAATGTGGTCTTACCACTTGCCTGTATCCCAATAAAAATAATCATTACTTTATTAAACTTATTTTGTTTGAGTGGTTCTTCCGCCCACTTCCCGGTTCCCATATCATTTCCTCCATATATTTGAGCAGATTTCTAATTCTTCATTCGTCTTTTGCCTGTAACCTTATTAACAGTAACCTTAAATAATGTAGTCTGTGGAATAATATTCTTATTAAAAGGAAATTCTTCTTTATGGTAATGTTTCATTAAGATACACAAGGCATTATACTTTTCTTCATCCGGCACTATTTCAACCAAACCTTGTCCAATCACACTTTCATACTCCATAGTACAATTTCCGCTTTCCTCATCTGTCACAAGTCTGTGGGAGCAGTCCATTTCAAAACAAACCCTGTTATCCTTTGCCATCAATTCATATTTTCTGCCCTCGTTTGCTCCATGAAAATACAAAGTAACTTTCCCATCTTCTATTTCCATTCCAAAATTTAATGGCAATATGTACGGATAATCTTCTGTATTAAATGCCAATCTGCACACATCACATTTTTCCATTACACTGACTATATTCTCGAACTCCTTAATTTCTCTGTCATTTCTTCTCATTCTTCATCCTCTTTCACAAAACGGAGATTACTATTTTTGAATCACATCTCCCGCACCAATACTATGCCTTTCAATTCCATTAAGCAATATCCCCACATTATCACCTTTAAATGCCTTGTCTGCCACTTTTCTAAAAAGCTCTATACCACCAACAACAGACTTCTGAACTGTTCCATCATTTCTTCGGATTATTACTTCTTCCCCAACTGATATAGAACCGCTTTCTATCGTTCCTACTACTACCGTTCCTCTGCCTGTAATATAAAAAACATCTTGTACAGTCATTTGAAAACCTGTTTCCTTATTAGCTTCCACAATTTGAGAATTGCTATTACGTTCTTCACAATATACTTCTATATCTGACTTTTCCTTTTTAAATAATTTTGAAATCAGATTTATAATACCCATTTTTGAGTTTCTCCTTTTTTATCATGTATCTTTTCATTATTATCAAACATAGTCTGAATTAAAACATAACATTCATAATGCTCCATTATCCTATATAGTAATCTCTATCTGATTTCCCTCAAATGCCAAAATACAGCTTTCATAATATCCGTCTCCTGTTACTCTGGGACCTCTTATAACTTCAAAACAGTCTTCTTTTAACCTTGCCGTAAGTTTGTCAACTTTTTCTTTGCTGCCGACACTAAATGCAATATGTGCAAATCCTGTTCTTGTCAAAATCTTTTCAATATCATTCGTATCAGGTCTGCTCATAATTTCAATACGTGCACCATCCTCAAAACTTAGAAAATAGGATTTAAAATTTGTTCTTTTATTGTGATACATGTCACCCGCTTTTGCATCAAAATAGTTGATAAAAAATTCTTTTGCCCCTTCTAAATCATTTACATATAAAGCTATATGCTCAATCTTCATTCAATTCTCCTTATTTTAATTTCAATTCAGCTAAAGCTGCATAATGTAATACTTCAAACTCTTCCGGTGCAATCTTTTCCAGTAAGTCCCTATGTTCAGTATCCCACTCTGTCAGCTCCTCCTCAGATAATGATGCACCAACGCCCCTGCATGTCTTCATTCGTCCATGCCATGATTCTCTGGTAAACGGTACTTTTAAATCATATTCATCATGATAAACCATTTCAAAAATGTCATACACACAGTCCGGTATCTCAATCGGATGTTTAGTCTCTCCCTTTCCACTCCAATCCGGACTGTATTTCAATACAAGCTCTTCGCTTGCTCCGGCAACCCTGTCCTCGTAAGGCAGCCATGCCATATATAGTATCAATAGTTTACCATCCGGCTTTAACATTTTAGCAAGTCTTGGCATGACTTTCTCATGCTTAAAATACCAAAAACACTGACATGCCGTAATCACATCAAACGATTTGTCAGGAAAATAAATGTCCTCTGTTGAAACTGTCATATATTTAATATTCATACCACATTCTTCTGACAATTTCTTTGCATAAGCAATCTGATTTTCAGCAATATCCGTTCCTGTAAAATTGGCACCATATATATACATATTTCTTGGAAGTACTCCTGTTCCCGTACCAATATCAAGTACATTTTGTCCTTTAATGCACAGATTCCGCTCCAATATTTTGTCATAAAACTTCTTGGGATAAATATCTCTGTAACCTGCATAATCTTCTGAAATCCGGCCAAAGTCAAATGCTTTGCCTGAATCAATACTCATTTTTGTATTATTCTTCATTTTTACTTTGCTCATTCTGGTACAATATCCAGACATTTCCATCAACAAATCCTACTCCCACACCTTGGTACATTTTTAATTTATCTGCATGCTTTCCTTCTTCCAGATATTTTTTTAAAATATCGGTAACTTCTTCTAATACATCCTCCCATGAAATATCCTGATTCCACTCAAAAGGATTGTCTCTTGTATCAAATACTTCGTCACACACCCAGTCCTCATCATTTGCATCAAATATACTTGTTCCTACAAGTTCCACCGACCAGTTATTGTCTCCGTCTTCATAAAGGTTAAATGCAACTGCAACCGTCTCCGGCGGTAAATCTTTTTCTAATACTGTATCAATCCATTTGTTAAAGTCTTTAATCATAATTATTCATTGCCTCCTTATATTAAATATTTCTTACACTATATTCTAAACAATTCAAGCTAACTACTAAATTCAAAAAAGCAGCCATAACAGCTGCCATATGGCAATCAGACTAACATCCTGATACACCTTTATATAAATTTAGTTTATCACATACCTTTCTGGTTATCAACCATAACTTTTCATTATGATTAAATTCTAATACCAATCATGCTTTTCATCACGGTTAAGTGCATTAATCTTTTCCATTTCCTCATCTGTCAATTCAAAGTCATACAATTCTGTATTCTCCTGTATATGAGCCGGATTACTTGAACCTGGTATGACTACTACACCTTTTTGCAGGTTCCACCTAAGAATTACCTGTGCTGAAGATTTGCCATATGCACTGGCAATATCAGAAATGACCTTGTCTCCTAACAGTTCTGCAGTATGTCCCCGTCCGCCCAGAGGATACCAGCCCTCTACGACAATTCCAAGACTATGGATATAATCAATAACATCACTTTCCTGATAATATGGATGGATTTCATTTTGAACAAGTGCTGGAGTAATCGTTACCTGTGGAAGAAATTCTTTCAGCTCATCAATGTACCAGTTTGATAACCCAATAGAACGTATCTTTCCTTCTTTGACTGCTTTTTCCATTGCTTTGTATGCCTGTACATCATAACTTCCCGGATGATGCAGCAGCATCAAATCTATATACCCAATATCCAATTTTTCCAGTGCTTCATCAATGGCATTTTCCGCATCTGAAAACTGATTTGGATATAATTTTGTAGTTACAAATATTTCTGAGCGGGGAATAC
>JAAVHZ010000067.1 GCA_014799465.1 Lachnospiraceae bacterium | reverse complement strand
TGGCAGAAATGATCCTTGAGATGAAAGCCGAGATCGCTGCCGAGAAAGAACGAATAAAGGCTGCTCCCAAAGAAAGCTGATAAAAATACGCTGTCCACCGGAGGAGAAATCCCTCCGGTGGACGCTTTTTCTCTGTCTGTGGCTGGTTATGTGGTCAAAGGCAACGCGAGGAATTTCAACCGCAGAAAAATGTGCAGGAATCAAAGAAAAATCCGGCCTTTTCCGCAGAAAAGACTGGATTTTGTGGAGCTGCTGGGCGGATTTGAACCGCCGACCTCATCCTTACCAACAGCCGGATTAAATTTTTTACAATATTTTCGGTTCATTTATAGTTGTTTTTGCTCCAGCGCAAATCATTTCCAGCACTTTCTAATGACAGGCCCTCCGCTGTTTCCAGAGCTGTCTGTGGCTGGTTATGTGGTCAAGAACAATCTGCTTACACATTCACCGCAGGAAAATCCTTCGGATTTTCCTGCGGTGAATTGCACCTGTGTCTACAAAGAGAACATCCCATACTCTTGACAACAGCCATTTAATCCATCTGGCATTGTCATACAAACTCAATTACATATCTACATAGATATTGAGGGTCAAGATTTTCAAAGGCAAAACGACATCAGCTGCAAATTGTCTACATTTGAACAGGTAATCTGTAGCTGCTACCGTTTCGTCTTTGGATATCAAAATTATTCCTCCCCAATAAAGCAATCTATTCTTTGGAACACAGGATCTCAGTTCCTCCGCTTCCAAATCAAATAAGCCTCATAATCTCGCAGCGCAGTAAGCTCCTCTTTTGTAAACTGCTCCAATCGCTTTCTCTGCACATAAGCGGGATCAATGTCAGACAATCCGAGAAGGTAATCTGCTGAAACGCAGTATAAATTACAGATGGCAACCAACATTTCATGACTCGGGGAACTTTTCCCCTGCTCCCAGGCCCGCACTGTAGGGAGTGATACTTTTAGCTTCTTAGCCAGGGTTGCTTGCGTATCCCCATGGTCTTTCCGCACTTCTGAAAAGCGTTCTCCGATCACATAGATCACCTCAGCAAATAGTATATCAATTCTTATTACTCTCAATAAAAAAAAATATGAATCTTGATATTTAGGAAAGAATGTGATAATATTTATATTACTACTTAGCGCTTAAAGATAAGATAAGTATTGGTTCCTTGCGTATAGCTATGGAATGAGTGGTAAATCCTATGCAATCACTACTATTACAGTCTGATTCTACAGGACGTATCATTTATACCGCCGCCTATATTATCAGTTTCACCATAATCTGTGCGGACGACATCACGAAAAAATTTGGGCCGCCGTCCAAGAGAAAAGAATGGAAATATACCAACCCAACATGAATCGCGCCCTCGTCTGCCGCTAAGTAGTCTTGCCTCTCTATTTCAGAGGAAGGTCCCGATCTCCGCCACGCCATGCCTGACTGCTTCCGCCCTATCCGGATCGTATTTATCCAAATTGTTTCCCACCTGGAGAGGACCTCGCTCTTAGCACTTTTTATGGCAAAAACATTTTATCTCAAGTCAACGGCAGTAATTTTTACACATTGAGTTTTGAAAGGAGAACTAGAACGTATGAAATCATCTAAAAAAAAGTGCCTACGCTGGATTTTTATAAGCCTATTGCTATGCTTTGGCTTGATAGTAGGTACAAGAAGCCCCTGGATAGCATCTGCAGAAACGGTCAGTTCAGATTACTTTCAAAAGGAGGCTTCCTATACGTCCGCTACATTTTCGGATGTGCAGACAGATGACTGGTTCTACGAAAATGTCAAAACAGTATATGAATATGGATTAATGGTAGGAAACAGCGCTACTACGTTTAATCCAAGTGGGAAAGTGAGCATCGCAGAAACAATTACCATAGCGGCACGTCTGCACTCCCTCTTTTACACAGGAAATAAATATTTTGAAACAAGCGAACCCTGGTATCAAACCTATGTCAATTATGCAATATCGAATGGAATTATCGGTGGCGAGTATCAGGATTATGACTGTGCGGCAACAAGAGCGGAATACGCCGTAATATTATCTGCGGCTTTTCCTGATTACGCTCTGGAAAAAATCAATCAAATTCCCGATAACTCTATACCGGACGTTCCAATAGATGCCGTGTACAGCAGAGCGGTCTATAAGCTGTACCGGGCAGGTATCCTTAGAGGAAATGATGAGCAGGGGACCTTTGCCCCAGACAGCAACATCCAGCGCAGCGAAGTAGCTGCTATAATATCCAGGATGGCAGAGGAAAACCGGAGGATTCACAAGAACATAAATATACTGCCGGGAAATGAGCCCTCCTCCGAAAATAGTTTACCTGCCGATGCAGGAGTACCTGCTGAGATCGAACCCTCAATTTATGGCCCGTCTTTTGTACTGGGGGCGAGTAATGCAAAAGCGGGTGCCAAGGATATTCCTGTAACAGTTGCGCTAAAAAATAATCCAGGCATTGCCTCGGTAGGATTAACAGTTTCCTACGACGCTGCGCTGACACTGAAAAAAATTGTTTACAATGATCAGATAGAAGGAAACCATATGCTGCCTCCGGTTATGAGCAATCCCACAAAGCTGATTTGGGTCAGTCCGTTTGCTGATGTTTCAGGAGATTGGGTGCTGGCAACCTTATATTTCGACGTAAGTGAGGACGCTGCACTTGGATATCACCAAATTGCGGCGGTCTTCGATGAGGATGATATCTTTAATGTGGCAATGGACAATGTTTCCTTTACGGTTATTAATGGTTCAATCAATGTTACGAAATAAATGGAGGGAGAAGTACACATGAAACAGGTAAAAAAGAGACTTTTGGCGTTATTTCTTACATTGGCAATGATTTTTGGAGCGCTGCCGGTGGAGGCGTTTGCCGTATCGCCCGAAATGACGCTGCGAGCCGAATCCGTAAGCGGTTCGGCCGGCTCAGAGGTCAAGGTGAAGCTTTTGCTGGAGGGAAATCCAGGCATCGCTTCCATTGGATTGACCTTATCCTACGACAATAGCATCGTCATGCTCAAATCCGTTGAATTTAACGCGGAAATGGGCGGAAGTACGCAATTGTCCCCTACGTTGAGTAGTCCCGCAAAACTTATATGGATTAATTCAGTAGAGAACTTTACTGCTGAAAATGCAACTTTTGCCACACTGACCTTTCAGATATCAGAATCCGCAGCGGATAATTCCGTAGCAAATTTGATTATCAGCCACGATCCGGACGACATTTATGACGTAGGATACAACAGCGTTAATCTAAACGTTATTAATGGCCGTATCACAGTTTTTCCCTGTAAGCCGGGCGATATCAATGGGGATGATAAAGTAAATAACAGAGATGTTTCACTTCTGATGCAGCACCTGGCTGGCTGGAATGTTTCTGTGAACGAGCCAGCGCTAGATACCAACGGCGACGGAAAGATAAACAACAGGGATGTATCCAACTTGATGCAGTTCCTTGCCGGCTGGGATGTAACACTTCACTGTGGAGGAACCACAAACCAGAGGTGCAGCCATACAATGGAGACGATTGCATTCCGAGCTGCTACCTGTACAGAGGCAGGAAATATCGCCTACTGGCACTGTACAAAATGCGGCAAATATTTCAATTCTGAGTTCGGGACTACGGAAATCAAGCTGGAAGACACCGTCATCAAGGCAACCCATATTCTTGAAGCTATAGCATATAAGGCGCCTACGACCACAACTCCTGGTCGGATTGCCTGCTGGCATTGTACTGTCTGCTCAAAATATTTCCTTGATGCGGAAGGAATAGAAGAAGTCGACTACAGCGAGATTGAGATTCCGGTAATTGATGAAGGGAAAACATTTGTTCAGTATGATCTGCACGGCGGGGACAATTACTTAAGGAATATTGGCATAACGAACCCTAACCCCAGCGAATTTGTCTCTGAGCAAGGTCTGAGCCTTTCTCCATTGAATGCACCGGAGGGATACGTGTTCAAGGGATGGCGTATCGTGGACGGAACTGCGGAAGGAACGCCGATTACCCGGGTACCGGCCCAGACACCTGGAACGACCATAAGGCTTCGCGCCGTGTGGGAGTTGATCGAATATAACATCACCTATGTAAACTATAAGACTCCGGTCGGCGAGGTTGTCAATAAGGATGCACTGCATTACTATGTCAACCAGGGTAAACCCAACCTTCCAAACCCGGAGGTCAAGAACTATGTATTCCTGGGCTGGTATGACCAGAGCGGCCAGGAAGTGGAAAGCATCTCGCCTGGAACGACGGGCGATATTGTCTTGAACGGTTACTGGACGAGTCTGCGGAATTTGGCAAAGGCGAAGAAGCCTGAGGGCCCCATTATTCTGGACAATACAGACAATGGTATTATCTATTTTGCATACGAACTTGGAACCATTGAGAATGTCCCGATTTCTGATGCCATTTGGACGCTGCAAAGCGTCGCCGGACTGGAACAGCAGATGTCAACAACGGTAACAACATCGATCACATCTGCCCAAGCCAGCAGCATTGCGGATACAATCTCAAAGGAGACTGTGGATTCCGGGACCTGGACACTGTCTGAGGAGTGGAACAACTCCACCCATGTCAATGAAACCTGGGCAGAAGAACGCGGGATGACTGTGGAGGAGGCCGAGGCCCACGTGAAAACAACCTCCAACACGTACAGCGTCACAGATTCTAACGGCGGCACCGATTCAACGACTACCACCGATGGGAATACGGTCCTCACTTATGACAGTATGAATAAAGGTACGGAGACCGGTTCCCAGTTCGATGCCTCCATCAGTGGAAAGTATTCAAACTCCACGGAACTTTCCGCAAGCGCAAGTGTAGAAAGCAAATTAGGTGTTGCTGATGTCACTGCGGAGGCTGGTGTAAAAAACACCTCTACATTTGAGATTGGCGGAAGCGTTGGCTATGGCAATTATGATAAAAATACGGCCAATGTGCACTCCGGCTCAGATAAAACGAAGATTGATACGACCGTTACAGCAAATACCTCAACATGGAACAGCGCTACCACCAAATCCAACACGCAAACTGCGAGTGAAAGTTCCTCAGTCAGCAAAGCGCTCTCCCAGGTCATAAGCACCGAAAAGGGGTATGGGCAGACATACTCCTACGGCGGCGCTGGAAGCCAGTCCCAGGGCTTCAGCAACAGTGCCAGCAAAAGCGTGAACAGCTCCTCTTCGCTCTCCTATTCTACGGCGGAAACGCGGACAACGACTTCGACCTACTCCTCCGACGGTAGATTGGAGGGCAAGTACCGACTCGTAGTCGCGGGAACAGCGCACGTGTTCGGCATAGTCGGCTATGATGTTGCCAGCTGCTCGTTTTTCACCTATACATACAGCGTATTGGATGACAAAACCTATGAATTCTTAGATTATACACCGAAGGGCTCAAATTTCGATGACAGCGAGTACAGTGTGCTTCCTTTTGAAATCCCGTACGATGTCTACGAATACGTCGCGGAAGCCACGGCTATGACGGATGGTCTCCTTTACAGGACAAATTCAAGGACCGGCACCGCCACGATCGTCGGATATAACGGCTGGTCCGAAGATGTAACTGTTCCGGCATACATTTCTTCCGGAAACACAATGTACAAGGTCACCGGGATTTCTGCGGATGCTTTCGCGGGAAAGAACATCCGCGCGGTCATGCTCAGCAGATTTATCACGGAGATTCCGGACGGCGCATTCAAGGATTGCTCCGCTCTTGAAGAAATCTCGGGATGCTTTACGAAGATTGGCCGCGAGGCCTTCGCTGGGTGCGGCAGCCTGGATAACTTCAACATTTCAGAGCAAGTTACTTGGATTGGCGTCAATGCTTTTGATGGGGTCCGAAAAGTCACTGTCAAAGCAATCAGCGCTGACGCCGCCCTCGCATACGCGGAAGAAGAAATGCCGGAGGCCGATGCGGAAACGCTGCGGCGGAGGGCGGAAGAAATTACACAGCAGATGATAAGCGCGGCGGTTCAGTCCGGAGCGCGGGAGGTTGACCTCGATCTCTCCTCCATGGTGGATAGTGTGGCCCTGACGCTGGATGTTCCGGCGATCGCCCGGTTTGAATTGGACGGCGGGCGAAAGACCTATGCGGACTTAAAACTGATTTCCCATGCGGATGAGACGGTAATCCGGAAAGCAGTAATAGAAAATTATAACGCTATTCCTCTGGAAATTTACTCCGATTATCTGTCGCTTGAGGTTGTTTCCGTTGAAAGCACCGGCTTTGCGATGACGCTCGCTTCAGACTCTCCTGTAATTTCCCTGGCCCGTGACTCTACGCTGAGTTCCGTGCGCGGAAACGCGCTGGTGTGTAAAGATCCCGCGTTTGTGGCGGAAATCACCGGGGGCGCGTTGGGCGGTTTGGAGGTCTCCGGAGATGTATATGTCTGCGGCTGGGTTAATGGGCAGGAAAACCTCATTTTCTATGACGGAGAAATTAAGTATCTCTCAGAGGACAACTTCTACAAATTTATAAACGGCGGTTACGCAGTTTACCTGGATGCAAACGAAGGGAGTATTTATCAGGAGGCCGTGTACGCCAACTTTGGTCAACCCTACGGTATGCTGCCCGAACCCGAAAGAGCGCACTACAGCTTTGCCGGATGGTATACCGAGCCGGAGGGCGGCAGACTGATCACAGCTGATTCGCTCTTTGAGGAATTGAGTGACATCACGCTTTACGCCCACTGGACGCTGAGCGCATTTAATATTTCCTTGGATGCCAATGGCGGCAGCGTGTATCAGGATTCGCTGGAGGTCATTTATGGCGAGCCGGTGGGAAACCTGCCCTATCCGAGCAGAAGCTATTATACCTTTGACGGCTGGTACACAGCGGCAGCCGGAGGAGATCGCTATACGGAGGACACGGTATTCTATACGGCCAGTGATATCATTCTGTACGCGCACTGGACGTTAAATCCCACCTCCGACTGGGTTTTGGCTTCCGATGTTCCTTACGGCGCCCAAACGGTGAATGAGAAGTGGACCTACGACCAACGGATAAATACGGAATCCCGGAACACTTCGCTCTCTGGTTATACCCAGTACGGGAGTTATTGGGTGCAGTCAGGCAGCGGTTCGACCAATTATGCATCATTCCCTGGCGGCTTTGATACAAACCACTGGATTTATTCCAACTTCGCAAAATCTCCCTACACCGCCTATGAGAATACAACCAGTAAGCGATCTGTCTCAAACAGTTGGGCGGGATATGTGTATTACCACTGGGCGTATAACGCCGCTTTATACAACGTGACTTCACGTGCTATATCCAGCACATATCTAGCTTCCGGCACGGGCGGTTTTTGCTACTGTTACTTCTGGGCGTTTCTGGATGGAACTAACTATCCTTATCTGGACAACGGCTATTGCAACAACCAAAATCTGCCGAGCTATAACTGCTGGCCCGCAGTATCCAGCTATAACGGGCAAAACGTCTACGGGCTGTGTACACCACGCTTCTTCCGTTTTGACTACTACACCAGCACTTACACCGATTACTACAAGATGTTCCAGTACTACAGGCTCGACGCGAAGGAGAGTAGCAGTGTTGTTTATGCCGGCGGCATGATCTCCAACGTGCGGCATTGGGTCCAGTATCGCGAGATGTAACATATTTTATTACTAATCAGAGGAGGATTCTATCATGCGAAAAAACTATAGGAGGATTGCCTGGATTTTAGCAGTTGCTCTTTTGCTGAATTTACTATTGCCAGGATTAGCGTTTGCGGCAGAATCTGACCAACCGACTTTTGAGGTGGGAACTTCCCAAGGCAAACCAGCAGATACCGTTGAGATTCCTATCTATGTCAAGAATAATCCCGGAATTGCATCCATCAAGCTCTCCGTCACTTATGATAGCGATAAACTTAAGCTCACAAATACAACCGTGAATATGTCGCAGGGCTCGGTGATGAATTCGCCCACTTTAGATGCGTACCCCTATATTCTCAACTGGGTTAACGGCATGTCCAATTATATTAACGAGAACTTTACATTTGCCACACTGACGTTCTCAATCCTTGAGAATGCATTGTCTGGGTATGCAAATATTCAAATCGAATACGACCCAGATGATATATATAATCTAGATTACGACCCTGTTACTTTCACCATCCAAAATGGCGGAATTGCGGTTCCCCACACCAGTGTCACGGCTACGGTAAATGCTCCTGTTAAAGGAGTAGAGTTAGATAGTACTGTAGATGTAGGTGATGCTACCGGTTATACCGGCACAGTGGAATGGTATGAGGGGGACTCCGCTGTTGGTACAACTGTCACCGGTATCGCCAATGCCAATCATATCTACACCGCCAAGATTACCCTGACGGCAGACGAGAACGAGATCTTTGACCAGTCGCTGAACGGCACATCCACTGAGGACGGCTATCAGATCATTTGGGTAAACAATACAGAACTGACTCTGACCAAGACTTTCCCTGCCACACTGGCAAAAGAACTGCAAACTATGCAAATGGTCACTCAGCCCAGTACAACGACCTATATCCACGGAGATTCATTTAATCCTGAGGGTATGGTGGTTAAGACAACCTATGATGATGGTACTACGGATGAAAATTTCACCGGTTATACCGTGGAGTATGAAACTGTCGGAAAGGACTATCTCAAAAAAGGCGATACAAAAGTTACCTTAAAGGCTGGAAATCAAAGTGTTGCGGTCAATAACCTTACTGTAACTGCCAAAGGCCTGTCCATCAGCGACCTGACCGCTACAGATCGCATCTATGACGGCACAGCGAATGTTACTTTGAGCGGCGGCACATTGTCAGGCGTAATTCCCGGCGAGACTGTCACCGCCGAGATGCCCACCACCGGCACGATTACTGACGCTAATGCGGGCAGCAATAAACCGGTTACGATTCCCGCTATCAGCCTTACCGGGGCAGATGCCGCAAATTATACTCTGACTCAGCCCACAGTTACTGTGAACATCAGCGCCAAGGCCCTGGAGGACAATATGATCACCCTGGGAACGCAGCACTCTTACACTGGCGCTGAACAGGAGGTAGTTATTACCTCAGTTATGGACGGCTCCAACAATTTGACCAAAGACACCGATTATACCATTGCTGGTGGAAATAAGGCCACCAATGTGGAGGATACCACTCTGACCCTCACCGGCATGGGCAACTACTCTGGCAGTGCGGTCGCCACATGGTCCCTCCGGAAAGCCACCCCCACAGCAGGTGATTTCAGCGTTACTACTCCCACCAGTGCCGGTGTACCCTACACCGGCAGCCCCATTTCCGTCGATGTGCCGACCACTGATAAGAATGGCATGGGTACCATCACGGTGAAATATAATAATAGTGCTACGGCCCCCAGCGATGTAGGTAGCTACATTGTGACCTTTGATGTGGCTGAGGGAGCCAACTATGTGGCCGCTTTCGGACTGGCTATCGGCACACTCAAAATCAATAAGGCCGAGTATGCCGGTACAAAAACGAAGGACGTCACAGTACGAAGCAATCAGGAGGCAACAAATAAGAAACTGACTCTGCCTGATCTGCCTGCAGGGGCTTCGTACGGAACGGTGAGTGTCACCACCAGCAATGGTTTACTCAATGGTACCCCAACTGTATCCGGTACTGAGCTGACTTACAACGTCAACAGTAAATCTGCGGGTACTACGGAAAAAGTCACCATTGCCGTGACTGGAGCAACCAATTACAACGACTATAGTGTTGAAGTAAGCTTTGCCGCCAAGGATAGAGATGATGCGGGCGTGACCGTAACTCCGACCAACACGATTGTGAAATACGGTGAAAACGTGACGATTACCGCTTCTAAAACACACAGCGGAGAAGGAACGTGGTCTTGGACCTATCCCGATGATTCTTTTGAGGCATTGGGCGCGACTGATGCTTCCAGTATTACCCTGAAAGCAATAAAGGCCGACACCAATGCTAAAACGGTTTCTGTTAAGTTTGAAAATGATACTCACATAGGTACCAATTCAGCGTCTGTAACCGTGAATAAGGCAGCCTCTTCTGTTTCTACAGCTCCTACTGTTAAGGTTGGTCTTGCCTATACCGGTTCGGCACAGGAACTTGTGAGCGCAGGTGCCGCTGTCGGCGGAGAACTGCAATACAGTATGGATGATGGCGTTTATACCCCTACAATTCCCACCGGTACGAACGCTAAAAGCTATACTGTGAAATATAAGGTGGTGGGAGATGCCAACCATGAGGATTCCGCAGGGCAAACCCTTACTGTTGTCATTGCCAAGGCTGATCCTGATGTTGGCACAGTGAGCAAGAGCAGCCCTGACACTATCTATCCCCATACGGAACTGACTACCATCACGCTATCTAAAACCACCTCTATCGAAGGTACGCTGTCGTTGGATGAGGGACAGACTCTCACTGTTGGAACAAAGGATTATGGATGGATTTTTACCCCGAGTGACACCAATAACTATAATGTGAAGTCTGGAACTATTTCCCTTACTGTTGTAGAAGATAAGCTGGTGAGCATTACTGTAACAACAAGTCCGACCAAGATGATATATAAGTACGGTGAAATGCTGGATACCGCTGGTGCGGTGATTACCGCTACTTATGACAGCTCAATAACCAAGGACGTGACTGCCGAGGCTGAATTTGCGCCCACTAAGTTCATGAGTGTAGGCACTCAGACCATCACGGTGACATATGGTGGCAAAACGGTGGAGTTTCATGTGACCGTGGAGAAAGCGGCTGCCAAAACTCTTGCTGATATATCCGTAAGCCTGAAAAAAAGCGTGACTACTGAGCAGACTGTAGCCCTGGGCGCGGCAGGTATGCCTTCTGACGCTGGTACACTAAGCTACGCTAAGGGCACGGAAGAAACGACCGGCTCTGTGACTGTGACAAGCTGGAGTGTGGACACTTCCACAGGCGAGGTGAAATATGCATTGTCTGATGGCGAAGCAGAGGATACCGTTACTCTGCCTGTGACCATCGGAAGTACCAACTATGCCGATTCCATTGTCAAGGTAAAAATTACGCTGACGGATAGAGATGTTCCCACTGTCACGGTGCAGGACATCACCAAGACCTACACCGGCGAGGCCGTTCCTGTTAGCGCAATTACTGGCATCGCAACCTTTAACGGTAATCCTGTGGATGGTGCATGGAATTGGAAGGACACGCTCAATCTGACCAATGTTGCTGACAGCGGTGTGAAAACGGTTATCTTTGTCCCGGCTGATACTGTCACCTATGCTACCGTAGAAGCTGACTTGACGCTGACAATTAATAAGGCAACCCCAACAGGTACGCCGGCCTATACGGAAATTACTACCGACGGCAAAACTCTGGCGGACGCAGAGCTGAACATTGGCACCATAACTCCTGTGGGCGGCACGATCTCTTGGGACGACGGGGACAGCAATACTGTGGAAGCCAATACAGCTTATAGTTGGACTTATGTTCCTTCTGATACTGCCAACTATAATAATCTAACGGGCAGTATCACCCCTTATCAGAAAAATACTGACACGCCTACCCATACGCACAACTACAGCACTACCTGGAGCAGCGACAGCGATGGCCATTGGCATGCCTGTACCGCCGCAGGGAACTGTGACGCCCCAAAAGAGGATTTCGCCGCCCATACCAGCGACGACGGTATCGTGACTACTTACCCAACCGCATACACTGAGGGAGTACGAACCTATAGCTGCGTTATCTGTGGGTATGTGATCGTGACCGAAACAATCCCTGCAACAGGCGCATTCTATCCCAGCTATCCGGACAAACCCAGTAATCCTGGTAATCCTAGCAATCCTGGTAATTCTAGCAATCCCGGCGATGCTGGATACCCCTCAACTCCTGCGGATCCAGTGACTCCCAACACGGGATTCGTTGATATCGCACCCAGTGCGTACTATGCCAATGCCGTAATTTGGGCGGTGACCAATGGGATTACCAACGGCACTGGCGCAGACACCTTCAGCCCAAATGCTCCCTGTACCCGTGGGCAGATCGTGACGTTTCTTTGGCGGGCTGCTGGCTCACCCTCTGTGAGAGGACATAATCCCTTCACCGATGTTCAGCCGGGAGATTACTGGTATGATGCTGTTCTGTGGGCAGTATCCAAGGGAATCACCGCCGGAACTTCTGCCGCTACGTTCAGCCCAAATGATATCTGCACTCGTGGACAAGCTGTGACGTTCCTCTATCGCAATGCTGGTTCTCCGGCAGTGACCACTTCTGCTACGTTTACAGATGTAGCCCTTGATGCATATTGCAGCGATGCAGTAGCCTGGGCATTGGCAAAGGGCATCACCAACGGCACAACCGACTCGACGTTCAGTCCTCAAGACCAATGTACAAGAGGGCAGATTGTCACATTCCTGTACCGCAGTTTAGCAGAGTAACCGACGTAAAATGTTTAGGGGGACTGGCTGATTATAGCCGGTCCCCCTTCTCCGCAAAAAATTAGAGGCCCCGCAAAAATTCGTGTAAACGACAAAGAATGACAGTATAAAAAAGATCGGCTCAGTCAAGAATGGAAAAAACAACCAAACAAGAAGGAGCCGAAGAAAATGAATACAGCGCC
>JAAVHZ010000066.1 GCA_014799465.1 Lachnospiraceae bacterium | reverse complement strand
AGATATCCCATAGCGTAAGCTAGTAAGACCCCTTGAAGACGACGAGGTTGATAGGTCAGGAGTGTAAGCATGGCAACATGTTGAGCGGACTGATACTAATAGGTCGAGGGCTTGACCAGAAAAAGGTCTGGAAGGAATGTCAGTTTGGTTTTGATGTGCAGTTTTGAAGGTACAAAATTTATTTGTAAATTTGGAGCCGAAAGGTTCCTTTTTTTGTATTTATTTGTTATAATTTGCAAGTGATTAACCCAAAAACATCAGATAGAAGGAAGTGGAGGATATATGTATAAGAATTATATATTTGATTTGTATGGAACATTGGTGGATATAAGAACAAATGAAAATAGTGGATATTTATGGAAAAAGATGCAGGAGTTTTATGGCTTTCATGGGGCAGAATATTCTTCTGTTGAATTGAAAAGATTATACGCAAGACTGTGTAAACAGGAAGAAAAAAAAGCTGAGACTGAAGGATTTTCGGAGATTCAGATAGAAAAAGTATTTGACGGACTTTTTAGGGAAAAGAATGTAATTGTATCTGATGATACAATATATACAGTATGTGAATTTTTTAGGATTATTTCTACTAAATATGTAAAATTATATGATGGAGTTATTGAATTATTCGAGGAATTGAAGAAAAAGGATAAAAAAATCTATCTCCTGTCTAATGCACAGAGAGTTTTTACAGAGCCGGAAATAAAATATCTGGGCATTTGGGATTATTTTGACGGTATATTCATTTCATCAAATGAGCGGTATAAAAAGCCGTCATCAGAGTTTTTTAATGCATTAATAAAAAAATACGGACTAAATGTCAAGGAATCAATAATGATTGGAAATGACGGAACATCTGATATTGAGGGAGCATGCAGAGCCGGTATGGATTCTCTATATATAAGAACTGATATTTCCCCGCAGGGAGAAAAACCGGAGGATGTAGGTGCTACATATGTGATTTCTGATGGGGATTTTACAAAAATTGGCGCAATAGTATTGAAATAGTGCTGAAATTTTCTAAAAGTCCCGATTGAAATTTGTACAAATTGTGCTATAATAGAATAGTATACAAAATTAAAAATATTACTAATTAAAAAGGAGGATTCTATGAAGAAAATTAAAAGAGTTCAGGCATTTGTCATGGCTCTGGTAATGCTTGTAAGTACAGTGGTATTTGCAGGAGCCGATATACAGAGAGTTTCGGCAGCTGCCACATTTACAGTTAACATTCATTATCACAGAGAGGATGGCAATTATACGGACTGGAATGTTTGGGCATGGACAGATGATGGAGCTGTTGGTGGAGCACATACCTTCGACACCACAGATGAAAATGGTGATCCTGTTGCAACGATTCAGGTACCGGTTGGTTCACCGAGGTTAGGTTTTATAATCAGAAGAGGTGAATGGGAAGAAAAAGACTTAGAGTCTGATCAGTTTATTCCTACGGGAGATTATGTAGGCGGTACACTTGAGTACTATGTTAACTCAGGAAAACCGGGAACTCCTGATGAGACAAATATTACAAAAGGATGCGTAATAGCAAAGTCAGCACTTGATGAAACTGATTACCAAAAGATTAATGTGAAATTTAACATTGATCCAGCAACGGCAGATGAGCCTATTGATGTTACAAAAGCAGTTTCAATGGTGGATTCTGATGGAAAAACTGTTGAAATTGCTGAAATTACTTCTGACGGAGCAGATGCAGTAATAACACTTAAAGAAGCGATAGATATAGAAGATGCATGTATGAGCAGTAGGAGTTACAAAATAATATTCAATGAAATTGAATATTATGTTACTCTTCCGGATTATTTTTCAAGTGAAACATTTGAGGATAAATACACTTATAAAGGAAATGATTTAGGTGCTGTATATACACAGGCAGCAACTACATTTAAATTATGGGCACCTTCTGCTGCTTCCATAAAGGTTAAGCTGTTTAGTGAAGGGCTTCCTTTAGAAGATAAATCTGTAGATGGTAAGGTTATAAAAGTTTTTAATGAAGAGGACTATGCAAAGGCTTTTATAAAAGAAGCAGAAATGACCATGGGTGAAAATGGTGTATGGACAGCAGTAGTTAATGAGGATCTTAAAAATAAATACTATACATATGAGGTTACATTTAAAGATGGTACTGTAAATGAGGCATGTGACCCATACGCTAAGGCTGTAGGTGTAAATGGTGATATGGCAATGGTAGTTGACCTTGATTCTACCGACCCTGAAGGTTGGGAAAATGATACGAATCCACAGAGTGGTATAGCAAGTTATGCTGACTGTTCAATATGGGAAGTACAGGTAAGAGATTTTTCATATGATACTGAGTCTGGTGTAAAAGAGGAGAATCGTGGAAAGTATCTTGCATTTACCGAAGAGGGTACAAAAAACACGGCAGGTCAGTCTACATGTCTTGATTATATCAAGCAGCTTGGTGTAACTCATGTTCAGATTAATCCTGCATATGATTATGCTACAGTAGATGAAACAAAACTTGACAGGGATCAGTACAACTGGGGATATGACCCAAAGAACTACAATGCACCTGAAGGTTCATTTTCTACAGATCCATATCATGGTGAAGTAAGAGTTAATGAATTTAAGCAGATGGTTCAGTCTTTACATAAAGCAGGAATTGGCGTGGTAATGGACGTTGTATATAATCATACATATAATACAGATTATTGCTTTAATAAGATTGTGCCGAATTATTTCTACAGAGGAACAAATGGTTCAGGATGTGGAAACGATGTTGCTTCAGAGAGAGCAATGGTAAGCAAGTTTATCGTTGATTCAGTATTATACTGGCACGATGAATATCACATTGATGGATTCAGATTTGACCTTGTTGGATTAATCGATGTTGATACAATAAATAAAATTACAGAAGAACTTCATAAGATTGACCCTTCAATTATTCTTTATGGTGAGGGATGGACAATCGATACCGGAGTTACAAAAGAAGGTGTTGCGTTAGCTAATCAGGGCAACTGGAAACTTACACCTGGATTTGCATATTTTAATGACAGCATCAGGGATAATTTAAAGGGACATGTATTTACAGCTACCGATAAAGGTTATATCAATGGTGCTTCAGGTAAAGCAGGAGACATTTATGATTGTGCCAGAGGTGCAGCGAACTGGACTTGGTTATTAAGCGATCCGTTACAGATGATTAATTATTCATCATGTCACGATAACTATACTTTATGGGATAAGATTGCAACTTCAAATCCTGAAGACAGTTTCGACCTGAGGGTAAAACAAAATAATCTTGCTGCAGCTATTACATTTACTTCACAAGGTATTCCTTTTATCCTTGCTGGTGAGGAAATTTTAAGGACAAAAGTTAAGGAAGACGGAACATTTGATGAAAACAGTTATGCATCACCAAGTGCAGAGAATAGTATTAAATGGGGTACACTTTCTATTGAAAAATATCAGAATGTTCTTGAATACTATAAAGGAATCATAGCGTTCAGAAATGCACATCCTGCACTTAGAATGTCAGATGGTTCAGATGTTGATAAATATCTTGAGCCTATAAATATGACTAATGGAGATAAGAATTCACCAAAATTTAAAGATGGTATAGTTCAGTATATGATTTCAGGCTATGACAAAGATGAAGATATTATAGTAATCTATAATCCTAATAATAAAGATTATAGTATTAAACTTCCTGATGGTGCATGGAATGTATGTGTTCAGGGTGACAAAGCTGGAACCAAGGCACTTAGCACTGTAGCAGGTTCTGTTAAGGTTAATGCTGTTTCGGCTACTGTACTTGTCAGGGGAACACAGGAAAATATTGCATCTAAGGCTAAGGTAAGTGGTATATCAAATAAAACATATACCGGCAAGAGTATTACAATGTCTGGTTTAAAAGTTAAGTATGGTACAAAGACACTTAAAGAGGGAACAGATTATACAGTTAAATATTCAAATAACAAGAATGCAGGCAAGGCAAGTATTAAGATTACATTCAAAGGATTGTACAAAGGTTCAGTAACTAAGAACTTTACAATTAAGAAGGCATCACAGAGCATAAGTGTTAAGACTTCAATTTCTAAGAAGGCTAAATCAAAACCATTCAGCCTTGGGGCAAAGCTTAAAAAAGGTAATGGAAAATTATCTTATAAGTCAAGCAGTACAAAGATTGCTAAAGTAAATAAATCAGGAAAGGTAACCTTAACAGGAAAGAAAGGAACAGTAAAGATTACTGTTACAGCTTCATCTACATCTAATTATAATAAGGCTACCAAGAAGGTTACTATTAAAGTAAAATAAAAAATTAAAAGAAAGAAGGGATAATCATTGATTATCCCTTCTTTATATTTTATAATTGTATTTATAAAATAACGATATGGAGAAGGCGTATTATGGAAAAAATGAATAATTATTATGAATCTGAAGAGTTTGAAAGTAAATTTACTTATAAGGATGATAATCTTGGAGTACAATTTGATGAAAAAAACATTTTATTTCGAGTATGGGCACCAACAGCTAAGGAAATGGAATTAATCATATATAACTCCGGAGATGTGGAAGAAGAAGATAATGGTATTGGTTATGCTATGAAACAAGATAAAAATGGTACATGGTATTATAACCTGACAGATAGCTGTGAGGGAAAATATTATGCATATAAAGCTAAATTTGGTGATGAAAGTGCTGTTCTGGCATGTGACCCATACGCAAAGGCAGTTGGTATAAACGGTGAAAGAGGTATGATAGTAAATCCGGCATCAATTCAGCCAGAGGGATGGGATAATGATAAAAATCCATTTTCAGGTAAAAATATAACTGATGCAGTTATTTATGAGGTTCATGTCAGGGATTTTACAATAAATAAGTCTATTAATTCAAAGAATCCGGGGAAATTTTTGGGATTTGTAGAAGAAGGGCTTAAAAATTCGTTTGGACAAAGTGCAGGAATAGATTATTTGAAAGAATTAGGAGTAACACATGTACACTTATTGCCGGTGGCAGATTATGGTTCTGTAGATGAAAAGTTGAATGGTCAATATAACTGGGGTTATGACCCTAAGAATTATAATGTGCCTGAGGGTTCCTATTCAACTAATCCATATGATGGAAAATCACGTATATTGGAATTAAAAACCATGATAAAGAAATTGCATGATAATGGTATTGGTGTAATAATGGATGTAGTATATAACCATACATATAAAACAGATTTTTGTTTTAACAGAATCGTACCAGATTATTTTTACAGATTTGATGAAAATGGTGATTATTCAGAGGGGTCCGGTTGTGGAAATGATGTGGCTTCAGAGCGGAGCATGGTAAGTAAATTTATAGTTGATTCAATAAAATATTGGGCAGAAGAGTATCACTTTGATGGATTTAGATTTGATTTGATGGGGCTGCTGGATGTAGATACCATGAAGGCAGTAAGACAGGCAGCAGACAGTGTTAATCCTGAGATTATTATATATGGAGAAGGATGGGATTTGGAGACATGTATATCAAAGAATGATATACTATTGGCAAAACAGGAGAATACAAAGTATTTGGACAGGATAGCCATGTTTAATGATGATTTCAGGGATGCCATAAAGGGAAGTGTATTTGAGGATGATGAAATCGGATATATAAGTAATAATATGGAAAATCTGTCAGATATAATAAATGGTATTATGGCATCACCACAATGGTCTTCTTCACCCACAGAAGTGATTAATTTTATTTCATGCCATGACAATAATACATTATTTGACAAAATTGAGATTGGAAATAAAGGCATTACATTTGAAGAAAAGGTAAGGCAAAATAAACTGGCTGCTTTAATAGAATTCACATGTCAGGGGGCAATTCTGATTCATGCAGGAGAAGAAATACTTAGAACTAAAAAGGGAAAAGATGGATTGTTTATAAGTGACAGTGTAAGAGCAGGAGATGAAGTCAATTCTATTAAGTGGGATGATCTGGGTAAGAAAGAATATTATGATGTATTTGAGTATTATAAAGGCTTGATAGAATTCAGGAAAAGACATTCTGCATTGCGGATGATTAAACGAAAGGACATTATAGAGAATATTAAGTTTATTAAAAAGGATGGAATAATAGAATTTATGATTTCATCAGGAAGATGTGGTGATGAATCAGATAAAATACTTGTAATTTACAATCCTTCCGATAAGGATATAGATATTAAATTACCGGAAGGAGAGTGGAAAGTCTGTGGCGATTATGAAAGTATAGATGCGGAAGGTAAATATAGTGCCACAGGAAATGTAATAGTACCATATATATCAGGAATGATTCTTATAAGTTAGTTTTTACGTGTGCTGATGAAGTTCTTTCTATGAGTTTGGCATGCAGCAGCATTTTACTTATAGGAATATCGTTAATAAGACCGTCTAACAGTATAAGTGCACTTTTGCCGAGGCTGAGACGGTCTTGTTTTATTGTAGTAAGGGGCGGAGTCAGGTTAGCGGAAAAAGGAAGATCATCAAATCCGATTACGCTTATATCATCAGGAACTGTGTAACCAAGGCGTGTAACTTCGTTTATAACATCGGAAGCAATCAAATCACTGGCACATACAATAGCAGTAGCACCGTTCCTTAGGAAGGCAGGTATATGATATTTTGCACAGTTAGGTACATAATAACCGTTTTCCATAAGTTCGTCATATACGGTAAGACTAAGTTCGTTCATTATCTGTTGAAAGGCATTTATTCTTTCATCTGAAATCATAGTGTTTTTAGTGCCATTTAGAAATGCAATCTTTTTGTGCCCCAGATTTTTGAGATATTTAACAGCCATGCCTATACCTTCATAACAGTCAGTTGCTACATAGCCTACTTTTGGATTTTCAGTTATATGATTATCAAAAAGGACAGTAGGAATTCTTGTACGCCTAATCTGCTGAAGATAGTCATTATGCATGGAAAAGCCGATCATAAACGCACCACTGTATTTGTTTTGAATCATAAATGCATCATAATTATTAGAAAGTTCATAAAAAGCATTAAGGTTTGCCGGTATAATGTCTACCTGCCAGTTACGGCTCGTTGCAGCATTTTTAAATCCCAGTATTAAGTCATAGCCAAATTGGTCATGGTTTTCATATTCCATATTATCAATAAGTATACAGACACGTCTTTCGGCAAGTCCGATATTGTTCTTATTCCTCTTTATTTTGTATCCCATTTCCAGTGCTGTTTCAAATACCAAATGTTTTGTTTCATCACTGATATCATCAGCATTATTCAGGCTTTTTGAAACTGTACTTGGAGCTACTCCAAGACGTTTGGCAATATCTTTTATGGTTACCATATTATGTTCAGCCCTTTCTTATATGTAATATTTTGTTATTAATATTATAGTATAAGCAAATAAATTATTCAATGAAAATTTAGAAAAATTTCGAAACTATTTTCGAAATATTCGGTAAATATTATGTTGACGAGTGGTGGATAAGATGTTAAAATAATACTTGTATTATGAAAATTGATTCGGTTGTTAAAGATGACGATTTACAGAGCAGCTATGACATTCGGATTAAAATATTATAATGAGGTGAAGGTATGGCTGAGGATATAATAGCTAAAAAGTCACAGGGGTTACAGAGAGGAGCCGGACTGTTATTACCTATAAGCAGTCTTCCATCTCCATATGGAATAGGTACATTAGGAGATGAAGCATATAAGTTTGTTGATTTTCTTGTAGAAGCAGGTCAGAGTTACTGGCAGGTGCTTCCGGTTGGTCCTACAAGCTATGGTGATAGTCCGTATCAGTCATTTTCAGCATTTGCAGGGAATCCGTATTTTATAGATTTGGATTATCTTGTGGAGGAAGGTCTGATTACGAAGAAGGATATTAAGCAGTATTCCTGGGTTAGTAATGTTGAATATGTTGAATATGCCATGATTTATGATTCAAGATTTAAAGTATTGAGAACAGCTTTTAAGAACAGTGTTCATATTGGAACAGAGGAATATGATGAGTTTTTAAAGGATAATGAATACTGGATTGATGATTACAGCTTGTACATGGCAGCCAAATTCCGTTTCGATAATGTTGAATGGCAGCAGTGGGATGAAGATATTAAACTTAGAAGGCCGGAAGCATTAGACCGATACAGGGAGGAACTTAAAGAAGACATGGATTTCTGGAAGTTCTGTCAGTTTAAGTTTTTTGAACAATGGAATGATTTACGTACATATGCAAATGAGAGTGGTATACAGATTATTGGAGATATTCCGATATATGTGGCAATGGACAGTGCCGATGTGTGGGCACATAAGGAACTGTTTGAATTAGATGAGGATGTTAAGCCGATTAATGTTGCAGGTGTACCGCCGGATGCGTTTTCAGAGGATGGTCAGTTATGGGGTAATCCGCTGTATGACTGGAAAAAAATGGAAGACGACGGCTTTTACTGGTGGAAAGAAAGAATGAGAAGCAATTCTAAGCTTTATGATTTTATAAGAATTGACCATTTTATAGGAGTAGTTAATTATTATTCCATAGCAGCTGACTGCAATAATGCAAAGCAGGGTGAATGGAAGAAAGGACCAGGTAAGAAACTTACAGATGCTATTAACAGTGCCATTGGAGATGCACAGATTATAGCAGAAGATTTGGGTGTAGTAAGCCAGCCGGTAAAAGATTTATTAAAGGAAACCGGTTACCCGGGAATGAAGATTATAGAGTTTGCGTTTGACGGTGGTCCTGATAATGACCATCTGCCTCATAATTATAATCCGAATTCACTTGTATATGGTGGAACTCATGATAATGAAACAGTTGCGGGATATTTTTGTTCCAAAACAAAGAAAGAATTGAAATATGCCATGGAATATCTTGGCGTTACAGATAAGAATGATATTCCTGATGCAGTATTAAGGACAGCTTATGCCAGCGTATCGGCAATGGCAATATTCCAGGTACAGGATGTTTTGGGACTGGGAAATGAAGCAAGAATGAATACTCCGTCTACAGTGGGAGATAACTGGAAGTGGAGAATGGAAAAAGGAAGCCTTAAGAAGCAGCATGCTAAAAAGTTATATAAACTCGCAGAGTTTTATGCAAGACTTCCAAAGGAAGAGGAAGTTGAAAAAGAATAAATATAAGCAGAAAAGCAGATAGGAGAAAGAAAAAGAGATGAGTACATTCAAAGAAAACATTGTAACTATTTTGGATCTTGATTACAACAAGACTATTAAAGAAGCTTCAACAGTTGAGCTTTACAATGCAGTGTCTAAGGCTGCAATGAAGAGTATCAGTAATCAGTGGTCATGGGAGACTGATAGAAAGAAAGTATGTTATCTTTCAGCAGAGTTTCTGATTGGAAGACTTGTATATAACAATCTTTTGAATCTTGGTCTTTTAAATCAGCTTACAGAACTGTTCTCAGAAAATGGAATCGATATTGGAGTATTTGAAGATATTGAGGATAATGCACTTGGTAATGGTGGTCTTGGACGTCTTGCTGCATGCTTTTTAGATTCAGCGGCAACACAGAATATCGTGGTAAACGGATATGGTATCAGATATCGTTATGGTATTTTTAAGCAGTATTTTGAAAATGGTTTCCAGAAGGAGACTGCTGATAACTGGACAAAGTTTGGCGATCCATGGTCAGTAAGAAGAGAAGAAGATAAATATAAGATTGACTTTAAGGGACAGTCTGTATGGGCAGTACCTTATGATACACCTGTTATCGGTTATGGTGCAGGAATGATTAATACATTAAGATTATGGCAGGCAGAACCGATTGAGGAATTTAACTTTGATTTATTCAATGACCAGAAGTATGATAAATCTGTGAAGGAAAAGAATGAAGCTGAGGCTATTACAAGTGTTCTTTATCCAAATGATTCTACAGATGCAGGTAAGAAGTTGAGATTAAAACAGCAGTATTTCTTCTCAAGTGCTTCATTACAGGATATAGTTAAGAAATATAAAGCAAAATATGGTGATGATTTTTCACATCTTGGTGATGAATATGCAGTACAGTTAAATGATACACATCCAGTTGTATCAATACCTGAACTTTGCCGTATCTTAGTTGAGCAGGAAGGTCTTACATTTACAAAGGCACTTAAAATCTGTAAAGAAGTATTTGCATATACTAATCATACAGTTATGGCAGAGGCACTGGAAAAATGGAGCATTAAGCTTTTCAAGGCTGTAATACCTAACGTATATAAATATGTTGTTAAGATAAACAATGCATTATTAAAAGATTTAGATAAGCTTGGAATTTCAGAAGAAGAGAAAAAGGATTATCAGATTATTGATACACCTTATGGTAATGACTGGGTAGTTATCCATATGGCAAGACTTGCAATTTATGCCAGCCATTCAACAAACGGTGTTGCACAGATTCATACAGAAATTCTTAAAGCAGATACATTAAAAGAATGGTATAAGATTTATCCTGAGCGTTTCAACAACAAGACAAACGGTATTACACAGAGAAGATGGCTTGCACTTGCTAATATGGAACTTGCAGGATTTATCAATGACAAGATTGGAAATGAATGGATTACAAATCTTGATAAACTGAAAGACTTAGAGAAGTTTGCCGATGATAAAGAAGTTATCAAGAGATTTGACGAGATTAAGAAGATTAAGAAGAAACAGCTTGCAGATTACATTAAGGCAAAAGAGGATATTGATGTAAATCCTGACTTTATCTTTGATGTACAGGTTAAGAGACTTCATGAATACAAGCGTCAGTTGTTAAATGCATTCTCTATTCTTGACACATACTATGGTATAAAAGATGGAAGAATTAAGGATTTCCATCCTACAGTATACATTTTCGGTGCAAAATCAGCTCCTGGATATATGAGGGCAAAAGGTATTATCAAGTTTATTAATGAGATTAGCAAGATGATAGCAAATGACCCTGAAGTTAAGGATAAGATGCAGGTAGTATTTGTATCTAACTATTGTGTATCATATGCAGAGAAGATTACACCGGCAGCAGATTTCTCAGAGCAGATTTCTACAGCAGGTACAGAGGCTTCAGGTACATCTAACATGAAGTTTATGTTAAACGGTGCCGTTACTCTTGGAACATATGATGGAGCTAATATCGAAATCGTAGAGCAGGCAGGAGAAGAGAATAATTACATCTTCGGTGCTAAGGTTGAAGATATTGAAAAAATCAAAGATACTTATGATTCAAAGAAACTTTATAATGAAAATCCTAGAATAAAGAAAGTAGTAGATACATTAGTTGACGGTACATTCAGTGATGATGGTACAGGATTATTTAAAGAATTATATGATTCATTATTAGAGGGTGCTTCATGGCATATACCTGACAACTACTTCCTGTTCTTAGACTTTATCCCATATTGTGATACAAGACTTAGAGCAAATAAAGAGTATTCAGATACTTTTGAATTCAGAAGAAAATGTTTCATGAATACTGCAAATGCAGGTAAGTTCTCAAGTGATAGAACAATTATAGATTACGCTAAAGAAATCTGGAATGCATAATACAAAAAAAATCCCTACGGCGGTTGGTTTTGCTACGCTGCAAAGACCGCCTTCGGGATTTTTTTTGTGTTTATATTGTTTGGGCAGATGATGTTTGGAAGAATGATGGTCTGCGGGGCAGACCGATTTTGGGTGGTTGTATTGCTGCTGGAGGGTTAGCCGATGTTTACGTTTTGGATTTCTATGGCAAGGGGGCCTTTGTAGCCTTTTAGTGTCTGGGTTTCGGAGGATAGTTTTATGGTTCCGCCAAGTTCTAATATACTGCCGGATATGGAGCCTCCGGTGATTGGAATTACATTTTTGCCGTCGGAGTAGAAGGCAAGACGGAATTCGCCGCCGAATCTTCCGGTCATGGCATCCATTTGGAAATCGGAAAAGTTTACGATATGAAGGTATGTGCCGGTTTCCATATCTTTTAAGGATTTAATTCCGGGGGTAACATTTATATTATTATATATGCCTGTAGGTTCTGTATTTAAGTAATAGCAGAAACGAGAAGCTCCATGAATACATTTAAGAACACCGTTTTCAAGAAGTGTGCGGTCTGTCATAGGGATGCCTTCTTTGCTGTACGGGACATCTGCTTTTAGCGTTATATTCAGGGAATCTCCGGTTATCTGCTCTGATTGTACCTGTTTATCTAATTTGAAATCAGAATATTTTGGATAAATCATGGAAGCAGCAGCCCTGTCAACATAGAATCTTAACAAATCAGATGCATACTGACCGGATAATATAACCTTGAAATTTCCGTTAAGATTACAGCGGGAGGCTTTGGAACGTGCTTTAGTCAGTTCAATACTGCGTTTTACTTTTTGGCGCAGGGCATCAGGGTTTAGTGAATCATAATAAAAGTCCTGATAAGTCTCTACATCTTCCTGTATAGTACATTGTGTGACAAATTCACCCTCAATGTCCTGTTTGCTGTAAGAAACATCTATACCTTCAGAGGAGATGATGTGGTATTTAAAATTCTTTACAAACAGTTCTGCCGAATTTATAAAGCAGTCTTTTTCGGTGTCTTCTGCAAATAAGGCTTCAGACATGATTTTTAATCCTTCCTCTGTAGAATATGAGGACGGGAAATCAACATTAGGTTTAACTGAAGATGGTTTTGGAAGTTCAAAGTATGGATTACATGCAAATGATGCTGCATGAAGAGTATCGGAAAGTTTTTTTGATAACTCTTCATCAGTCATATCAGGGGTTATATTGCAAATGGCAAAACCACGCATTTTATTTTCGTCTTTTGTAAAATCGGTGTATACAGTTACCTCATATTTGGTAACATCCTTCATTCTACGCATATCAAGATTTTTCTTTATGAAAAACATTTCAGACGTTGACTGTGTTTCTTCGTTAATTAAATATAAGTCTATATTATTTTCTTTTAATGCATTTAAAATTTTATTTAACATATTTGCTTCCTTTCTGCGGCTTTATATTATCCCAGTTTTACACGGGCTTTGATGGCAGCTCCACCGTCAGATACTTTGACCCATTCCTTGTAACCCTTTCCGCAGTATCCTGAACCGGACAGATGAAAATCATCGGATATCATGGAAATGGATTTTAAAAGGTCAGGAACGTATCCTGATAATACTACAGGGGAGCAGACTTTTCCGGTAAGCTTTCCGTCTTTTATTTCCCGTGCCATATTTACCATGCACTGTATTCCCCAGTTTTTAGGGTCTTCCATACCGCAGCTTGCATTTTCCAATAGGAATCCGTAGCTTATGGAGGCAATCATATCCTCCAGTTTGTCAGAACCTTTTTCAAAATATGTGTTTGTCATTCTGGTATATGCTTTTTGTTCATATGATTCACGTCTGCCGTTACCTGTAGGTGTTGTATTAAGGTGCATTGCAGTCTGCATATCACTTATTCCGCGTTTTAAAATACCTTTTTCTATAATTACGGTATCTTGGCTTATTATACCCTCATCATCAAAGAAGTAGGAGCCGGCTTCAATAGAGTCAGATGCTTTGTCATGCATTGTTATAAGAGGTGAGGCTACATATTTTCCTATATATTGCTCGGCAAGGGCACGTTTTTTTACAAACATATCCATTTCCACACCATGACCGAAGGCTTCATGGGCAATCATTCCTGTTACATCAGGCATACATATTACATCATATTCTCCCGGAGTAATTGCAGTGCTTTGTAAAAGTGCAAGTACGCTCTCACAGGAAGAATCCACATACTGCATAAGGTTATCAAGGATTTCGGCACCGCCTGATGCAGATACAGGCTTATGATAGTAGTGTGTTTCGCCGTTTGATGAAGCTATTGGCTGTATAATTCCGGCAGACCATAAAAGGCTTTGTTCCATATCTTTGTTTTCAGACAGAAACAGTTTGTCGGTTTTCATGTACTGGAATATTGCCGGACAGTCAAGTATTTTTTCACTGTAAGCTAACCCCTTGTTATGAATGTCTGAAAGTTTATTTATTATGATGTCATCACCAAGTGTTTCGGGGTCAATGGTGTATTCCGAAGCTTTGGAGAAGACAATCTGCTCATCTTCGAGCTTTGGATAATTGCTTTCGGAAATGGAATCCGGAATAAACCCTGCCATAGGAATAAGTTTTTCGTGGATTATTTTTGGGATTTCTAATAAAAATTTATCGTTAAGTCTGTTAAAAGAATATTCTGCGTATCCTTTTTTATCGTATACTTTTATTACCGCACCTTTTCCTGCCGTAAGAGTATTATCAGCAATAGATATTCCGCTTTTAGATACACGGTAGGTTTTGCCTTTTGCTTCCTGAGCAAGAATAGATACATATTCATATTCATCAAGAAGAGTTTTAAGTAAAATCTTAAGTGACGGCTTTAACTTTGTAAGAGTTGTACTGAATTGTGATTTCATTTTTACCTCCTTTTTAATGTCGTTTTAAATGTCAAAACTATTTTGTGTATAATTAGTTTATAATATTTGCCATTTAAAATATTATAATAAATTAGTTTTTGGAATTCAACTGCTACTCTGCCTGCTTATCAGAAAAAAACTAATAAAAATGTAATAGAAATGTGGCGTGACTGTGATAGTATGTTAAAAATATAGATTTTATCAGTGCGGTCCCATTTGTTTGCAAGAAACTACTTTGTGGCAAGCAGTGGAAATGTAACAAACGAAATAATCAAAAAATATATCAAGAATCAAGATATGCAGGAGAGAATCAATTCAGATAACTTCGAGATAGGATAAAGGTAGTGGTTCAGTTTTTAACTATAACCGGTGTGTGGATTTATGAAGGCTTAATTTTATAATATCTGAATTTGACAGAAAAATGCATGTTTTATCTTGATAAGCCAGAACAGAGCTGTTATAATTTAATAAGTACTTTATAAAATTTTCAGTTTACAGCATAATAAAAATTATGTTGTAAACTGGTTCTATGGCAGGATTATAATGTGACGAATAAATTTTTTACAGACAGGCTTTGGCGGAGGGGAGGTTGCTGTAAAAGTTATGATAACTGAAAAAATAAGGTGTGAGCCATAACAGAAAAGCATAAAAGTATATAGAAAAAAAGCTACTGCATGACAGCAGTTCAGAAAAAATGCAGGAGGTAATGAGTTATATGAAGAAATATGTAAGGAAAATAGAGTTGTTTGTCCTAATACTGGCACTGGTGATGCCATCGGTTTATTTTGGCGATGCAGTGGAGGCATATGGTGATATCAAAGATGGCTGGATATATGAAGTTATTAGTAGAGAAGATGGAGAGACTGTAGAAATTATAGGTTACACAGGGGAAGATAAAGATATCGTAATACCTGATAGTATTGAAGGGGTTAAGGTGACAAGCATACGAATGATTGTATTTTTCGGTGAGAGCATAACAATACCGGAAAGCGTGACAAACATAGACCAGGGAGCATTTGAAGCTTGCAAAGGCTTAGAGAACATAACAGTAGATAAAGATAATAAGGTCTATGATAGTAGAGATAATTGTAATGCAATAATAGAAACACTTACAAATACGTTAATAAGTGCTTGCCAGAATACAACAATACCAGAAAGCGTGACAAGCATAGGAGATTATGCATTTAGTGGTTGCACAGGCTTAAAGAGCATAACAATACCAGAAAGCGTGACAAGCATAGGCTGGGGAGCATTTAACAGTTGCACAGGCTTAGAGAGCATAACAATACCGGAAAGCATGACAAACATAGGAGATTTTGCATTTTACCTTTGCTCGGGCTTAAAGAGCATAACAATACCGGAAAGCGTGATAAGCATAGGTCAGTGTGCATTTGAAGATTGCAGAGGTTTAGAGAACATAACAGTAGATAAAGATAATAAGGTTTATGATAGTAGAGATAATTGTAATGCAATAATAGAAACACTTACAAATACGTTAATAAGTGCCAGCCAGAATACAACAATACCAGAAAGTGTGACAAGCATAGGAGATTATGCATTTAGCGGTTTCACAGGCTTAGAGAGCATAACAATACCGGAAAGCGTGACAAGCATAGGCCGGGGAGCATTTAACAGTTGCACTGGCTTAAAGAGCATAACAATACCGGAAAGCATGACAAGTATAGGCGAGGGTGCATTTTACGGTTGCACAGGCTTAAAGAGCATAACAATTCCGAAAAGCATGACAAGTATAGGCGAGGGTGCATTTGAAGATTGCACAGGCTTAAAGAGCATAACAATACCGGAAAGTGTGACAAGCATAGGAGATTATGCATTTTACGGTTGCACAGGCTTAAAGAGCATAACAATACCGGAAAGCGTGACAAGTATAGGCAGGTATGCATTTGGATATTGTAGAGGCAGTTATTTCGAACATGTAAAACTGGCTGATTTTGTCATCTGTGGTACAAGTGATTCAGAAGCAGAGCGATATGCAAATGATAATGGATTTACATTTCGCTTAAGTTCAATGGAACAACCGACAGTACAAAAACTGCAGACCATAAAGGTCACCAAATCCTATACAAAAACATACGGAGCAAAACCATTTAAGCTGAACGCAAAACTCACAAAAGGAAACGGCAGTTTAACATATGCCTCTTCAAATAAAAAGACAGCGTCAGTAGACAGAAAAGGCAGGGTGACAATAAAGGGAACCGGCATATGCACCATAACAGTAAAGGCAGCCGGAACAGATACATATAAAAGCACCTCTGCAAAGATAACCATAACCGTAAAACCAAAGAAAAACAAGGTGGTAAAATTAAAATCATCGGAAAGCAAAACACTGAAAGTCACTTGGGAAAAAGATACGAAATGTGCAGGATACGAGTTGCAGTACTCATCATCAAAGAAATTTACAAAATCAAAGACAATTAATATCAGCAAGAACAAGACAACATCATATAAGATATGGAAACTGTCAAAGGGAAAGAAATATTATGTGCGTGTGAGAGCATACCAGAATGTCAAAGTAAATGGAAAGACAAAGAAGCTGTACGGAGACTGGAGTACGGCAAAGCAGAGCGGAAAAGTAAATTGATTTTTTGAAGATGACCGTCCGGTTTGAAACTGGGCGGTTATTTTCTGTACATTTTTGATGAAATGAATACAGAAAAATGCCTGAA
Organism: Lachnospiraceae bacterium; assembly: GCA_014799465.1. Lineage (GTDB taxonomy): Bacteria > Bacillota > Clostridia > Lachnospirales > Lachnospiraceae > UBA2821. The sequence goes on along the minus strand of JAAVHZ010000066.1, from coordinate 82,082 downwards.
CCGGCAAAAAGCATGAAAATTCAAAGGCAGAAAAAAGATTGCCAAATAGTATGAGATATGTTACTCCATTGTAAATGGAGTGACGGTGTTACAAGGTAGCAGCCTCCCTAACTTTAAAGAAGAAGGGAGGCGGTGCGTATGAGTACATTTGAAGGTATTTACTTGATGCTTACATTTGGAACTTTCATCATAGTACTGCGAATCCAACTTGTTGGATTTGCCTACATAGATAGGAATAACAAGCTTTTTTATTGTCTTAGATGTATTTCGTTGAGACAGTTGATTTTATTTTCGGCATGAAAATATTATATAAATTCCAGTTTCAAAAGAACATTATCTGATGTATAATGAAAGCAGGAAGAGAAGGTGATATTTTGAGTACAACAGTGCAGACACATCAAAAACAGTTACATCTGTTGGATTTAGAACGTCTGAAATTGTATATCACATACAGCGGTATGTGGAAACTACCATGGGAAAAGAATTGTTTGGTGACGGTTCGCATATAATATATGTTAATGGGAAATACAGGGGCAATGATGAAATCGGCAAGCTAATGCATGATTTTTCATGCACTGATCCCGATGATATGAATTATGAAGCACTTGCTAAAAAAGCAAGGTATTACAAGTAGGACGAGAAAGGAGTGGCGACCATGTGCAAAATTATGGAAGATATGAGGAATGAAGCAGAACAAAATAAAGCAAAAAAAACAGCGATTCATTTAATAAAGTTAGGAAAAATGACTTTAGAGGAAATAGCAGAAGCTACGGAATTATCCCTTGATACAGTTAAGGAGTTGGAGAATCAATCAATGCAGTTGGCATAATCAGCCAAACAATTTAATATCAGTAAACAGTGTAAAGGTGTATGGAACAGAAATGTAAACCATGCGTCTTTTTTCCTTATATTTTGGGCAATTTTTCAAAGTTGTTTATAATGATACTGGTAAAATCGAGGGTTTGTGGATAAGTATACGGAAACTCAACCAGAAAAAAGATTGCCGGATAGTATGAGATATGTTACAATTTGTAAATGGAGTGACTGTGTTACAAGGCTGCATAGATAGGAATAACAAGCGAAAATAAATAAACCTACCTTGTATCTTGCCAGAACAGGTAGGTTTATTTTATTAACCAAACTTGGGAGGTCAACCACTTTGTTGGAAGTCACTCCTTTTCTATAATATAACATTTCTGAATCTGAAAATCAACATTTTTTTGATGTTTGGTAAGATTATACAGAAATAATACTACAGTAATAAAGGGAAAAGAATATTTTTATGAAAAGAATTTTAAAACTTGTAGAGCTGATAATTTTGTTTTCTATAATAATGTGCTGTGAAGGGAGTGCATCTGTTATAGAAGATAATATAGAATCAATTATAAAATGGTGTGAGGATGAGGGAGGACTTAACGGCAATCCTGATGGAGACAGTAGTTCGGACTGGTATGTATTTGGTGCTGCAAGATATAGGTACAAAGCTGATTATGGAAAATATTTAGAAAATCTTGAGAAGTATGTAAAGGAGAATGGATTGGATGATGCAAAAGCCACAGAGTATCATAGGATAGCACTTGTAGTATTATCGTGTGGAGGCAATCCATGTTCGTTTGCAGGAATGAATCTGATAGAAGACGGAGTATACGGACGTAATAAGGAGAATCCTTTAGATGAACAGGGGATAAACGGACTTATATTCGGGCTTATGGCTTTGGATGCAGATGAGTTCAGTGTGCCCGCAGATTCTGAATACAGCAGGGAAAATATTGTGCAGGATATAATATCAGACCAACTTGCAGATGGTGGATTCGCACTATATGGAGAGGAATCTGATGCGGATATTACAGCTATGGCACTACAGGCTTTGGCACCTTATTATAGGGAAGACAAAGGAATAGATGTGAAACATAATGTTGAAATAGCTTTGGACGCATTGTCAGAGATACAGCTTGAAGACGGAGGTTATCAGAGTGGCGGTATTGCAAATTCGGAAAGTTGTGCACAGGTTATTATTGCTTTATGTTCACTTGGAATTAATCCTTATAAGGACAAATCATTTATAAAGAATGGCTATAGTGTACCGGATGCATTAATGAAATATCAGAGGGAAGATGGCGGATTTTCGCATACACAGGAAGGACAGTCAGACTGGGTATCAGGCAGTCAGGTATTAAATGCAATGGTATCGCTTTATCGATATGAAAATGGTATGGGAAGTCTGTATGATATGAGTAATAATGATATGGTAAAGGCAAATGAAAATGATAAAATTATATATTATGCAGTGATGGCGGGGTTGATATGTATTGCAGCAGCAGGAGTGATTATATATGGTAAAATCAGAAAAGTTAAAGCTAATCCGTAGATTGTTAATAGTTTTGTTGTTTATTGCAGCAGCAGTATTTTGTATCAGCAGATTAAAAATTGAAACGGCGGATGAACACAGGGAAATAAGAGAAGATGGAGATATATCAGTTACAATAAGAATAAGCTGTGAAACCATTCTTGATAAGGATATCAAAGATAAGAAGCATTTTGTTGAAAATGGAATAATACTTGATTTGACTAAATACATGATGTCAGATGGAGATACTGCGTTTGATGTGCTTAATAAAGCAATAAGGGATAATGATATTCAAATGGAGTATACAGGAGGTAAAAATCCATATGTTGAGGGGATAAATTATCTATATGAATTTGATTACGGAAAATTAAGCGGATGGATGTATAAGGTTAATGATGAATATTTTGGTACAGGGTGCGGAAGTTATAGAGTTAAGGACGGAGATAAGGTGGAATTTTTGTATACCTGTGACCTTGGGCGGGATATAGGAAATGAATATAAAGAATGAGAGGCATGCAGACTATGACAGGATTTAAGGATTTTCATCCGGCAATATTATTTTTTTATTATATATTAGTAATATTTACTACAGTAATAACGCTTAATCCGGTCATGGTCTCTTTATCTTTAACAGGTGCTGTTATATATTACGGAATATTAAGTGATAGAAAAGATTACATAAAAAGCATAATTTTTTATTTATTGATTCTTATGGTAATATCATTAACTAATCCGATATTTTCACATAACGGTGAAACGGTTTTAATCTATATCAATGATAATCCCATAACGTTAGAATCAGTAATATATGGTGTTTTTGCGGGAATTATGATAGTTGGCATAATATTCTGGTGTAAATGTTATGAAAAGGTAATGACTACAGATAAATTCTTATATTTATTTGGCAGAGTAATACCAAAGATTTCTATTACAATATCTATGGCGATAAGGTTTATACCTGTATTTAAAAGACAGGCAGAAAATGTATCTGATGTTCAGAAGATAATGGGCATGGAAAAAAAGTATGGAAAGATAAGGGGAAGATTAAGAGTATATGAAAGTGTACTGGGATGGGCAATGGAAAATTCGGTAGAAACGGCAGATGCAATGAGTGCCAGAGGATTTGGACTTAAAAAAAGAACAAGCTATAGTATATTCAGGTTTGGAGTATGGGACGTGATTTTGGCAGCATTTTTATTTTTATATATGGTACTGTTTATTATCGGAATGATAAACGGAATATATGATTTCAGATATTATCCTACGGCAGACAGACCGAATATAAATTCAATAGACATTATATTTTATTTATTACATGGTGTTTTGGTGTCCATTCCATTTATATTCAGTATAATATGCAGTATCACAGCAGATAAGGTTTTAGAAAGGGCATAGATTTTAAGATGGATATTATTAAAATAGAAAATCTGAGTTTTACATATAACGGGGAAGAAAATAAGGTTCTTAAAGACATAAATATGTGTGTTGGTGAAGGTGATTTTGTAATACTATGCGGAAATTCGGGCAGTGGAAAAACCACGCTTTTAAGGCTTATTAAAAGAGAACTTGCACCAAAGGGGAAATGTGAAGGGTATATTTTTATTAACGGTAAAGCTATATCAGCACAAACAGATAGAGAATCAGCAGCAGGAGTGGGATTTGTATTTCAAAATCCGGATAATCAAATAGTAACGGATAAGGTCTGGCATGAACTTGTATTTGGACTGGAAAACCTCGGTATGCCGCAAAATGATATGAAAAGGCGTCTTGCAGAAATAACGGCATTTTTTAATCTGGAATCTATTCTTGATAAGAATACATGGGAATTGTCAGGAGGAGAAAAACAAAAATTAAATCTGGCATCAGTTATGGCAATGAAGCCTGAAATAATACTTTTAGACGAGCCTTTAAGCCAGCTTGACCCCATATCAGCTTTAGATTTTGTTAATATATTAAGAAAAGTAAACAGCGAACTTGGAACTACCATAATAATGGCGGAGCATAACTTAAATGATGTGCTGGCTTTGGCAGACAGGGCGGGTATTATGGAAGAGGGCAGGTTAGTAATGTATGAAGATATGGATATTATTTTAAATAAGCATTCCTCTTCGATGAAAAGTATAATTAATATGATGCCTGTATCAGTAAGGCTCTATAATATTCTGGATACAGATATGAAGTGTCCGGTAAATGTATGTGGGGCAAAAAAAATGCTTGATGATTATATGGCAGAAGTTCCGTCTGAAAAGAAAACAGAATACAAATCCGAAAAAATAAGACATATAGGAACTCCTATATTAAAAATGAAAAATGTATGCTTCAGATACAGCAGAAGTGAAAAAGATACCCTTAAATATCTTAATATGGATATTTATCCGGGAGAGATATGCAGTATACTTGGAAACAATGGTTCAGGTAAAACAACTATGTTAAAGGCAGCATCAGGTATTCTTAAACCATATTCCGGTAAAATAAAGAATAATTCAAAGAATATGGTGTATCTTCCTCAGAATCCCCAGACACTTTTTATAAAAGACAGCCTTATGGAAGATTTGCAAGAGGTCGGAAGCAGAGAGGATATATTAGAACTCGCAGAGTATATGAATATGGAAGACCTGCTTAAAAGTCATCCTTATGATTTAAGCGGCGGCGAACAGCAAAGAGCAGCATTAATAAAAGTATTGTTAAAGTCTCCCGACATGATTTTTATGGATGAGCCTACAAAGGGCATGGATGCAGAATCAAAGAAAAAAACGGGGGAAATATTTGCAGGTCTTAAAGAGAAAGGGATAACAATAGTTATGGTCACTCATGACATAGAGTTTGCGGCACAATATTCAGATTGCTGCGGAATACTTTTTAATCATGAAATTATTGTATACGGCGGAGTAAGAGAAGTGCTGTGCGGAAATGATTTTTATACTACGGAAACGGCAAGAATCAGTTCAAAATATTTTAAAAATATTCTTACTTTCGATGAACTTGTCTATTCGATAAGAAGGACGGAGAATTGATATGGGCAGGGTGTTAAAAGATATTATATGGATAACCATTATAATAGCAGTATTATGTATAGGAATAACAGTTTTTGATGATAGGAAATATTTATTTGTGTCCATGTTTATAGCACTTGTATCATGTTTTATGGTGTATTCTGCATATGAGAGGAAAAGCGGCGGCATAAGACGTATGGTGATAATATCGGTTATGGTGGCAATGGCTGTAGCAGGAAGATGTATATTTGCACCTGTTCCGGGATTTAAGCCTGTCACCGCAATAGTTGTTATTACAGCAATATATCTTGGTTCAGAGGCAGGATTTATAACCGGTTCTCTTACAGCATTAATTTCAGATATGTTTTTTGGGGCGGGTCCATGGACACCTTTTCAAATGTGTGCACTTGGACTAATCGGCATGATTGCAGGAATACCATATATGAAAAATCTGCTTAAAAACAGAGTATGGCTTATATTATATGGGGTACTGGCAGGAGCACTGTATTCGGCAATAATGGATATATGGACTGTTTTGTCAATAGATGGAACATTTAATATAACTAGGTATTGGGCAGCAGTTATCACATCAATACCATTTATATTAATATATTCAATATCTGATGTTGTATTTTTAGTGATACTTATAAAACCAATCGGTAAGAAGCTTGAAAGGATAAATAAAAAACATTGTATATTTTGAAATTTGATATATAATAAATATATGGACTAATCGGAGGAAATCAGATATATGAACTTGTTAAAAGGAAAAATATCAGGAATTACAAGAGGTATAATTGTAGGAATAGCATTATTATTGCAGATTTGGACTATGATTGCCATAGTAAGCCTGATGCAGCAGTATGCATCGGTTGCATATATTATTCTGCAGATGTCCGGTGTAATTCTTGCTTTTAATCTGGCAAATGACGGTAAAGATTATAAAAGATTTTGGATAGTTATAGTAATTATACTGCCGGTGCTGGGATATTTTCTGTATATCATGTGGGGACGCACATCTGTTAACAGTATTACCAACAAAAGAATCAGACAGGCAGAAGATAAAGCTGCAAAATGTATGAAACAGAATCATCAGGCAATAGAAGAATTGAAGCGGCTTCATCCTAATAAAGTACAGATAAGCAGATATTTGTCTCATGCAGGATATCCGCTCTATAAAAATACAAATGTAAAATATTTTCCGATTGGTGAAGAGTTGCTTGAGTCATTAATAGAAGACTTAAAGTCTGCCAGGAAGTGTATTTTCATGGAATATTTTATAGTGTCAGATGGTGTTATCTGGTCAAGGATAGAAGAGATTCTGTTTGAAAAAGCGGCAGCAGGTATTGATGTACGTTTTATAATGGATGATTTTGGATGTCTTATAATTAATAACATGGATTTTAAGAAAAAGATGGCAGCACATGGAATAAAGCTTGTAACATTTGGACCTATCCATCAGGAAATAAGCAGATTTTCATTTAATTTCAGAAATCATAAAAAGATTACGGTAATAGACGGAAATATAGGATATACAGGCGGTGTAAACATTGCTGATGAATATGCAAATATAATAGACAGGTTTGGTCATTGGAAGGATACCGGTGTAAGGCTTGAGGGTGAAGGAGTATGGAGTCTGACTTGTTTTTTTCTGGAAATGTGGGAAACAGTTATTAAGAATGATAAAGAGAATTACAAATTATTTAAGCCTGATAAAAAGGTTGAAGCTCCCGGATATGTCCAGCCATATATGGGAGGTCCACATAAATTTCATAACAATCCTTCTGAGTCCACATATACACATACAATTAATAAGGCAAGGGATTATCTTTATATAACAACACCTTATCTTGTGTTGGATAATAAAATGAGGGAAGATATTGTCAGTGCTGCCGTTAGTGGTGTGGATGTGAGAATAATTACACCTAAAAGGTATGATAAATGGTATGTACATATGGTTACAATATCAAATTATGGATATCTTATGGAAAATGGTGTTAAAATCTATGAGTATTCCAAAGGATTTATCCATGCAAAGAATGTAATAACTGATGATGAATGTGGAATATGTGGAACTGTCAATATGGATTACAGGAGTTTTTATCTGCACTATGAATGTGGTGTGGTTATTAATGAAAATCCGGCTGTTCTTGATATGAAGAAAGATTTTATGAATACTATGATGGAGAGTGAAAGGATAGATTATGAAAAATGGAGAAACAGACCATTTAGTGATAAGTTAATTCAGTGGATTCTAAAAGTGTTGTCACCAATGTTGTAAAATTAAAAAAGGAGGTAATTAAAATGAAAAAAGCTGCAAAAATTATGTTGATTACATTAATATTTTCACTGCTTTTTGGAATTAACAGTGTTGTGAATGCACAGCAGACAAAGATATATACTGATAATGCATCACTTGCACAGGATTTCAGGGATGAGACAATATATTTTGTAATTACAACAAGATTTTATGATGGTGATAAGTCAAACAATGTATATTGCTGGGACGGAACGGCAATTAATGAAGGTGATGAACCATGGAGAGGAGATTTTAAGGGGCTGATAGATAAGCTTGATTATATAAAGGCTTTGGGATTTACAACAGTATGGATTACTCCGGTTGTGAAGAATTCCAGTGGTTATGATTATCATGGTTATCATGCCATTAATTTTAAAGAAGTGGATAAAAGATATGAGTCTGAGGACTGTACATATCAGGATCTTATTGATGCAGTTCATGAACGAGGCATGAAAATAGTACAGGATGTGGTATTTAACCATACCGGAAATTTTGGAGAAGAGAACCTTTATAAGATATTTGTAAAAAATGAGAATGCAGATTTGTCTTCTATAGAAGATTGTATGACAGTAAATCCTGATTATCTTCCATGGAATTACTTTACACTTACACCGGAAGAACAATATCATATGAGACTTGACCTGATGAAAAATCTGGATGGGGAAGAAAAGGATAAGAATAATATATATCACCATAATGGTGATTTTAACTGGGATGATTATACCTGCCAGATATCACAGATTGCAGGCGATTGTGTGGACTTAAATACGGAAAATCCCCGTGTGTACAAATATCTTGTTGATGCTTATGGTCAGTATATTAAGATGGGTGTAGATGCATTCCGTGTAGATACTGTAAGACATATTTCAAGGCTCAGTCTTAACAAAGGATTTATCAGTCAGTTAAATGATATTTACAATTCCGTACATGGTACAACTGGAGAGGGAAATTTTTATATGTTCGGAGAAGTGTGTACCAGATATACACAAATCTGGTATAGGGAGGTTCCGGCATTATCCACTCCGTTTTATACATGGAAGGAAAGCAGGGAATATCCATGGATAGATGATGAAAATGACCCGGAAGCATATATAACAAATATGGCTTCGGCAGAGCAGCATTATATGGATAATGACAAAGATGATATTTCGTCACAGCCTGTCAGTGATAATGCACTGCTGAATGGAAATGAGTACCATGAGACTGATTATTCAATGGCATCAGGATTAAGTGTAATAGATTTTCCGATGCATTGGAATTTTAAAACGGCGAAGTCGGCATTTAATCTTGCTGTAAATACAGATAAATATTACAATGATGCTACTTATAATGTTGTATATGTGGATTCACATGACTATGCACCGGATGGGGCACCTGAGGATAAGAGATTTTCAGGAAGCCAGTCTACATGGGCAGAAAACCTTGACCTTATGTTTACATTCAGAGGAATACCATGTATTTATTATGGAAGTGAAGTGGAATTTCAAAAGGGAAAAACGATAGACAAGGGATATCAAATATCGTTGGCAGATTCAGGAAGAGCTTATTTTGGTGATAATATAGAAGGAACCATAGATACGGTTGATTTTGCAAAGTATACCAATGCAACAGGAAAAATGGCAGAGACACTTAATCATCCGTTGTCATTACATATACAGAGGCTTAACCGTATAAGGGCAGCAATACCGGCTTTGAGAAAGGGTCAGTATTCAACAAATGACATTACAACTTCAGGAATGGCATTTAAGAGAAGATATACTGATAGTACAACTGACAGTTTTGCGTTAGTTGCCATATCAGGAGATGCTACATTTAAGAACATTCCGAATGGAAGATATACGGATGCAATTACGGGAAAGGTTATAAATGTAACTAATGGAACGCTTACTGCAAGCTGCTCTGAAAAAGCAGATATGAGAGTGTATGTACTGGATACAGAGCTTACAAAAGCACCTGGGATGATAGCAGGACAGAGTATGTACCTGTCAGGCGGTAAAGATGTGGTTGTTCAGGAAAATCCGGTAAAATCCATTTCGCTTGATAAGACGGAAGCTACGGTTGAGTTGGGAGAATCATTAAAACTTAAAGCAAGTATTATGCCTTTTAATGCAACAGGAAAAACTCTTACATGGAAGTCTTCTGATGAGTCTGTGGCTTTAGTAAGCAATGGAAAGATTACTCCAAGAAAAGCAGGAACTACTACCATTATAGTAAGTACACAAAATGGTCTTTCTGCCAGAGCAATAATAACAGTTACTGCAACAGGAGTGCAGGTTGAGGATATTATATTAGATAAAACACAGGCAGAAATGGCTATAGGTGATAAAATAAGCGTAACAGCCGATATCAGTCCGGCAGATGCGGCAAATAAGACAATTACATGGACTTCAAGCAATTCTGATATAGCAAGTGTGAATGATGGTGAGATTACAGCAAAGTCATTAGGAACAGCCGTAATTACGGCAACATCCGTAAATGGCATGGAAGCTTCAGTAATGATAACAGTAAAAAGCAAAGCAGTAACAGGAGATGTTATGTACTTTGAAAAGCCTGATGACTGGAGTAAGTCAATAAACTGCTATATATGGAGTGATACATATAAGAGTTCGTGGCCGGGTGTAAGGATGGAATCATATACCGATGGAGTATATGTAATAAATTATCCGGAAGGCGAAACAGGACTTAATGTGATATTTAATGACGGAAGTAATCAGACCGCAGACCTTAAGGCAAGTGCTAATGGTTATTACAATAAAGATGGACTTGTAAAGGTTGATACAGACGAAAAGATTGAGGTTACAAAAGTAAGTGCAGATAAAGAAACAGTAGAATTAAATATAGGTGACAGCATATCATTGACAGCAAGTGTATCTCCTGAGAATGCATCTGTTAAAAATATCGTTTGGTCATCATCAAATAAAGAGGTAGCAGATGTAGAAAAGTCAGGAATTGTAAGTGCTAAAAATTCCGGTTCTGCAATAATATATGCAACGGCAAATAATGGTGTAAGGGCAGAGATAAAAGTAGTGGTAAAAGGTAACGAAGAACCATTACCGGGTGATAAGAACAGAGTGTTCATATACAGTTTTGATTCAGATGCACAAGAAAACGGAATACTTACAGGAGGAAAAGTTAAATTTACTGTAATGGCAGAGAGTACATCAGGAGGAGAACTGGAATACAGATTCTGGTATAACGATGGAGAGAAAGAAGAAGTCTTAAAAGACTATAGTAATACTAATACTGTAGAGGTAATATTTGATAAGGTTGGAAAGTACAATATATATGTATCTGTAAAGGATGCAGATGAAAATACTGCAAAAGCAGTAATCAGTGGATTTGATGTACATAATGAAGTAGTGGAATTACCTGGAGAAGAAGATACGACAGAAGATACAACAATTAACCAATCACCTCTTAAAGTAACAAAGTTCAGTGTTTCTAAGAAGAGTGGAAGTGTAAAAGTCGGAACATCTTTAAAACTTACTGCAAAGGCAGCAGGTGGTTCAGAAAATTACAAATACAGATTTGCATATAAATATAAAAATAAGACTGTTTACATATGTAAGTATCAGACAGCATCATCAATATCATGGAAACCTGTACATTCAGGAACATATAATTTGTATGTATATATTAAAGATGGAAATGGCAATCAGGCAAAGAAAGCTATAAGTAAATATAAAGTAAAGCCAAAGACTATAAAGGTCTCATATTTTAAATCAGCTATAAAAAGCGGTAAAGCAGTAAAGGGTAATACAGTAAAGCTTTCGGCACTTGCAAAGGGCGGTTATGGAAAGTTAAAATACAAATTTGTATATAGGATTAACGGAAAAAATTCAACAATAAAGAATTACAGTTCATCAAAAACCGTTAAATGGAAGATTAAAAAATCAGGAACATATAAGCTATATGTGTATGTAAAGGATAGTGATGGAAAAGTAGTAGTAAAGACCATTAACAAATACATTGTAAAATAAGGAGAACAAAATATGAAATTAAAAAAAATAGCAGCACTGGGGCTGACAGTTACATTGTCTGCATCTTTGGCATTAGGATTATCAGGATGTGGAGATTCATCAGATACATCTGAAAACAGTACAAATGCTTCGGAAAATAATACAGTAAAAAATGTCAGCAAAGATTACGGACTTACTGATGATATTAAAGATGGAACCATATTACAGTGTTTCTGCTGGTCATTCAATACCATTAAAGAAAGTATGGAAGATATAGCAATGGCAGGTTACTCTGCTATTCAGACATCACCAATAAATGCCGTATATGATGGCGGTAATGCAGGAATGGAGCTGTTTGGACAGGGAAAGTGGAGTTATATATATCAGCCTACGGAGTGGTCTATAGGTAACTATCAGTTGGGAACTGAAGAAGAGTTTAAAGAAATGTGTGATGTGGCAGAAAGTTATGGTATAAAGGTAGTAGTTGATGTAGTACCGAACCATACCACCACAACACAGGATGCGGTGTCAGAGGAATTTATAAATGCCGTAGGCGGTAAGGATAAAATGTATCATTCAAAAGGCGAGACGGAAATTGATAATTATGGTGACCGTTATCAGTGTACACTTCAGGGAGTGGGCGGACTGCCTGATATAAATACTGAAAATCCTAAGTTTCAGGATTACTTCATATCATTTATTAATAAATGTATAGAAGACGGAGCAGACGGATTCAGATATGATACAGCCAAACATATCGGACTTGAAGATGACCCTAAGGATGATGAGAGTCTTGAAAATAATTTCTGGGACAGAGTATTAACGGAAGTAAAAGATGCTGACAGAATATTTAATTATGGCGAAGTTCTTCAGGGAGATAATGAAAGATTTGGAGACTATGTTAAAAAGATTGGAGCAGCTACCGCAAGTTCTTATGGAACAGTGATTAGACTGTGTCTTACAAGTCAGGAATTTAATGCTGAGGATGTAAAAGACTTTGTTATTGATGGAGCAGAGCCTAATATTGTAACATGGGTGGAATCACATGATAATTATACGGGTGATGATAATACATACAATTACAGTAATGAAGATGTAAGCCTTGCATGGGCTGTAATAACTGCAAGAGATAAAGGTACACCATTGTTCTTTTCAAGACCATACGGTTCATCAGTTGAGAATAAATGGGGTACAATGAACAGAATAGGTGCTGCCGGAGATTATATATATAAAAATGCTATAGTGTCAGCGGCAAATCATTTTAGAAATGCTATGGTAGGAGAATCTGAAAATATATTTAATCCGACAGGTAATGCAGCAGTAATATGTATTGAGAGAGGTTCAAAGGGAATAACAGTTGTAAATATAGGCAACGATAGTGAAGAACTTTCATTTGTTACTTCATTGGAAGACGGAACTTACATCAACAGGGCAGATGGTAAAACAGAATATACTGTATCAGACGGAAAGCTTACGGGTACTATAGACGGAAAGTCGGCAGTTATATTGTACAATGATGGATATAAGGAACTTGGAGATGTTCCTGTAGTCAAGGTTTCAGACGATACGCAGATGAACTTTGACAGTGACTTTATAGAAGTAACTCTTAATGCACAAAATGTAAAAGAAGCAGTTTATAAAATTCCAGGCTCAACTGAAACATATTTTAAGGACGGAGATAAGATTAAACTTGGTGAAAGGCTTAAATCAGGAGATACGGTTAGTCTGACGCTTAAGGGTACAAGTGAAGACGGAAATAATACAATAATGACATATGTTTTCACAAAGAAAAGCGGAACATCTAATGGTACGGTAGTATATTTTATGAAACCGGATTCATGGAAAACTCCGGTATATGCATATGTATATGATGAAACTTCGGCTTCAGAGGTGGCTTATAACGAGCAGTGGCCGGGAGCAGAGATGAAAGACGAAGGAAACGGAAAATACAGTTATACATTTACTAAAGACTGGTCTGCACCGCTTATTATATTTACTGATGGCGAGAACCAGTCAAACGGTGCAATGGAGCCGGGAGCAGAGGTTATACCTGATAATGTGTATGAAATAAAAAAATAGATATAATATTATAAGGTCTGTGTATGTGCGGCACACACAGACCTGTTATATGAAAAGAGCCGTACAGAAATGAGGTATAGAAATGTCAGACAGACAGTGTAGTAATACATCTTGTACAGAAACAAGCTGTGAAAATTGTTCACATAGGCAGGGAATAGCCCATGAAAAATTAAATGAAAGAAGCAGTATCAAAAAAGTAATAGGCATAGTCAGCGGAAAAGGAGGAGTAGGAAAATCATTTGTTACTTCATCTCTGGCTTCGGAGCTGGCAGGATTGGGATATAAGGTTGGAATAATGGATGCTGATATTACAGGACCGTCAATACCAAAAATGTTTGGTATCAAGGAAAAAGCATCAGGTGATGAAAACGGAATATTCCCTGTAGTTACAAATGGAGGAATAAAGGTTATATCAGTAAATGTACTCTTAGAGAATGAGGATGATCCCGTTATATGGAGAGGTCCGGTGCTTGGAGGAGCAGTAAAGCAGTTCTGGACAGATGTGGTATGGGGTGAGCTTGATTATCTTTTAATAGATATGCCTCCGGGAACAGGTGATGTACCTCTTACCGTATTTCAGTCAATACCTGTAGATGGAATAGTTATAGTAACTTCTCCACAGGATCTTGTTAAGCTTATTGTTAAAAAGGCATATAACATGGCAGGACAGATGAATATTCCTGTATTGGGTCTGGTAGAGAATTATAGTTATATGGAATGCCCTGACTGCGGTAAAAAGATTAAGGTATTTGGTGAAAGTAAAATAGATGAAACAGCACAGGAGCTGTCACTTAAAGTACTGGGCAGGATTCCGATTATGCCGCAGATGGCACAGAGTGCAGATGAAGGAAAATTTGATTCTGTTAAGAATCCATATATTGAAGAAGCCGTAAATTCAATAAAGGGTTTATAAAAAGAAAAAGATGGAGGAAAGTATGAGCGAAGCAAATGAAACATCACAGCATGAAGAAAAGCAAAAAGTTAATATAGTGAAAGAAATTTTCAGTTGGATAAAAATTATTATTACAGCTTTTATAATAGCATATATATTAACTCACTTTATAATAGTAAACGCAAAGGTTCCGACCGGATCTATGGAAAACACTATCCCTACAGGCAGCAGAATAATCGGCAGCAGGCTTACCTATGAATTTTCTGACCCTGAGAGACTGGATATAATTATATTTAAGGCACCTGATTCACCGGAAGAGAATTATGTAAAAAGATTAATCGGGCTTCCGGGAGAAACAGTCAGAATAAATAATGCAGTTATAACTATTGAAACTACAGATGGTAAGACTATAGAACTGGAAGAGGATTATTTAAAAGAGGACTGGTTTGATTCAACAGGACCTTATGAATTTAAAATTCCTGAGGACAGTTATCTTATGCTTGGAGATAACAGGAATTATTCAAATGATGCAAGAAAATGGAAAAATACTTATGTGAAGAGGGATGCTATACTGGGGAAGGTAGAATTTATGTATTATCCTTCGTTTAAATGGCTGAGATAGTATCCTAATAGAAGGCAGACTATTCCATAACAAGGAGTGGTCTGTTTTTTAATGTTATGGTTCGGCAAATTATTAATGTCATGGTTGAATTGTCACTCGCTTCAAACATATATTCGAAAACATCTTGACAATATTGTCTGTAAGGTTTAATCTATATATACAAACATACATTCGAAAGGATGAAATATATGGTTATAGAGAATCAGAAAAATCTTATGGACAAATTAAAAATTCTGACTGATGCTGCAAAGTATGATGTGGCATGTACTTCCAGCGGTGTTGACAGAAAAGGCGATGGAATGAATATGGGAAGTGCGGCATCATGTGGTATATGTCATACTTTTTCGGCAGATGGGCGGTGTGTGTCGCTCTTTAAGATATTACTTACCAATTATTGTATATATGACTGCAAATACTGTCAGAACAGATGTTCAAATGATATTCCGAGGGCGGCCTTTACACCGGAAGAGATATGCACCCTTACTATGGAATTTTACCGCAGGAATTATATTGAGGGACTGTTTTTAAGTTCAGGAATTATCGGCAATCCGGACCATACTATGGAATTGATTTATAATACAATAAGACTACTGCGTAAGAAGTACCATTTTAATGGATATATTCATGTAAAAGGAATTCCAGGAGCTTCTAAGGAACTGATTCAGAGTACAGGGTTTCTGGCGGACAGGATGAGTGTGAATCTTGAACTGCCTACAGCAGATGGACTTAAACTTTTAGCCCCGAATAAGAACAGGAAAAATATATTGGAACCGATAAGAATGATTCAGGGCAAAATTAATGAAAATAAAAATGAGCTTGCCATATATAGAAATGTTCCTAAATTTGTTCCCGGAGGCCAGAGTACGCAGATGATTATAGGTGCCACACCGGAAAATGACTTCCAGCTTGTTACGGTGGCGGAAGCATTGTATAAGAATTTTCAGTTAAAAAGAGTGTTTTATTCTGCTTATGTGCCTGTAAATGAAGACAGCAGCCTTCCGGCAGTAGACGTAAAACCACCAATGCTTAGGGAACACAGATTGTATCAGGCAGATTTTATGCTAAGATTTTATGGTTTTAAAGCAGGGGAAATGTTGTCTGAGAAAAACCCTAATTTCAATATTTTTTTAGACCCTAAATGTGACTGGGCAGTAAGGCATCTGGAAAAGTTTCCGGTGGAAGTAAACAAAGCGGATTATTATACGCTTCTGCGGGTTCCGGGTATCGGGCCGATATCAGCTAAAAGGATAGTGGCGGCAAGGAAGCATAATATTCTGGATTTTAATGATATTAAAAAAATGGGAGTTGTATTAAAAAGGGCACTATATTTTATAACATGTTCAGGTAAGATGATGTATCCTACAAAGCTGGAAGAAAACTATATTACAAGGCAGCTTGTGGGAGAGGATAAAGACAGTAAAAGGTTTGTGGAAGGAAATAATATTACTTACAGACAGTTGTCTTTGTTTGATGTTAAGGACTTCTCCGGGGAGGTGGGCTGTTATGGATAATTTTAATAAAAAAGTTTTAGTATGTGAAGATTCTTTTGAAGGAATATTATCATGTATATATGATGCATGGGTGGTAATGAATCAGAATGGAAAGGATAATGTAGCAATTGTATGTGGTGAAAACTATAATATGGAACTTTTTATGGAATATGTGCAGGTGGAGAAGAACAGGGAGAAATCATTTAAGGTGGCAGAGAGCATAAAGAGAAAAATGTCTTTTCATATTTATAATGATATATACAGGACAGCAGTATCTGATGTATCAGATAAGGCGGATTTGATTTTCAGGTATCTGCAGCATGGATTCAGGATGGGGAGGCGTGTTTCAGAGTGTCTTGCCATACCGGAAATAATGGAGGTAACAAAGATATCTAAAAATGTACTTAGGGAATATGACCATTTAAGAGGATTTTTAAGGTTTGGGCAGATTACTGAAAATGTACTTAGTGCAGAGATTGAACCTAAGAATGATATTTTGGACATGCTTGGAAATCATTTTTCAGACAGGTTGTCATCAGAAAATTTTATTATTAAGGATATGGGAAGGAAAAAAACTCTTGTGCATAAGCAGTATTGCGATTATTATATAATAAATAATATGCTGCCGGATACCGGAGATAATGGAGTAATGTCAGGAAATGAGGGATATTATGAAGAATTATGGAAAGTATTTTTTGAAACCATAGCTATAGATTCACGAAAGAATTATGAATTGCAGCGTAATAATCTTCCTCTCCGATTCAGAAAGTATATGACAGAGTTTGACAAATTTAATTGATTTGTGAATTGTATTGGATTTGTACAGATTGGAGAAACTTTTATGCTTTACAGTGAAATGCTTTTTACTTTAGTACAATTTTATTTGGCATGGTTTATTCTTATTGTTGTACTAAATATGCCGTTTTTTGATAGAATGAGCAAAAGAGCACAAAGCCGTTTTTTTCTTATATGTGCAATTGTGCATGCAGTTTGTGCGATAGGATATTTTGAATTTAATGAAAACAAATTAAATTATATTAAAACAGAAGGAACCGTAATATCCAAATATCCAATTGAAAAGAAAAGAGCCGGAATTAGTTATAAAGGCTCGAAACTCGAAAAACAGTATTATGTGTATGAAGTGGAATATAGTGCAGAAGGTAAATCATACTGTTCAAAACATTATGAGACTTTAGAATACATATTTAAACCGGGTAAAAAAGTTGTTGTGTATTATAAGAAAAGCAATCCAAAGGAAATATGGGAAGGCAGCCTTGATGTTTCAATAAGAATTGATTTATATGGAAACATGATTTTCGTACTTATATTTTTAATCGGATATATAACACATCGGCAGGCTAAAAGAGAAGAAGGAAAGGAATCGTGAAATGGAGCGGTTTATAGATGGCAATTTGAAAATTTCAGTTCGTAATCTTGTGGAATTTGTACTAAGGTCAGGAGATATTGATAACAGAAGAACATCTGTGAATGAAAAAGAAGCCATGCAGGAAGGCAGCCGCATACATAGAAAGATTCAGGGAAGAATGGGAACAGAATATACACCGGAAGTTCCTTTAAAAATCACTGTATCATCAGATAGATTTTCTATAACCGTTGAAGGAAGGGCAGACGGTATAATTAATAAAAAAGACATTGTTATTATAGATGAGATAAAAGGAATGTACTCAAATGTAATGAAGTTTAAAGAACCTATAGGAGTACATAAAGCACAGGCTATGTGCTATGCATACATTTATGCAGAAAAGAATAGTCTGGAACGAATAGGAATACAGATGACATACTGTAATCTTGACAGTGAAGAGATAAAAAGATTTAATGAAATTTTTGAGTATGAAGAGTTAAAAGAATGGTTTGCAGATTTGATACAAAGTTATTCAAGATGGGTAGAATTTTTATATGATAATTTGATTTTAAGGCAGGAATCCATAGAAAACTTACAGTTTCCTTTTGAGTATAGGAAGGGGCAGAGGGATATTGTCGTATCTGTATTTAAAACGGTACGCCAGAAGAAGGATTTGTATATTCAGGCACCTACGGGAGTAGGAAAAACTATGTCGGTTATTTTTCCGGCAGTAAGGGCAATGGGTGAGGGCAGTGGAGATAAAATATTTTATCTTACGGCAAAAACCATTACTAGGACAGTGGCGGAGGAGGCATTCAGGCTTTTAAAAATCAGAGGACTTCATTTTAGAAATGTAACTATTACGGCAAAAGATAAGATATGCATACTTGACAAACCGGAATGTAATCCTGAAAAATGTGAGAGAGCAAAAGGGCATTTTGACAGAATTAATGATGCAGTATTTGATATAATAAATAGCGAAAATGAAATAACAAGAGATGTGATTCTTCAATACGCACAAAAACATAATGTTTGTCCATTTGAAATGAATCTTGACTGTACTAATTGGTGTGATGGAATTATATGTGATTATAATTATGTTTATGACCCGACAGTAAGATTAAAACGGTACTTTTCAGATGGAGCAAAAGGAGACTATATTGTATTGGTAGATGAAGCACATAATCTGGTGGAAAGAGCCAGAGAGATGTATAGTGCTACGTTATATAAAGATGATTTTCTTTCCGTTAAAAAAATTGTTAAGGATAAAAGCAAGGCTGTATACAATGCATTAGGCAGATGTAATAAAGAACTTTTAGCATATAGGAAAGAAGGAGAAGACAGGGAGTATTATTTAAGAGAAGATGCAGACAGTCTGATAAAACAGTTATTAAGGTTACAGGGATATATGAAGAAGTTCCTTGATGATTTTAGGGAGTTTGACGGCAGGGAATCTGTAATGGATTTTTACTTTGACTTTGTGAACTTTCTTAATATTTATGAATTAGTTGATGATAAGTATGAGATATTTACGGAGGATTCAAAGGATAAAGGATTTTTAATAAAACTGTTTTGTGTTAATCCGTCAGGTAATGTAAGCAGGTGTATGCAGCAATGTTTAAGTACAATATTTTTTTCAGCTACGCTTCTTCCGGTAAATTATTATAAAGAGCTGCTTGGAGGTAAAACGGATGATTATGCAATATACATTGATTCACCGTTTCAGCAGGACAAGAGGCTCATATTTATTGCAACTGATGTAAGCAGCAGATATAACCGCAGAAATATTACAGAGTATCAGAAGATGGGTGAATATATAAGAGTTACAGCAAAGATGTGCAAAGGTAATTATATGGTTTTCTTTCCTTCATACAAATTAATGGACAGTGTTTATCAGGTATTGGAACCATTGTCGGATATAGACGGATTCAGATATATATTGCAGGAAAATAAGATGGATGAGCAGTCAAGGGAAGAGTTTTTGGAAAGTTTTAAGGAAGATGCCGATTATACTCTTATAGGCCTGTGCGTTCTGGGCGGTGTATTTTCTGAAGGAATAGACTTAAAAAATGAAAGACTTATAGGAACTATTGTAGTTGGTACGGGATTGCCGCAGATATGCACTGAAAAACAGATTTTAAAGAGTTATTATGATGAAAACGGCAGAAACGGTTTTGATTATGCTTACAGATATCCGGGCATTAATAAGGTACTTCAGGCGGCAGGCAGAGTTATAAGAACACAAGAGGATTATGGTGTTATCGGACTTTTGGATGACAGATTTCTGGAAACATCTTATTCAGGGCTTTATCCCAGAGAGTGGGATGATGTAAAATGTGTAAATATAAAAACAGCAGAAGAAGAGATTAGGAGATTTTGGAAATATTTATAATTTGATATGGGAAAAAAAGAGTTGGTATGCTATAATAATCAATATTGAAAGTGTAATTTGAACATTATGGAGGTTACTATGAGCAAAGTAAGAAGAGTTTATGTTGAGAAAAAGGCACCATATGCGGTAAAGGCAAAGGAAATGAAGCATGAGATTTCAAGTTATCTTGGAATTAAAACTGTTACGGGACTTAGGGAACTTGTACGTTATGATGTGGAAAACATTTCAGACGATACATACAAAGATGCCTTAAAGACTGTATTTTCAGAACCTCCTGTAGATGATATTTATGAGGAGACATTTCCTTACAAACAGAATAAAGACAGGGTATTTAGTGTGGAATATCTGCCGGGACAATTTGACCAGAGAGCAGATTCGGCAGAGCAGTGTATTAAGTTTTTAAATGAATCGGAAGAGCCTGTTATTAAAACGGCAGTAACATATGTTATAGAAGGAGATATAACAGATGAAGAGTTTGAAAATATCAAATCTTTCAGCATTAATCCGGTAGATTCAAGAGAGACAGGCATTGATAAGCCTGTAACACTTGTTACAGAGTTTGAAGAGCCGTCAGATGTGGTAATATTTGACGGATTTAAGGATTTTAGTGAAGACAAGCTTAAAAGTCTATATGATTCGTTGAATCTTGCAATGACATTTAATGATTTTAAACATATTCAGAACTATTTTAAAAATGAAGAGAACAGAGACCCTTCCATGACAGAAATAAGAGTTCTTGATACTTATTGGTCAGACCACTGCCGTCATACTACGTTTAATACAGAGCTTAAGGACGTTGTATTTGAAGACGGTTATTATAAGACACCTATTCTCAAAACATATGAGAGATATATAGAGGACAGGGAAGTAATATTTAAGGGCAGAGATGATAAATTTGTATGTCTTATGGACTTGGCACTTCTTGCAATGCGAAAACTGAAAAAGGAAGGAAAACTGGAAGACCAGGAAAAATCAGATGAAATAAATGCATGCAGTATAGTAGTTCCTGTAGAGATAGATAAAGAAGACGGAAATGGTACAGTTACAGAAGAGTGGCTTGTGAACTTTAAAAATGAGACACACAACCACCCTACGGAGATAGAGCCTTTTGGTGGTGCAGCAACCTGTCTTGGAGGTGCAATAAGAGATCCGTTATCAGGACGTACCTATGTATATCAGGCAATGCGTGTTACAGGTGCAGCAGACCCTACAAAATCCATGAATGAGACTTTACATGGCAAGCTGCCACAGAAGAAACTGGTTCGTGGTGCAGCACAGGGGTATAGTTCATATGGAAATCAAATCGGACTTGCTACAGGATTAGTAAAGGAAATATATCATCCTGATTATGTGGCAAAGAGAATGGAGATTGGAGCTGTTATAGCTGCGGCACCGAGGTCGGCGGTTATCCGTGAGAATTCAGACCCGGGAGATATAATTATCCTGCTTGGAGGACGTACAGGTCGTGACGGTTGTGGCGGTGCTACAGGTTCATCAAAGGTTCATACAGAAAAATCTATAGAGACATGTGGTGCTGAGGTACAGAAGGGTAATGCACCTACCGAAAGAAAACTTCAGAGGTTATTCAGACGTCCTGAAGTCAGTCATATGATTAAGAAATGTAATGACTTTGGTGCAGGCGGTGTATCTGTTGCCATAGGTGAACTGGCAGACGGACTTAAGGTCAACCTTGATAAAGTACCAAAGAAATATGCAGGACTTGACGGAACTGAGATTGCAATATCAGAATCTCAGGAGAGAATGGCAGTAGTTGTAGATAAAAAAGATGTGGCACAGTTTATGGATTATGCAAGAGAGGAGAATCTGGAGGCTACAGAGGTGGCTGTAGTTACAGAAGAGCCCAGACTTGTACTTAACTGGAGAGGAAAGGATATAGTAAATATATCAAGGGCATTTCTTGATACAAATGGTGCACATCAGGAAACAGATGTTAAGGTGGACATGCCTTCAGAAGATGATAGATATTTTAAAGATGAGGATGTATCAGATGTAAAAGACAAGTGGCTGGATACACTTGCAGACCTTAATGTATGTTCACAAAAAGGACTTGTGGAAAGATTTGACTCATCTATCGGTGCAGGAACTGTATTTATGCCATATGGAGGAAGGTATCAGCTTACGGAGATGCAGGCAATGGTTGCCAAACTTCCTGTATTAAAGGGTAAATGTGATACTGTTACTATGATGAGCTATGGATTTGATCCATATCTTTCGAGCTGGAGTCCATATCATGGTTCAGTATATGCAGTTATAGAGTCAGTTGCCAAAATTGTGGCAGCCGGTGGAGATTATAAGAAGATAAGGTTTACTTTCCAGGAATATTTCAGAAGAATGACAGATGATTCTTCACGTTGGAGCCAGCCTTTTGCATCACTTCTTGGTGCATATGATGCACAGCTTGGATTTGGGCTTCCGTCAATAGGCGGCAAGGACAGTATGTCAGGTACATTTAATGATATAGATGTTCCTCCTACGCTGGTATCTTTTGCAGTGGATGTGGCTAAGGAAAAAGATGTTATTTCACCGGAATTTAAAACTCCCGGAAGTAAGATTGCATTATTTGAAATTAAGAAGGATGAATATGACCTCCCTGATTATAAACAGATAATGAATCTGTATGACACAATACATGAATTGATTGGAAATGGAGTTATTAAGTCCGCTTATGTGGTGGATGCCAAAGGTATTGCAGCAGCAGTAAGCAAAATGGCATTTGGTAATAAGCTTGGTATATATATTGATTCAGGTGAAGTAAATAGCAATGAGCTTTTTGCTAAAGGTATTGGAAACATCGTTGCCGAAATAGCAGAAGATAAAGTGCAGGAAGCAGAGAGTGTGGGACGGATTATCGGTAGTGTGACAGAAGATGCAGAATTTGTATATGGAGATATGAAAATATCTGTAGATGAAGCATTGAGTAAATGGGAAGGTACTCTTGAGAGGGTATTTCCTACACGTTCGTCTAATGACAGCGAGATACTTGATACCCCGTTATATCGTGCAGGAGAAGTATATATATGCAAGAATAAGGTGGCAAAACCTACAGTTTTCATTCCTGTATTTCCGGGTACTAACTGTGAATATGATAGTGCAAAAGCATTTGAGGCTGCCGGAGCAAATGTTATAACTAAGGTATTTAAAAATATGAATGCAGAAGATATAAGGGATTCGGTAAAGGTATTCGAAGACAGTATTGCACAGTCGCAGATTATTATGTTTCCTGGTGGTTTCAGTGCAGGTGATGAGCCTGACGGTTCTGCTAAGTTCTTTGCTACAGCATTTAGAAATGAAAAGCTAAAGGAAGCAGTTACTAAACTGTTAAATGAAAGAGACGGTCTTGCACTTGGTATATGTAATGGTTTTCAGGCACTTATTAAGCTGGGTCTTGTTCCTAACGGACAGATTACAGGTCAGGGTGAAAATTCACCTACATTGACATATAACACTATTAACCGTCATATTTCAAAGATGGTATATACACAGGTTGTCAGCAATAAATCGCCTTGGCTTATGAATGCACAGCTTGGAAGGACATATGTAAATCCGGCTTCACACGGTGAGGGAAGATTCGTAGCTAATGATGACTGGATTAAGGAACTCTTTAAAAATGGACAGGTTGTGACTCAGTATGTAGATGAGAAGGGCAGACCGACTATGGATGAAGAGTGGAATATTAATGGTTCCTATGCTGCAATTGAAGGTATAACAAGCCCTGATGGAAGATGCCTTGGAAAGATGGCTCATGTGGAGCGTAAAGGAGTATCGGTGGCAAGGAATATCACAGGGGAACAGGATATGAAAATATTTGAATCCGGTGTGGAATATTTCAAATAAGATACAGAATAGAAGATGGAGAACCATATGATAAAAACTATAAGAGGTGATATAACAAAGGTTCAGGATGTGCAGGCAATCGTTAATGCCGCAAATTCAAGTTTATTAGGTGGAGGCGGTGTTGACGGTGCCATTCATAGGGCAGCAGGACCGGAACTTTTGTTTGAGTGCCGTTTGCTTGGCGGTTGTAAAACAGGACAGGCTAAGATTACAAAAGCATACAATCTGCCTTGTGATTTTGTGATTCATACAGTTGGACCTGTATGGAATGGAGGAAAAAATAGCGAGGAAGAGCAACTTGCAAACTGCTATTATAATTCACTGCAATTAGCTGTAGATAATGGAATCCGTACCATAGCATTTCCTTCTATAGCTACAGGTATTTATCGTTTTCCGGTTGAATTAGCTGCAAATATTGCAGTTCGTACAGTATTAAATTTCATTAAAGAAAATGAAGGAAAAATATCTCTTGTTGAATGGGTATTGTTTGATGATAATACAGAAATGGTATATAAAAGAGAAGTTGATGAGTTATGTAGAAATGTAAAGTAAATCAGTTGGTTTATTGTTTTTTGGGTATGTATTGTTTCTCAAACTCTTATTTAGAAATGCAAATCTGCAATATGACAAGTGCATACTAAAATTTTAAATATGACCTTATGCAGATGGAATTTCTAATGCATAGGGTCTTTTAATTACATTGTATGAAAATAAAATTTATTGGAAACAATGAGGATATGAATCAGAAATAATATAATAAAAGGAGTAAAAAACAATGTCAATGATTAGCAAAGAAGTAAGTGATTTTACGGTTCAGGCGTTCCATGATGGTGCCTTTAAAAAAGTAACCAAAGAAGATATTCTTGGAAAGTGGAGTGTGTTTTTTTTCTATCCGGCAGATTTTACATTTATATGCCCTACGGAATTAGAGGATTTGGCAAATAAATATGAAGAATTTAAAAAGGTAAACTGTGAAATCTATGCCGTATCATGTGATACACATTTTGTACACAAGGCATGGCATGATGTGTCAGAGCGTATTAAAAAAATAAAATATCCTATGCTTGCAGACCCGACCCATGCATTGTCAAAAGATTTTGAAGTCTATATTGAAGATGATGGGTTGGCAGAAAGAGGCAGTTTTATCGTAAATCCGGAAGGAAAGATTGTGGCATATGAAGTTACTGCAGGAAATGTGGGACGTAATGCAGAAGAATTATTCAGACGTGTTCAGGCAAGTCAGTTCGTACATGAGCATGGGGATGAAGTGTGCCCTGCAAAATGGCAGCCTGGAGCAGAAACTTTGAAACCGAGTTTAGATTTAGTGGGACAGTTATAAAATTATGGAAAAAGAAAATTTGTATGATGTAATAGTAATCGGAGGTGGACCGGCAGGGCTTACTGCCGCACTCTATCTGGCGAGAGCACGTTATCGTGTGTTGGTAGTGGAAAAAGAACATTTCGGAGGTCAGATTACAATAACCTCAGAAGTAGTAAATTATCCGGGCATAGAGAGAACTAACGGAACAGAATTAACAAATGCAATGAGAAAACAGGCACAGAACTTTGGAGCAGAATTTCTTTTAGCTGAAGCAGAAAATCTTGATTTTTCAGGAGATATTAAGATGGTAGATACAAATAAGGGCAGATTAAAATGTTTTGGTGTGCTTCTTGCTACAGGAGCACATCCGCGTATGATAGGATTTAAGGGAGAAGCAGAATTTCGTGGTCACGGTGTTGCCTACTGTGCCACATGTGATGGTGAGTTTTTTACAGGAAAGGAAGTATTTGTTGTAGGTGGAGGTTTTGCAGCAGCAGAAGAGAGTGTATTTCTTACACAATATGCAAGTCATGTAACAATTCTTGTAAGAGAGGATGATTTTACCTGTGCCAAAGCAACTGCAGAAGAGGCAAGAAAGAATGAGAAAATTACTGTTCTGACGAATACAGAAGTAGTAGAGGCATCAGGAGATGATTTTCTACGCACTCTTAAATACAAAAATAATGTAACAGGAGAGGTGACAGAATATAAAGCACCAAAAGGAGATACCTTCGGTATTTTTGTATTTGCAGGATATGAGCCTGCTACGGAACTTGTAAGAGGATTGGCAGATATAAATGAGCAGAATTATGTGAAAACTGACCTTTGTCAGAAAACAAGTGTTGACGGACTATATGCAGCAGGTGATGTTTGTGTAAAAAATCTAAGGCAGGTAGTTACGGCAGTGGGCGATGGAGCATTAGCTGCTACAGAGTTAGAGCGTTATGCAAAATCAATGCAGGAAAAGACAGGAATAAAACCTGTGCAACCGGACAGTTCCAGTAAAGAACATAAAGAAGAAAAAGCAACAGTACAGAAGAATGCTAAAACAGAAGATGAAAACAGTCTTTTTTCAGAAGATATGCTGGAACAGCTTAATGTGGTATTTGATAAAATGGAACGTTCACTTTTATTAAAGTTATATCTGAAGGATGATGCTGTATCAAAAGAGTTAAAGCAATATATGGAGACACTTGCAGATATGACAGACAAGTTAATTTTAGAGATTGACAATTCACATGGTGAAAAGCAGTTACCATGTGTAAGAGTATGCCTGACAGATGGTACACAGACAGGTCTTGCATTTCATGGAGTTCCGGGAGGACATGAGTTTACTTCATTTATTTTGGGACTGTATAATGCGGCAGGTCCGGGACAGATAGTGGAAACAGATGTGGAAGAAAGGATAAAAAATATATCTGATAATATTCATTTACAGATTATGGTTTCACTATCATGTACTATGTGCCCGGATTTGGTTACATCTGCACAGAAAATAGCAGCCGGTAATCCTAATGTTATTGCAGATGTATATGATTTAAATCATTTTCCAGATTTAAAAGAAAAATATCAGGTAATGAGTGTTCCATGTATGGTCATTAATGGGGAAAAACCTGTTTTTGGAAAAAAGAATATAAGGCAGATTCTTGATTTGATAGAATAAGATAAAAGGAGCAGTTAAATTTGATACAATGCATCAAATATTAACTGCCCTTTTGTATTTATTAGATAAACTATTTTAGTATGTGGCAAGTTTTAAATATGTTCTATTGTATGAATTGGCAAAAATATGGTATTATATAAAACAAAGATTAAAATCGCCGATAAGAAAGGATGGATGAACATATTGAAGATAAGTGAATTAAAGAGTTATAACTTAATACAGGAAAAGCAGCTTGATGATATAAATTCAAATGGGTATTTGCTGGAACACAAAAAGACAGGTGCTAAAGTTGTATTAATATCAAATGATGATAGCAATAAAACATTTTTAGTAGGATTCCGTACACCGGTAAAAAACAGTACAGGAGTTCCACATATCATGGAGCATAGTGTTTTGTGTGGTTCGGAAAAATTCCCTGTAAAGGATCCGTTTATAGAATTGGCAAAGGGTTCATTAAATACATTTCTTAATGCCATGACGTTTCCTGATAAAACCATATTTCCGATAGCCAGCGAAAATGATAAAGACTTCCAGAATCTTATGGACGTATATTTAGATGCCGTATTTTATCCTAAGATTTATGAGAGAGAGGAGATATTCAGGCAGGAAGGCTGGACTTATGAATTAAAGGATAAGGATGATGAATTGACATATAATGGAGTTGTATATAATGAAATGAAGGGTGCTTTTTCTTCGGCAGACGAAATAGTGGAAAGACAGGCACTGAATTCACTTTTTCCGGACAATGGATATGCATTTGAGTCAGGCGGAGACCCTGATGTGATACCGGAGCTTAAATATGAGGAGTTTCTTGATTTCCACAGAAAATATTATCATCCATCCAACAGCTACATTTACCTGTATGGAAATATGGATATGGCAGAAAAACTGGATTTTATAGACAGGGAATATCTAAGCAGATTTGAGAAAGCGGAGATAGATTCGCAAATAAAAGAACAGGCTGCATTTGATGCAATGAAAGAAGTGAATATAGATTATCCTGTTGCAGCAGGTGAAGCGGAGAGCGATAACACATATCTTTCATATAATACCGTTACAGGTAAAATTACAGATAAAGTGCTTTATGTGGCGTTTCAGGTTCTGGAGTATGCATTGGTTTCCATGCCGGGGGCACCTGTAAAAAAAGCCTTGCTTGATAAAGGCATAGGAAAGGACATTGACGGAAAGTATAATAACTGGATTTACCAGCCATATTTTTCTATTACTGCAAAGAATGCGGAATCATCACAGAAAGATGAATTTGTTAATACAATAAAAGAAACTTTGAAAGAGATAGCAGAAAAAGGAATTGATAAGAATTCTCTTTTTGCCGCACTCAATTATTTTGAATTTCAATACAGGGAAGCAGATTTTGGCGGATATCCGAAAGGGCTTATGATGAGTTTTCAGGTATTTGATAGTTGGCTGTATGATGGGGAACCATTTGCACATCTGGAAGAAAATCAGGTATTTGCAGAATTAAGAAGTAAAGCAGAAACAAGATATTTTGAAAATCTTATAACAGAATATTTTCTTAATAACACTCATGCTTCGTTGGTGGTTGCAGCTCCAAAGAAAGGACTTACCACTGAGCATGATGAATTATTAAAGAAAAAGCTTAAAGAATATAAGGAAAGTCTGTCAGAACAAGAAATAGAGGAAATGGTTAACCGGACTGCACATATGGAAAGTTATAAAAGTGAGGAATCAACAAAAGAGGATTTGGAGAAGATTCCGTTATTAAAAAGGCAGGACATTTCAGAAGATATAAAACCATTTATAAATACTGAGCTTGATGTTAATGGCATAAAGGTGGTTCATCATAATATTTTTACTAATGGGATAGGATATTTGAATGTTATGTTTGATGTGACGGACATTCCACACAGGCTGTATCCATATCTTGGTCTTATTAAAGCGGTTCTGGGATTCATGGATACTGAAAATTATACCTATTCAGAACTGGTAAATGAAATAAATATGAATTCAGGTGGAGTATTTGCAGATGTTTCAGTAATTTTAAATGCTAAGAATCCTGATGAGTATAAGATTATGGCAAGTTATGGTGCTAAAATATTTGTGGATAAGATAAGTTTTGCCATGAAAATTATAGCAGAAATAGTAAATACAACAAATGTAGATGATGACAAGAGGCTGTTTGAGATAATATCAGAATTAAAATCGAAGCTGCAAATGGTTTTCAGCCGTTCCGGAGATTCAACTGCACTGCTTAGAAATATGTCATATTATTCCGGCTCGGCATGTGTTTCGGAAAATGTTAAGGGTGTAAGCTTTTACAAATTTATAGAAAAATGTATAAAGAACTTTGATTCGGAAAAAGAAAATATAAAAAAGAATTTAAAAGAGGCTATATCATACACATTTAGAAGAGACAATGTGATAGTAAGCTATACCTCTGATGAGAAGGATTTAGATGGACTGAAAGAAAGTTTATCCATACTTACGGATTCACTTAATACACACAAACCTGAAAGTAAACTTGAACGGATTCAGCCTGTACAGAAAAACGAAGGATTTAAAACATCAGCACAAATCCAATATGTAACAAGGGCAGGAAACTTTTTAAAGTGTGGTTATAAATATGATGGTTCACTAAAAGTACTAAGGACTATTCTTAATTATGAATACTTATGGAACAATGTAAGGGTAAAAGGCGGTGCATACGGTTCCGGTTCAGGATTTAACAAAAGTGGTGACTGTTATTTTACTTCTTACAGGGATCCTAATCTGGCTGCTACAAATAAAGTATTTGAAAATATACCGGATTATGTAAAGAACTTCAGTGCAGGTGAAAGAGAAATGACAAAATTCATTATAGGAACAATAAGCAATATGGACACTCCTCTTACACCAAGAACTAATGGAAGCCGGTCAATGGGAGCATTTTTAAGCGGCATGACGGATGAAGATGTGTCAGAGGAGAGAAAACAGGTACTTGCCACTTCCGTGGAGGATATCAGAAAGCATGCAGATATGATCGCAGCAGTACTCAGCCAGAATAATATATGTGTTGTAGGAAACGAAGACAATATAGAAAAGGATAAAGTAATGTTCGGACAGATAGAAGAGTTGTTTGAATAAATTTATTAAAATAATAAATTCTTAAAATAATAAATTATTATAAGAATTAAGAGAGGACAAAAATGAAGGAAAATTACAAATCAGGATTCGTATCGCTTATAGGAAGACCGAATGTGGGAAAGTCTACATTAATGAATAAACTTATAGGTCAGAAGATAGCTATAACATCTGACAAACCACAGACTACCAGATTTAAGATTCAGACAGTATATACCTGTGATGACGGTCAGATAGTATTCTTAGATACACCGGGAATTCATAAGGCTAAGAATAAGCTTGGCGAATATATGGTAAATGTGGCAGAGAATACACTTAATGAGGTAGATGTGGTTGTGTGGCTGGTGGAACCCACTGATTATATAGGTGCGGGAGAACAACATATAGCTGAACAGCTTAAAAATGTAAAAACCCCTGTAATACTGGTGATAAATAAAGTTGATACAATAAAAGATAAACCTGAGATATTGAGATATATTGATAACTACCGTAAAATCCATGATTTTGCAGAGATTATACCGGTGTCAGCCATGAGTGGTGATAACTGTGATGTGGTAATAGAAATGATTTTAAAATATCTTCCTTACGGACCACAGTATTTTGATGAAGATACCATAACTGACCAGCCTATGAGGCAGATTGTGTCGGAACTTATAAGAGAGAAGGCACTTAAATGTCTTAAGGAAGAGATTCCACATGGCATAGCTGTATCAGTAGATAGGATGCATTACCGTAAAAACGGTAAAATAGTGGATATAGATGCAACTATTGTATGTGAAAGGGACTCACACAAAGGAATAATTATAGGTAAACAGGGAAGTATGCTGAAAAAGATTGGAAGTGCTGCAAGATATGAGATAGAACAGCAGGTGGAATGTCAGGTTAATCTTAAACTTTGGGTCAAGGTTAAGAAAGAATGGCGTGACAGCGACTTTTATCTTAAAAATTTTGGATTCAATCAGAAAGATTAGAAAGGCATGGTACAATATGACCTTTGATAATAATATATTTGTTACAGGTATGGTAATATCTGCCATGCCTGTAGGCGAATATGATACAAGAGTTACTATTCTTACAAAGGAGCAGGGAAAAATTTCAGCATTTGCAAGAGGAGCGAGGAGACCTAAAAGCATACTTATGGCAGGCTGCAGACCGTTTTCTTTTGGTCGGTTTGAGATATATAAGGGGAGAAACTCAAATATAATATCATCTATTGATATTTCGAATTATTTTATGGAAATTACCGATGACATAGAGTCCACATATTACGGATTTTACTTTTTGGAGATTGCAGATTATTATTCCAGAGAAAATCTTGATTCAAAAAATATGCTTAAGCTTTTGTATCAGACTATGAGGGCATTGTTAAATAAAAATATTCCAAACCGCCTTATCAGAGTTATTTACGAACTGAAAATGCTGGTTTATAATGGTGAATATCCGGAAATGTTTCAATGCATTAACTGTGGAAGTGAACAGAATATTCATATGTTCAGTGTTTCGAAGGGGGGGATGATTTGTATGGAGTGTGCTTCAGGCGTGAAGGACCAAAAAGAATTGGATGTATCTACAATATATGCAATGCAGTATATTATAACTTCCGGGGTTGAAAAATTGTACACATTTAAAGTCAGCACAAAAGTACAGTCTGAACTTGAAAGAATAATGAAAAGATACCTTGTGAGTTATGTTGATAAAAGTTTTAAATCCCTTGAAATTCTTGATATGTTAGAGTATAATACTATGGATTAATTTAAAATGGAGGTTTAATATGTTTAAAAGAAAACATATGGCAATGATAGTATTGTTATTGTCAGTATTTTTAACCATGGCAGGGTGTTCTAAGAAATCTGATACCTATTCCACCGAATATAAAGATGGATATATGAGAATATTTCATGATGGGAAGATTTTTGCCACATATTTAGAAGAATTTGATGAAGATGTATACAGTGAAGATAAGCTGAAAGATATGGTAGATAAGGAAATAGCTGAATTTAATGAAAATTATTCTAAGGACAATGGCATGTATCTGGAAAAGTTTGAAATTAAAGATGACGAGGCTATGGTCAGGTTAGCATTTGACACTGTAGAGGATTACATACTTTATAATGAGAAATATGTTAATTCAAACAAGGTAATAAAGATGTTCATAGGCACATATGATGAAGCGGTGGCAGCAGGATATAAAGTTACCGGAAAGCTGAAAGTGGCAGGTAAAAAAGAAAAAATAGATGTGGATGAACTAAAGGAAAAAGAAGATATATCAGACCTTTATGTAGTATATACAAATGAGGGAACCGTTATGAGATTTGACGGTGATATAAAATATGTTAATAAGAATGTTAAATTGGATGAAAAGATGGCTATAACTTCTGATAAGAGTCAGAATTTTATATTATATTCATTTAAGGAGAAATAAATATGGAAAAAACAATGGAAAAGATAGCTGCTCTTGCTAAGGCAAGAGGTTTCGTGTATCAGGGTTCAGAGATATATGGAGGACTCGCTAATTCATGGGATTTTGGAAATCTTGGAGTTGAACTGAAGAATAATGTGAAAAAATTGTGGTGGCAGAAGTTCATACAGGAAAATCCTTATAATGTAGGTATTGACAGTGCTATTTTAATGAATCCGCGTGCGTGGGTAGCTTCAGGACATCTTGGCGGATTTGCAGACCCGTTAATGGACTGTCGTGAATGTCATGAGAGATTCAGAGCAGATAAAATCATAGAGGACTGGGCAGAGGAAAATAATTATAAACTGGAAGAGTCTGTTGACGCATGGTCACAGGAAGATATGAAGAACTTTATTGAAGAAAAGAATATAGCCTGCCCTACATGTGGAAAGCATAATTTTACAGATATAAGACAGTTTAATCTTATGTTTAAGACATTTCAGGGTGTTACCGAGGATGCAAAGAATACTGTTTATCTGAGACCGGAGACGGCACAGGGTATATTTGTTAATTTTAAAAATGTACAGAGAACTTCAAGAAAGAAAGTACCATTTGGTATAGGTCAGATAGGAAAATCTTTCAGAAATGAAATCACACCGGGAAACTTTCTGTTCAGAACAAGAGAGTTTGAGCAGATGGAATTGGAGTTTTTCTGTAAGCCGGGTACAGACCTTGACTGGTTTAAATACTGGAGAGAGTACTGCATTAACTGGCTTAAGTCATTAGGTATAAAAGATGATGAAATGAGGGCAAGAGACCATTCACCGGAAGAATTGTGCTTTTACAGTAAGGCAACTACTGATATTGAATTTTTATTCCCATTTGGCTGGGGAGAATTATGGGGAATTGCAGACAGGACAGATTATGACCTTACCCAGCATCAGAATGAATCAGGAGAAGACTTATCATATTTTGATGATGAGGCTAAAGAGAAGTATATTCCTTATGTAATAGAGCCGTCACTGGGTGTAGGCAGAGTTGTACTTGCTTTTATTTGTTCAGCATATGATGAAGAAGAGTTGGAAGGCGGCGATACAAGAACCGTTATGCATTTTCATCCTGCTTTGGCACCTGTAAAAATAGGTATTCTTCCACTTTCAAAGAAACTGAATGAAGGTTCTGAGAAAATTTACGCAGAATTAAGCAAGTATTATAACTGTGAGTTTGATGACAGGGGAAATATTGGAAAACGTTACAGAAGACAGGATGAGATTGGAACTCCGTTCTGTGTAACATATGATTTTGATTCGGAGACTGACGGATGTGTTACCGTAAGAGACAGGGATACTATGGAGCAGGAGAGAATCCGTATAGAGGATTTGAAGTCTTATTTTGAGAAAAAGTTTGAGTTTTAATTTGCTTTTTGAATTGACGAATTTGAATGAAATTGTTATAATTGCATTGTAGCTGGATAAATATGGTTTTTTTGTGAAAATTTGGCTATAATTATTGAAATATAAGGATTACCTTATACAATAAAATGAAACTATTTAGGAGGAATTAAAAATGGCAAACAAATGGGTCTATTTGTTTAAAGAAGGTAACGCAAACATGCGTGAGCTTCTTGGTGGAAAAGGTGCTAACTTAGCTGAAATGACAAACCTTGGACTTCCTGTACCACAGGGATTCACTATTACTACAGAGGCTTGTACACAGTATTATGAAGATGGCAGACAGATTAATGATGAGATTCAGTCTCAGATTAATGAGTACATCGTTAAAATGGAAGAAATCACAGGAAAGAAATTCGGAGATACAGAGAATCCTCTTCTTGTATCTGTTCGTTCAGGAGCAAGAGCTTCTATGCCTGGTATGATGGACACAATCTTAAATCTTGGTCTTAATGAGCAGGTTGTGGAAGTAGTTGCTAAAAAGACCGGTAATGAAAGATGGGCTCGTGATTGCTACAGAAGATTTATCCAGATGTATTCTGACGTAGTTATGGAAGTTGGAAAGAAATACTTTGAAGAACTTATTGACAAAATGAAGTCTGACAGAGGTGTTACTCAGGACGTTGACCTTACAGCAGAAGATTTAAAGGAACTTGCAAATCAGTTTAAAGCTGAATACAAAGCTAAAATCGGTGAGGACTTCCCGGATGATCCTAAGGAACAGTTAATGGGAGCTATTAAAGCCGTATTCCGTTCATGGGACAACCCTCGTGCCAACGTATACCGTCGTGACAATGATATCCCATATTCATGGGGTACAGCCGTAAATGTACAGGAAATGGCATTTGGTAACTGGTCAGATGAATCAGGTACAGGTGTTGCATTTACAAGAGACCCGGCAACAGGTGAGAAGAAGCTTATGGGCGAGTTCTTAATGAATGCACAGGGCGAGGACGTTGTTGCAGGTGTTCGTACACCACAGCCTATCTCAGCACTTGCAGAGGTAATGCCTGAAGTATTCGAGCAGTTCAAGAATGTTTGCTCTACATTAGAGAATCATTATAGAGATATGCAGGATATGGAATTTACTATCCAGGATAGAAAGTTATTCATGCTTCAGACCAGAAATGGTAAGAGAACAGCACAGGCTGCCCTTAAAATTGCATGTGACCTTGTTGATGAGGGAATGAGAACAGAAGAAGAAGCTGTTGCCATGATTGATCCTCGTAACTTAGATACATTATTACATCCACAGTTTGATGCTGCTGCATTAAAAGCTGCTACACCTGCAGGAAAAGGACTTGGTGCTTCACCTGGTGCTGCTTGTGGTAAGATTGTATTCTCTGCTGAAGATGCAGAAGAGTGGAATGCAAGAGGAGAGAAAGTCGTATTAGTACGTCTTGAGACTTCACCGGAAGATATTACAGGTATGAAAGCTTCACAGGGTATCTTAACAGTTCGTGGTGGTATGACATCACATGCTGCCGTAGTTGCCCGTGGTATGGGTACATGCTGTGTATCAGGATGTGGCGATATTGCTATGGATGAAGAGAATAAGAAATTCACTTTAGCAGGTAAAGAGTATCATGAAGGAGATTTTATCTCTATCGATGGTACAACAGGTAATATATATGATGGCAAGATTGCTACCGTTGATGCTACTATAGCAGGTGAGTTCGGCAGAATCATGGCTTGGGCAGATAAGTACAGAACATTAAAGGTTCGTACAAATGCTGATACTCCGGCAGATGCTAAAAAGGCTCGTGAGCTTGGTGCAGAAGGTATCGGACTTTGCCGTACAGAGCATATGTTCTTTGAAGAAGACAGAATTGCAGCTTTCAGAGAAATGATTTGTTCAGATACAGTTGAAGAGAGAGAAGCAGCACTTGAGAAGATTCTTCCATATCAGCAGGGAGACTTTGAAAAGTTATATGAGGCACTTGAAGGAAATCCTGTTACTATCAGATTCCTTGACCCACCTCTTCATGAATTTGTTCCAACTGAGGAAGAAGATATCAAGAAATTAGCTGATGCTCAGGGCAAGTCAGTAGAAGACATCAAAACTCTTATTGATTCATTACATGAATTCAACCCTATGATGGGTCACAGAGGATGCCGTCTTGCAGTTACTTATCCTGAAATTGCTAAGATGCAGACAAAAGCTGTTATCCGTGCAGCTATCAATGTTCAGAAGGCTCATTCTGACTGGACAGTAAAACCTGAAATTATGATTCCGCTTGTTTGTGAAATCAAAGAATTAAAGTATGTTAAGAAGGTAGTTGTAGAGACAGCAGATGCTGAAATTGCAGCAGCAGGTGCAAACCTTGAATATGAAGTAGGTACTATGATTGAGATTCCTAGAGCAGCTCTTACTGCTGATGAAATCGCATCAGAAGCTGACTTCTTCTGCTTCGGTACAAACGATTTAACACAGATGACATTCGGATTCTCTCGTGATGATGCAGGTAAGTTCTTAGATGCTTACTATGATGCTAAGATTTTCGAGAATGATCCATTTGCAAAACTTGACCAGACAGGTGTTGGCAAGTTAATGGAAACAGCTATTAAGCTTGGTAAGCCGGTTAACGATAAGTTACACGTTGGTATTTGTGGAGAGCATGGTGGAGATCCTTCATCAGTTGAGTTCTGCCATAAGATTGGTCTTGACTATGTGTCTTGTTCACCATTCCGTGTACCTATTGCAAGACTTGCAGCAGCACAGGCAGCTATAGCCAATAAATAGACTGATTTTGCACTAAATAAAAGGGATAGTTATTTATAGCTGTCCCTTTTTTATTTTGGAGGGATTACAAATGAATAATGAAGAACATATGCAAAATCAATTTGATGAAGAAAAATTTAATCAGTTATATAAAGAAATTCGTCAATTGACAGTAGATATTAGAACTCTAAAAAATATGTTAATTATTTTATTTATATTAAATTTTATTTCATTTATTTGGATATTTGATTAAAGTATAAAAAATAATAAGTAACTAAAAACAAGAGTGTATTAGGAAAGGTTACAGAAAATAAAACTCCTTTAAACTGATTATTTCTAAATCAGTTTAAAGGGTTTTTTTCTGCACTATTATCGAACTTTAAAATTCAATTCTTTACCTTTATAAGTAAATTTAACTATTAATTCATCTTCTGCACTTGCAACACTTTCAGGAATTTCAAATACCATATTTCCTGATATAGAAGCCTGAGCCTCTACTTTTTTATTGTGCATACCATCACCGTAACCAAGCAGAATCAGGGCAGAATATTCATCTTCACCGTTAATAACTTTTGCAATTAAATCATCGCTATATCCGTATGATGGGCAGAAAGTTGATGCTTCGTCACCTTTATTTGTAGCAGTTGCAGATACTTTAACTAATTTGTCGCCTTCTTCATTTGCTTTGTAAATCATTATAGAATCTTCAACAGAGTCAACAATTTGCATTTCAGCTATATTGATTTCCCAATTTTCTAATTCAGCAGTATCTCCGATATTATAGATGATTGCCGGTTCTTCAGTTGTTGGTTCTTCAGTTGTTGCTTCAGTTGTTGTTTCATTTACTTTCTTATTTGCCTCAGCCTTTTTATCTGAACTACCGCATCCACATGCTAACGCACAAATGATAATTCCAGTTACAAAAAGTTTCTTCTTCATGTTCTTATCCTCCGAATAGATATATTATTATATGTAATAGAAAAATATATATTTCACATTACAAATGGCATTATAGCATAAAAATTTTCTAAGTCAATAGTAAATTAATGCTAGTACTTGATATAGTTTGATTAAACGATTATAATAATATGCTGTGGAAGGAGAGAAAAGTCTGGTTTTTTTGAGATAAATAAAATTTACCAGAATCAGGTAAAAAAGTATGGAAAAAAATTTGACATCAGGAAGTGTGTTTAAAAATATAGTTTATTTTTCTTTGCCATTTCTGCTTTCTTATTTTCTGCAGACATTGTATGGCATGGCAGATTTATTTATTGTTGGTATGTTCAACGGAGTGGACAGCATTACTGCGGTTTCTGTTGGAAGTCAGGTTATGCACATGCTTACAGTTATGATTGTGGGTCTGGCTATGGGCTCGACTGTGACTATTGGAAAAGCCATCGGGGCAAAACGTTCTGAACAGGCATTTTTTGTAGTTGGAAATACAGTTACTTTGTTTATGGTATTGTCTGTTATAGTTACAATATTATTACTCATCTTTATAAAGCCAGTTGTATCATTAATGTCTGTTCCTACGGAAGCAGTACAGGGAACGGTTATTTATCTGACAATATGTTTTATAGGAATACCATTTATAACAGCATATAATATTATAAGCTCTATTTTTCGTGGATTAGGAGATTCAAAAACTCCTATGTACTTTATCTTAATTGCCTGTGTTGCCAATATTATATTGGATTGTTTATTTATTGGAAAATTTCATCTTGGGGCTGCGGGAGCGGCACTGGGAACGACTTTATCGCAGGCGGTCAGTGTAATTGCTGCACTTTTAGTTATTTATAAACGAAATACAGGATTAAAACTGAGTAAAGAAAACTTTATACTTAAGTGGGGAATAATCAGGCAGGTACTTAAAATAGGTATTCCTGTTGCCATACAGGATGGATTTATACAGGTTGCATTTATTGTAATTACTGTTATTGCAAACCGCAGGGGTTTAAATGATGCTGCTGCCGTAGGTATTGTAGAAAAGATTATAGGAGTTGTATTTCTGGTACCATCTACAATGCTTTCTACAGTATCAGCTCTTTCTGCACAAAATATTGGTGCAGGCAAACATGAGAGGGCAGCACTTACTTTGCGGTATGCTATTTTTATGTCA
Organism: Lachnospiraceae bacterium; assembly: GCA_014799465.1. Lineage (GTDB taxonomy): Bacteria > Bacillota > Clostridia > Lachnospirales > Lachnospiraceae > UBA2821. The sequence goes on along the minus strand of JAAVHZ010000066.1, from coordinate 43,018 downwards.
ATAGGGTTTGGGTTTGTGGTGTCTGTTTTGGCACAGTTTATTGCTGAACCTATTGTAGGGATGTTTACGGATGAAATAAAAGTTATTTCTATGGGAAGTCAGTATTTGCATGGATATATATGGGATTGTATGTTTGCAGGCATTCACTTTTGTTTCAGTGGATATTTTTGTGCTTATTCTATGTCAGGGATTTCTTTTTTACATAATTTGCTGTCAATTGTCTTTGTGCGTATACCCGGAGCATATCTGGCATCAAAATATTTTGTGGATACACTGTTCCCAATGGGGCTTTCCGCACCGGCAGGTTCGCTGCTATCGGTTATTATCTGCATAATTGCATTTGTTTTGATGAAAAATGTGGGAGGAAAATCTGAGGCAGTAAAAGACACAGCCTAAGATTTGATTAAAAATTTATATGTGCAAAATAACAGGGAGTTAAATTGGAATTTTACGTAACATTAGTAAAAACAAATAGTGAAAAATGAGATATTAGTAATGTTAAACAAAAATATGGTAATATTTTTGTGACGGGTTATGCGATTAACCTATTGTAAAATCTGACAAATCAATATAATATTAATAATACTTTTAATTATAATATATTTTGCATATTGTTTCAATCATAAAATATCTAAAAACGGAGTAGTATCTTGAAATATTGATAAATAGATTCAATGATTAATTGGAATTTTACGAAAGGATAATAAATGGAAAGAAAACTGGCTGAAATTAAAGTGGAAAAAAAGAAAATATTAATAAACATAGCAATAAGAAGCATATGGTTTTTAATAGTTGCTTTTGCTTGTATTATAAATGAGAGTGCAAATAAAAAAGCGGAAATTGCAATTACAATTATTTTGATATTGTTGTTAGGTTTTGCATTATTCCCTCTGATTCATTTAAAAGATGTATTAGTTTATTATGAAAACAAGATAGTGCTTAAGAATAAACAGATCACATTTAATAATCCGTCGGAAATTCAGTGGAGAAGAGTAAAGACATATTTTACAGGAACAAGAATAAAGATTAATAATTCAACTGTACAAGAATCATTTTTAAAATTTATGTTTTGTTCAAATGATATTGATGTTACATATATGAAGGATGCTAAAGATACATTTATCAGATGTTATTTAAATCAGTAATAATAGGAAGGGAATAAGTACAAATGATAGATAGAATGATAAATGAACATCCGGTGTTGATGTTTTTTGGTGCGTTTGCAATTTTTGTATTAATAATATGGATAAAATCATGCATTGATGAGAAAAAAGGTATAGACAGTCCTGAGAAACAAAAGGTAAAAGAGATTCTTCAAAAAATTATGCAGGAACATGATGACTTTAGAGAATATGTATTTGTATATGCATATAGGAGGGATAGTCATGCAAGAAGTGTTAAATGTTGGTATTATGCCATTGCATTGACTGTGGACAAAATGTATGTGGTACCATTGATTTTTGGAGATAAAGAAATAGGGCATTCTTATACAATTGTTATCGAAAAAGATATTGTAGATGTAGTTGAAACCAGTAAGCCGGGCGGGCCAATGCATGCTTTAAAATTTTCAGATGGTAACGGAGATGTTATATTGGAAATTACATTGGAAGAAAAAAATACGAAGTTAGATAAAACATATCCTGTAAATATTGTACAGGTGGAAGAGACACGTGCATTTATGCAGATGCTAGAGCAGTGGAAGTAGAAATGCAGATAAAATGATATTTTATAGATAAATAATGAATTAAAGTTTGTATTGTTTATTAAATGCCAGTGGCATGTTTAAAATTATGAATAGAAAAAAATATTTGAGAAATAAAGCAAAAGTAAAGAAAATGAATAAGTATGGTATGTGGATGAAGTATGCAGAGTGTCCTGAATGTGGAGAGGAAAATCTGTTTAATTTTGACAAGTATGATGCAGTCTGTTGTATGTCATGTGATATATGGATAGATAAAGTATGTGGTGAACCTGACTGTCCATATTGTTCCGGTCGTCCTGCTGCTCCATCTGAGGCGTTGTATATGGAAAATGAAGTATACTATTTGAAAGGCGAAGATAGAAAATATTGGTTAAGACAGAACTATCAGCATAAAAATAATGGTAAGATACATCATGCACGAAAAAGGGAACTTTATAATAAAAGTAACCATAAGTAAATTTGCGGAAAATAATGCTTGACTTATTGATATTACAGGTGTAGGATTTATTATGCAGACAGGAGAGCTGCATAATTTTTTATTTACAAATATTACATTTGTAAGAAAAGAGGTATAATATGTCAAGGAAAAGAAGAAGAGCAAAAGTGAGAGGTGCGTTTGTCATATTCACAGCAATTATATTTGTGGCAGTTTTAGTCAGGGCATCAGGTATCTTTACTAAGGAAAAAGATGTATGGGTAAATCCTGATGAACTTCTTATTACATATATGAATTATATTCAGGCAAGAAATTATGAAGCAATGTACAATATGATTGATTTGCAAAAGTCAGGCAATATCAGTCAGGATGATTTTGCAAATCGGAATTCAAAGATTTATGAAGGAATAGAAATGCAAAATATGAGAATTGAAAATGTAAGTACAGAAGAAATAGAAAATAATCAGATAACAGTTAAGTATCAAACTGTTTTTGATACAATAGCAGGAGAAATACAGTTTGAAAACGAAGCTGAGTTTGTAAAAGGAGATAATGGGTATCTGATTGTATGGAATGATAATCTTATTTTCCCAAATCTGGCTGCCGGTGACAAAGTGCGTGTTCAAATTCATGAAGCAGAGAGGGGAAATATTTTGGATAGAAATGGTAAGGTACTGGCGGGGAAAGGCATTGCATCATCTGTAGGGGTAGTTCCGGGGAAACTGGAAGACAGGGAAGCAGCATTGCAGCAGATAGCAGGGCTTCTTGAGATGGATGTTGATTCTGTTAAAAAGAAGTTAAATGCCGGCTGGGTAAAAGAGGATTCATTTGTACCATTAAAAACTCTGCCGAAAGTAAAAGAAACAGACCTTATGGAATTTTCTCCGTCAGAGGAGGTTTTAAAGGAAAAAGAAAGGCAGGAGCAGCTTCTTCAAATATCAGGAGTTATGATTTCTGATGTGGAAATCAGGGAGTATCCATTTAAGGAGGCGGCTGCACATTTAGTCGGTTATGTACAGAATGTTACGGCAGAGGATTTGGAAAAGCATGAAGGAGAAGGATATAGTGCAGGCAGTGTTATTGGACGCAGTGGTATGGAAGGCTTGTATGAAAAGGAATTAAAAGGACAGGACGGATGTGAGATTTATATTGAAGATTCGGAAGGAAATAAAAAGGAGGTATTAAAGAACAAAATAAAGAAAAATGGCGAAAATATAAAACTTACAGTTGATGCCTATGTCCAATCTTTATTGTATGAACAGTTTAAACAAGACAAGAGTTGTACGGTTGCCATGAATCAATATACAGGTGAGGTGCTGGCACTTGTAAGTACGCCTTCGTTTGATAATAATGATTTTATAATGGGCATGTCGGATGAAAAATGGACTGCACTCAATGAGGATAAGAGTAAGCCATTATATAACCGTTTCCGGCAGGTGTGGGCTCCGGGGTCTACGTTTAAACCGATTATTGGGGCAATAGGTTTGAAAACAGGAGCTATTAATCCAAATGAAGATTATGGAAATGAGGGGTTAAGCTGGCAAAAAGATTCCTCATGGGGAGATTATTATGTTACAACACTTCATGCCTATGAACCGATAGTTCTGGAAAATGCAATTATATATTCAGATAATATATATTTTGCAAAGGCGGCTTTGAAAATAGGAGAAAAAGATTTGATGTTATCATTAGACGGGTTGGGATTTAATCAGGAAGTTCCATTTGAAATTGCATTAAAAGAGTCACAGTATTCCAATACGGACACTATTGAATCAGAAGTACAGTTGGCTGACAGTGGATATGGGCAGGGACAGATTTTGGTAAGCCCGCTGCATTTGGCTTGTGTATATACTTCTTTTGTTAATCATGGAGATATGATAAAACCATATTTGAGGTACAGTGAAGGGTCAGAAAAAGAAATCTGGATTGAAGATGCATTTCCCGATGAAGCTGCTGTGTGTATATTAGATGGGTTAAAAAAGGTGGTAAACAACCCACATGGTACAGGTTATTCTGCACATAGGGAGGATATAGTGCTGGCAGGTAAGACGGGAACGGCAGAAATAAAGGCATCAAAGGATGATAATTCCGGGACGGAGTTAGGATGGTTTGCCGTATGTACAACCGATTCAGAAATGCAAAATCCCATATTGATAGTAAGTATGGCAGAAGATGTAAAAGGAATCGGCGGCAGCGGTTATGTTGTGAAAAAGGTCAGTAATGTACTGGATGAATATTTGAACAGATAATGAGGTATGTGAGAATGAAAGTAAACGTATTAATAATACTTGTGTTGTTTTCTATGGTGTTGATAGCAGGATGCACACAGAAAATGCCGGAGGACAACGAGCAGGCAACAATAGAGCAGGAAAATGGTTATAATCTTTTAATTAACGAAAAGGAAGAAGAGGAGGCAAAGGCTGACTTAAACCGGATGATGCAGAGTGTAGCGGATATTTATAGTAAAGCCGATAAAGGAATAGCATTAAATGCAGTGGTATCTGATGAAACAATGAATAAGATGCAGGATGTGATTAAAGAAACAAGATGTCCTGTTACATCTATGTCAGTTTATTCCAATATGGATAATTGGAAATATGTAGAAAACTTTTTAAATGATTGCAAGGTGGGAAAAAGTGGTTCTGTTGTAATATATGAGATTCATTTTGATGGTGGTATAGGACGTGATAAATACATTTTTGACGGAAAAGATATTTATGTGTTGAGTACAAGTGCAATATGGAATAAAGAAAATAAGCCTGAGAATATATACACTACATACACAAGAATACAGGAATGGGAATATACGGATAAAGGCTGGTTTTGTTATCAGTTATGTGTTCCGGAGCCGCCTGAGGTAAGTGAGGTTGTAGATGGAAGTTGTATGCTCAGGATAAAACCGATGAAAGATGAGTATAGGGAGATTTCTAAAAAATGTGTACTTCCGCTGGGGTATCAGGGAAATAACATTTTATGCTCTAACTGGGATGCAGACCATATGGAAGATTTGGATTATAATGGATTATTTGAATATTTATACAGATTAAAATATAATAAAAAAATTTCTGATGAGGAATATCAAGACGGAATACCTAAGGAGGATTTTGAAAGCCTGATTATGGAATATTTTCCGGTCACAGCAGAGCAGATACGAAAATATGCGGAATTTGATGAAGAGAACCAGACATATATCTGGGTAAGGCTGGGCTGCTTAAATTATACTCCCACTTATTTTGGTACATCTATACCGGAGGTGACTGATATAAAAGAAAATGAAGATGGGACTGTTACATTAACAATTGATGCAGTATGTGAAATGGTTTTGTGTGATGAGGCAGTTATAACCCATAAGCTGGATATTAGACTTTTAGAGGATGGCAGTTTTAAGTACTTGGGAAATGAGATACAGGATAATGGAATCCTCAATATACCTGAATATCAGCACCGGATTAGATAAGTATGTCTGATAATATAGATAATGCTATTTCGGTTGCATTACTTCCTGTAGCATTTTTTTTGCCATGAATATTTGCAGCAAAGCAATATGTATAGTCTGAAATTTCTACATATCCGATAAACCATCCGTTTACATCCTGTTCATTTACACATCCCGTTCCTGTTTTTCCATAAAGAGATACATTTTCAAAAGTAGAAATATGAATGGAATTTTTTACGGCATTAATATTATCAGGAGAAAAGTTAAGTTGGTTCTCATGAAGTTTTGTAAGGAGTTTGACTTGTTCCACAGGAGAAATCTTCAAGGAGGATTCCAACCAGTAAGAAGACAAATCACCGCTTACATTTTCATTTCCATAGCCTAATTCATGAATATTCTCAGATATAAGTTCTTTTCCAAGTTGTTTATCAATTGATTGGAAATACCAGTTTACAGAATTTTGCATTGCAGACTGCAGGTTCTGGTTTTTATTCCACAGCTCAAAGGGATAGTCTTTGTTATCCCATGGCATGAAAGAATCTTTTGGTGTAATAATATTTTCTTCAAGTCCTAAAAGTGCCGCATAGATTTTATATGTTGAATCCGGTGATGTACGCAAGGTGGCATTTTCCATATTATATATAGTCCATAAGTCTTTTTTTAAATCATACATAACAAAACATCCTTCAAATCCGTTAAAGTAAGATGATAAATCTGTATAGGAAATATTTTCAGGAGAAATTTTCCAATCATAACGGTTTGAGTCTGAAGCATATGTTGACAGTATCGGGGCAAACCCGGTAAGAAGTGCGGCAGTTATTGTAAAAGCAGTTATGCTATATAGGTTTTTAAGCAAAGACGGCTTTTTATAAGATGATATATTGATTATACGTTTCTTCATCTGCCTCATATTGCTGCTGATTCCTGAAAAGAAAGGAAAAGTAGTGAATGATATTTTTTCTGCAAAGTTAATCAGTGAGTTTCCATAGTCATTATATGATTCTTTATCCAGCATTTTTAGAACTGAAGTATCACAGGCAACTTCCCTGTCGCAGTACATTTCTTTCAATGCATACCAGATAATGGGATTGAACCAGTAAAATACTACAGCAAGAATCATCAGGTTATTTGCCAGTGCATCACGATATTTACAATGATGTAGTTCGTGTAGTAAGATATACCGCATATCTTTACTGTTATATTCGGATATCAGATGAATGGGAAGATAAATGCATGGTTTAAATAATCCGGAGGTAATGGGAGATTTTAAAAATGCACTGCAGTATATAGGAATGTTTATTTTTATATGCATTTCATCTAAGCAGTTTTGGTACAATATGATGACTTCTTTATTTTGTAATGGCAGTGCGGATTTTTTAAAATTTTTTAAACGCAGCAATGATTTTATTAACAATATAACCATTACAGAAATTCCCAAAATCCATATTGTGAAAATAATTATTCCAAGGGCAGATGGAGATTTTCTGCTGACAGAAACAGCAAAGTCGTTTAGCAGATTTGTATGTTCAGCCGTTTTGTAATTTACTGTATTGTTTACGGATTTTGCGGCATTTTTGAATTCCGGAAAATGTGGGAAGAATTGTGGTAATCTGATGGGTTGAACAGGTATGAAAGGAACAGCCAGCAGTCCAAGCAGAATAAACCACAGATTATATTGCATACGTGGGGACAGATGTTTTTTAAATAAATATTTGGCTGTAAAAAATATTACTATAGTACCACTAATATAAATATTGCAGATTAAAAAACGAATCATGAAATCTGTCACATCAGCTGCCTCCTTTCTTTTTGGAGAGAATGGAGCGGAGGGTATCTATTTCCGATTCAGATAATTTGTCATTATCAATGTATGCAGACAGCATAGCAGTAATGTCGCCATTGTAAAAGCGTTTTAAAAATGAGCGGCTTTCTTGGTTAATGTATTCATTTTCTTTTATTAATGGGGTATATACAAATACCCGGCTTTGCTTTTCATAGGAAAGTACACCTTTTGTTACAAGACGTTTAATCAGAGTTTGTATGGTTTTAGGACTCCATTTGGTGGTTTGGACTAATTTCTCTGTTATTTCGTTTGTGCTGATTGGGGCACATTCCCATACTATTTTCATGACTTCAAATTCGGCTTCGGAAATTTGTGGTAAGGTTTTCATGTAAATTCCTCCTTAAGTCCTACATGTGTAATAAATATATTATAGATGAGGGGGGCTTAGTTGTCAATTTAATTAAAATAAAATGATGAGGGGCTGAGAAAAAATCTCTTGTAAACCATATACAAAATGGTATAATTAACTGAAAAGGGTGGTATAATGATTAAAAATTGAGAAAAAATCGAAAGTGGTGATTATTATGTTAATGAGATTTTCAGTTTCAAATTATATGTCATTTGGATATAAAGAAGATTCAGAAGGGAATATTTGTGCAGATGAATTTTATTTATATGCAGGCAGTTCACAACAGTTTAAAGACAGAGTAATAAACTTTCAAAATAGGAATGTTTTAAAATTTTCTTCAATCTATGGGGCAAATGCTGCAGGAAAGTCAAATTTGATACATGCAGTTTCTTGTGGCAAACATATTATTTTAGGAACAATGGAGCAGGACTTCTTGCGTGATAAATATTGTAGAAGCAGGGAAGTAAATAAGGAATTACCTACATTATTTGAATACGAATTTACGATTGGAGAAAAATGCTATGCATACGGATTTACAGTAAATCTATGGGAACAAAAAGTTCTTTCAGAATGGCTGTATGAATTACAGGGTTCAAAGGAATTTACGATTTTTGAAAGAATAGTAGAGCAGAATAAGTACTATTTTGATGAAGAAATATTTTCTGATAATGATAATATTCAGGAGTTTCATTATTATTTAAAAGATGCTAACAGAGTCAGCAGTTCTCTGTTATTATATGAATTAAACAGAAGGAACTTAGAGAATGATGATTTTGAAATATTTCATCAAATATTTAATTGGTTTGATAAGAAATTAGTTATAATATTTCCAAAGACAAAAATAGGTGCAAGTTATTTTCGATTTGAAGATAATAATGAGTCATTGGTGGAAATTTTAAAATATTTAGATACAGGAATTACAAACTATCAAATGCAAAAAATTAATGAAACTGCTTTTAAAGAGTATTTTTCTGATGAAACTTTGGCAGAGAGGTTTTTGAAAAGACATAATAATGAGGGTGAAAGAAAAATAAGGGGGGTTTTACATTATAAGGATGCTTTATTTGAATTAGATTATGGCGAAAAAGGAGAGACTAATATTTCAAAATTGTTGTTTAAACATGGAAATGATGAAACAAGTTATGAATATGGAGAAGAATCGGATGGTACACAGAGAATAGTAGAATTACTTGATATTATTTTAAATGATGACAAAGAAAAAGTATTTATTATTGATGAACTAGACAGAAGCCTTCATCCTAAAATGACTATAAAATTTGTAGAGACATTTTTGAATTTTTCAAAGAATACAAATACACAGCTTATTATTACTACACATGAATCTAACCTTATGGATTTGGATATATTAAGAAGGGATGAAATATGGTTTGCAGAAAGGGAAAAAGATAATACCACAACTTTATATACTTTAGAAAAGTTTAAAGTGAGATATGATAAAGTAGTTTCAAAAGATTATTTATCAGGAAGGTATGGTGCAGTGCCGATATTTAAAGATTTTGATTACGTTTGGGGGGATAATTGAGTTGAAAAAATTGAATTTAAGAACTCCAAAGCCGTATGATTATAGCAGTGTATCAGGAACTGATAATAGCAGAGCAATTTTTTATTGTGTATCAGAAGGTGCTACTGAGGAGTCTTATTTTACAGGTATAAAGAACAATAGAGTGGAGTTAGATATAAAGAATGATGTGCATATTGAAGTTGTGGAAAAAGAAGAAGGATATGAAAATTATAGTCATCCAGAGCAGTTGGTTAGGGCATGTTTGTATAATATGGGAAGAATAGATAAAGAGGGTAATGAGATTTCTGAAGAAAAATGGGAGTTAAATTGTAAATGGAACTATAGACAGGAAGTTGATGTTGTATGTGTGATTTTTGACAGAGACTATCGTGGATTAGAGGGATGTCTTAGTGAGTTGTTTGAGGTTTGTAAAAAACATAATATTTATGTTGCTATTTCTAATCCTAATTTTGAGTTATGGTTATTAATGCATTTTCCTGAAATTCAACAATATGATATGGATTTGCTGTTGAGAAATCCTAAAAATTTAAGAGGTCAATTTTTTGCTGATGCTTCTAAGAATAAAAAGTATATTGAGATTTTATTATCAAAATTATTACAAGGGTATTCAAAAGGCAGTAAGATTAAGTTTGAACGTTTTATTAAAGGAGTTCCATTAGCTATTAAACAAGCAGGTTTATTTTGTGAAGAATTTGAATTATTGGATGAAAGTTTAGGAACAACCGTAGGAAAGCTGATTAAAAGAATGCAGCAATGGTAATTATATGCTACATATTTTGTATAGTGATTATCTTGATAACAAAAATATTTTTTGCTATAATCAGGTTATTGAGATTTGGGGAAATCACAAAGGAGGAAAAATATGAAATATGATGCATTTATAAGTTACAGGCATTCAGAACTTGATATGCATGTGGCAAAAAGGATACATAAAAAATTAGAAACATTTAAAGTTCCACGTTCAGTCACGGAAAAATCGGGGAAGAAATCCATTCAAAGGGTATTTCGTGATCAGGAAGAACTGCCTATAGGGAGTGACCTTGGGGATAATATCAAACAGGCACTGTCGGAGTCTGAATATTTAATTGTGGTTTGTTCACCAAGAACACCGGAATCATACTGGGTACAGAAAGAGATTGATACATTTATTGAAATGCATGGAAGAGGGCATATACTTGCTGTTCTGGTTGAGGGTGAACCGGACGAAGCTTTTCCGAAGCAATTGCTTTCAGATGATAATGGGAATCCTGTTGAACCGTTGGCAGCCGATGTGAGGGGAAATTCAAAAAAAGAGATTAATAAGAAAATGCGAACGGAGATAGTGCGTCTTGCAGCACCTTTATTGAATTGTAGTTATGATGATCTTCGTCAGCGCCATAGAGAGCGTCAGTTAAAGAAGGCATTCTGTGTGTCATCATTAGCTGCGGTTTTTGCAATAGCATTTGGATGTTATAGTGCATACAATTACATAGCAATTCAGAAAAATTATAAAGGAAAACTGATAAACCAATCTAAATACCTGGCGGATACGGCTGTCTCATTACTGGAGGATGGAGACCGTATTACGGCAGGTTTGATTGCGTTAGAAGCACTACCGGATAAAAAGAATAACAGGCCATATGTGGCAAGTGCACAATATGCGTTGAGTGAGACACTAAATGTATATAAGAATGGAAATAAATTGGAGAAAGACTGCCTGCTAAAACATGATTTTCCGGTAAGGGATATATCATTTAACAATGAGGGTACGAAATTGGTGACTATAGACAATGGGGGAAATGTGTATGTTTGGGATGTTATAAACGGAACATTGATTACAAAAGTTGTTCCGGAAACAGATTCTATCGGAATTGTCAGTGAACCGCTTGGTGCAATGGTTACAAAAGACAATAATCTCATAATAGCAAAAGACAATAGTATTTATAGTATTGATTTTAATGGAAATGAAATCTGGAGTATAAGCGATGATAAGGATTATAGTTACTGTAAATATGATTTGGAAACCGAAATAGCAGCATGGATATCATATGATAAAGTATCATTTATTGACATGACAGATGGAAGCAGCAAAGGTGATATGAAAATTTCATCAGACAAATATACTTTTACAGAAGAAGGGGTATTTAGTGAGGAGCATAATAAATTTTCGATTGGATGTATTCCAAAAGATGATACCGCTGCAAATGGAATTATAAACATATATGATTTTAAAACATCCGAAAAATCAGAATATATTACAAAAGGCTCATTTATAGCAGAACATAGATTCACATCTGAGGGAGATATTATTGTTTTAAGTGAGAATCTGAAAAAAATCAAAGATTATACAAGTAGTAAATTAGATGGATATATTGAAAAAATAGATATTTCTTCTAAAAATACAATTTGGACAAATACTGTAAAAATGAAATCATTTGAATCAGATGCAGCATCCTCAAATCTGAAATGCAGAAATTATACAGATGAAAGTACAGGAGATATACATGATGAAGTAGTGCTGTCTGTAGATAATATGGTTTATGTCTGGGATGCTGCAAATGGAAATCAGGTATCGGAAATAGGAGTTACTTCCGGAATTACTGATATTTTGATTTCTGTGGATTCGGGTATGGGATATATTGTTGAAAGTAATGGGGTTATGGATATTTTTAATTTCACAAAAGGCAAGAGTTATAATGATTATTCAATAGATATAGGAAAATATGTAAAAGAGGTTTTAATTAAAAATGAAATTCTTGCTGCCAGTGCCGGGTATTCGCCGGATGTTATACTTATGAAATATCATGAAGGTTATGGCATGGAAGAGATAGCAAGTTTAACAAAATCTGCAGTGAAGATGGATTATTCTTCAGATGAATCATTCTATGTATTGAAGAGTAATGATGATTCAGCAAATGTATATTATTTTTATAAAACGGAAGATGGGTCACTGACAGATGAGTGGTCACCGGAAAAAAATGATGAAATTTTATATTCACGGTTTATAAGTAAGACAGATTATGCGTTAATTGACAATAAAGGAAATATTATTTTATATAATGCCAAAACTAAGGAAGAAAAGGAAATAGAAACTGAAGAAGATATGGAAGAGTGTGAAGTTTGCTTTTCTCAAAATAATAACTATGCTTTTGTGTATAGTACAGATACATATTATGTGGCAGATTTAAAAAAACAGAAGATTACTGCATATGGAAATATTGAAGAGCCGATATATGACGGAGTTATTTCAGATGATGGAAGGTTTTATTATGGCAGTATAGTAAATACGGATGTTGTTTGTATTGATACTGAAACGGGAGAATATAATAAAATTGATTTGGCCGGATATAATGTGTCTGGTTTATTAGATGGAAACTCAGCATTTGCAATTAGTTCTAATGGAAAATTACTGGCAGTAAGATGTTTGGATAATAAGCTTCGTATACTGGATATTAAGAAGAAGAAAACAATTGATGAGGTGGAATTTGTTAGTCAGAAGCAGTGCTTTATCAGTTTTTGTGCTGATGACAGCAAATTAATTATGCAGGGTGACTCTTATTATTTCAGAGTATATGACATAAAAAAACATGAATTTATTTATATAGCTAAAGAACAGAATAATACTATTAATGATATTATTTATGATAATGATTCAAATCTGATTTGTATATTAACAACATCTGAAATGCTCATATTAAATGAAACAGATTATGAGCCATTAGCATTTATTGAGGATGGTCTTAGTTATATGCCTAAACATTCGTATGTATTTAATATGTATCATAATCAAGTATATCGTTTTCCGTATATGAATTTGGATATGCTTATAAAAGAAGCAGAAAGACAGTTTAAAGATGCGAAATTGACAAAAAGAGAACGAACACAATATAATGTGGATTAGGTGATGAAAGGGGTCGGATAATGAGATTAAAAGAATTGTTGGAGTATACTGATATTGTGGTACAGTGCCATAATAATCCGGATGCAGATGCAATTGCAAGCGGATTTGGCGTGTATACATATTTAAAAAAGCATGGTAAAAATGTACGGTTAATATATTCAGGAAAAAATAAAATTCAAAAAGCAAATCTGGTTTTAATGACAGCCGAATTGGATATTCCGATTGAATATGTGGAAAGTATTGATAAACCGGAACTTCTGGTAACTGTGGATTGCCAGTATGGAGAAGGAAATGTACAGTTTTTTGAGGCAGAAAAAGTAGCAGTTATAGACCATCATCAAATATCAATTAAGCTGCCTGATTTACATGAGGTACATAGTAATTTAGGAGCATGTGCAACTGTAGTATGGAATATGTTAAAAAAGGAAGGCATTGACGTTAATGATGATAAAAGACTTACAACTGCTTTGTATTACGGACTTATGACAGACACAAATAACTTTACGGAAGTATCACATCCTTTTGATAAAGATTTACGTGATGAACTGGAGTTTAACAAAAGTCTGATTTTGCATTTTCAAAATTCAAATCTTTCATTACAGGAATTGGAAATTGCCGGAAAAGCGTTGCTGGATTACAAATATAATGAAGAATACCACTATGCAATTGTTGAAGCAGAGCCGTGTGATCCAAATATTCTTGGGATGATTAGTGATTTGATATTAGAAGTGGATGTAGTGGATACATGTCTTGTGTATAGTATTCTTTCGGGAGGTATTAAGGTATCAGTAAGAAGTTGTGTCAGAGAAGTAAAGGCATGTGAATTGGCGGAATTTGTTACAGAGGGCATAGGCTCCGGTGGAGGGCATTTGGTAAAAGCAGGTGGATTTATTCAATTTGAACTTCTAAAATGTACGGCACAAGAGATAGGTACATTTTTGGAAAGAAGAATGGATGATTATTTCTCTAATGTTGAAATTATTTATGCAAAAGATTACATAGCTGATTTGTCAGTTATGAAATCTTACAGAAAATGTCAATTATCATTAGGTTATGTAGAAAGTACAGATTTGTTCCCAAGTGGTTCAAATGTAAATATCCGGACTTTGGAAGGTGATTTGGATATAGAAATTCAGGATGATATTTATATTATGATAGGAATAAATGGTGAAGTTTATCCTATTCGTAAGGAAAAATTTGAACGTGGTTATAGGCGTGAATCCGGGGAATATATATTTGAAAATGAATATGAACCTACTATCAGAGAAATTGTAGAAGGAAAAGCAGTTTCTATTGTACCATATGCGAGGAAGTGTGTTACAACGGGTGAAGTAATTATATATGTAAAGCAGCTATCCGGTCGTGTTAAAGTGTTTTCATCATGGGATGAAGAGAAATATATGCTGGGAAGACCCGGGGACTATCTTGCAGTAAGAAAAGATGATTTGCATGATGTATATATTATAGAGGCTAGTATTTTTAAACGTACATATGAAGAGGTACTATGAAGCTGTAAGAGGTTAGATTTATCATATGAAGACAGATTATAAAGATTTTAAATATTTAGATTTTCATGATTCATATTTTTGTAAAGTTGAGGTAAATTCTGACAGTCTTGTCTGGGTACTGGAAAGAGTTAATGTATCTTCTGGATGTGCCTTGAATCCATATAGCTGCAGTATGATGGCATCAGAAATGAGAGTAGAATTTGCTGAATATAGTATTGCTGAAAACAATTTTGATTTTTTCAGGCTGGCAGAGGAATCTTTTGACATTATAAATGTGGAAGAATTAATGGCGGCAGATGAACGGTATACATATTTGTTTTGTATGTGTCAGGGAGCCGAAGGTTATATAGAATTAGAGATTACATTTAGTAATATTATATTTGAATGGGAAAGATATGAGGCTAAAGCGTGGTATGTGTATTCAGAGGAAAAGAGTTATGTAAAGGAATTTATAACGAATAATCCAGATATAGAGTGGATGGTTTTAAACAGTACACAGGGAAGTAAAATGGTTATGGAACTGCACAGGGAGCTTTCCAAATCACATCTGCTATATGGCATAGAAGCAATGGCATATGCGAAATCAGAATTTAATGATGATGTTTTATTCAGTATGGATAATGGAAAATGTGTAATCGTACATTTAACATATGCAAAGGAAACAATGGAAAACTACCCTAAGTTTTTAGAGTTTGACGATATAGAATCAGCATTAGATTGCATTTTAAACGGAGGATATTAAAAATGGAGGTTTCTAATGAGAAGTAAAGACACAAATACTACAGATGGTAATGGTTCATTTAATTCAATAGAAGAGGCAGAAGAATTTTTGCTTAATCATCTTCATGGATGCTTTGAAACGGATGATATTATTGACGGAAACAGGGTGATACTTCCGGAATGGAGGATAACCATTACTCCGCAGGTTTCTGAAATAAAAGAGCAGCTTGTTAATACATCATATTATATTACATCTCCTGACTGGGATAATGTTCTCTATGAGTGTTCAGCTGCAATGGGTTCAGATATGCAGCAGGCTATGGGGATGGCACAGGGAGGATTTATTTTCGGTATTGTAAATGCCATAGGCAATATGGTCAGAGATGAAAATCCAAGGGTGTTTGAGACGGAATTTTCAGGAAATACCCACAGTTGGAAATGCTATCTTGGAAATATAGTTGGAATGGGTAAAACGCCGCAGAATGTTTCCTCTGATGAATATTGGAATGTATTAAAGGATGGTATAGTAAAGAGAATAGGGAATCAGAAACTTTGCTATGTAAAGGTTTATGCAGCAAATATAGGAAACGGGGAATTTATTGGAGAATGCAGGATAAATGACATAGTCATTAATGAACTAAGCAAAGTTGTTGAAGATATGGCTAGGACATGGGGAACAAAAGAATTTGGCTCACATAAGCAGTTCTTTATGATAAAGCAGGATAAGGAAACTATAATAGAGTATCCGTTTTCAACTAATGAAATAATGGATATGACTGAACTTGCAATGAAAATGTTTGAAGATTGTAAAACAGAAGGGGAATATGAAGAATTTCCCGAAAAATTGGAGCAGGCAGTAGGAGATAAAAATCTGGCATGGGAGCTTTATTCTTTTATACCTGAAATATGTGCACAGAATGCATTTGACAAAATTAATTATCCTGAAACTATCCTTATATATAGAAGTGAACCGGCTGCAGAATATTATAAGACACAGCTGGCTTCTTATTATCCTATATTTAATGGAGTATTTAGGACTTTTTCAAGAGGTGTCCTAAAGGATGCGGATAATGTATATAGGGAATATATTTCTGTCAGTTCATTATGGAGTGTTATATGTTCAGCAAAGAGCAACGGCCATAATCTGGAGGAAGAAGGAGGTCAGTTGTGTACGTTGTATAATGCAGAAGATGATTATATTGTAAGATAGATATATTAAATAAGAAGTTTGTTTAGAACTATTGACAAACTTCTTATTTTTTAATAATATAATTATATCAACTGTACTATACATTGCGATACAGTTGGTACAATGTATAAAAATGGGAAATTAGAAACAGGTTTAAAATCTTGATTTCGGATAATTTTTCTTAATATAACAGCTATATGCTAAGGAGATAATATGAAGAAAATAATGGTAAAAGTTTTTAGGGATATACCTTCTTCAGCTTTATTAATGATTGGATTTAGTCTTACAATATTTATATCAATGGTTTGCTGCGGATTGGTAAATAGTATTTTAAACTCAAAAGAAAGTGACATAAAAGAAAGCTGCTATATGAACATATATCATACAGGCAGAGTTGTTGAAGAAGATGACAATGGAACCTTTAGTTACATAGAAGAAGGTGCGCAAATAATAGAGTTTGATACTATATATAGTATTATGAAAAAGAATAATATAAATTTTCATGTGCAGGATTTTGTACATATTGGTGATGGACAGGAAGAACAAAAAACGGCAGTTATAATATACTCTTTTAACGAGACAATTCCTTTTTCACTTGAAAGCGGATATATAGATTGGTCAGAAGATGAACGTACGGTAATTATTGGGGAATCAATTAAACCATTTATGACAAGAATGGATAATGAAAACTATCTGTATGTTAACGGGGTATACTATAAAGTAACAGGAGTGGCAGAAAATAATGGTTCAGGAGGATATGATTCGTCACTTTATTTTGTTATGAATAGTAATGATAATAATAACTTTCCTACATATGTAAGAGAAAAAACAGTTAGTGATATAATGAACGGATTTAAAAGAGAAATCACGGTATATGGTAATGATTCTGGAATTGAAGATAATCTTAGTAATGTAAAAGCAGAGCTTGAAAATAATTATTCACTGCATGTAGATATTGATAATGAATCATCAATAGAAATGACAGAAAATAAAGCAGTGAATTTTCTCTATAGAAATCTGAATATGGTATTTATGCCACTTTTATTTCTATTCAGTATTGGGAGCTGTTATAGCATAACAAGCCTGTGGGTAAAGGTAAGAAGAACGGAAATAGCAATAAGAATCACATATGGTTTTGGAAAATTTAAGATGTATATGTGGATTATGAAGGAGATAGGTATATTACTTGGAATTTCCCTTACAGTCTCTGTGTCTATGAGGGTTTTGTATTTAGCCGCATTTGGTGAGCTCTATACACTTTCAGATAATATTATATATGACATATTGATTGTCAGTGGCGGGATGTTAATTACATTGGTTATTACTTCATTTGGAGCATATAAGTATTCAAAATCAATTATTCCGGCAGTGATATTAAAGGAATTATAGAGAGGATTACAATGTATGGTTAGAGGAAAGTTAAGAATAGCATTTGGTGAATTGCTAAGAGAAAAGAATTACGGCGGAAATATACTGTTAGAAGGCGTGGCACTGCTTCTTATCGGTGTGCTTATCTTCTTTCAGGCATTAAATGATTATAACGAAAATGAGACGGATAAAATTCTAAAATATGGTGTTAAATATACAGGGGTAGTGGTAAATGATTCTTGTGATAACTTAGAAGATTTGGAGCGTTTTGAAAATGAAATAAGGAATATTAAAGGTATTGGACAAGTGGGTTCTGCCGGTCAGGGCTCATTTAATACAGAAGATTTTAAGGATAATGTGTTTGATGAGATATATGAAATACAAAAAGGACATCGGGATATTTTTGGGGATTTACAGGAAGAAGAATTTGGAAATGTGATAGAATCAGTTAATTTAGTAGAAGGAAGTGAGAAATTATTCAACTTGGGGGTCTCTAAAGGATACAAATTTGATCAATGTAACAGTCTGCTTAATGATTATGACGAAGTTATTTATCTGGGCAGTAAAATAAGTAAAATGAAAATTGGAACAGTAATTTATGACTTGATTAATGGAAAGGCTGTGATTGGTGGGTATCTTGAGCCAAATTTGAGAATGGTAAGAGATGAGATATCAGATGAAGCGGCAGCATACATGAATATGGATTATAAGGTTCTTATAGTTAGGAAAGATGAGTTGAAAAACCGCAGTAATATTATATTTGCCATAAATAATGATAGTGATATGAATACAATCAAAGAAGAAATTTATCAGTTGGCAAGAATGTATAAAGTAGATATGACTGTTAAGACGTATAGAGGGATTTTTGACGGAATCGCAAGCAGTAAAAAGGCTTTAATCAATCTTCTTGAAAGAATATTATCTGTGGTATTGGTAACATCAATTATTCTTCAGATATGTATGCAGTCAACACATATAATAGAAAATTTTAGAAATTATGGTATATTGTATGCCAATGGCTTTTCCACTGCTGACCAGTTTTTTATCTTTGCCGTACAAAGTCTGGTAAAAGGGATTATTGCCATGTCTCTTGCATTGGGGGCAGGATACTTTTTAATGGATGTTTTTTATTCAAATGAAGTATATTCCTTAGATGTTCTATATGATGTAGTCTTAAAATATGTATTGTGGAAAGTGGGAATTTGTGCAGTTATAATTGCCATATTATCGGTGCTTATTTCTATTGTGGCATTTAAGGGAAAGACACCAAAGGAATTAGTTCAGGAAAGGTAAAAGTACAATATGATAGAATTAAAAAATGTAAGTAAAATCTATAAAAACGGAAATGAATGTACAAAGGCAGCAGATGAGATTAATCTTGTTATTAATGAAGGTGAGTTTATTGCCATTATGGGAAGCTCAGGCTCAGGAAAAAGTACGCTCTTAAATATTATCGGCTGTATGGATGAGATAACCTCGGGGGAATACTTTCTAAACAATATACCGATTCATGGTAAAAAGATGCAAAAACTTCATAAAATAAGACGGGAAAATATCAGTTTTGTATTCCAGAATTTCGCATTGATGAATCATTATTCAGTGTATGAAAATGTGGAAATCCCATTGATTGCACAGAATATTAAGAAAAAAGAAAGAAAAAGGATAATAGAAGAAAAACTAAAACTTCTGGGGATTGATGAGTTAAAAGGTAAGCTTCCGACACAGATATCAGGAGGTCAGCAGCAAAGGTGTGCAATTGCAAGGGCATTGGCAGCGGATAATAATATAATTTTGGCAGATGAACCTACCGGGGCACTTGATAAGAGAACCGGACTGGAGATAATGGACATTCTTATCAGTATAAACAGGACACAAAAAAAGACAGTTATAATAGTAACCCATGATGAGAAAATAGCAGAAAAGGCAGACAGAATAATAAGAATTGAAGATGGAAGGATATACCGGAAATAATGAGGAAAGGAGTGGGACGATGTGATGAGGATTGATATTAAAAGCAATAAACCACTATATGAACAGATTATATCAAATATTAAAGAGAATGTTCTCAAAGGCTATCTGAATCCTGGTGATGAACTGCCATCCATAAGGCGGATGGCAATGGAACTTTCAGTGACTCCTGGTACTGTAGCTAAGGCATATCAGGAACTTGAGAGGACAAAAATCATTGAAACAATAAGAGGAAAAGGTACATATATAGCATCAGATATAGATATGAAAAGGGTGGATAATGACAAGTTGGAAGCGATTGAAAAAGAATTGACTAATCAGTTGTTGGAACTAATTTATATGGGGATGTCAAAAGATGATGTCAGGGAACTGATAGAAAGATTATATGAAAATCTTAAGAAGGAGGACTGATAGTATGATGGTGGATATTAATGGTTTATCAAAGAGATATGGAACATTTGAGGCCATACATGATATTAACATAAAGATAGAAAAAGGAATGATACATGGTATTATCGGAGAAAACGGTTCAGGAAAAACTACATTAATTAAATGTATTGCCGGTATATACAGACCGGAATGCGGAGAAGTTATCATAGATGGGGAAAATGTATATGAGAACCCTAAAGTTAAGGAAAGACTTGGATATGTGGCAGATAATAATAAGTTTTTTCCAACGTACAGATTAGGAAAAATGATGGAGTTTTACAGAGATGTATATAAAAATTTTGATGTGGAAAAGTTTAAGTATCTTAACCATATTTTTAAACTGGATATGAATAAAAGAGTAAGAGAATTGTCTAAAGGGCAGAAGATGAGGCTTGCTTTTATGCTTAATACGGCATCATGTCCGGATGTGCTTATTTTAGATGAACCTACATCAGGTCTGGATGTCATGGCAAAGAAGGATTTATTTGATGCATTGATTTCAGAAGTGGAAGAGAGAGATTTAACAGTTATAATATCATCACATAATCTGGCAGAAATTGAGCGTATATGCGATAACATCAGTATTATTAAAAACGGAACCATGGCGGGTCAGAGTGATATGGAAGGAATAATGAAAATGGCAAGAAAGTTCAATTTTGTATTTGACAATGGTGCACCTGATGGATTTATGTCACATGCAAAACTGGTATCGGTTAAAAATGTAGGGAACATTTATACTGTAGTATTTAATGGCATTACTGATGAAGAAGTTGAAGAATTTAAGGGGATGCAGCCTGTATATATGGAAGAGATTAGTGTTAATCTGGAAGAGGTATTTGTGTATACCAACGGAGGTGACGGTTATGGCAGGAAAAACACTGTTTAAATATTATTATGGTCAGACCGGAATATTTATTGCAGTACTTGTAATGATTACGCTGCTGCTTCCATATGACCAATTTGGAAGTGAATGTTTAGCAGTTATTGTTGTGACATTTTCATATGTATGGATTACTTTTGTAAAGATGCGTTCGGCTGAAGATTATACATTTATTAATTCATTGCCTATATCAAAAATGGGACAGTGGGATGCATTTGCCGTATCGACAATAATATTTATAGTAAGTTCCTATATTGTAATATATTTATTAACACTCATTCTGCATGGCAGTCAGAATATGACTTTTGAAGATATATTAATATCTATGGTAACTAAGATGTTGTTTTGTGTATTGATGACATCACTTTGTATGTTGTATCTGGCACATGGAATACCGGGAGTAAAAAGAATATTGTTAACATTATTGATACTGGGATTGATATATGAAAGTGCAGACAGAATTACAAGGCTGACACTCGTATCATTAGGATATAAGGGTAATAATCCGATTAATTTGATTAAAGAAAAATGGGGATTTTTAACTATTCCTTTAAATGTTTTGCAATCAGATAAAGTTCCTAATAGCTATTACTTTCCGGATTTTAGTGTATCTGCAAGGCGGGTAGATTTTGCAATATATTGTGCAGTAGTTATTTTCTTGACAGCGGCAATATATTACAGGGGTAAAAAAGTGTATGGCAGAACAGATTTAGAAAAACCTGTAATTTCAGTTGTTGAAAAAATGCATCCGGCATTTGTATTTATTGTATCATGTATTGTATCTGTAATTATTGCCATGTTTATTATTATGGGAACTGAAAACAACTATTATGTTGAAAGTTCAACAGATAGAACAGAGAACATTTCATATTATATGATTAGGGATGAAAGAATAGACGGAACCATTACAGAAGGTTATTACGAACATTTTTCATTTCAGGTATATGACATGGAAAGAAATAATAAAGCATTTATGCTGTGGTGTACAGGTGCGGCAGCAGGTATATTGACAGGTGCGGCAGTCAGTGCGGCTGTAATATTTAAAGGAAAGGGGAAAAGAGCATGAAAAGTTATATAAAGTACAGGTTGAAACGGCTGCGTATTCCCATGATTCTTATTCTGTGTACTGTGTTGGTGGTATGTTCAGGAATAATTTCGGGTAAGGCTTCAATGTATGGAGATAAAATTGCAGGAGGTACATATTTTATAAAAAATCTTACGGAAACATTAGGCAGAACATTTTTAATATTCATTATATTGTCTGCATGTCTGGGGTTCTCTTCCATGACATATTGTATTAGTGATACGGAGAAAGCATTACCATATAAAGCAGTGACAAGATACCTTATTTCATATTTTTCGGGTTTCCTGTTTATGTCAATATCTTTCCTGCTTATATCATTATCAGCAGTTTTTCATTATGTAAATAACTATGCGGATTACAGCGAAATAAATATGATGTCGAGTTATTATACGGAAATATGCAGATTAGACAGTCTTGGAAATGGTCTTATGTTTATATTTAATATATTTCTTGTATGCCTGGCCGTATATACGGTGTTTGGAATGGCAGCCATAATAACGGAATATGATTTGCTGTCGATTCTTGTTGCAATTAGTATACTTGTATTTCCAGAGTTTTTAGTGATAGTTTTGAATATGATATCTGATTTGTTTGTGGAAAATATATGGAATCTTTTTGGAATTATGGATGTGACCAGAGTTTCTGACTGGTTTTCAGAAATGGAAATGGAAGACCAAATAATATATATTGGTGACAGAACAAGTAACTGTCTTGGAATGTTTATAATAACGGCGGTGTCTTATGTTATCGGATATATGGCTGTTAAAAACATTGACAATACATCAGGAAGATTTACAATATCAATATTATTTGACAGATATATAATATTTATGTCAGGACTCTATATAGCATTTTTGATACCGATGATGGACTTTTTGAATGGTAAACCGGTATATATTGTAGTATTGTTGATGGCAGCAGTATTTTTAATAATAGAGATTTTCATGATAAAAAGCTTATCAAAAGGGAAGAAATATGATTATCTCAATCCGGGAGGTGATCTGAATGAATAGGAAGAGTATAATAATGTTGTTTGTTTTTGCAGCAGTATTATGTTCAGGTTGCGGCAGCAATAATGACTTTATAGGCAGGACGGCAGAGCAAAATAACAGGTGGCTGAGTTTATATTCAAAAGAAATAGATTCAGATGAAGGGATTAAAGAATATAAGGAGTTTGAATATACAGATATAGAAAAAGTTATAAAAGATTCGGTATCAGATACTGAATTCGAAAAATATGTGGTTGATGACATAAATTGTCTGGTGGATTTGGGGGCATATGCAAATACCAAAATAGAGGCTCTTGGATATAATACTACTTCATTATCAATAAGTGAAGTTTCCGGATTGCAGGACATATCAAAGACAAATGATTATGAATATGTAAAGATTGAAGATATTGTATGCATGAAAGATAAGTCAGGATATATAGTAAGTAATCGAGAGCTTTTTCGTGTACTGCTATCTGAACATAAAGATGTAATGGCGAAATTAGATAAATCGGGTTTAGGGGATTTTATTAGAAATACAGATAATTATCTGATTGATAATATGGAAAATATTGATATAGCCAATTATATGGCTGTTCTGGAAGGATATGGGGGATGTATATGGTATGGAAGTGAGTTTTCTTTTTTACAGGATAAAGTTTATAAATATGTGAACTGTGATACAGAGTATATTATTAAGGAACAGGCAGATGATGCATGGTCGGTTATAAGTTCAGTTTCAAATGATGTGTGCGATTCTGTTTTGTATACAATAAATGAAGATCTTTATGATGGTGGTGTTAAAAAGGATATGAAGTTATATGTATATGGAAGAAATGGTAAGGTAGAGGAGATTAATTATGTGTCTGATATTGCGGAAATTCCTGATTATGCAAAGGATACTGTAATAAATTATCTTGTTATACTGGGAATGGATAAAGATAGTGCCGGATTTTTGGTATCAAACCCTCCTAAGGATGATGGGAACATCGGAAATGTAAAATACTTTGCAGGCAAAAAGCAATCAAAATATTTTATGAAAGTTTCTAGATGATACTTTTGTACTATAAAATGGCATCATAGTTCAAATTTTATAAACAGTGTATATGGTATAATAACAGCAAAGGGGAAAGCGTGAAAGGATGGTATTATGAGGAAAGCAAAAAAATTTTTAAGTGGTCTTTTGTGCAGTGCAGTTATTATTACCGGTTTTGCAGGATATACAGATTATGGAACTGTATCAGTAAAAGCAGAAGATAATACGGCTGTAAATAGTACAAAAGAAGCAAACAGGTATGTGGTGGGTGAAGATACTCTTCCGTATACGGATGATGAACTGTATAATCAGTTATTTGATATTCATAATAAGGTTACAATAGACCTTGATATGCCAAATGAAGAGATGGCAAAGCTTGAGGCAGATTATGAGAAAAATTCCAGTTCACCTATATACAGGATGGGAGATGTGACATTCACAATAGAACTTGAAAATGGTTCAGTTAATTCTTATCTGATAAAAGAAGTCGGTATAAGAATGAAAGGAAATATGACCAGAAATAAATTTTTCAATTCGTCTACCAATGAGGTATATGACTTAATTCATTTTAAGCTTAGTTTTAAGCAGACATTTGATGATGAGGCTGATGGATATTTAAAGGGTGAATATTACATTAATGAAGATGGCACCAGTAAATGGAAAGAGACAGAAGAAGGAAAAGCAGCAAGAAAGGTACGTAAGGACAGGAAATTTGCAGGTGTAGAAAAGCTGGATTTAAAATGGAACGGTAATTATGACAATACATATATTCGTGAATATTATGCTTATAAGATATTTAATTCAGAAGGAGTCTGGGCTCCTCAGATGAATCTTGCATCAATGAATTTTGGGGATGTATCTGCTGATAATGTATACCATATGGGTGTATATTCCATTCATGAATGTGTGGACGAACTATTTATTAACAGGCATCTTAAAGACAATATAGATGATCAGGGCGGAGATTTGTACAAAGCTGCATGGACAATGAATGGTGCTGATTTTACTAAAAACACGTCGATGGGAATATCTGATGATTTTACCGGAACAAGATATAACTATGATTTGAAGACTAATAAAAAGACTTCTGATTATTCATTACTTAAAAATGTTATAAATACATTAAATAGCGGAAATTTAACAAAGGAGAAGTATGAAAGTGTAGTAGACGTGGATAACTTCATAAAATTTGCTGCAGTTGCATATTTTATGGGCAATCCTGATGATATAAGAAATAATTTTAATAATTATTATGCATACATATATCCGTCTACATCAGCTAAAGCAGGAAAAGTAGTGCTTATTCCGTATGACTATGACAGGTGTCTTGGTGTTACATGCGGATGGAATCCTGATCGTACGGGCATGACGGATGTATCACCATTTTCGAGTATAGCAGAGGGATTAAGGCGTTCGCAGGTTAATCCACTATATACATATGGCATTGATAAAGGGGGATATTATGTTGAGGAATATAAGGAAGCACTGGCGAAAGTTGCATCTAATGAACTGTTTACAATAGAAGCATTTGAAAAAGATTTTAATACTGCAAATAAGTTATATGCAGAAGATGCACAAATATCAGATAATCTGAAACTAGTTGATTTTAACAGTACTGCAGGCGGCGGAAAGTGGAGCAGTGAGGAGAGAAAAGCAAAGTTCAGATTTACATTGGATGATGATGAAGAAACTGAAGATTATTCAAGTTCAAGAAGTAATATAACATATAGTAATTATGTGACTTCAATTAAAGCAAATTATAAGATTTATCTGGAAAATATTGTAACTGAACCAGGATATTATATAGAATTTATAGGAAATAAATGGAGTCCTAATAAGGATTATAAAATGTCATATGATAAAAGCACAGATACATATTCATATACATGGACAGTTACAGAGCAGACAGTATTTATAGTAGCAGATATTGACAGCAATTTTTACAGATATAGTTCCATTTCAGGCAGTATTCCTTCCGGTGTCAGTGAGAATCTTGCGGGGAATATAGTTCTTGAACCGGGGACATATGTTATAAAATTTAATGCAAAGAATAAGAAAATAACAGTAAGTTCAGGCAGTGACCAGAGTATTGATATTAAGCTGAAGTTAGATGCTAATGGGGGTAAGATTGGCAGTGCTAAAACTAAGACAAAGACAGTTACATATGGCAAGAAAATAGGAAGTCTTAGTACTCCTAAGAGAGCAGGTTATACATTTAAAGGATGGTATACGAAAAAATCAGGAGGAAGTAAGATAACATCTTCGACCAAATGCAACTTTAAAAAGAATACTACTGTTTATGCACAGTGGGTAAAGGTAAAAGTAGGAGCAGCAGCTATCAAAAAAGCAGTAAGTACAGCTTCAAAAACTATTACACTTACAATTTCAAAAGTAAGTGGTGCATCAGGATATGAAGTTGTATATTCCACAGACAGTAAATATAAATCTGCAAAAAAGAAAACTATAAAATCCACATCTGTTAAGCTTACAGGACTTTCAAAGGGTAAAACTTATTATATAAAAGTCAGGGCTTATAAAAAAGATTCTACAGGTGCTAAAGTATATGGAAAATATGCATCAGGGAAAGTAAAAGTTAAATAGTAAGAAAGGAAACAAGGAGTATGAAGAAAGTAAAACTAAAAAAGGTTTTGTGTGGATTACTATGTATGTTACTGGTATTGTCATGCATTTTTAATACAGGAAGCTCACAAAGTGTTAATGCAGAAACTGTTCCGGCAGAATATACGGCAGTGAATGACACAGAACTATCCAAAGCTTCGTTTGGACCATATAATATTGACACGGATACACTTCCGTTTACGCAGGCTGAAATATATAATCAATTATTTGATTTGAAAAATGTAATATCAGTAGATGTAGATATTACAAATGATGAGATAAAGAAACTTCAAAGGGATTTCAGCAGAAATAATAAATCTCCTATATACAGAATGGCAGATGTAACAATATCAATTACCATTCCGTCAAAGGGTACTTATACCTATGTAATAAATGAAGTAGGAATACGTCTTAAAGGTAATACTACAAGATTAGATTTGTATGATGAGAGTAAGGGAATATATAACCTTGACCATTTTAAATTGAGTTTTTGTCAGGCATTTGATAAGACCGAGGATGGTTATTCAAATGGTGAATATTATATTAATTCTGATGGTACTTCAAAGTGGAGTGCTGATGCCAGAAAAGTAAGAAAAAACAGAACGTTTGGCAATATGGAAAAGATTGATGTTAAATGGAACAGTAATCTTGATACAACATATATAAGAGAATACTATGCCTTTGAAATGTTCCGTTCTGAGGGAATATGTGCACCACATATCGGATATACTACTATGCAGATGAATATTACTGATAAGACATCTAATTCAGCTTATCTTGGTGTATATACCATTCATGAGCCTGTTGACTCAGAGTTTATAAAGAATAATCTTCTTAATACAGAAAACGGTTATATCATGAACAGTAAAGGAGATTATACTGACGGTGACTTATATAAGGCAGCCTGGGCACCGGGAGACGGATATAATAATGACTGGAGAGGTGCTAATCTTACCTCTTTATGTACTTATGGACTGGCAGATGATCTTACAGGATATATGGTTAATTATGATTTAAAAACGAATAAGAAAAAATCAGATAAGTCACCTATTAGAGATTTATTATCAGGACTTTCGAATGTATCATCAAAGTCAGACCTTTCAAAGTATGTAGATATGGATTATTTTGTGAAGTTTGCAGCAGTTGCCTATGTTATAGGTAACGGTGATGATATGAGAAATAATTATAATAACTATTACCTGTATTTTTATACAGATAACACCGATGCAGCAAGTCCTAAGCAGAAGATGATAGTTATTCCATATGACTATGACAGGGCATTCGGTATTACTAAAGGATATAATCCGGAAAGAACAGGAATGACTGCAGTTGACCCATATAGTACGAAGACAGCAGCACAGGGCGATCAGGCAAATCCTTTATACAGATATTCAGTTTGTAAAGGCGGATACTATGTGAAAGAGTATACAGCAGCTTTAAATAAGGTTATAAAAAACAAACTTCTTTCAATGGCAGAGTTTGAAAAAGTATATAATATAGTAAAAGCAAATTATGCAGATAAGGTTACTCCGTCAAAGCATTTTGAAAATGTATCAAAGGATTACTTTTACTTCACACTTGATACTAATAATGATGCAAAAAATATCAATACAACGAGTGTTAATACAGAGAATAAAAATATTATTACAGCAGATTATTTTACAAAAATACTGAATACGTTGGGGAATGCACTGGATGCTTCGGACAATGCATTAGCAGTACCTTGTTATATCAGAGGAGAATTTAATGATTGGAATGTCAATGAGTCTTACAAAATGACATACAATAAGGCAAGCAGATTGCAAAGCTTTAAATTGGAACTGTCAGATACTAAATTATTTAAAATATATAATAGCACATCTGACCAGTGGTTAGGTTATGACAGTATTACCGGCAGTGTTCCATCAGGCATATCAGATGCAGGTGATAATGGAAATATTAAAGCACAGGCTGGGACATATTATATAATATATAATCCTGAGAATAATAAAATACAGATTTCTAATCAGGAAATAGAAACAGAAACTGTTACAGAAGAACAGACAACGGAAGAACAGACAACGGAAAAACCGACATCACCTGAAGAATCATCATCAGAGGAGCCGACAACAGCATTATCAAAAGTAATAACTCTTACAATGGATGGAAATGGCGGAACTATTGGCAGTTCAAAGAAGTATACAAAAAAAGTAACTATAGGAAGTAAAATAGGAACATTAAAGAATCCTAAACGGAAAAAATATACTTTCAGTGGATGGTATACGAAAAAGTCAGGCGGTTCAAAAGTTACTTCTTCTACAAAATGTAACTTTACAAAAAATACAACTTTGTATGCACAGTGGAAGAAAGTATCAGTAGGGAAAGCAAAAATCAGCGGACTTAAAAGCAGTTCATCAAAGAAAATGTCCATAGCAATTAAAAAAGTATCAGGAGCTAAAGGATATGAGATTGTGTATGCTGCAAACAGTAAATTTAAATCAGCAAAGAAGGTGACAACAACTTCTCTTACAAAAACCGTAAAGAATCTTAATAAGGGAAAAACTTATTATGTAAAGGTAAGGGCGTATAAGAATGATTCCACAGGCAGTAAAGTATATGGCAGCTATTCTTCTGTTAAAAAGGTGAAAATAAAATAGTATATGGAGGAAAATATATGTTAAAACAAAAAGTGGCAGTTGTAACAGGAGGAACAAGGGGAATAGGTTATGCAGTTGTCAGGAAATTTTTAGAGAATGGTGCTAAGACAGCACTGCTTGGTTCAAGGCAGGAAACAGTAGACAAAGCACTTGAACAGTTAAAGCAGGAAGGAATACAGGGAGACGTAATTGGATTTGCTGCTGATTTAAATTCACCGGAAGATATTGCAGAGACCTTTACAAAAGTAAAAGAGACTTTTGGAAGTCTGGATATTTTAGTAAATAATGCAGGAGTGTCAGCAAGGGACAGTATTTATGATTATAATCCGGAAGATTTTAAGAAAACCATTGACTTGAATTTGAATGCAGTATTTATATGTGCACAGGCAGCGGCCAGGATAATGAAAGAACAGGGCGGAGGCGTCATTATAAATACAAGCTCTATGGTAAGCCTTTACGGACAGCCATCCGGCAGTGCATATCCGGCATCAAAGTTTGCGGTAAATGGATTAACTAAATCCTTGGCAAGAGAACTGGGAAAAGATAACATCCGTGTTAATGCAGTTGCACCCGGTATTACAAAAACTGATATGGTGGCAGCTTTACCGGATGAACTAATTAAGCCGTTAATTGCATCTATACCACTAAAAAGGATAGGGCTGCCGGAGGAGGTGGCAAATGCATTTCTATTCCTTGCCAGTGATATGTCATCTTATGTTACGGGTGAAGTTTTATCCGTTGATGGAGCAGCTATGACTTAAGTATATTATACAATTTTGAAGTGCCATTGAGTTAAATTACTCAATGGCATTTTATAGAAGGAAAGAAAATTAATGGAAAATTTTGAACAAATTAAAGCTTTATTAGGAGAAGATGTGACAGAAGATGAATTAAAATATGTGGATTGCTATGTACATAATAAATTAGGAATATTTATTCCGGCTTTAGGTAAGTGTGGGTATGCAATGCGGTATTTTCATACATATCCATCATATATGTTTATTATTACATTTTCGAAAGATGACTTGCCTGACCGGATAAATATTGAAATTAGGGATAATCAATATTTTGCAACAGTATTGTCACCAAATATACCACATAATGATGAATCTTCATTTCATTATTACTGCATTTTAATTGAAAAACAATATTTTGAACAGCAATACAGAATGTATACAGATAAGATACCTTATTTCGAGTGGGAACAGTTTGCCATATGTCATGATATTTTACATGCATTGAATACATTTATTTTTGAGTATAGCAAAAAAATGAAAAATTCTTATGTTACATTAGAAGCACAGGCAACTATATTGACGCATTGGCTTATCAGAAGCATTTTAGGAGAACATTATGATATGCGGTCGGTATCTACTAATTATGCTGTAGCACGTGCTGAACAATATATAGAAATACACTATGATGAGAAAATCACAGTAAAGTATCTGGCAGAGCTTGGCAATCTGTCTGTTTCGGGTTTTAACCGCATTTTTAAGAAAGAGACAAAAATGACACCAATGGATTATCT
Organism: Lachnospiraceae bacterium; assembly: GCA_014799465.1. Lineage (GTDB taxonomy): Bacteria > Bacillota > Clostridia > Lachnospirales > Lachnospiraceae > UBA2821. Next base: position 11,875 of record JAAVHZ010000066.1, on the reverse strand, counting down.
TATGAATATAAGGCTGGAACAATCAAAAAAGTTTTTGAGAAGAAAAGAAGTGCCTATAACGGAAATTGCCATGCGATGTGGTTTTAACAGCAGTGCCCATTTTTCTGCAAGTTTTAGAAAATATTATCAGATTACACCTACCGAGTATAGAAGTCATTATCAATAAATGGATTTTGATATTATTTGACAATATTTTGAAAGAATATATTTTACTTTGAAATTATAATTAATAATATAATTTGCAAAGGAGAGATATATATGAGAAAAGAAGAGTTATTTAAGATAATGAATGAGAATCCGGTATTTCATCTGGCAACAATGGATGGAGAACAACCAAGAGTGAGAGGTATGCTTCTATATCGTGCAGATGAGCAGGGGATTATTTTTCATACCGCATCTACAAAAGATGTATATAGGCAGATTAAGGAAAATCCTAAAGTGGAATTATGTTTTCAGGGACAGGGAATACAGATAAGGGTCAGCGGAACTTTAGAGAATGTGGAAGATGAGAATTTGAAGAATGAAATTTTTAATCATCCTACAAGAAAATTTCTTCAGGCGTGGAAGGAGCAGGGAATTGACGGGTTATTACAAATCTTTCGGTTAAAAAATGGAGCCGCTGTTACATGGACTATGGAAACTAATTTTGATGAAAAGAAACCTATTCAGTTATAAAAATATCCCGGACAACAAATTACTTTGTCCGGGGTATTTTTATTTCTCAAAACATTGGCATGTACTTTATGCTATGATATAATAAATGCATAGTTTTAGGTGCAAAAATCTTATGCAAGGAGGAATAGTGAGTGGATTCGGAAAAGGTTGAAAAAATAGTTGGGGAAATTAAAGAAAGAACTAAAGTGATGGCATATTCATTAGTAATTGATTTAGAAAAGCAGCCGGAAATATTTGATTCGAAATTCGGTGGATTACCATACTGGGATTTGAATAAGGATTATCCTATAGATTCAAAAGGTAATAAACTTATGATGTTGGCACAGATTAATCTGGATAGGATAGAAGCAGATGATATGATACCCAAAGAAGGTATGCTTCAGTTTTTTATAGGTACAAATGATATTTTTGGAATGGATTTTGATGAACCGGATAAACAGGATGCTTTTCGTGTAATTTACCATGAATGTATAGATTATTCTGTATCAAAGGAACAGATAGAGGAATTAAATATACCGGTATGTACTGATTCTGAAATGGAAGAATATTCACCTGTATTTAGGGAAGCGGCTCTTGATATTTCTAAAAAGGAAATATATATGGGACCAATGGATTACAGATTTGAACAACTGTTTGAGCAGATTGCTATGGAAAAGTATGAAGAAGATATTTCAGGCAGTCAGTTTTCATATGGAGAATTAGATGATAAATGTTATGAGTTTAATATGGGTCACTGGCTGTTGGGGTATCCTTATTTTACTCAGACTGATCCGAGAGAGTATGAGGAAAAGTACAGATATTATGATACCTTGCTGTTTCAAATGGATTCAGATTATGTAATGAATGAGGATTATGTGCTTTGGGGAGATTGTGGTGTGGGTAACTTTTTTATAAATTCAGAAGATTTAAAGAATCGTGATTTTAGCAAAATATTATACAATTGGGATTGTTGTTAGGAGGAAATTCGTATGGAAAAGATAATAAAAGAAATTACAGTATTTAAACGCAGGCTTGAGGATACGCCGGTAAATAATGAGGCACAAGAAGTTGACAGAGAAACATTTACATTGCTGCTTAGTGGAATTGCTGCCTGCAGGAGAATTCCGGGCATAGCTGAACATATGGGATATGAGGAATTGTATCATTGTACTGACAAGGAAGATATTAAGCAGGCTTTATCACATTTGGAAAGAATGTATGGAATAACAGATAAGGAATCTTTATTAGAAACTTGTAAATACGCATTTTCAGGAAGTGGTGAGTACGAGCAGTTTATGACTTTTTGGAATGATGCACCGCTGTTTGATTTGAATGAATTAAATCCGGGAGGCAGAGAAAAATTTAATCAATGTAAAAAACTGGCAGAGAAATTTTATCCCTTAGTAAAAGAAAAGGGATTTTATGCATGGGATATTAACGAAAGAATTGGTCTTTGCCGAAATGCTGTTGCATGTGGAATTATTTCGGATGAAGAATTTTGGGAAATAGCAGACGAATGGGTATGTATGGCACAGGTTTTTTATCATTCTTACAGTGAGTATGCATTAAGCTGTCTTTGCGGTGCCATATATGATATGGGCAGATATGAAAATGATGTAAAAGGTTTCTTTGATATTAATATGAAATTGTTAGAAAATCTGTTGGGAGACGGCGGGGCATGGCAGCGGAATAAGTGGTATGTTCCAAAAGAGAGAGAATGGGCAAAGTCTCTGGGCAGCAGTATGGGATGTTTTGTTACTAAAAAAGCGAGCACACAGGAATACATAGGGTATATGTACAGGGATGAACCACACCCTGATTACCCTGACAGTGGTTGGAGGTTTTTTGTTGGAGATGAGTCTGATGAATATGTAAATCAGGTTGATAACACGGAAATTTGGTCTTTGAATTCAGTGTGTAATATATGTCCTGATATTATGGCATTTCTGAATGCTGATATTGGAAGGAAGTTCGGCAGGCATGAAAACGGATGGGAAGAGGAGTAGGAAATGTATGATATGGCAGATTTAAGCAGAGAAATAGCATATGCACTGCGTCATGCACCATGGGAATATGAGCTGGAAATGGATGAAGACGGCTGGGTGCCAATACAACAGTTATTGGATGCTTTGCATAGAGATAAGAGATGGATAACAGTTTCGGAAAAAGATTTACATAATATGATTGAACAATCCGAAAAAAAACGGTATGAGATAAAAAGTAAAATGATTAGGGCATTTTATGGGCATTCAATTCCAATGAAAATTGTAAAAGAGGCGAAGATGCCGCCGGATACTCTGTATCATGGAACTGCACGAAGGTTTTTGGAATCTATAAAAGAAAAGGGATTAATACCCCAAAGCAGACAGTATGTTCACTTATCGCAGGATATAGAGACAGCAGAAAGTGTTGGATTGCGTCATGATAATAAACCGTGCATATTAAAGATAAATTCAAAGAAAGCATGGGAAGAAGGTATAAGATTTTATTATGGAAATGAAAAAGTCTGGCTTGCAGATGAAATACCATACAAATATGTAGAAGAATGGAACGGATATCCTGTACCGAGGCATTTAGAGGGTATATTGCAGGTTGATTCAAAGAAATCAAATAATTTTAATATAGAAGGAAAACTTCATTGCAGATGCGGGTGTGAAAAATTTAGAATCAGGACGTTTTCTGAACAGGATAAAAACGGATGTCTGCATGTGAGTGAATATCAGAATGGGTATAGCCTTATGATAAAAGCAGAGTGTTGTAATTGTAATGACAGGTATTTGATTTTTGATATGGCGGAACATGGCTATAATGGATTTGTATGCCACGATGGTATTACTGTATCTGATAATGAATTAAAAGGGTATGGATGCAATAAATGCAATGGGCAGTCATTTGAGATTGAAATCGGAATTGAGGTGGAGGACAGGGAGCAGTTTATAGAAGAAGTTGTGGAGGAAGAACCTGATAAATATGTGCCTGAGGATTATGTAGATGCTTTTGATTGGATTTGTATTTCCATAAAATGTTCTGAATGCGGACAGGTAATTAATGACTGGGTGGACTTTGAGACTTCATAGAAGATAGAAAATTTGATATTACGAGGTGGATTTTATTGAGACAAATAATATGTTTTCACAATCCGGATGAAGAAAACGGATACTTAAGTAATTGGTACCTGTCTGATTTTGAAATAGATGGCAGGAGTTTTTCTTCTATGGAACAGTACATGATGTATAAAAAAGCAGAATTGTTCAATGACAAAACGATTGCAAATGAAATTATGAATACCGATAATGTGGGTAAAATCAAGATGTTTGGGCGTTCGGTGAAAAATTACGAGGAGAATTTGTGGAATGGCGTCAGGCAGATTATTGTGTATGAAGGACTGATTGCTAAGTTTGAACAAAACGAAGTACTTCTTCAAAAACTGTTGGATACAGAGGAGGCAGTTTTAGCAGAATGTGCAGTACAGGATTGTATATGGGGAATCGGTTTATCAATGAAAGATGAGCGTAGATTTAACATACAGGAATGGAAGGGAAAAAACTTACTGGGATATTCGTTAATGGAAGTAAGGAGGAAAATTGATATAAAACATAGAAAATTTTACTAATATATGCTATTATAAATAATGACTTGTACAACAAATAGCATAATATGAAAAGGAGTATATTATGGAAAAAGGTAATGAAAATGTATTAGAAAAGGCACAACGTAAATATGCCGAACAAAAGAACAGGACAAGAAAAATAAACCAGACAGCTATAATTAGTATAACATGTATAGAAGTATTGCTTATATTTGCCTTTGTTGTTCAGACATTTATAACACCCACAGCATATGGTAAAATGGGAATTGTGCCAATGGTAATTCTGATTGCAGGTGTTGTTATTAACTGGATTACTTATATGAAAAACAGGGAAAGCGAGAAGCTGAGGTATATAATGTTGAGCAGCTTTATTATAGGATGGGCATATCTTATTGTTACAGGCTCAAACGTATTTATTCCGTTTTACATTTATCCGATAATACTCGCTACGGTTTTATACCATGATAAAAAATTTGAAAATATTACATTTTATATGATTTTAGCTTTTAACATTATTCGTACGATAATATGGGGTGCGACGGGGAAATTATTTGGTGGTGACCAGGTCTCATTTATAAGCACTATAGTGAATTTTGAAGTTATAATAGTAGTTCACATTATTGCTTCACTATCCCGGAAATTCAGTTATGATATGATACAGTCAATAAGAGATGAACAGAATATGCAGAGTACCATGATTAAGGATATTTTCCAGATTTCAGAGGATGTAAAAAAAGAAGTAGATAATACAAATGATCTTATAGAAAGTCTGAGTTTTTCATCTGATAAAGTACATAGTTCTATTGAAGAAATATCCGTAAATACTAAAGAAACGGCACGGAGTATTCAGGAACAGACAGAAATGACGGCAATGATTAGTGAGTCGATTAGAGATACGGCACAAAATACTAAAATTATGGTAGAATCAACCACCAATTCGGCTAAAATGGTAGAAGAAAATATGAAAGTCATTAATCAAATACGTGATGGTGCAGAGATAGTCAGTAAAACTAATGCACATGTGGCTGAATCTATGGAAGAGTTACAAAAGAAAGCAAAAGAGGTACAGCAGATTACAGAAGTTATTTTTTCCATATCCAGCCAAACCAACCTTCTAGCACTAAATGCTTCAATCGAAAGTGCAAGGGCAGGAGAGGCAGGAAAAGGGTTTGCAGTGGTAGCTGATGAAATAAGGAAACTATCTGAGGAAACCAGACAATCTACAGAGAGAATAGCCAGCATCGTTCAGGAGCTTAATACAAATGCATTTAATGCCACAGAAATTGTACAATCTTCCATAAATGCAATGAATCAGCAGAATCAGATGGTTGAGAATGCTTCAGATGGTTTTGGCGGGATTCGTGACAATATGGACGTATTGACAAAGAGTGTGGAAGATATTGATGCGAAGATGAAAAATCTGGTGCAGTCAAATAACACAATAATTGATAATATCAGTAAGTTATCAGCCGGAAGCGAGGCGGTTTCGGAAAGTGCTAAGTCAGTAGAGGAACTCAGCTTACAGAATCAGACAGAAGCAGGAGAGGCAAAAGAATTGTTAAGTAAAGTGCAGAAACTTGTACATGAGTTTTCAAAATATCAGAATACAGTGGATTAAATATCTTTAAAGAGCTGTTGGAGGATAGCCGTTTTAGGAAAAATTCAACTATACACACAGGAGTAATTATAATGGAATAAGGGATACAAAAAATGAAAAAGAAAGTAAAATCACCTGCAAAAACAGGAGGAAGGAAAGAAAAATTAAGTAAATACACAGATACTTATATAAAAGGAAAGGCAAAAGAACATGAGAATAAAGGGAATAGCATCAATAGTGTAGAGTTTTCCATATTTAAATATAAACATAATCCGTCTGACAATCCTAAAGTATTAGAAGATGCTATGGAAGATTCAAGTGCAGTGTATGGATATAGACCAAATGATACAGGTAGCATTAAATCATTCGCAAATGATGATTGGTCAAGTGAAGAGTTAGTTAATTCTTATAAAGAAAATAGAATTAAATATCATCAGAAAAATGATATAAATATTGAAATTGCCAATACAATGCGTGCAGAAGGTAAAACAGACAGTGAAATAGCACGTGTACTTGTGGAAAGAAGAAATAGCAACAGGCTGGCATCTTATATTGATGAAGATGGTAATATAACTGACATAGATTTATACAATCAAGCACTTGAACATTGTAAAACATATGAACAGTTAAAAGAAGGGACTGCAACCAGAAAAGGAAAGACAGATTTGGAAATTATTGAGTCCTCGACAAGAGGGAATCCTGGAATGGATGCATGTTGTGGTTTGTATGATATCTATTATGATACTTATAATATAGAGGAGTGATATATATGGGAAAGTTTTATTATAAACAGCCATGTTTTGAATATAATAGTGATGGAAAAATGGAGATAATTCATAAATATTGTGTAGGACCTATTGAAGTTTTAATATATGGAATAACCAGAGATAAAGAATTTTATTTTGATTGGACTTTTCCAGAGTTTTATCCGGATGATAGTGAATTAGAGAGAGATTATAGGATTATATCTAAAGAAAGAATGATTAGAGCTATTAATGTAGAAATAGAAACATGTGAAAAGAAGGGAGATATAGAGTTAGTTAAGAAATATAAAGCAGCTATTGAAATGATTGAGAATAACAAGTATTAATAAATTATAATTGAAGGCAAAATTGGTAATCAAAGTATTTTAATTAACATTCAAGATAGAGAAATTAATTCAGTTATGAATGATTACTGAAAATGGGTATTAGGTATTGAATAGTTAACAACTAATGCTCATTTTTTATTTTAAATAATGATGAATAATAAAGAAATTTAGGAATAGGTTAACTTGAAAGTATCATTATTATGATATATGTATAAAAAAGTTATATAAATGGCAGGAGTGGTAAAATAGTGAGTAAAGTTGTTAAGAGAGGATTTGTTCCAAGTGATGATGTTGAATTTTCAGAAGAAGCAGTCAAGACATTATGTACTGCAGGTAATGATTTGAAGTATTTAATCAACAGAGGGTATCATTTAAAGGGTGCATCAGTATTTGTAGGAAACCATTTTATGTTATCTGAAAGGCAGAGATTAGCTTTGGCAAGAGGAATTTCTTCTGATAATAGTATTAAATTTAGGAAAGAAAAGGAGATAACAACCGGATTTGAAAATAAAATCATACATATTGATGGGTTTAATACAATAATTACTCTGGAAGTAGCATTTTCAGATTCTTTGCTATTAAAATGTATGGATGGCACCATAAGGGATTTGGCGGCATTAAGAGGGACATACCGTTTAATTGATAAAACTGATGATGCAATAGAATCAATAGGGAAGCAATTGGAGAATAACAAGATTGATAAAGCAGTCTTTTACCTTGATGCTCCTGTATCTAATTCCGGAAGGCTTAAAGTCAGAATACTTGATATATTGTCACGTTATAATTTTGATGTGGAAGTAGAAGTCATAAATAATGTTGATTCTGTTTTATCAGAACTTGATTATGTGGTTACAAGTGATGCGATTATTTTGGATAAGTGTATAAGCTGGATAAATTTGACAGAAAAAATAATAAAAGAGGAAAAGGGAGATTATGGCTATATAGATTTAAGTTTAAATCAGTCTGCCTATTGAGAAAATAAGACGGTTATGGTAGAATTTCTCTTAGACTTTGGAAAGGCAGTAAATAAAATGAGAGAAAAACTTACAAAAAAAGATGTGCAGAAAATAGAGGCTGAAATTGAACACAGGAAGCTTGTGGTAAGAAAAGAGGCAATAGAAGCTGTAAAAGAAGCCCGTGCACACGGGGACTTAAGTGAGAACTTTGAATATTACGCAGCTAAAAAAGATAAGAATAAGAATGAGAGCAGAATCAGATATCTTGAGAGGATGTTGAAAACTGCTGAGATTATATCAGAAGATTCAAAGGATGATGAAGTGGGTCTGAATAACACAGTATGTCTTTATTTTGAAGATGATGATGAGACGGACACATATCGTATAGTAACATCTATAAGAGGTGATTCATTAAAGAACCTTATAAGTATAGAGTCTCCTATTGGTAAAGCTATAATGGGGCACAAGGTGAATGACAGAGTATATGTAAAAGTTAATGACAGTATTGGTTACTATGTAGTTATAAAGTCCATTGAAAATACGCAAGATGACGGAAATGATAAAATAAAAAGCTTTTAGGATAAAATCGGAGGCAGAAATTTAGATGAATGAAAACAGCAATATAAAGCTATTTTTAAAATATCTTGTTCCGTCCATGCTTTCTACAGTATTTGTATCTGTTTATGTAATAACTGATACCATGATGATAGGACATGGTGTTGGAGAAGACGGACTTGTGGCTTTGAATATAATTCTTCCTTTATTTTCACTAATGTATGCCATAGGATATTTGTTTGGTGTCGGCGGTTCAGTACTTATGGCTGTAGCAAAGGGACAGCAGGATGATAAAAAGGCAGATGGAATATTTACAACATCATTTATTATTGCAGCGGCAGCAGCGGTTATGTTTACACTGATTGGCAGCATATTTTTAGAACCTCTGGCTGTTTTGCTTGGAGCAGATAATGACAGCATGAAACTTACATTAGAGTACGGAAGAATAATGATGGCAACAGCATTTATATATGTGTTTGCACCATTTTTTCAGAGTTTTGTAAGAAATGATAATGCACCGGGAAGAGCTATGGCAGCGGCAGTTACAGGCTCACTGCTTAATGTGGTACTGGATTATATATTTATATTCATTCTTCATATGGGAATGACAGGTGCTATAGCTGCTACATTTATAGGGAACGCAGTAAACGTAATAATTACCGGAAGCTATTTTTTAACAGGCAAATGTACTTTAAGATTTAAGAAGAAATTATATAAAGCCGGTTATATCGGAAGTATTGTGAAAAATGGTGCATCAAGTTTTTTGACGGAATTGTGCAATGCTATAGTAGTATTTGTGTATAATCACAGCATACTTCTTAATATAGGGACAGACGGAATAGTTATATACAGTATAATTTCTAATACACTTATTGTTGTAAATGCAGTTATGAACGGAGTGGCTGTAGCAGTTCAGCCGCTTATATCCTATAATGTGGGTAAAGGATGTAAGGATAAGGTTAAAACATTTAAAAATATAGGGCTTGTAACAGATTTGATTTTTTCTGTATGTATGATGGCATTTATAATGATATTAACAAAAATGTGTATATATGCTTTTGTATCTCCATCTGCTAAAATACTTAATGAAGGAATACCTGCGGTCAGGACATACTTTTCAGGCATTATATTTATGTGTGTAAATGTATATATTGGCAGTTACTTTCAGGCAACAGTCCGTCCAAAGCAGTCTTTTCTTATCGGAATTTTAAGAAGCCTTGTATTTACTGTTGTTCTTGCATTTTTAATGCCTGCACTATTCGGTGGAAATGCAGTGTGGATTGCAGCTCCTGCTACAGAAGTGCTTACATTTATAGTAACGGTTATACTGTTAATCAGATTTGATTTAAGGAGAAGTTTAAGTGAAAATAGCGGTAACATATAATAAAGGAAGTATTAATAAACATTTGGGAATTACGGAACAGTTTAAAATATATGAAACTGATTGCGATAAAATATTAAATAATGATATAGTTGAAATGGAAGATATAAATCCTGACGAACTTATTAAGTTTTTGGAAAGTATTGAGGCTGACGTAATGATATGCGGAAATGTTGGAGCTGCTATACAGAGTATGTTTGATGACTCCGGTATACTGCTTTGTTCCGGCATAGAAGGAAATGCAGATGAAATGGTAAGTAAATTTTTGGATGGAGAATTGATATGACGAGAAAAGACAGAGCAGTGGAATTGTTTAAAAAAGGTTACAATTGTGCACAGTCAGTCTTTGTGGCATATGCAGACAGATATGGCATGGATATGGAGATGGCACTTAAAGTATCAGGCTCATTTGGCGGAGGAATGGGAAGGATGCGTGAGGTCTGCGGATGCGTTTCGGGGATGCTTATGGTGGCAGGCATGGAAACTGCCCAGATAAAGGAACATGACAGCAAGGCAAAGGCACATAATTATGAGATAGTACAGAAAATGGCAGAAAGGTTTAAGGAGAAAAGCGGAGGCAGCATAATATGCAGGGAGCTTCTGGGACTTGAGAAACCGGAGGGTACATATATTCCTGATAAACGTACAGATGAGTATTATAAGAAAAGACCATGTATTATGATGATACAGAATGCTTGTGATGTGATTGATGAATTTTTTGATGAGTAATAAATTTCGCTTGCCAAAGCCCCTAAAATATGATAAAGTAGCAATGTTGTGAGAAATGGATGGTCCTCTGTTACAAAATGTATTAAGAACATCTGAATATTAAGGAGGTCACACAAATGAATGATATTATCAAAAATATTGAAGCTAGCCAGATGAAAGCAGAAGTACCTGAGTTTCACGTAGGTGATACGGTAAGAGTTCATGCTAAGATTAAAGAAGGAAACCGTGAGAGAATTCAGGTTTTCGAAGGAACCGTATTAAAGAGACAGGGCGGAAGCTCAAGAGAGACATTTACTGTAAGAAAGTTCTCTAATGGTATCGGTGTTGAAAAGACATGGCCATTACATTCACCTTCGGTTGATAAGATTGAAGTTGTTCGTTTAGGTAAAGTTAGAAGAGCTAAACTCAATTATTTAAGAGATAGAGTCGGTAAGGCTGCAAAGGTAAAAGAATTAGTAAGATAGCTTTAAGATTAAAAGGACAAGTACTTAATGTATTTTGTCCTTTTTTCCACGGAGTGGAAAAAATTTCTGCGTAGCGGAAAAAATTTTCACGAGGTGGAAAAAATTTCTGCATAGCGGAAAAATTTTCTATATGGCAGAAAATGGTATCGGCAATTTGGAGGAAATAAATGGAATTTTATAGAAGAATACCGGATGAAAATATTATTATAGACAGAATCGGGAAATTGGTAATAGATATACTTGTTGTGATAGTTATTGCTGTATTTGTATCAGTATATTTATGTAAAGAAGAAAAAGTAACCGGAAATTCTATGGCATCAGTACTTAACAGTAATGAAAAAGTGTTTGTAGATACTATTTCTTATAATATATTTGAACCTGACAGATATGATGTGGTAATGTTTAACATTAAATCAAAAGATAACATGGAAGAAACATATATAAAGAGAATAATAGGGCTTCCGGGTGAGACTGTTCAAATCAAAGACGGTAAAATATATATAAATGATAAAGAGTTAAATTATAATAGTAAAAAAGACAGAATAGTTAATGCAGGAATTGCGGCAGATGCAGTAAAACTTGGAAAAAATGAATATTTTGTTATGGGTGATAATTGGAACAGCAGTGAGGACAGCAGATTTACCAGTATCGGAAATGTAAAACTAAAAGATATAACCGGTAAAGTGTGGGTCAGAGTATCTCCATTTGCAAGAGCAGGATTTGTAGGAAAGCCAAAATAGGTAACAGTTCAGCCATGCCATTGTCGGGCGTCCGCCCTATAGAGAATAATATATAATAATTTCTTAGTGAGCAAGCTCCCACGAAATTATTATATATTATTCTCTGCATGGCTGAACTGT
>JAAVHZ010000065.1 GCA_014799465.1 Lachnospiraceae bacterium | reverse complement strand
TTAAAACCTTAAATAAGAATATCCCGTGGAAAATCTCATGCTGTAAAACACAGAGTTCCAAGGGATATTCTTATTTCTTGTTTAGAGTGTTAAAAATCGATATTAACCGACAGCCCCTTGTCTATAAGAACAAATCATTCCTTTATTGTGAAAGCTTGTAATCAGCAATTGGGCTGTATCCTTCCTGTGCAACCAATGTATCCCAATTGCGGGGGAGACTTACATTAAATGTACAGCAGTCACCACCAGGCATGATCTGGATCTGGCTGCTCAGATCGCCTCCGGTAATCACGAAGCCCGTATTATTTGCTTCAATCGTCTGCGTTGTATCAATTGTGTCGTACGGCACAACACCCTTAAGCCACTCTGGTACAGGTGTGGATAAAACATAATCTCGTTCCACATTTTCAGTAGATGCACCTTTTTTGATAGAATTATAGTGTTCATCAAAGGTCGTGTTCAAATGAATTTTAGAACCGGTATTCGCCCAGTAGTGAGCATATGTACGCATCCAGAGAGGTCTTCGGGCGGTATCTATGAGCGTATCTTTCAGACCTGTCTTAGTACTGCAGCCGTCCGCTTTTGCAAGCGTTGCGGCGGCATCCTTTGTAAGCCAGATCATACGTGCCTCACGAGGATTCGTGTTACCGAGACCGTTCTGCTGTTTTTCCGTGACATCCCAGGAGAGGAGCTGTAATACCTTGTCTGGTTCCTTAGTGCCGACATCAATCGGATTGCCCCATGTCAGAGTTGAACCGCAGGTAACTGTACTTGTGTTGAGGTCATAGCCCTTCTCAACATGGTATGGATTCCAGCCAATGTCAAGACATGTCTGCTCATCCTCAGCAAATGCGAAGGGAAGCATATATCCGAAGGTACCCATCCTGTTTTCTTTGATCTTGTAGCCTGCCAGATTCAACATGGCAAGAGATACAAATCTGCCCAGAAGTTTGTTTGCCTCTTCATTAATCATTCCATCCTCATAAGAGAAGCCAAGCTGACGTGCGATAGGTCCGCTTACAAGAACATACGGAGTCCAACCGTGAGTACTTGCAAGCGACTTATAAAAATTACCGTTGGCAAAGCATCTTGTAATCGCAATACACAGGGGCATATACTCGGGCGGACAGCCTGCCATAATCGCATTTGCCGCAACATGATAAGCGTATATTTTTCTGTTAGCAGGGGGAACATCCTGTACCTCACCATTTCTTAAGTTCACAATATCCGTGGCGGCATAGGTTGTATATTTCAAATAGTATTCTATCTTTTCCCTTGTTGGCGGAACAACAGTAAGACCGTCGGACATTTCATTTACTTCATAGAACTGCTGAACACGCTCATAAGAACCCGTGAATACAATATCGTCATGGTTTACACCCGCAACAGCGCCCGCAATCCTGTCTATTTCCTCCTGAGTAATCTCTGTCGTAAGAGCCGCAACAATCTGTGGATACAATATTTCATGGGCTTTTCTCTGCTGTTCTTCAGTGGTATCACTTGCAAAAGCACCCGGATAATGGGCTGTTCTGACAACAGGGACGCCGCGATTATAACCTGTTGACTCAATCTGAGGTATAAATGCTTCGGCTCCGACAACAACGGCAGGAACACCTGCATACTCGGCGGCAAGACCGTTGCCTGTTTCTTTTACGGTACAGATGCCGCAGCCGCAGTTACCGGAGATAACCGCATCAATCCCATAATCCTTGAGTTTCTTTTGAAACTCTTTAGATTTATCGCTGACGCTGTTAGGATTGTAGGTACCGCTCTTGCCAATCTCATCAGTCATATAATATGTAATGCATCCAAATTCAGTTTCAAGCATATCCCTAATTACCGCATGCGTTACCGAAGCTGAAAAACTTCCGCCGACAAGCGCAATCTTTTTTCCCTTTAAAGTGTCAAGGCGTGCAGGCTGTGTAATGGGTTCAATTGATGAACCTGAAGGCACAGGGGATACAATTTGATATTCGTTTTTTGCGGGCTCGGCGTTTGATGCTTCAACCCCGGCTATTGCGTATGATGTAAAATTCACAGCGACCGTACTGATCGTAATCACCGGCACTAGCACCAGCGACAGTAAGCGCTTAACGATGTTTAGTCTCATAAAATCATCCTTTCATTTTTATTGTAAAAGCGTATTATAACTGTTGTCCGTTATTTCTTAACAACAACCTTGACTTTTTGATAAACACCGCTCTGCGAGTAAGCATATACATAACAGGTGCCCTTCTTCTTTGCTACGATTACCCCCTTGGAGGTTACCTTAGCTACCTTAGGATTGGTGCTCTCGTACTTAATATTGCGATACTTTTTAACCTTGTGCTTCTTGTCTGCTACTACCGTTTTGCCCTTTAGATTAAACTTCTTTCCCTTCTTTGCCAGAGTCACTGTTTTCTTCTTAACCACTACATTCTTGTAGTTGCCTGCCTTTCCGCCCGTGGTCGCAACATAGATTGTCTTGGAAATAGCAAGTACCTTGTTCTTAGAGTTGAGTGCAGTGATAATGAACTTGTAATATGTGCCCTTCTTCATCTTCTTGCCGGCAACCTTGGTTACCTTGAGTGATTTCTTGGCTGAGCCGAGTGTCTTAACCTTCTTGAACTTTTTTTTGTTTCCGCAGGTATTAGCATAAACAACATACTTCTTAGCTCCCTTAACCTTTTTCCAGCCGAGGGTGATAGAGTTCTTTTTAATTTTAGTCGCCCTTGCAATCAACGGACTAAACGCTGCACCCTTAGGCTCATCCTTCATTGTTGTAGGAATCTTTGTAGTAGAAGATCCTGCTGCAGTTGTCTCTGTCGTGGAACTTCCTGCTGTAGGCTTCTCTGTCGTGGAGCTTTCTGCTGTAGGTTTCTCTGTTGTGGAACTTTCTGCTGCAGTTGTCTCTGTCGTGGAACTTTCTGCTGCTGACGACTCTGTCGTGGAGCTTTCTGCTGCTGACGACTCTGTCGTGGAACTTTCTGCTGCAGACGACTCTGTCGTGGAACTTTCTGCTGCTGACGACTCTGTTGTGGAACTTTCTGCTGCAGACGACTCTGTCGTGGAGCTTTCTGCTGCAGACGACTCTGTCGTGGAGCTTTCTGCTGCAGTTGTCTCTGTCGTGGAACTTCCTGTTGTAGGTGTCTCTGTTATATGTTCTGTTGCAAGATTATTTTCGGAATGATAAACAGAAAGCCTGTTTGTCAACAATTCGTACTTAAATTCATACTGACCGCCTTTAGCGTTTAGTTTGCAGCCTGAACCCGCCGCAGTCAAAACTAAACGATTCGCTGTGTCTTCAATTGTGGTCTCATCTTTTCCGTACCATTTATCCGTGCCTGAATGATACACCATCAATTCATAATCACCTGCAGCAAGCTCCTTTGTAATGGTAACAACATCATCGTTATCTGTTTTTTCAAACGCATCAGTTGTTTCAATACCATTTAACGAAGTCTTTAGATAAATTACAGACGCTGTCTTCGACAATGTGTTTGCGGTATGATATGTAACGGTATAAGTACCATCTCCACCATTGACAAATGTCATCGTTCTATATGTACCATTTGGGTTCAACGATCCTATCATAGCAGTTGCTCCTGCTTCCACAGTCGTGTCAACAGTAACCCGATCGCCGTTAAGCTTAACAAAGTCCGCATTTGTTGTGTCACCCATAACAATATCACCGTCAAGGCTCACAGTATAGGATGTTACCGTATCTGACAGCTCTACCACTGCACCATTCTTCGCCATACCGCCCGCTGCATTACTGTTTTCTGTATTGTTCGCATGGAGCGTCAACAGAAGATTTCCAAAGGATTTGTCTGTCAAAGCTATCGTGTTATTTTTTAGCTTACTGTCATTTGAAGAAAAACGTATTGTAATATCCTTCAGTTTACCGTTATCAACAGTAAACGAACTGTTATAACCTAAATATGTCAGGTAGGAAATAAAAGCAGCATTTGTCTCAGGAGCCAAAACAACGGAAGCTTTCGCTGAAGCACCCTGCGCATAATAGTATAGCGTGTCCGTTGCAGAATCAAAGTACAGTCTGCCTGCTCTGGTAAGGTATTTCGAGCCTGTTGTGGGATCGAGAATCCGGTAGGTGCCGTTCGTAAGAACAGACGGCAGGTTCTCAGGAGGAGTTACTGTATGATCCTGATTGACCAGATTAAAGTCCGATATAGGAAAGTAATTCATACTTGTAACAAGCTTATCCCACTTGTCTGAAAGCTTTACTTCCCTTGATACCGAGATGCCACCCGGCATCACCTGTGTCTTGTTTCGCGAACTGTCACCCGTGATGATGATGTCGGTGTTACCCTTCGTCATTGTAGCAACCGTGTCGATATCGGAGTATGTGATTCCGTTCATCCATGGGGGTGATACCGTTGATTTCGCATCTTCTTTCCGGGCAGCTTTCAACTCATTGTAGACATCAAAGAAGGATTTGCTGAGTGCTCCGCCCGTATTTGCATAATAATATGCGTATGTACGCATCCATAGCGGTCTGCGGGCTGTCTTCACAAGGGCGTTCTCAAGGACATCCTTTGACTTATATTGGGCAGCCAACGCTGCAGCTACAGACTCTGTGATAAAAATAAGACGATGGGCATTGGCATTATCATCAACAGAAGCACTGCCAAGAGCACCGAGATTTTTCTCAGTAATATCCCATGCAAGAACCTTCATAATTTCCTCCGGCAAATCTGTAGCCGGAGTAACATTGTTGCCCCACATTGCAAACGATGCTGCCGTAATTACATTATCATTCAGATTATACCCTTTTTCAACATGGTGTGGTGCCCAGCCGATTTTCAAACAAGCCTCATCATTTTCCGAAAAAACCAAAGGCTGCACATTACCGAAAGCATTTGTACGCTTTATTCCTGCAAGATTAATAAGAGCAAGTTCCATAAAGCGGGCAATAGCAATGTTTGTTTCTTCAGTAGTCATACCCTGAGTATTATCTATACCTATCTGACGGGCAACAGGACCATTGACATACATCATAGGCGTAAGTTTCCCTGAGCTTAACGAATCCAGATAATCTTTGTCGCCCAATGCCTCTGCGAAAGCGATACATACAGGCAGATGCTCTGCCGAGCAGCCTGCCATAATGGCGTTTGCCGCTACCTGATACGCCTTTATCTGTTTTCCATTTACAGAAGCAACCACATCATTAAAATCATATGCGGAGTATCCGAGAAATTTTTCAGCCTTAATCTTGGTAGGTGGAACTACAGGCATTCCGTCTGTCATACCATTTTCCTTAAAATATTTCTCAACTTCCTCATATGTCCCCTTAAACAGAGGCGGATAGTATTGGTCATATTGACTGCTCGGAGAAATAATTGGATATTTGTTGTTTGCGGGTTCAATCAGGTCGTATTGATCCTCAAGAATGCCAAGACTATCATATGTTTTGTTCTGTTGTTCAAATTCATCTTCATAATCGTCCTGTAATACTGCAGCTCTTGCTGTCAGCGGAGCAAGTGTATAGCTCATCGCAGTCACCATGCACAGCATTACATAGATACATCGTTGAAACATATTCAGCTTCATATTACTCTTTAATAAAATTTTCATAAGCTTTACCTTCTTTTACAATTATACTATGGTTTTAATGCAGATCGGAAACTTTTGCTTCTTCGTTATCATCATCGTCTGCCAAAAGACATTCTCAGATTACAGTTTCAATGTTACCAAAATAATCCTCCAAAAACATCACGCCTCCCTTTTTGATTGTAACTATGTAACAACTGCGTTACACTTATATTTTTCCAAGTATAACACCCTAAAATTAAATTCTGATTAAAACCACCAAAATATGGTCAGCCTATATGTATAAAAGCCTCTCTGATTCCTTTTCCATTCAATGGTTGTGCTATTTTTTATCCATTCTTTGACAGTTTTTTACAAAAAAAGTCCCACAAACCGCTCTAGGAACGGCTCGCAGGATTTTTACATTATTTAAATCTTACATTTATAATATTTATTTAACCAAACCACCACTTCTTTTTCAATGTATATTTTTGCCAATTTAAATCAATGGTTATGGTCTTTTTAAAACGGTTATATTTACACTCGATTTTATCATTAAAATTTTTAAATGTTTCATTTAAAGAAACTTCAGTTTTTCCGTTGGAAGCCTTACCTTCATTTATAGTAAGTGTACCTGTTGAGCCGTCAAAATCAACTTTTCCATGGCATACCATTCTAAATTCATAATCTTCTGTTTCTATTTTCTCGGTCAGGGTACATTTGTTCATGCCTATTTTAAGAGTAATAATTTCACCATCACCTTTATACTCATACGTGCCATTTTTAGTGATTGCTGAATATACTATAGCGGAAAATACAACCAGAATAATTAAAATATAGAGTTTAAGTTTTTTTGGGGATTTACTGTTATAATTATTACCAATGTCAGCATAAGATGATGATGTATATGTATCTGAATTATAATTATTAGTATCATCATTTATAGGTAACATTTCAGAACAATCAGGACATACCACAAACCCATCCTGAACTTCTTTGCCACAATTTGGACAACGCATAATTAACACCACCTTTCATAATTTGCTTTACATTTCTTCTCACATTATAAAATATTCCGCCAGTATGGTACAAACATCCAACGAGAAGAACGCACGCTTTTTTGCGTTCTTCCGTGTGAGACTTAGAAAATCTTAGGCAGCGTATTTTGCTGCCTTAGATTTTCTTCTCACACTTCTCACACTTTTAAACTTTGCCGGTAACAGCTTTCCTTATCATATCCACCGGTATCATTGTAACCGCAAGCAGAACCACCGCAATCCATCCGGTTATTCCAAACGGAACACAACTGAACATATGTCCAATAAATTCAAAAGGCTTCAATGGAATTAAAGCAGCATTAACAATTACAGCCTGAACAGCTATAATGGCAAAGAATACTTTTAAGAATCCCGTATTCTCATCTAACCCTTTAAATATGGCAAATCTGTCATCCCTGACATTAAAACCATTAAATAATGCACTGACTATAAACAATACAAAATACCCTGTTAGGAGCTGTTCATTATCATTTTCAAATAAATCTTTAAAAAATGAAAGTTTCAAATACAGGAAACTGATAACCGTCAGCCATGCACCCATAATAACAACTTGTGCCATCATTTTCTTACTTACAATGCTCTCATCCCTGCGTCTCGGTTTTTCATCCATATATCTTTCAAGTGCCGGCTCATTACCAAGCATAATTGCTCCAAGCCCATCCATTACCAGATTAACAAACAGCAGATGCGTTACCTTTAACGGCTCTCCAACATCAAAGAACGGTGCAATAGCACTTACAACAACTGCCGCCACATTAATTACTAACTGGAACTTGCAAAACTTTAAAATATTATGATAAATAGTTCTTCCATACCATATAGCATCCTTAATGGACTTAAAGTTGTCATCAAGAATAACTATTTTACCGGCTTCTTTTGCAGCTTCTGTACCGCTTCCCATTGCGAAGCCCACATCAGCCCTCTTTAATGCCGGAGAATCATTTACACCGTCTCCGGTCATGCCTACTACAAGATTCATTTCCTGACACAGACGCACCATTCTTGACTTATCTGTAGGAAGTGCCCTTGCAATAACCCTGATATTCGGTATTATCTTCTTTACCTCGTCATCAGACATTTCATTTAACATGGCAGAAGATATTGCTTTATCAGAATTACTCTTTAAAAGACCTGCATCTTTTGCAATGGCAACAGCAGTCTCCAGTCTGTCTCCGGTAATCATTACAACCTGGATTCCTGCATTCTGAACCATTTCAATAGCCTCTTTTGCCTCTGCCCTTACATCATCACGTATTCCTACGAGACCAATTATTACGATATCATCATTAATCTCATTTTCAACAAGTGCTTTTTCGGAGTAGCCAAACGCAAGCACACGCATCGCTTTTGAAGCAAGCTCATCAATCTTTCTGTTTAAAAGTTTCTGGTCAATTTTTTTTATCTGTCCACTGCCATCAAGATACTGCTTAGCCTTAGCCAGTAACTTTTCAGGTGCTCCCTTATAGAAGGTTTTCCCCAGAGATTCTATTCTTGCCTGACTGAACTTGTTTGTTGAGTTAAATCCCTGTGATGCAGTCACTACACATTCCTTATCTGATTCTAATGTACGGAATGTGGATTCACCAATAAATTTCATTAATGCCTGGTCTGTAGCATTACCACCAATTACTTTATGCTCACCATCAAACATAGCCCTGGTGTTTTTGCCGATTGCCAGATCCATATATCCCTTAATCTTACTGTGTTTACCAAGTTCCGGAATATCTATGGAATTGCCATCCGCAGTAAAAAAGTCCACAACCTCCAGCATACCTTTTGTTATTGTTCCAGTCTTATCACTGAACAGAATATTTAACGAACCGGCAGTTTCTATACCTTCCGCCTTTCTGACAAGTACGTTATGGTCCAGCATTTTACTTGTATTCTGCATAAGTACCAGCGAAATCATTAACGGCAGACCTTCCGGAACTGCACATACTATAATAACAACTGCAAGTGATACTGCCTGCACAATATCGTTAACAACCTGTTCCATACCTTGAGAAAAATATGCTGATACGCCTTTTGCACTATATATAAAATATCCAAAATACAATATTGCAATTACAATAGCACCTATATAACCAAATGTAGATATTTGTTTTGCCAGTTTCGCCAGCTTTACCTTTAATGGTGAATCCGGTTCTTCTTCCTGCATCTCCTCTGCCATTTTTCCCATCATGGTCTTCAATCCGACCCTTCTGACATCGAGTATGCCTTCACCGTCAAATACAACCGCACCTCTGAATAATGAGTGGGCATCTACAAATGTATCTCCGGTAATATTATCATCCAGTTGGAATCCCTCTGCTGCTTCTGACTTTTTACATTCTTCTGCTTCTCCATTAAGTGCAGAGTTATCAACACTAAGATTACCTGATACCAGAATACCGTCTGCCGGAATCTTATCTCCCGCCTGAAGCAGAATCTTATCTCCGACTACCACATCATCAACATCTATAACCATTACTATTCCGTTACGATGCACTTTACACTGATCCTTTTTGGTACTGTCCTTTAACTCTCTGTATTTTGTATCACTGGCAACTCCTGTTTTTGCAGATACAAATGCTACTATCAGTACAGCAACAATAGTACCTAACGGCTCATATATTTCAACCTTTCCAATCTTTAATAACCACATTATACTCATAAGAGCAGCTATTGCCAATAATATCTTAATCATCGGGTCACTGAACGTTTCCTTAAATTCTTCCCAGAATGTAGTGGGTTCAGAATCAGGTATTTCATTTGAGCCATATTTCTCACGGGAAGCTTCCACTTCCTTATCTGTCAATCCATTATATTTCATTTTTTCCTCCTTATTATTTTACAATCAAACACCCGCAGCAAGCTGCGGGGTATTTAATCTTTGTGGTATTCATTAACCACATTTTACACTAACTCAATTCTTATGCGAATCTGCCTGCAAGCTGACCGAGTCCCGGATCTGTTGTACCCTGTCCCATGGCATTAAATTTCCATTCGCCATTATGCCTGTATACTTCGCCGAAAATCATTGCCGTCATGCCTGAG
Source organism: Lachnospiraceae bacterium (assembly GCA_014799465.1). Taxonomy (GTDB): domain Bacteria; phylum Bacillota; class Clostridia; order Lachnospirales; family Lachnospiraceae; genus UBA2821. Next base: position 46,410 of record JAAVHZ010000065.1, on the reverse strand, counting down.
TAATCTTCACTTAAATTATATTTACACATCTCGTTATTATTTCTTCCATCTACCAGCCTTATAAAAGCATTTTCAATTAATCCGAAATGCTGCTGTCTTTCCATAGCCTGATATATGTTAACAACAATCACTATTTTATCATATTCAGCAGGTACACTTGATAAATCTACAACAATCTGCTCATCATCTCCATCACCTGCACCGGTAAGATTATCTCCCATATGTTTTACCGTACCGGTTTTGTGTGTAAGATTTCCAAAATATACAATATCTTCATTGCTGACTAACTTTCCATTCTGCAAAAGCAATGCAGATGCATCACAATCAATAGGCTTTGGCTTAGGTGCAAAAAATCCTTTTGAACGTTTTACCTCATCCCATCCCAAACCAATAATCACTTTAGAAAGTCCTGCATTATCCTTAGATAAGCTTACTTTTTGTCCTTTTTGTAAACTAACTGACATATCAATCTCCATTCCGCCGCCTTCACCAGCAGCACAAACAATACACGAAATTATATCAGTGTGAGACTTCCCACACTTCCCAACATTCCACTTATACAGTACAACGTATAGTGGGAAGAACGCACGCTTTTTGCGTTCTTCGGTGTGAGATTTAGAAAATCTTAGGCTGCGTCTTTTGCTGCCTTAGATTTTCTTCTCACGCTATCCTACTTCAACACCATAATTAGCACATAAAGCTGCTAATCCGCCCTGATATCCGCTTCCAATTGCATTGAACTTCCACTCATCACCATTTTTATAAAGCTCGCCAAATACTGCTGCCGTTTCTATAGAGAAGTCCTCTCCCAAATCATATCTTAATAACTCTTCTCCGTTTTCTTCATTATAAATTCTGATAAAAGCATTACTTATCTGGCCAAAATTATGTCCTCTCTGTTCTGCTTCGTATATAGTGACTGAAAATGCTATTTTTGTAATATTTTCCGGAACCAATGAAAGATCAAGAACAATCTGCTCATCATCTCCATCACCTTCACCGGTAAGGTTGTCACCCATATGCTGTGCACATCCTGAAGGGTGCTTTAAGTTTCCGTAAAATACGAAATCTTCTGATTTTGATATTTTTCCTGTATCTTCTAATAAAAATGCTGCTGCATCCAAATCGAAACTGCCGCCGGTATCAAACTGGTTCACATCCCATCCCAGTCCTACTACTACCTTTTTCAACCCCGGATTACCTTTTGTCAAACTTACTTTCTGTCCTTTTTGTAAACTAACTGGCATATTTTTTTCCTCCTATTATTCTGCTTTTTTAGATAATTGTTAATTACACATCATTTTAATATGTGATAATAAATATTATATCATACCAAATATTGCATTACCAGCAACTGCATATTGCACTTACGCAACCATGACTTGCTGCACAAAAAGTGTTGTTAAAATATTTGAATATAATACTATGCCACTTCTATTCCGTAATGACCGCATAGTGCAGCCAGTCCTCCCTGAAAACCACTGCCAATGGCATTAAATTTCCACTCACCATTGTAACGGTATAACTCTCCTACTACTACTGCTGTTTCAATAGAGAAATCCTCTCCCAGATCATATCGTATTATTTCCTGCCCTGTAGTTTCATCCACAATTCTGATATAAGCATTTGATACCTGCCCAAAATTCTGGCGTCTCTGCTCTGCCTCATAAATAGTTACCGTAAATGCAATTTTAGAAACATTTTCAGGAACTTTACTTAAATCAACCAGAATCTGTTCATCATCTCCTTCACCCTCACCGGTAAGGTTATCACCCATATGAACTACAGATTCACTTAAATGTTTAAGATTACCATAAAACACAAATTCTTTTTCCGTAGGGCATTTACCAGTTTCACCCAACATAAATGCAGCAGCATCCAAATCAAAATCTGCTCCGGAATCGAATGTATTTACATCCCATCCTAATCCTACCATCATTTTTTTTAATCCCGGGTTTCCTTTTGTCAGGTCTACTTTCTGACCTTTTGATAAGCTAATTGGCATATTTTTTCCTCCTCATGCTATAAATATTTATTATATTTTTTTATCCGGCATATGGTATGTTTTGTTAAACTCTGTCTTAATATTCTCAAGCCTTGCCTGATCCTCAATACGTTTCTTTCTGGCATTCTCCTGAATCTGCTTTGTTTCATCTATACCATTCATTATAGTTCTGAATGTAGTTTCCAGAGTTTCTATCTTTATTGAACTTCCCGAAGCAAGCCTTGCAGTCATCTTAGACTGTTCCACTGTATTTTGGGCATTCTTTATAAGCATTTCATTTGTCTTTTCATCCAGTGCAGACATTGCCTCTGCCTGTATTCTCTGTCTTTTAAGCATAATAGCCTGTGCAAGTGCCTGCTTAAACACCGGAAGCGTAACTATAAATGCAGAATTAATTTTTCTTACCAGATTCATATTACTGAATGCCATGGTCTTAATCATAGGAATTGACTGCATTGCCACATTTTCCGCTGTCCTCAAATCCTGTGTCCTCTGCTCAAGCATCGTCAGCGACTGCTCCAGACTCTGAATTTCGAACTGTATGGAATTATCACCTGTAGCCTCCATATCAGCCCGTCTCTTTGCTATATATTCTTCTATCTCTTTACATCCCTGTTCACCTGCTAAAATATACTTTACAAGCTCATGGTAATAATTAACATTTGCATCAAACATTCTCTCCAGTTCCCTGTTTGATTCTTTGATTTCTCCTTCATACTTCTTTAATTCAACATAAACCTTATCAACCTCTTCACCCATGGTATGGTACTTTGCCAGAATCTTGTCAAGCTGCTTTCTCAGATTGCCAAACAGCTTTCCAAATAAGCTTGGATTGTCCTTAATTTCCTCAATGTCAAATTTTGACATTATTTTTGCCAGTACACTAAGCATCTGGCTGGATTCATCAATCTTTGCCATGCTCATGTTATTTAGTACCACATCAGATGCTCTGGAGATTTCTTCTGCCACTTCACCACCAAAAGAAACTATTGTTTCCATATTATTTACTTCTATGGTACTTACTAATGCATCCACCTCTGCCGAATTAACCAGTTCAGCATTCATCCGTTCCCTGTCGGCAACAATATCATACTGCTCAACCTGTGTCTCATTCTCTGAGTCTGCCACTACCGGCATCTGTTGTTCTGCCGATTTACTAAAATCTAATCCCATATTCAACTTCCTCTCTTAAATATTTTTTCACGCCATGAACGACGTGTATTTGATGGAATCTTACCAAAATCAGGAACATTTAAATCGTATACATATTCACCAATCTGATGTTCTTCCATAACTCTCTTGTTAAAATACTTTTCAATACTCTGGTATCCCGTCGGAACAAAAAATACAATATCAAAACCAAGTAGATTCAAAAATGCAATTAAAATAGTATCTTCCAGAGAAATCATTTTCTCTGTGGTATTTATATAAATAAGCTTTGGATTCTTCTTTGTAAAATCAAACTTCTGAATCATTCTTACGATATCCTTGTCCATATTAAGAACTGTTGCAATAATGGTATACTCTGTCCCATTTTCAAATGTCCCCTTAATACTCTTTTGCTCAATTAATATCTGCAGCTTTTCTAATATATGGTTCTGGATTTCTTCCCTCAAAAACCCATACGGATAATTCTGATGTGATTTTATCCTGTCCTTCTGCAATCTTCCATTTTTATAAAATTCTGTTACATAAGGCTTAATCGGATTTGAACCCGCAGGCTCTATAAAAGGTACATTTTTAACCACGAAGGTATCTTTGGTAATCAATGATTTTATTCCTGACCAATACTGCGGCACCAGTCCATCCTTTACTCCTGATACCTTTGCAAATATAACCGGTACATTTACCACTGAGTCTGTTGTACTAAAATTAGGTCTGTACTTCAATTCCTGATCCCATAAAATCGCAATTTCCTCATACATAGTCTGCAAAGTAACAGACACTGCCTTTCCATACTGTTGATTGCGATATAATCCTGAATCCTGATACATAATGGAATCCAATTCCCTTTCTGCATGATATGCAGCCGTTCCCATATGTATCTCAGAACTTTCTCTTGGAAATTTATTTACTGACATAGACTCAGTATAACTTACTTCCAAAAGATTCGGAGCTTCCAGACAGCACTTTGTATTCAGATTCGGATTTAAAATCAAAACATCTACCGGAAGTTTTGCCATAAAACGCATAAACATTGATTCATTTTCATTTTTACAGCCACCCAGATATATCAGGCAGCTTACTTCCGGCATTTTCCAGTTTACAAACAGTTCTTTCTGGTATCTGTGCAGCCAGCACAACAAATATACTGCTTTATTAGTCAGCTTATTTAAGTTCATTCCCTGTATATTTGATTCCTCTAAAATTATATCAATAAATGCCTTATTTATCAATCTTTGTAATTCAATATTTGCCGTATATTTTATATTATTCGACAAATCCATCAACATTTGTTCCTTAGTTGAATAATTTTTTCTTTTTATGGAATTAATTTCTTCCATAGTCGGTGCCGGAACAGTTTCTTCCAATATTAATAATTTTCTTTTGCTGTTTTTTATCTCCAGATAAAGCTGATATAACTGATTCATATAAATCAGCTTATCCTCTACTCCGTTAATTCTGTAAAAACAATTATAGAACAATGCCGAATCCGTTCCTCTTCCCTGAAGACATTCTCTTATATCATCTAAGCCCCTGCCCTCTGTCCATGCATTAGTACAATTTCTGACCTGTGGCTCCGTTCCATATAATCTCCTGACATTCATCCTGTCTTCAATTTCCTTACGCATCCATTTTACACTAAATGTATCCGGAAATTTTGTCATGCCATTTATATTTACATTTTCTGACAGTTTTGAATCTTTATCCAGCTTAAGATAATTTGCATCGCCATTATACTGCAGAAGAATAATATCGCATCCCGCATTTGACAATATTGAAATAAGTTTCAATTCATAATTACTTATTTCTCCCTCATATAAAATTTTAGGAATATTATTCTCTCCCAACTTGTTTACTATGCGTTCAAACCTGTAATACAGCCAGCACATAAATTTAATATATGCATTCTTTAGCATATTCTCATTTTTTCCCTCTTTACGCATATTATCAAGAGTACCATATATAGACATCGCTACATTCTTTCTCTGATAATCGTTCATTCTGGGAAGCCACTTTTTAAGGCTCATGGTAATAAACTCAATATTAATTTGAAAATTTGTACCCATAATCTCTTCATAGTAGGAGAGATTTTTTTCGTCCGGATTAGGAATTCTTCCTTCAATTACTACACCGGATACTCTTGCCTCTTCGTAATACCGCTGTAAAAATTCTTTTATTGTTTCGTTATATCCATTAATGCGGTAAAAATAAACTCCCTTCTCCTTTCGGGAATTTAATTCTGTAAAATAGTCATTTAAATCTGTAAGTTTCTTGTGCTCAAACATAAGTTATCATATCACCTTTTAATACTTATTCATTTTACCTTTATTCATCATATAACCAAGTCCTGCCCCTACTACTCCGCCAATAATATGTGTAAGATTGGCAACATTGTCATTAATAAATATTCCTTCATATACCTGCTGCCCAATATAAACTAATGCCACCAATATAAATGTTAACGGAATTGTTCCTTCCTTAAAACTTGTAAATGATGACAGCAATATCAATGCAAACACCACACCACTTGCACCAAGAAGCTGTATATGCGGAAAAAATATAAAATTGACCAATCCTGTTACTAATGCAGTTGTAATTATAATCACAACCATATTAAAAGAACCATATTTTTCTTCAAGCAAAGGTCCGACCAACAGAATCAGCATAATATTTCCGATAAAATGGTTCCAGTTTGCATGTCCAAATATATGTCCTATAAATCTTATATATGTCAGCGGATTTATAAGAGATGAACGGTATACACTGAAAAACAGATTATTTGTTATCCCGCCTGTAATTGTACCCAAAATAAGTGCTGCAAAACAAATTACAACAAATCCTAATATTACAGGTGAATTAAAAGATATTTTCATTTTTCTGCTGCCATTTTTCATAAGAATTCTCTCCATTTTTTATATTAAACCAATTATATGCTTTTTTCACTATTTTTTCAAGTAATTTCCCCTATGTAAATCCTCGTATAAAAGAATTTATACATTCATATCCCATAGCCAGATTTATATTCTGCCCATCATCAAATCCCGCCGTACTTATACCAATAACTTCGCCACACATGTTAAGTACTGCTCCTCCCGAACTTCCATGTGATATAGGTGCCGTAAACTGAATCATATCTACACCATCAATCTTTCTAAATCCTGATATAATCCCGTCTGATACTGAATTGAATAACCCTAACGGACTTCCGATAGCCACTACTTTCTGACCTCTCACAAGTTCTTTACCACCTTTATATATAGGAAGCGGCTGCAATTTCCTTTCTATTCGTATAATGGCAAGATCCAGCTCATAATTATATTTTATAAATTCATCAGTAGTATAAATCTCATCATCATTCTCTATCTTTACAGAATAAAATGCTCCTCCGCTTGCCACATGATGATTAGTCAGAATATATCCGTCTCTTCCTATCATAATTCCCGAACCGGTTCCAATAACTTTTTCATCTTTGTCCATTATGGCTATCATTACAACTGATGATGCAAGCTGTGCCAATTCTTCGAAGCTTAATTCTCCTTTGGTATTAACATTATTATGTGGCTGCACCGTTTCTCTTTTCCGGCGTTCTCTGTCAGCCCTTTTAATATTTACCACATTACGGCGGGCATCTGCTTTTATATCTGTATCTGGTTTTCCATTAATAACGTTTTTTTCTTTATCCTTACTATACTTTAAAGGTTCATATGCAGGAATCCTGAAGTTTCCCATACTTCCCGCCTGTATCTTTAATGACAATCCCATATTTCCAAGTTCATTATCTATATCCGACTCACACTGCAGAAGAAGTACATCAAACCCTGTTAGTGTAAGTAAATAGCAAAACAAATATTCCTGCTTTTTGCATATATTGCCGGTTACAAATTTCATTGATTTCGCAGGCTCCCACATCTGCAATCCACTCATACCCACTTTATCAAACCAGTACAGCATCTTTATAATAAAATTTTTCTCTATGGATTCCGTCACATTAGCTGTTACTTTCTTAAATAAATTAACTGCTTCACTGCAGGCTTTCCCCAGCACATTTTGCAGCATCCTGCTGTTTTCAGAAGACTTTATTAATACAGACGCTTTTCCACCTTCAACCCACTTTAAATAACTGCGGGTATAATAATCTATATCTTCCGGTGAAGAAAGTCTCGGCAGCACATCTGCCCTGTTATAATACCCCTTTCCTTCACACATCCTTTCAGTCAGCACTTTATCCATTTTCTCTATATCACCGGACATCCTTGGATTTGTACCGGTTACTCTGACAAAATACACATCTTTACAATTACTGTTCATTCCTCCTTTAATATTCGTAAACATATCCATTGAAGAAATATTCATTATATTATGTCTTGTTTTAAAAATTTCATCACTCATGTAATTCACCTGCATTTACAAATTTACTTTAATTATAATTTTAACACATATTATAAAAATTAGCTATTCATTCATGTTTTAAAATGTTATAATAAGCTTTATATTTATTATACAAGGAGTAACTTATGAAAAATTCTATAATTCATTATAGCGTGGGTGCCCTATTATATTGTCCCGCTAACAATGAAAGCATTGTCAATTCGATAATTAATGGAAAATTTGGCAGCCATTTTTCTCTTGCCATGTGCCTTGAAGATACAATTAAAGATGAATATGTAAAAGAAGCCGAAAATAAACTTATAAATACGATTCAGAAACTTTATAATGCAAAAGCAATCAGGGAATTTTTCCTTCCAAAAATATTTATCAGAGTCAGAAATCCACAGCAGATTACTGACCTGTATGAACGTTTTCAGGATTCGAGGGATTTAATTACCGGATTTATCATACCAAAATTTTCTCTTGAAAACGCAGACAAATATATAGATATGGTTCGCAAAGTAAATAATAGCTCAAAAAATATAGTCTACATGATGCCTATTTTTGAAAGTCCTGATATTATAAATCTCAGGAACAGATACGATATATTATACAAATTAAAGCAAAAACTTGATAATATTGAAGACATTGTGTTGAATATCCGCATCGGCGGAAATGATTTATGCCACATTTTCGGATTCCGCAGACATTCTGATGAATCTATCCACAGCCTAAAAGCTATTTCCGGTATTTTTTCAGATATAATTACCGTATTTGGGGCAGACTATGTAATATCCGGTCCTGTATGGGAATATTACAACGGAGACAATTGGGATACCGGACTGATTAAAGAATTAAAGGATGACAGGTTATCAGGTTTTGTCGGAAAAACTGTAATCCATCCCAAACAGATTGAACTGGTAAATAATGCGTACAAAGTCTCGCAGAAAGATTTGGATGATGCAAAATCCATACTTAACTGGGACTCTTATTCTCATTCTCTGGTTTCGGGAAGTGTAAGCAGGGAACGCATGAACGAATATAAAACCCATTCCAACTGGGCATTAAAAACCATTCTGCTTGCCGAAGCTTTTGGCATTAATACAGATACCCCGTAGTTTTTTACGGGGTATCAACATCACATTATTTATGTATCTGCCATTTTCTTTATTATGCCGCATACTCTGTAATGTACCAGCGGATAATATTCCACAGGCACACCTTTTTCTTCTGCCAGCCTTATAATATGCTTTAACGAATCGTCTCCTTTATAATCTGTATTTACCAAAACCTTCCAAGGCACTCTTCTTAACAGTACTCTGGTTGTCTCTCCAATTCCCGGTTTAATAAGATTAATGTCCTGTATATGGAACTCTTCAGCAATTTTTCTTACTTCCTCTATACCGGAACCACTGATTATTTTTTCATCTGTTTCAGAATTAATCTCAAATTGAGATTCAATGGAATCAATAAAATCATATGATAAATCCGAGTCTTCCAATTCACCATAATATACTGCCCCATGAAAATCATCCGGTCCGATAATATCATCTCTTAAAAATGTCCTGCTTATCAGTCCTGACACCGTACAGTTAAGACAGGCACTTGGAATCAGAATATCATTATGTGTACCACACAACTCAGTAACATTTGCAGGGTCGGCAACTACTGCTATATCAGATGAAACATTTTCATATTGTGCTATATCTTTTTTCAGCTCATTTAATATTGCTCCCTTGCCTATCCATCCGTCTACAAACTGCAGTTCTTCTGCCTTATGACGGCTAAGCAGATACTTCATTGCATTTTCATCAATTCCTTTCCCACGGATAATTGAAATTGAATAATGCATTACCTCCAGATTATATTTTTTCTTAATATAACGTTTTAACAATATCCCTATAGGTATACCTGCTCTGGCAAGTGATACCAGAACCACATTTTCTCCCTTCTTTGAAATCACCTTATCCGCCAGTTTCCCTATCGCCAAAGCTGTAGGTTTTGAGTATGCCCTCAAAGCCTCCTTGTAAGCTTCCATATATTTTTCAGTAGGTACATACTCAATCGGAAGCATTTCACAATAATGCCTGCCCGACTGTATTAATCTTTCCCGTACCTCTGTAGGCTGTGGTTCCACAAGCCCTGTAATATCCTTAAGCAGCAGAACAACATCACTCTCTTTATAAGAACTTCTCATATCAATAATCTTCCTTTCAGGCTTTACATTTAATCAAACAGATTTTTTCATTACCACATCCATAAACTGCATTTATCAGAGAATTAACCCCATCTTCTGCATCACTATAAGAATCTGTAATAATAATAACCATATCATATCTGCCAATATCATATATAAATGTTTTTCTGTCATTATCATATAAACTTTTCAATTCATACCTTTGATGCAAAGGATATTCCTCTTCACTGCTTACCTCGATAGGACTTCTGGTTGTAGAATGACATCTTACAATATTATTATTTTCTTCTATCTTCTTTGCCGCAAAAAGTGCTGGATACATGAACTCTTCCGTTCCGATTACCAGTACATTTTTATTTTCTCCAATGTCTGTCTTACCACTTATTTCTTCCCACATTTTTTCACAGCATTTATTGTAATCTCCACCGAGATTCAGCCTTCTCGCATTTACATAGTTCGAAACTGTCTCTTCCTGAAAAGGTATATTTTCATTTTTTATATTGCATGTATGATATACACCATCTCCCTTAAATCTTTGGGCAATTTCTGTATACTTTCCATGATTAGTCTTTACCAGATAAAGTGTATCAATATTTCTCTCATCATATACTTTTTCTGACTTCTCATCCATACCATTCAGTAAAGAGGCTACTGAAAATTTTATCTTTCTGGAATATTCTTTTTCAATAATATTTATTATATTTAGAATGGTATTACCTGTAGTTACCTCATCTTCTACAAAAATAATCCGGTCTATCTTATTGATAACTGTATCCAAATCAGTTTTTACCAACTTCTGCTCTGTAGCATGGCTGTGTGACTCCGAAAAAAATAAATACTCCACATCCCTTATATTTTCTCTTGTTGTCTGCATATAATATGTATTCAATTCTTTCGCTAATGCTGCACCTATTGCAGTTGCCGTTTCTGCAAATCCGATAAGAAGCAGAGTTTCTCCCTCATATCTGGCTTTTACCATATCTGCCAGTTCCGAAAACATAGAAAATGCTTCTTTAGGGCTTACAGGTATATGTTTTCCCTGCAGCCTGTTGACTACAAGATATTGTCTCTTCATGTTATTTTCTCTTTTGGCAATACGAACCAAATCTTTTTCTGTATACATTTGTGTCTCTCCATTATCAATATTCTTCTTACATAATCATGACTGTAATTGTATCATTCTTATGAGGTTTATTCAAGCTTTCAAAAGATATGGAAAACGTTTGAATCAGTATCTTTTATGTAGTATACTGTTTTTATTAGTACTTGGTAAGAATGTATAATGGGTTTTACCGAAAAAATTTATTGTATTAAGGGGGGAGGTATTACTGAAGAGTTTTAGAATGATGCATTTAAAATGAACAGTAAACAGTGATAAAGTTTATCACCCAAATTAAAGAGAGGATGAAGTAAAATCAAAAATTTAAAAAGGGTTTTTGTACTATTATTAACAGCAGCATTTCTGTTAAACTATACCAATATATATGCTAATACGGAAAATAGTCTTTATAAGGATTATATACCGGAAGAGGCATATAGTTATGCTGAGGAAAATTATAGAGATGGATTAGGTGTAATATTAGATAATGTGAAGTTATATGGCATAAGAGGCAAAATTGAGGATTTTCAATTATGTGACCCTTATATAGTATATGATGTAGAAAAGGAAGTTCAGGAGCCATTATATTACTTTCCAATAAAGAACAATCAAGAAAAGATTGTTTTAGTTATGGCAGTATTCTTAACGGAAAATGGCTGGTCGGATTCTATAAGTGGATGTATGGCAGATGAACTGAATGATAAGAATTATTTGGAAGAGGAATGTCTGATTTATGGGGATACAGATGAAATCTGTGTTGAAAATGAAGATAATCAGGCAGATGCTGAAATAGTAGATGGGGCAGATATAGAAAAATTTGCCAAAAAAGATTTCAGTAATAAAAAGAAAGAATTTAAGAAGAAGTATAAGGTGGATTTTAATGTTAAATCACCAGAAAGTAATGATGATGGATGTATGGTACAGTCCGGTTTTACAATTTCTACAGGAACAAATATATTGCTAGATTTAAAGGATTATACCGTAAACCAGAAGATAAAAGGAGAAAATGCAGATATTTGCTGGGCAGCATCTGTAGCAACCATATATAACTATGTAAAGGATAAGCATATCACTGCTAAAGATGTATGTGACAATATAGGGCATCTTTATAGAGCCGGATCAAATAGAACTGTTTTAAGAGCATTTGATGAACATAAATTGAATTATGCAAAGGTTGATTCTACACTAGACTATGACCGAATAAGGAACAATTTAAAAGGTAGAAAACCTATCAGTATGTGGACAAAATCATCTAACAATAAAAGTCATATGGTTACTTTAGTGGGAATAGATCTTGGAGAGAGAAACCAACCACGTATAACAATTTGGAATTCAGCAACAGAAAAATATGAGTGTATGGCATATCTGGGAGACGATACTGCTTATGGAATGGGTTCAAGTACATATTATTGGACACATTCATATTGTTTTTATTATAAGTAAGGGGATTGATAATATGAAAAAAATACCGGTTATTTTAATAACTGCCTGCATTATACTTATCATAGTGTGTTATTGTGTCTGGAAAGAGGAGAAAGCTAATCCAAAAGGCAATAAAGAGTTGGATTTTACAAAAATAGACAGACTTTCATTGTGGGTAGGAAATGATGAATTATTCACAGAGGACAAAGATATAATTAAAAAAATGTTTCCAAAGGATTGTACATATACAGAAGAATATTTTGATAATGAGTATGCAGGTGCATATGAATTTAATGCATATGATGGCAAAAAGCTTTTATATGAAATTTTTATGTCTGTAGATGAACATATATGTATAAATAATGTGTGGTATACCGTTGAAAATCCACCTGACTATGATGAAATATCCCATCTGATACAACAAGCGAATATGAAAAAAAATTAATGTTGGTTTTATTATAAGTAGGGGGTTGTTATTATGAAGAAGAAAATAATAGCTGTATCAATAGTTATCTGCATTATATTTATGTTAATGTGTTACTATGTCTGGAAAGAATGGCAGGCTAATCCAAAAGGCAATAAAGAGTTGGATTTTACTAAAATAGACAGACTATCATTGTGTTTTGCTGATGATGAATTATTTACAGAGAATAAAAAGATAATTAAAAAATTATTTCCAAAAGACTCTGTATATACTAAAACAAATGATGATGTACCGGATTTTGCAGGTATAATGTATTTTAATGTGTATGATGGTAAAAAGCTTTTATATGAAATCAATCCACTTGGAGATGAACTTGAAGAACAGTATATATACATAAATGATGATTTATATATAGTTGAAAATCCACCTGATTATGGTGAAATATCCCATCTGATACAACAAGAGAATATGAAAAAGGATTAATGTTGTTTTACAATAATGCAGATTTTTAAGATTAGGGCGGGAATAAAACATAAATTTCACTCCTTGACGAATCTCCTTCATTGATATACAATTAGTGAAAGTTATATAAAACATATGCATTGAAGAGGAGTATTAAGATATCACTTCATTTTCAGAGAGCTGTCGGCAGGTGCAAGGCAGCAATGAATATATCCCAACTCGCCTTGGAGCAGCTTTGCCCAACACTACCGAAAGTAAAGTAAGCAAAGCCGGCAGTTCCCGTTACAGAACACTTAAGTGCACCGATAATCTGGTGAATAAGAGTGGTACCGCGAATGAATACATCCGTCTCTGTTAAATGAGACGGATTTTTTTATTTATTCGGGATATTTGACTTTTGAAAAATATTTCAAGAAATGAGGTTTTAAGATGAAAACACAGTACATTCCAAAGAAAATCGAAAGAAAATGGCAGACTATATGGGAAGATGAAAAAGCCTTTGCTGCTACTGACGATTACAGCAAACCAAAATTCTATGCACTTGTAGAATTCCCATATCCTTCAGGACAGGGACTTCATGTAGGACATCCCCGACCTTATACGGCACTTGATATAGTAGCTCGTAAAAAAAGAATGCAGGGATATAACGTACTCTATCCTATGGGTTGGGATGCTTTCGGACTTCCTACGGAAAATTATGCTATCCAGAATAAAATCCACCCTAAAATCGTTACCAAAAACAATGTCCAGCGATTCAAAGAACAGCTTAAATCTCTCGGCTATTCATTTGACTGGGACAGAGAAATTAATACCACTGACCCTGAATATTACAAATGGACACAGTGGATTTTCTTAAAATTATTCAAAGCAGGTCTTGCCTATAAAAAGGAAATGCCTATCAACTGGTGTACCTCATGTAAAGTAGGTCTTGCAAATGAAGAGGTGGTAAACGGCGTATGTGAACGATGCGGCAGCGAAGTTGTCCGTAAAGTAAAGAGCGAATGGATGCTTAAGATTACCGAATATGCTGACAAACTTATTGAAGGACTTAAAGATGTTGATTATATTGAAAAGGTTAAAGTATCACAGCAGAACTGGATTGGGCGTTCTGAAGGTGCCGAAGTGGACTTCTGCCTTAAAGATAAGGAAGATAAGTTAAGAGTATATACAACCAGACCTGACACATTATTCGGTGCTACTTATATGGTAGTATCCCCTGAACATCCTTATATTGATAAATACAAAGATGATATTGCAAACTGGGATGATATTATATCATATCGTGAAGCCGCTGCTAAAAAGTCTGATTTTGAACGTACCGAGCTTGCCAAAGATAAGACAGGTGTTGTTCTTGACGGCATTACAGCCATTAATCCGGTAAATGGCAAAGAAATCCCTATCTGGATATCAGATTATGTTCTTATGACATATGGAACAGGTGCTATTATGGCAGTTCCGGCACATGATGACCGTGACTGGGAATTCGCAAAGAAATTCAACCTTCCAATGATTCAGGTTGTAGAAGGAAAAGATGGTAATACAGATATAAATGAGGCTGCATTTACAGATGTTGCCACCGGAAAACTCATTAACTCTGACTTTTTAAACGGTCTCGAAGTAAAAGATGCCAAAGAAAAGATGAAAGATTTCCTTGAAGAAAAAGGCATCGGAAACAGAAAAGTCAACTACAAGTTAAGAGACTGGGTATTCTCAAGACAACGTTACTGGGGTGAGCCTATCCCTATCGTAAACTGTGAAAAATGTGGATATGTTCCTATTGATGAAAGCGAGCTTCCGCTGATGCTTCCTGATGTAGACAGTTACATGCCTACAGATAACGGAGAATCACCTCTTGCAGCAATGACTGACTGGGTAAATACTACATGCCCTTGTTGTAAAGGCCCTGCAAAACGTGAGACTGACACTATGCCTCAGTGGGCAGGTTCTTCATGGTACTTCTTAAGATATACAGACCCGCACAATTCAGAAGCACTTGCAAGTCCTGAAGCATTAAAATACTGGATGCCTGTAGACTGGTACAATGGTGGAATGGAGCACACCACCCTTCACCTCCTTTACTCTCGTTTCTGGCATAAGTTCTTATATGATAATAATGTAGTGCCTACTCCTGAACCATATCAAAAGAGAACCTCACATGGTATGATTCTGGGCGAAAATAACGAAAAAATGTCAAAATCCCGTGGCAATGTAGTAAATCCTGATGACATTGTAAATGAATTTGGTGCCGATACACTGCGTACTTACGAAATGTTCATTGGTGCATTCGACTTAAGTGCATCATGGTCAAATGACGGTGTAAAAGGATGCCGCCGTTTCTTAGACCGTGTATGGAAACTTCAGGATATCCTTACAGAAGAAGCCGGATATTCAAAGGAAATGGAAACCAAGATGCACCAGACTATTAAGAAGGTAACCAGTGACTTTGAAAACCTTAAGTATAATACTGCTATTGCAGCAATGATGAGCCTTATAAATGATTTTTACAAAGCCGGAAAGGTAACAAAGGGTGAGTTTAAGACCCTTATAACCCTGCTTAACCCTGTAGCACCTCATATGACTGAAGAATTATGGGAAATCATGAACTTTGGCGGAAGACTTTACCAGGCATCATGGCCTGAATATGATGAAGCCAAGACTGTTGAATCTACTGTTGAAATAGCAGTCCAGATAAATGGTAAAACAAAAGCAACCATTTCAATTAATAAAGACGATTCAAAGGATGTTGTAATTCCTCTTGCAAAGGAAGCTATTGCCGATAAACTTACTGGAAATGTGATAAAAGAAATATACGTACCGGGAAGGATTGTAAATATTGTAATGAAATAAAACCCATCCTCAATCCCTCCGACGGCTGGTTTCGCTACGCTGCAAAGGCCGTCTGCGGGATTGAGGATGGGATATATGTTGTGGGGTGCCTTTAGGATTTAGTGGTATTTAGGGATATTGGGTTTAAATGTGTTTACTTGAAAAAGGAAGGAGTTTTGTTATGAAGAGTGTTGGTGTTGTTACGGATAGTAATAGTGGGATTACGCCTGAGATGGGGGAAAATATTGGTGTTATGGTTCTGCCTATGCCTTTTTTTATAGATGGGGAATGTTTTTATGAAAATGTGACTGTTTCCAGAGAAGAATTTTTTGACAAGATGCGGAAAGGTGCTGATATTTCTTCTTCACAGCCTTCCCCTGCTGATGTAATGAAATTATGGGATAAGGCACTTAAAGAATACGAACAGATTATATATATTCCAATGAGCAGTGGTTTGAGTGGTTCATGCAGTACGGCTCTTGCTATGGCAGAAGAAGATTATAATGGTAAAGTATTTGTTGTGGATAATGGAAGGGTATCTACACCTATGCACCGCTCGGTACTTGATGCTCTTGAACTTATTGAGGAAGGATATTCTGCATCTGAAATCAAAGATATTCTTGAAGCTTCAAGGGCAGATATGACCATATTTGTCGGTGTGGATACATTAAAGTTTTTAAAAAAAGGTGGAAGGATTACACCTGCCACCGCTGCAATCGGTACTATACTAAATATAAAACCCGTATTAAAATTTGATGTAGGAACTCTTGACACATATGCAAAATGCCGTGGATTCAATAATTCTAAAAAAACCATGTTAGATGCAATGCACCACGAATTTGAAACCACATTTAAAAATGCATATGATAATAACGAAATATATCTTCTGGCTGCATCCAGTGCATCTGATGATGTTACGGAAAAATGGGTACAGGATATAAAAGCATCATTTCCGGGTATGCCTGTTATGTGCGATAACCTTTCCCTTAGTGTATCATGCCATATAGGATATGATGGTCTTGGCATTGCCTGTTCATGCAGACCAAAACGTACTTTGCATGCATAACCGGCATTTATGTCGAATATAATATACAAATTTATTTAATGGAGCATTTATGCTTAACTATATATGGGCATTTATGATAATTATCGGAGTAGTATATGGAGCCATAACGGGAAACATATCTGAAGTATCCAATGGATTCATTGATTCTTCAAAAGAAGCTGTTACGCTTTGTCTTACCATGCTGGGCATTGTAAGTTTCTGGAACGGCATCATGGAAGTTGGAACAAAATCCGGTATAATTGACCAGATGACAAAACTTATATCACCTCTGGTAAATTTCCTCTTTCCCGGAATACCGAAGAATCATAAAAGCCGTGAGCATATAACTACAAATATTATAGCTAATATTCTTGGTCTGGGATGGGCAGCCACACCGGCAGGACTAAAGGCAATGGAATCACTTTCAGAACTGAATATATCCCAAAACGGTATAGACAACGCACAAAAGGCAAGCAGTGAAATGTGTACTTTTCTTATTATTAATATATCCTCTCTGCAATTAATACCTGTAAATATAATTGCTTACCGTGCCCAATATGGTTCAGTCAATCCAACTGCAATAGTACTGCCGGCAATGATTGCAACCGGAGTCAGCACCATTGCTGCCATATTTTTTTGCAAAATAATGTGTGGGAAACATTAAATTTCCCACACATTAACTTTACTCTTCACCATATATTCTGTATTGATTTTTGCCTGACTGCTTCGCCATTGACAATGCGTATTTAGCATGTTCATATAATTCCTCATAATTTCCTGCTCCGTCAGGATATTTACACACTCCGACCGAACATGTAACTTTCATCTCCTCTACTTCAAGCTTAAAATCTTTAACAAGTCTTTCCATTCGTTTTTTCAAGCTGTCATCTTCAAAACCTTCCGGAAGAAATACACAAAACTCGTCTCCGCCTGAATGTGAGATTATTTCATCCTTTCTAAATGAGCTTCTCAATACACTTACCACATTTTTAATAATAAGTTTTCCAACCGGCCATCCAAATGAATCAGTAATATTTTTAAAATCATCTATATCTATTACAATAAATATAGCCTTACCGTCACACTTCTTATTAACAAATGCAAATATATGTGACTTCATTTTTTCCTGATTATAAAGCCCCGTATCCGGATCAAGCTTTGACTTATCTATATTATCTTCTATACTATAACCATTTCTGTTTTTCATTCTGTTATTCTGCATAAAAATATTCTGAACACGTCTTATCATCACACCACGACCATATGGTTTCTGAACAAAATCAGTTGCACCAAGTGTAAGTGCCATTTCTTCTCCGCCTTGACCGAACTGTGCTGTAGCTATTATAGGTATATTGGCAAATTCCTTATCGGATCTTACTTTCATTATAAGTTCCATGCCATTCATACCTGAAATATTCAAATCAACTATTATCATTTCCAGCTTTTCATGATTGTCTAATATATAATTCCATGCAGAAGTACCATTTCCCGTATGTGCTACTGTATAATTGTCCTTAAAGTACTCATATATCAGATTGCAATTCCATAGTACACCATCTACAACAAGTAAAACGCTGTCACTTCCGCCTTCTTGAATGTATACCTCTTCGTTTTCCATACCGTAGTTGAGAATCTGTGCTGTCTGCTCTTTATCCGACACTTCAAGCTGCACGAAAAAATCCTCTGCCGGAAGTGGTTTTGAATAGAAGTATCCCTGAACATAATTACACTCTAAGGCTTTAAGTACATTAATCTGATCCTGCGTCTCTACGCCTTCGGCAACTACGAGCAGATTCATCCATTTAGCCAGCCCCATCACAAAATTCATAATATTTCTGTTATTAGCCAAATCTTTTCCCTGAACAAACTTCATATCAAGCTTAAGTATATCTATAGGAATCTCCGAAAGCATGTTAAGTGATGAATATCCGCTTCCAAAGTCATCCATCTCTATAGTGAATCCGTTTCTTTTAAGTTCATCTATAACTTCGATAAGCTGTTCCGAATCCTCTGTATAGGCAGACTCTGTAATCTCTAAATGTAGTTCTTCCGGCTGAAGTCCATATTTATCAATCAGCTCCAGAAATGTTTTCGTAATATCAGCATTATAAATATCCCTTCTTGATACATTAACGGATATAGGTATGCACATACCAAACTTTTCTTTCCAAATTGAAATGTACTGACATGTTTTTTCCCATACATATATATCCATCTTTGTTATAAATCCGTTTTTTTCAAAAATCGGAACAAATACTCCCGGTGAAATAAATCCCAAATCAGGATGATTCCATCTTACAAGTGCCTCGGCACCTGCTATGCATTCCGTAAGCAGGTCATATTTAGGTTGGAAAAATACTTTAAACTGCTCCTCTGCCAATGCCTTTTCCATTTCATTTGTAATAGTCTGCTCCAGAATAAGATCCTTTCTTATTGAATCATCATAATAAGCACAAGATACATTATACTTTCCTTTAATGGAATTAGCTGCCAGCATTGCCCTGTCACACATAAAGGCAAGCGGAAGGCTCTTATCAGTTATCTTGTATATACCGAATTTAAGGGATATATTCATACTAGGTGAATATTTCTTAATGTCTTCAACGGCCTCACTTACAATATTATTAACAGCACCACCCTTATGTTCAACAAGCGTAAAAAACTTATCTGCACCAATCCTTGCAGATAAAGGGTTATCAGGGTCTGTAAGACTACTTATTCTATCTGCAATGTACTTTAACAGTTTGTCACCTTCCTGTATTCCGTAATTGTCATTAATAAGTTTAAATCTTTCAATATCGGTTACTATAAGTTCATAATTTTTGTCTTTATTTTCAGAAAGTATATCAGCTACTTTTCCATAAAAAGCATCTTTACTAAGTAGTCCCGTAAGTTCATCAAACGGACGGTCCGAACCATCTTTCTTCGTTTTTTTATGACGTTTAGTCGCAGGCTTAACTTCATTTTTAATCAGTTTAATAAAAAACTCCATCTGCTCTACAGGAAGAAAATACATACTTTCCCTGTCATGCAAACACAAATCCATCATTCCCTGAAGCCGTATACATGTTTCTTCTGTTATAAGACGTGCCAGCTTAGATATATCTATATTAGAGCGTATGCTTCCGTCAGATGTACCTTTCTTTATGGCATTTAGAACAGACTGCTCAAAAAAATCGAAATACTTTATCTTGCCATCACCGTTTTTTGATGCATTAATATTTAATTCTTTTACAGCATGAAATCTTCCCGAATGTTCAAATATGTAATAGTACTGCTGCTTTATCAATTCTTCCAATTGATTTATTCCCGTCAAATCACAATACCCTGATGTCTCGGTGGCTGCTGACATTTCATCAATGGATTTCTCCATAAAATAATCCAATACCTCATTCTTAAACTCTTCAAGTGAACCAAACTTTTCAACTTCGGATTCTTTGACTATTGTTTCAAATGATACATCATTTGTTCTAATATTTTCTAATTTTTCAGCCATATACTTTATCATATCCTCTTTGCTTTTAACTATATCTTCCGGCAACATTCTTCCCCCTTTCATTTACTGCAATTTTCATTTTTTCTTTTAATGCAGTATTGGTATACATCTCTTTTAGATATGCCTCTATCTTTTGCTACTAATTTCATTGCCTCCTTTTCACTTTCACCTTCGGAAATATATTTTCTCAAATGTTCCTCTATAGGTACTTTAAGCCATTCTTCTCTTTTTTCCTGTTCTTTTTGTTCCATACTTTTTCCATCTATTACAAGCACATACTCTCCACGGGGTTTTTCATTTTCAAACTTTTCAATAAGTTCTCCTATAGTCATCCGTATTACAGATTCGTGCTTTTTAGTAAGCTCTTTACATAACGATATATTTCGGTCTCCAAGAACTTCCATGAGTTCATTTAATGTACCAATCAGATGATGCGGAGCTTCATATATTATAATTGTTCTGGACTCCTCTTTCAGTTCTTCAAGGACTTTCTGTCTCTCTTTCTTATCTGCCGGAAGAAAAGCTTCAAACGCAAATCTTCTTGTGGGCATTCCTGACATCGTAAGTGCCGTAACACAAGCTGCTGCTCCCGGAAGTGAAGTAACTTCTATACCGGATTCAATACACTGCCTGACAAGTTCTTCTCCCGGGTCAGATATTCCCGGGGTCCCTGCATCTGTTATAAGTGCAACATTCTTTCCTTCTTTTATAACCTTTACAAGATATACAGCTTTTTCTATCTTATTATACTCATGATAACTGGTCATTGGTGTCTTAATGTCAAAATGATTCAATAACTTTATACTGTTTCTTGTATCTTCTGCTCCAATCAGGTCTACCTCTTTTAATGTTCTTAATACCCTTAATGTAATATCTTCCAAATTCCCTATTGGTGTAGCACATAGGTAAAGTCTGCCTTCCATTCTGTTTCCTTTCTGTATCACAACAGTGTACTGTCTTATTTACTCTATGCAATCCGGAAAATGCAGGTCAGGCAGTACATCAGCCATATATATCATATATTTCTGTGGTATATATTCCTTGTTTTTCATATACTATTAATGGTTTTTCTATCTTAATCATGGGATTTCCTCCTCTTGCAGACTCTATCAGTACCATATTTGCCTCTCTGTCAGCAAAGGGATGTACAAATCTCATACGCTTTGGCTCTAACTTATATTCTTTTAATGTATATATTATTTCCGCCAGCCTGTGCGGTCTGTGAACCATATAGAATCGTCCTCCCGGTTTAAGCAGAAGGGTTGTCTCCCGTATCACATCCTCAAGAGTACACAACAGTTCATGTCTTGCTATTGCTTTTGGAAGATTAGGATTTTTCAATCCGTGATTATCATTCATATACGGAGGATTGCATGTTATTACATCAAATGATGATTTGTTAAATATGGATGAAGCTTCTTTTATATCCCCTGTGACTATACTTATTTTATCATCCTGATTATTGTATAACACACTGCGTCTTGCCATATCTGCACTTTCTTCCTGTATCTCAAGTGCTGAAAAATGTGCTCCGGTTGTCTTTGCCTCTAAAAGTATAGGGATAATTCCTGTCCCTGTCCCCATATCAAGCACCTTTTCCCCACTCTTTACATTTACAAATCCTGTAAGAAGTACTGCATCCATTCCAAAACAAAATTTATCTTTATTCTGAATTATCATATAACCGTTTCTGTTAAGATCATCCAGACGTTCTCCTTCTTTCAGTATGGTATCATTTTCCATACTAGTCCTCGAACTTTGATTTTCCACCCTTTTCCTCCAGTGCTTTCAAAGCCTTAAATTCTTCTTCACTGACTCTTTCCTGATCACGTCTTCGTTTTCGCTTAAATTTTAGCTGTTCTACCTTATACTCTCTTATCTCTTTTGAATCATTTACTTCGACTATTACTTTAACTATCTGCCGAAGTACACTTACATTCTGTACTTCTCCCTTCAGACCGTCATCAGTTGTAACTATATCTCCAATACCCGGAAGTCTGTTGTTTAATTCCTCATATGTTTCTTCCTCATTTTTAAGACAACACATCAGCCTTCCGCATACTCCCGATATCTTTGCAGGATTGAGTGAAAGGTTCTGTTCTTTTGCCATCTTAATTGACACCGGAACAAAATCCGATAAATACGTATGGCAGCATAACGGTCTGCCACATACACTGTACCCACCAAGTGCTTTTGTCTCATCTCTGACACCAATCTGTCTAAGCTCTATCCTTGTCTTAAAAACAGATGCCAAATCTTTTACCAATTCTCTGAAATCTATTCTTCCGTCTGCCGTAAAATAAAACAGTACTTTATTATTGTCAAATGTATATTCTGTATCAATAAGTTTCATATCAAGACCGTGTTTTTGTATTTTTTCAATACATATTACAGCAGCTCTCTTTTCCTTCTCCCTATTCTTACGGTCTGTCTCATCATCCTCAGGCGTTGCTATCCTTATGACATCCTTTAATGGCTGTACTACCTCGCTCTCATCAACTTTCCTTTGTCCCAGAACAACAGTCCCATATTCCACTCCTCTTGCAGTTTCAACTATAACATGCTGCCCCTTTTCTATATTAAGTCCTGCCGGTGAAAAGAAATAAATTTTTCCGGCTTTTCTAAATCTTACTCCGATTACATCTACCATTGTTTTCCTTGCCTTTCTGCAAATTAAATATTATCTTCCATACAGCCCATCCCTTATGGTCAGATACATCATCTCTATCGCCAAATCAAAGTTAACATTAGCACGTATTCTGACCTTAGCCTTTTCCATTGCTTTTAGTATCTCTTCTATTCCATTAAATGATATTTTTTCTGCCTGTTCTTTTATATATCCATACTCATCTTTAAATGTAAGTTCGTTCATATCCCTTGATGCCTTGAACATCAGAACATCTCTATACCATACCATCATAAGGTCTATATAATCAGCAATATCAACTTTATACTTTTCTACCTGTTTAACTGCCATTACAACTTCATATGTTTCCATGTCCCCGATGTATTCCAACAGATGTGTTACAGAACTTTTAAGTTCGTTAAAATCTTCCGAAGATGCAAGCCTTATTGCTTTACCAAGATTTCCTCCTGAAAATGCTGTTATAACATCTGCATGATAATCAGGAAGTCCCATTTTTTTCATAAGATAATCTCTCATCTGCCCTTTTTCCATAAGCTTCATATTGAGCATTACACATCTTGATAATATTGTGGGCAAAAACATTTCACTATTAGATGTAAGTAAAATTATTATACCATATTCAGGCGGCTCTTCTATAGTCTTCAGCAATGCATTCTGTGCCTGCAAATTCATTTTTTCCGCCTCATCCACTATATATATTTTATACGGACTGCTATATGGTTTTATCTGAATATCATTATTTATCTGTTCTCTTACTTCATCAACTGCTATAACATTTGGCTTTTCATGTGTAATATATTTAATATCAGGATGATTTCCTGATAAAACCTGCTTGCACGAGCGACACTCCATACATGGTTCTTCCGTTCCTCTTTCACACTGAAGTGCCATGGCAAATACATTCGAAAGCATCTTTTTTCCCATGCCTTTGTCACCATTCAATATATACGCATGCGATACCTTATGCAGTTTAATGGCATTTTTAAAATGCTCCTTAATCTGTTCATTACCTAGAATATCTTTATATCCTGCCATCTTAATCCCTGCCTTTCCGAATCATGTCAATATATCAAGCAGCATCCCTTCGATATCGCCTACCAGATTTAATATTTTTATATTATCTTTCTCGTCTTTTATAAGTTCCTGTGCCAACTCATCAAGATTTTTATCTATAAGTCGTATAATACCATATACCCTGTGTCTCCCTTTTCTATCCAGAAAATTCTCTCTGGAAAAGCTGTGGGAACGATATACTATTTCATTTAAAAATTCTTTGATAAGACCCCTGTAATATTTCATATCACGAATATCAGTTTTTTTAGAAATCCTCTTACCAAAATCTGAGATTTCTCCAATCATCGCACTTATCTTCGCCTGCAAATCTTTTTCTTCAATATTACTTGCAAGCATAAACTTAAAGTTGTCATTTTGCTGTGCCACCTGCTTTCGCGTCTCCGATTGTGTCACCTGCACTGCTTCATTTACACGCATATCCATTTTCCCACACCTCCTTTTACGGTTATTACCTAAATCAATATATGCACAATTTATATATCCCATTATACCACATATGATGTTTAGTTTCAATTAAACTAGCGATTTTCTTATAGGAATCATTTGTATAAAAATAACATAGAAAGACTGAAATCTCCCTATGTTATATATTTAATGCTATACCGCCCTTACTTTTTGTTGACAATATGCTGCCTTTTTATTATTTCTTTTTTCAGTTCAGCTATGCATTTATCCACATCATCATTCTTAAATACCTTATTTATCCCCAATTTTACTAATTTATCCACACTGAAATCCTCTTCATCAGCCAGATACCTTCTGCACATCTCGGCAAATTTGGGATTTGTCTGCTCCTTCTCTCTTTTAAGTGCCCTTGAAAGCCTTTCACCGTCTTCCACCTCAATATATAGCGGAACAACCATATCTTCACCATAATAATCCCTTATCTTTTCAAATGATTCAAGTGTCCCTATTATTACATAATATGATTCCTGCAAATCAATATTTGCATCATCTGCCGTAAAATAATTCCATTCTCCATATACCGTGTTATAACTCCTTCTCTCTATTACCCTGCCTTCCCGTTCAAGCTTTTCCATCTCTTCGTTACTCACAAAATTATATTCAATTCCATCAGTTTCTCCCTCTCTCAAAGGTCTTGTTGTATAAGTAGTAATGGTCTTAAATTTCAATTCCTCATCACTTATCAGTCTTCTGTATATTGTATCCTTTCCAGTGGAACTTTTCCCCATAATAACGTATAGCATAGTTTCATCCTTTCCCAAAATTCCAGACTTTGAATTCTTCTTTAAGTACATTTATCATATTGCCTGTCCTGTCTTCTAATCCATGGATATTTAATCCCGATTCCCTATACTTCCTGATAACACCCAATATCTCACCGGTAATCAGCTCCCCCGGCGCAAGTATCGGAATCCCCGGCGGATAAAGATACAGATACTCTGCCGAAATCTTTCCTGCTGAATTATCAAGCTTTACAATCTCCTTACTGCATCCGTCAACCTCCGATATAGTCTTAATAACTACCGGTTTTTCAATATGATAGTCATTATGATTTACGAAGAATGACTTTAAACCATATACCCTTATATCCCTGTCTATTTCCACAAGTGCCTTAAAAAGCCTTAAAAGACCTTCCTGTGAATCCATAATCGATGTCATCGCTATAACATAATCTCCGGCTGCCATCTCTGGCTGAAGATGAAATTTATCAGTCAGTTCTTTATATAGCGTGTTTCCGGAATACCCTGTTCCCTTAGCAGATATAACAAGCTTCGATATATCAAAATCGTACACCGCATGACTTCCCACCACTTTTCGGTTAAGTACTTTTAAATGTGTAAGTCCCTCACAATGGCTATATATAGCATTCATCCTCTTAATATATATATCAAACATTGACACGCCTTCTGACTGTAATTTATTAAAACATTCATCCATGCTTGCCATAAGCACATATGACGGGCTGCTGGTCTGAAATATTCTAAGACACTTTTCTACAGCATCACTGCTTACTATCTTTCCGTTCAAATGAAGCAGTGCTGTCTGGGTGAGTGCCGGAAGTGTCTTATGCATACTCTGTATAACAATATCTGCCCCTTGTATCACCGCTGACTCCGGCAGTTCCTCATGCATACTGAAATGTGCTCCATGTGCCTCATCCACTATAAGCGGAATCCCTCTTTTATGAACAATGTCGGCTATGGCTTTCACATCAGATACAATTCCTTCATATGTCGGAGAAGTGATAATAACAGCCTGTACATCATTATTTTCATTTAATTCCCTCTCAACATCCAGTGGATTTATTCCTCCGTTTATACCAAATTCGTCCACATATTCAGGGCATAAATATATCGGATTTAATTCTTTAAGATAAACAGCATTATAAACAGACTTGTGACAATTTCTTGCCACAAGTATTTTCCCTTTACGGTTTACACACGACCAGACAGCAGCCAGTATGCCTCCACTGCTGCCATTAACCATAAAATATGTCTTTTGGGTTCCATATAAATTTGCCGCCTCATCCATAGCTATTCTCAATATGCCTTCAGGCTCATGAAGGTTATCAAAGCCATCTATTTCAGTTATATCATAAGCATACGGATTTGTTTCCGACAAGCAGTTCCTCTTATGTCCCGGCATATGAAACGGATAATAATCACTGTTCCCATATTCCATAAGCCTTTTATATAATGTGCCCATTTAATCCTCCATCTACAATAACAAATATACAAAATATCCTATATAAGCCATAAGCATAAAAGCTCCTCCCGGTCTTGTAAGCTTTTTACCCTTTATTATACATAACATAAGCAGTATGACCGCACCTATGGATATCACCGAATCTATTATAAAATCAGCTTTAAATTCAACAGGAGTTATTAATCCGGTAGTACCTGCCACAAATAAAATATTAAAAAGATTGCTTCCGATGATATTTCCAATAGCAATATCCGTACTGCCTTTTTTTGCCGCTATTACGGAAGTCACCAGTTCCGGAAGAGAAGTTCCGAATGCAACAATTGTAAGTCCTATAAGTCTTGAATCCATTCCGAATTCATCAGCTATGGCACTTGCACTATTTACGGTTACATCACTTCCAAACATAACCATTCCCATTCCGATAATGGTAAGAACTATAAGCAGCCACCACGGTTTTTCTTTCCCTGAACTCTCCGAGCCTTCTTGTGCCCTGCCTTTCTTTGCCATAAACACAAGATATATGAAATATATTATAAATGCAACCCAAAGAATAACTCCGTCAATGCGGTTTATAATTCCATCCATGCCAAGAAATAAAAACAGGCTGCTTACAATAATAAGATATGGTATCTCATACATAAAGGTAGATTTTTGTACCGGAACAGATATAATAACAGCCATTACTCCTAATATCAGCAGTACATTCATAATATTGCTTCCAAGTACATTACCCACAGTAATCCCTGCATTTCCCTTAACAGCAGACGTTATACTGACCGCAGCCTCTGGGGCACTCGTCCCCATTGCAACTATTGTAAGTCCTATAATAAGCTGCGGAATGCCAAACTTATCTGCCATACCTGCTGCCCCTTCCACGAACCAATCTGCTCCCTTTATAAGCAGTACAAATCCTGCAATAAGAAAAGCAAATTGAATTAATATCCCCATATTTCCCCTCCATATATTAATTTATGATTATCTATATATAAAAAGACTTTCAGCACAAATACCTCTGTACCAAAAGTCCTGCTTGTGAAAATAAAAAAAAGGCGAGTACCAGATTTGAACTGGTGATAGCGGTGTTGCAGACCGATGCCTTACCACTTGGCTAACTCGCCTTAAGAACTTCTATATTATAACAGGGTGATTACGCTACGTCAAGTAAATTTTAAAAAATTCTGCAAATACATTTGTATTATATATAAAACTCAGGAAAGCGTTACCATCAATCGCATCCATCACTTTATTTCCGGCTGGTGTTCCTGTCATTGCCATAATTACAATACATAATATCCATAGTATTATAATTCCTTCCCCAAATCCCACTGCTGCTCCTGCAAGTCTGTTGATCTCATTGATAACAGGAAGTTTGGCAAACACATCAAAAAACGCCAGTGCAGACCTCATTATTATAGTTATAAGCAAAAACAATATTATAGTTGTAATTAACCTCATACATATCAATGTCAGCCCCTCCGACACATAATTACAAAATTCATCTGTATTAAATCCCGATTCCGGCTGCACATAATCATCAAACAGCATGCTTGTAACCGATTTAGGAAGATTTAATGACTTCTGAATATCTTCCCAAGCCTGTTCTGTGGAACTTTCAAGATTTTCTCCCACACTTACATCCACATAGATATCCATCCGTTCTTTTACAAAATCATATATCTGCGTGTTTTTCTCCACAAAATTCGTAACAGGAACTGAAAGACACTGCGAAAGAACCATCGCTATCACCAATGATGCTGCCGAATATATAAGTCTGATTAAACCCTTTTTACTGCCCATATATGTCATTGCCGCCAAAAATAATGCACTTCCTATTACTAATCCGTATTCTAACATAATTCATCCTCTCTGTCAGGCTGAACTTCATTCAGCTTCTGTTTCCTAATATAGCGTTATCTTCTGGACATTTCCACCACTTACAATAATATAAGTGGTATCATCCAAAGGTACAAGCGAAGTTATCCCCATACCGAAATTATAGTCAAACTTCACTACTCCCTTGGCAGATATAACCTTACATTGTGTATCGTTATACAATATTATATTCTCTTTGGCAATTTTTATTCCGGTATAATGAAAATCTATGGACTTAGACAACACTTTCTTACCTTTCATATTGTACACATTCAAAATATCCTTATCATCTTCTTTAATAATCATTGCAATATAATTCTCATTATATACTACACTCTTTATCTCGTCTTTTACTTTAACCTTTGCAGCTTCTGACGGAGTTTCTTTTATATTATATACTGCAAATACATTATCACCTATAGCTGCCACTGTATTATCATTAACAAATTCTATATCCGGTACAATGGAATTATTAAAATCATTAAATCCTCCAACTATTCTGTCAGTTTCATTCTGACCAACTTCAGAATAATTATAAAACACTATCCTTGTCTGTGCTTCACCACTTGTTACGGCAAGATATGAGGCAGCGACTTTTGTGGCATCTCCCGATAACGATATTGCTATTGGATATCCGTCTCCCTGCAGTACTGTTCTGCCTATTGCAATCTGTGTACCATCTTTGGCAATAAGTTCAATATATTGAGCACTATCATCCAACATCACCGCTGCCACCACGCCTTGTCTGGACACTTCCACACTTTTTACCGGATATGATGCTGATACCTGAAGCAGCTCACCATTAATACCATATATGCTGATATCATTAGTACCTTCTTCTGCAATAGCAATATAATTACCGCAAATATCCATCACCGGATTTTTTATTTCAAATCCATGATTCCAGACTTCTTTCCCATCACTAATATAAGATATTCCATCACTGCTGAATTTAAGCACTCCGGTTCCAAATGCATAATATTCATTATCAGCATTATCTTCCACATCTATGTTATACTCTACTTTATAAGAATCATATACTCTGTTCCTGTCATACAGTTTATGAATTATTATTATAACTGCTCCTGCCACTAATGCTGCCGCAACACAAATTATAATTTTATTTCTCTGTTTTTTCTCATCCATAACGTATTCTTCCTTTAACGTTTTTTAACACCGACTATAACATTATACAATACAATGGTATTTTATGGTAGAATTATTTTCTGCCCCGTAAATATCTTATTCTCATCACTTATTCCGTTAGCCTCCATTACTTCATGTTTTTTATCCTGAGTTCCATATATCTTTTCACATATTGTAGACAAAGTCTCTCCCTTTTTCACTGTATAATAGTTATATTCTGTGCTTTTTGATGCAGTTGTGGGTTCCGGCTCAGGCTGTACAGCTGCCTGCTGGTCCTGACTGTCCTGCGTATCCTGTGGCATAACGGTAGTATCCACTTCTCCCGGTACATTTTCTATTTTTGCAGTCTCCGGTATGTTATTTGCATTCACCACCTCGGGTGTTTCCTGTTCTGCTCCTGGCTGTATCGCATACATTCTATCTGCAATCTGTTCAATAGAACCTTTCAGTTTCCGCATCTGCCCATAATTATTCATAAGAGCTATAGTTGCTACCAATATTGCTATTACCAGAAATGATGATGCCGAATATAAAAATGACGGAAGCTTTCCCATCTTTTTTATATCAATGTCATCTGCATTTCTGCCACTGCGTGCACCTATACTTCCTCCTGATATCTTTATAGAAGGTATGTCCTGTGTTTCTTCCTTTTTTTCCGACACCATATAATTCTGCATCTGAAGATTTTTTTCATAAAACACATAGTACCCATGTCTTTTCTGCATCATTCCCGCATCATAGGAATATATTGCTTCCTGTTTCTCTGACCTGTCAAAAAAAAAGCATATTTTATCATTTCCGGCAAAGTTGTCAAGATGGATTTTTTGCAGACGCATCCTGCCGTCACGCTCCATCATTGGTACATTCAGATACCAGCCTATTATATCACCTTCCGTAAAATACTGTTTTATATCTTCATATATACCTGTCCATATCTCATCATCAAACCTTATGCTTTTATGCTCTCTTGCCTCAACAGCTCCTTTTACAAATACATATGTATATCTTCCGCTTCTCTTAATTTCTCCCAGAAGTACACCATACCTGTATTCATTCTCTGCCTCGGGATGCATTTTAATATAACCTGCTGCGTAATCTTCTATATAAACTTTTCGTGTACCTCCGCCTGTACCAACCTGTTTTATATTTCGCGGAAGCTTAATATTAATTTCTTCTGCCTCTGTTTCTTCTTTATACACTATCTCTATCATGGCTGCCTCCCTGAATAAATATATTTTTCATCCATATTACCATGAAAGCAATAAAAATTTTGTCAAAACAAAGGGGACAATCACAATTTTCTTTCGTCAATTTATGCCATTATGATTAACTGGCTTTTTTTTGTCAATACTATTTTAAAATCAGCAGAACGGAGAATCAATATGCACTCTAAAACTTATTATTTCGATTCAAATGACAAGCACTGCCCTCTGCTCTTAGGGCACAAACTGGCAGACATTATAAATAACCATAAAGCACCTTTTAGTCAAATAGTTATACTTTGTATAGGCAGTGACCGTTCCACCGGAGACAGCTTAGGTCCTCTTATCGGTTACAAACTATCCAAAACAAATTATCCCGGACTTAATATATATGGTACACTGAAAAATCCGGTACATGCCGTAAATCTGTCAGCCGTAATGGATGAAATCAATACTGACCACCCTGACAGCCTTATAATTGCAATAGATGCTTCTGTAGGAAACCGCAGCCATATAGGATATATAACTTTAAGCTGCCGCCCTCTAAAACCGGGGCTCGGTGTGAACAAAGAGCTTCCGTCTGTAGGCGATATATGCATAACCGGTATCGTAAACTTCCAGAGTATTCTTGATAACATGATACTTCAGACAACAAGGCTTGATACTGTCATGGAACTTGCCGACTGTATATCATCAGCAATTATAAAAGCTTTCAAAACTATTGATGTGCCTTTATATAATTGATTGCCTCTATAA
This sequence comes from Lachnospiraceae bacterium, assembly GCA_014799465.1. GTDB lineage: Bacteria > Bacillota > Clostridia > Lachnospirales > Lachnospiraceae > UBA2821. The sequence goes on along the minus strand of JAAVHZ010000065.1, from coordinate 14,535 downwards.
TGGTTGCTGCACTGCCTGACTGTATAACATCCTTTAACTCTTCTATTTTATTAGGTTTCATATATTCAGAACCTAAAAATGCCTCATAAGAAGAAGTGATATTATATACTATATCTTTCTGCTCTGCCTCAAGGCTTCTTCTTTTCGCAGTCAGTTCTCCAATCTCCTTATTCATAGCCTCAATACTTTCCTTGTTCCTGCCTGTTATCTCTGATATAATCGCAGGTTTTGTATTTTTATCAAACTCTTCCAATGCCAGCCTTTTCTTTTCAGCAGTCACCTTTATCCTCGATTCAATCTCTCCTATCTCTTCATCAAAACCTCCAAGATTATACTGGCTCTCATCTTTATCTTTTTTGATTGCCTTTTTTATTTTTCGTATTTCTTTTTTATTTACACTTATGGCATCACGTTTTCCACGCATTTCAACTATTGTTGCCTTAAACCTGTCCTTTGTTGACAGCCATATGGTTATATATAAGGCGGCAAATACCGCTATAACACCTGCAGCAAGCAGAATCTTCCACAGCCAGAACCAGTCAAGTATGCAGTACAGAACTGTCGGAATTACTATAATACACACTAAAAATGTACACACTAATACAACCCAGTCATGTATCGTTCTTGGACAATACATAGAATAGTAATACCCTGTATTGCAAAATCCCGGAACTCCTTTAGTCTTAAATACAGTCTTAATCTCTGTATTCAAATCCCTCACACTTTTTCTAAGTTCTTCCGTCTCTACATCTATACGCTGCTTCATTCCTTTATTCTTAGCTTTATCCCTTTTATTTCTGATAGCACGCAGCTTTCCTTTTTCGTCATTTATCTCCTTATCAAAACTTGCAGACACTTCCGCCATACGTTTTTTTATAGTGGAATCTATGATATCCTGTGTCTCTTTTTCCGCCAAAGCAGTATCCCCCTCCAGCTTTCCGGTTCGTATTATTACATTTTCAATCTCTTCTTTTATAGAATCCCTTTTTTCCAGTACTTCCTGTATTATATTCAGTTCTTCAATTCCACCATTTAATATACTCTGTTCTTCCATTCGTTCCTCCAATCACAATACCTAAAATATAAGTGTGAATCCTTTCCAGCCATGCCGGCGGCACCGGCACAAACAATACATGAAATTATATCAATGTGAGACTTAGAAAATCTTAGGCAGTGTCTTTTACTGCCTTAGATTTTCTTCTCACACTTCTCACACTTCTCACATTTTTAATTTCATATCACCTTTTTTTATCCATCCAAGCTTATTCATCGCATCTGCTATTGCAAGTGTTAATGCTCCGGGCAGCACAAAATACATTACCAATATCTGAATAAAAACCCATATTTGTGATTGCGACTGTACCATGACCTGATATGCCATAATCGGACCTACCAGTCCCGATGTGCCCATTCCTGAACCTATTGCATTATTCTGCATTTTCAACACGCATGAAGATATCGGACCAAGTATTGCACTTGAAAGAATAGGCGGTATCCAAATAAACGGATTCTTCATTATATTTGGCATCTGAAGCATAGATGTTCCAATTCCCTGTGATATAAGTCCGCCTATTTTATTTTCCTTATAACTTGCAACCGCAAATCCCACCATTTGACAACAGCATCCTATAGTGGCTGCTCCTGCGGATAATCCGCTCAATCCCAATGAAACTCCTATAGCGGCTGAACTTATAGGAAGCGTAAGTGCCATTCCCATTAATATAGACACTACTATTCCCATTATAAAAGGCTGCTGATTCATTCCCCACTCTATAAGGTTGCCAACCCATGCCATAAATTTTGATATTGGCGGTCCTAATAATATTCCCACTACTGCTCCAACAGTTATGGATACAGTTGGTGTAATAATTATATCCATTTTAGTCTTTCCCGATACCAGATGTCCGGCTTCTATGGCAAGATATGCAGCCACAAATGCACCCAGCGGTTCTCCCGGAACTTTAAAACTCACAAGACCACCTGATATTACCGTTCCCGCTAAAAGCTGACTTGCAAATGCACCTATCATTCCTGATACTGCTGCCGATACTGCAACAAGCGGCGGCTCCTGAAATCTGGATGCTACTCCCACTCCGATTCCTGCACCGGTTATCGCTTTAGCCATTGTCCCTGCCAGATTTATGTACATTCCCGGAACTCCGCCCACAAGACTTGCAATCTGACACAAAATAGTCCCGATAATAAGCGTAGCAAACAATCCTTGTGCCATTCCGCTCAAACCTTCTATAAATATCCTGTTAAGTAACTTCTTCATCACTACCTCCGTGTTGTAAAAAAATCTGTAATTATAACTGTGAGAATATTTCGCCTATACTTCCCTGAACCAAAAGGTCAGCACGACTGTCCATAGGCGTCGCACTTTTATTTACAAGCACCAGCTTATTTCCTCTATAATAATCTATAAGCCCTGCTGCCGGATAAACCGCAAGAGAAGTACCTCCTATAATAAGTACATCTGCACCTGAAATAGCCTCAATGGATTTTCTCATTATTTCATTGTCAAGCCCTTCTTCATACAGCACTACATCAGGTTTTATCCGTCCGCCGCACTCACATTTCGGTATTCCTGTGGAATCAAGGATATAATCAGCACCATAAAATTTTCCGCAGGTTGTACAATAATTCCGCAGAACTGAACCATGTAGTTCATATACCATTTTGCTCCCTGCTGCCTGATGCAGACCGTCTATATTCTGTGTCACTACTGCTTTTAGTTTTCCTTCCTTTTCCCACTGTGTCAGCTTTAAATGTGCGGCATTAGGTTCTGCGTCAAGATAAAGCATTTTATCCCTGTAAAACCTATAAAACTCTTCTGTATTACGCATATAAAAAGTATGGCTTAATATTGTTTCCGGAGGATACTTATAATGTTGGTTATACAGTCCGTCAGTACTCCTGAAATCAGGAATATTACTCTCCGTAGATACTCCTGCACCGCCAAAAAACACAATATTATCGGTATTGTCAACTATTTCTTTAAGTCTCTCAACAGCTCCATCCATATCCTATTCCTCCTCTTTTTTCAAATTCCTAAGAAGTTCAATCTCATGCTTATATCCGTCAAGTTCATTAGGTGTTTCCAGATACATAGGTATATCTGCCAGTTTAGGATGATTTATTATTCTTTCAAACGCATCTGTGCCTATAGAACCTTCACCTATCTTTTCATGTCTGTCCTTATGGCTTTCAAAAGGATTCTTACTGTCATTTAAGTGAATCGCCTTAAGCCTTTCAAGCCCTATAATATTATCAAAGCTTTCAAGTACATCATCAAGTTTATTTACAATATCATATCCGGCATCATATACATGACACGTATCAAGGCACACTCCCAAATGACTTTTAAGCTCTACCTTATCTATAATATTCTTTAGTTCTTCAAAACTCCTTCCAATCTCCGTACCTTTTCCCGCCATAGTCTCAAGCAGGACTGTAGTTGACTGTTCCTCTTTAAGTACTTTGTTCAGAATATCTGCTATCATATTAATTCCGGTTTCCACGCCCTGTCCCACATGGCTTCCCGGATGGAAATTATACATATTTCCCGGAATATATTCCATCCTGTCTAAATCATCCTGCATTGTCTCTAATGCGAAAGTCCGCACATTTTCATCCTTTGAACATGGATTTATGGTATATGGTGCATGTGCAAGAATCGTTCCTATACCATTTTTATCTTTAAATTCCAAAAACTTTTTAACATCATCTTCATCTATAGCCTTTGCCTTGCCGCCTCTGGGATTACGTGTAAAGAACTGGAATGTATTTCCACCAATTGATACTGCCTCTTCTCCCATATGCAAAAATCCTTTTGCTGCCGACAAATGACATCCAATATATAACATCTACCAACCTGACCTTTCTATGATAAAATTAATTTTATTCCACGTATAGTATACGTTAATTTATTTAAATCCACAACAAAAAAGTACCTTTTAAAATATTTTGATAAATGATATACTATTTTGTAGAAACTATTAAGAAAGGCAGGAATATTGTATGTTTCGTCTATGGGGAAAAATATTCAAAAACAATCATATGCTTAAAGATACTACCATATGTATTGATGATAATTCTCTTAACAGAACTAAAAAAGTCTTTAAAGCTCTGGATGAAATATGTTACGAATTTGATTTGGGCAAACCAATATGGCTTGACAAAACTATAAAAGATTTTCAACTTCACGATAAAGCCAGATTTCATAGTGATAATTTCATTGAAGACATTGAATTTGATTTTCTTGAAATACAGGTTATTGAAGAAGGCTGAACGAAAGGAGCCCGTTATGGAAAATGTTTATATCATATGTATCATGGTTGGAATTGCCATACCGCTTATTATAGCTATTTTTAACATAATAGACGGTTTTGCAGACTTTTTTGTATTTGACGTTTTTAATCTTGATATAGGAGACATGGAGTTTGATTTCCTGCCGCTTTCAGTCAATTCCCTATGCCTTGCATCCCTTATATTTGGCGGTTCAGGTTATCTGTTGTCACAGAAGTTTTCATTACTTACGGCAAATATAATAGCCGGACTGATTGCATATGTCTCAGCAGTTATTCTGCAGAGTTCAGTTTCTCATCTTAAAAAGTATGAAAACTTATCTGTTGATGAGTCTATTTTACTATTATGTAAAGGTGTCGTTCAGAACAAAATTCCGGCAAACGGATATGGTTCTGTATGCATAAATCTACCAAACAGCTCCAACGTATCTTATCCGGCAAAATCAGAAGATGGTTCTGAAATCCCTCAGGATACAATAGTATCTATTGTGACTTTTGATCAGAATCAACTTATTGTCAAGCCGGAAGATTCACTGGAACAAAAATATAAAGAATGAGGAGGTTCATTAAATGTATTCAAATGTAATGGTCGCAGGTGCAATAGTTGTAGGTGTTATTATTATAGTATGTGCAATATTTTCCATGTGGAAAAAGGTACCTCAGGACAAAGCCGGAGTAGTTACCGGTATGAAAAAGAGAGTTATAACAGGTGGCGGCGGACTTGTAATTCCGGGTTTTGAAAGAATTGACTACATATCCCTCGGAAATATTCCGTTATCGGTAGCAACAAGAAGCAGCCTTTCTTCGCAGGGTGTTCCTATCAGCGTAATAACCACTGCCGTAATTAAGGTCAAAAACGAAACCGGATGTATTTTAACGGCAATCGAACAGTTTGTAGGAAGAAACGAAAAAGATATCGTAGTAAATATTCAGGAAACTTCTACTGCGGTACTGGAAGGTAAGCTCCGTGAAATCATAGCTACCATGACCGTAGAAGAATTATATCAGCAGAGGGAAAACTTCTCTTCACGAGTTCAGGAAGTTGTTGGTACAGAACTTGGAAATATGGGACTTGAAGTTAAAAACTTCACCATAACTGATATTTCCGATGAAAACGGCTACATTAAATCCCTCGGTGAAGGTATGATAGCCCAGAAAAAGAAAGATGCCGAAATCGCCAAAGCCAATGCTGCAAAAGAAGAACAGATTGAAACTTCAAAAGCAAGGCAGGAAGGTGCACAGGCACAATTACATGCTGAAACCATAGTGGCACAGTCTGAAAAAGAAAAAGCCGTACAGGAAGCTGCATTTACAAGCGAAAAAGAAGCAGCACGTGCCAAATCCGAACTTGCCCATGATATTCAGGCAAACATAACACAAAAAGAAGTTATTCAGGCTCAAATGGATGCTGAACTTATTAAACAGCAGCGTCAGAAAGAGATTACCGAAGCTGAAATTCAGGTACAGATTGTAGCTGAACAGAAGAATACAGAGCTTGCTGAACAGCGTGCAATCCAGAAAGAAAAGTCTCTCTTATCTGAAATCGTAAAACCTGCTGAGGCAGCACGTAAAAAGGCTGAACAGGATGCGGAAGCCGAAAAGTTTGCCGAAATCAAACGTGCCGAAGCCGAAGCTGAAAAACGTAAAATTGATGCACAGGCTGAAGCTGATGCCATAAAAGCCACTGCACAGGCAAAAGCTGATGCCATAAGGGTTCAGGCTGAAGCCGAAGCCGAGGCTACCAGAGCAAAAGGTATCGCTGCCGCAGAAGCCAAAAAAGCCGAAGGACTTGCCGAAGCTGAAGCCATGGAAAAGAAGGCAGATGCATACGAACGCTATGGTCAGGCTGCCATGATGGAAATGCTCGTTCAGGTTATGCCACAGATGGCAGAACAGATTGCAAAACCTCTAAGCACCATCGACAAGGTTACTATTATAGATAGTGGTGACGGAAAGTCCGGCATCTCAGAAATGGGAGGCTACGTTCCTGCCGTTCTTGCAAAAACTTTTGAATCAATGAAAGAAACTATAGGATTTGACCCTGTAGAAGTTATGAAAGCCAATACATATGATGCCGTAACTACTACAAACCTTAATTTGTCTAAAAAGACAGAAAAATAGGAATTATATTTAATTATTTAATAAACAGAGCAGTACTGACGTTATTCCGTCCGTACTGCTCTATTTTACTTATTCAGTATCTGCGTTTTCTTCACTGCACACCGCTCCTGCATAGGTATACAAATCGTCTGATGTAAGGTTCAGATTCAAAGCCACTCGTACACCATTACAATCTCCCGTACCAAAGTATCCGTCATCAGATACTGTTCCGTACACATCTACAAATGCAGTACAATGACTGTTTTCACCAGGTGAACGAAGCCACCACTGGCAATTTTCTTCTGTACATTCTGATGCTAAACCAAAAGCCACTCCCATTGCCTTTGCGTAATCACTTCCCTTGCATCTTCTGGATATATCTGGCATAATACAATTTGAAGAAAAGCCATACACTTTTGCTTCATTTGTATAAACTTCTGATTCTGACAACAGGAACAGTTTATCTTTAGTATTATTTCCTCCTTCAGTTTCATATCTGAAATTATCATTGTTTACAACTTCTGTGTCTGCAATTATTGACTGTTCTTTATCTGTAAATGCACTATTTATAAAGTTAATGTTGCTGTAATCAATACCTTCCTTATTTGAGTCTGCATCATATCCGTTCAGCCAGCTCCTTACCTTGCTCTGTTCCCATGTTGTACTTCCGTTTTCGGATTTTTCATTGCATATTGCAGCATCTAATATGACGTCTGACAACAGAAATGCCTTTTTCCCATCTGTTTTCAGAACCCTCCATTTAATGGGCTCATAGCGGAAATAGTGATATGTTGTATCATCTCCCCAGCTATAATAACGGAATACGTCGGCATAAACGGCATCACTTTTTAGCATCCTGCGGTACTTTGTACCATTTATGATGACATCACCATTACTGTCCCATCCTTTTTCATTTTGCAGATCATCATATTCACCATCTGTTTCTTTAACCTCCGTCTGCGGATAACTTCCGAAATACACACAGTCCCATTTTACATTCTGCCCATCTAAAAAGTTTATAAGATTTTGCATTACCATAACCTTTTCAATTGTGGGATTTGATATACTTACATCCGACTCTCCTCTTTCCTTTATTATGCCATCACTGCATACTGTTCCTGCATATGTATACAGATTGGATGATGTAAGATTCAGATTCAAAGCCACTCTCACACCACTATACTTGTTATTGTTGACACGGTTGCCAATATCGTCGATGCGGCCATCACAAAAAACAATTGCTGCAACATTACTATCATAGCCTTGCGAGCGAAGCCACCAATGGCAATTTTCTTCCGGATAATCACTCCATAGTCCCATCGCCTTTGCATAGTCGCTATTTCCACACATTCTCGCCTCATCATAGATTTCCTTATCTGGTACAAATCCAAAATCAGTCACACTATCAGCATATACTTCCGATTCAGACAGCAAGAACAACTTATCTAAGGTGTTATTTCCACCCTCAGTACCATACTCCAGATTATCGCTGTTTACCACTTGAGTATCTGCTATTGCCGCCAGTTCCTCATTGCTAAATGTGCTATTTATAAAGTTACTGATACTAAAATCAACGCCTGCCTGATTACTGTCGGCACCATATCCGTTAAGCCAGCTCCTTATTGTACTTGTCTCCCATGTTGTACCTTCATCTTGTGTATTATATACTTTATCATCCAGTACAATATCCGACAACAACATTGCATTGTTTCCATCCGTTTTAAGTACCCGCCATTTCACAGGCTCATATCTGAAATAATGATATGTTGTATCGTCTTCCCATTTATAATATCTGTGTCCCTCTTCTGAATGGGTAGCATCACTTTTTAATATCCTTCGGTATTTTGTTCCGTTTATAATTGTATCACCATTGTTATCCCAGTTTTCCTGATTCTGTAAATCTGTATATTCACTGTCTGTATCTTTTACCTCAGTTTGTGGGTAACTGCCAAAATATATACAGTCCCATGTAACTTTCTGCCCTGAACACATGGCATCCATATCCACCTCAGGGTTATGCAATATGATTTCTTCTTTTGAATTTCTCCATATTAATGTGCCACCTGCTATTACTGATGCTGATGCTGCCACTGCTAATGATATTGCTGCTAACAATATAGGTTTTTTAAGTTGAAATTTTCGTGAATCTTTTTTATTTTCTTGATTATTTAGATTTTCCATTCTGCTTCTCTTCCTTTCGGTTTATTCTTTTGTATTTTTCATATAATTTTAAATCTTTTTATCCTTCATTTCAATATTTACCTATTCCAAAGGAGGGTTTTTATCTTGTTGTTATATCTTCCTTAAGTCTGATACAACATTGGTACAAATGAAAAATTTTACTGTATTAATGTGAAAAATAAGGTATACCCTTTTCTTTTACTTCATCAGACAATTTCTTATTCACAGCTTTCTCTGTTGGTCCGGCATTTGTCTGAAGCAATAAATCTATAGCATCTTCTCCACAAACTGAATATTCCTGCTGATTATGTCCAAACACTTCATATGCTCCGTCAGAATCACACCTGTTGTTTTCGTCCTATTATCCAATAGGATATGTAATGGAAATTTATTACTCGTATTTGTGATGGGACACACAACAGCAAATTTAGTTCTTATAAAGAACTGTTCATTACTGATAACTACCTTTGGTATTCTTATCACTTGCGAATTTCCCCATTTCTGAATTTTGCCTGCATAAAATCATCTCCTTCCTTAACATCGGTATATAATAATATATACATTGTCAATGAATTTGTACAAAAATGTCCCTCGCTGTCGGAAACGGCTTACACCGTATAACACTGATAGCGAGGGACACTGAACCACTACCAGCTAAAGCCGGTAGTGGTTCAGTTATCTATTACTTTTTGCTTCTTTCCTATAGGTCTTACTTAATCTATTGACCTTAAAATTAGGAACTGCACTTTTCCAAGAAGATATTCCTATAGTTCTAAGATATCTGTTCGTATATGATAATCCTATACTTGTATCCATATACTTAAATACATTAAATGCTTCCTTTCCTGATATTCCCATGGTAAGTCCCATTGCAGATTCTACGGCATTGTCACTGTAGCTTCTTATGATAAATGCATCTATCATAGGATTGCATGCTGCCTTATAATATCCCAGTGCAATTGCTGCTGCCTGAACATTCTGACCGCTTGTAGATGTATAGCCAAGCTCTGACAAGATAACTCTTGTCTTTGATGAAAAATGATTTCTTATATAATTTGTAAACACATCTATATTTTTCATTGTAACATATGGGCTGTTCTCTGAATCATATACATTTGCATTATTCCAAAAATCTGATGATGTAAGCGGTGTCGGATACGGATGCACTGCAACATTCCAGTTGATATTTGGCATTATCTGCTTTACCTGACTGTTAAACCGATTGAGAAAATCCTTTGCTGCAAATCCATTATTATTCACATTCCACGAATGGTCTACGCACACAAATACCTTACTGTTTGCACTGTTACTTTTTACAGCTTTATACAAGGATACAAAGCTGTAGCTGTATGATTTAATAAAATCCTCATTTGACATTGAACCCTTATAGTTCCACTGGTCACATGCATTTACTTCATTTCCAAGAATCCAGTTATCAACATGGCATGTCTTTGTGCCAAATATTGTACCAAGATATGAGAATATAGCTTCCATCTTCTCCCTTGAAGTTCTGCCTGAAGTATTCCAAGTGTAATAGCTTTTACCGTAAACCCTTGCCTCCGGTGCGATTAAGTCAACATTACTTCCATCACCCCAGTCAAGCATAATCTGGAGTGTTATGTTTATTTTCTCGCTGTTAAAGCTTGAAATAGCAGCTCTATATCCGCTTAAATCTGAGAAATAATAGTTTTTGCCGTTGTATCTGTATTTTACGTTGCCGCCTAATACTGATGATATTGGCAAATTCATAAATGTTGTATTAGCACCTGTTTTTTTAAGTTCACTGTAGTTCGTATACTGTATTCCCTTTTTAGTCTTTGGAACAGTGTACTTTTTTGTGTTTGCAGCTGCCTTTTCCGGTGTTTTTACATATTGCGGCGAACTTATTAATATGTATTTTTTGCCTTTCTTAACTGCTATGGCATAACGATTCTGAACGTAACTGCCATCCTCACTTGGCTTTAAGATAAAACAAACATTCTTGCTTTTCCGAACTTTTTTAACTGTCTTTATAAAAGCTCCCGTTAATGGGCTGACTCTTGCAAGATAATAATATTTATCACTGCTATTCAAATAATGTGGAATGCTTACCTTTACCTTAACAGTATCTTTCGCTGTCGCTGAACAGCCTGTTATTGTAGCAGAGCCTAATGTAGCCGGATACTTTTTCTCCCATCTGGCATATAATGTAATAGTTCCTTTTGTACCTTTTTTAATCTTTAAAATCTTTTTCTTAAAAGTTTTTTCTGTGTACCATCCCTTAAAATGATATCCTGCTCTTGTAGGTGTTCTAAGCACTACAGACTTTTCAGAAGAATATATTGTGGGATTTTTTACATTATTCACCCCACCCATTAGTACATACTTTATCCCGTATGTAACTTTACTCTGCTTAACCGCACTCCAGTCACCATACAGTTTCTTTGTCTTTCCGTTTACTTTAACATTCTGGTATGCCCTTATGCGAATATAATATTTCTTCCCTCGTGTAAGTTTCCTTATCTTATATGATGTGGTTTTGTTTTTACCGATATTTACCGTAGTCTTCCTTGCAAAATTCTTTGCTGTAGAATACTGCAGTTCATATCCTGCACCTTTTGTATCTTTTTTCCATGTGACATTCAATGTCCTGTTGCCTTCCAATTTTACCTTTGTTACCGCATTTTTCTTTGGTTTTACGGTTATGTTTATCTTTGCAGATGCAGCTTCGTAAGTATCGGTTGCAGATGCAGTTACGGTTATAGTACATATACCTGTGTCATTTATGGTGACTTTGCCGTTTTCATCTACGTCTGCTATATTTTCGTTGGAAGTGGCATACCTTAATACCCCATTTCCTTTTATAAGCTTTGCATTTAGTTTGAACGTTTTTACTCCATATGCTTTTGTATAGGATTGGGTAACTTCTATAGTCTGTGGCTGCTTTGTAGGCGGTTGCTCTGTTGTCGGTTCTTCCGTACTTGGTTGCTCCGTTATTGCCTCTTCCGTACTTGGCTCTTCCGTTGTTGTCTCTTCCGTACTTGGCTCTTCTGTTGTCGACTCCTCTGTACTTGGCTCTTCTGTTGTCGACTCTTCTGTACCTGACTGTTCCGTTGTCAGTTTCTCCGTACTTGGCTCTTTCGTAACATCCACTGTCCCATCGCTGCATACTGTTCCTGCATATTCATAGAGATTAGATGATGAGAGATTCAGATTCAAAGCCACTCGCACACCACCCCTATTGTTGTGGACATTACTGCCATAATAGTAAATGTAGCCGTCACTGCTAACATTTGCTGCATTAATACTATAGTAGCCCGGCGAACGAAGCCACCACCAGCTGCCTTTGTATGCTGATGTATCACTATAGACTCCCATTGCCTTTGCATAATCACTGCTCTTACACCTTCTTGCCTCATCAGCTATTTGTCTTGATACAAAACCACAAATTACTGCATTATCTGTATATACTTCTGACTCTGACAACAAGAACAACTTATCTATGGTATTTTTTATACCATTGGTATTTTTTATACCATTGGTATCATTTCCACCTTTGGTATCATAACTCAGGTTATCATTATTAACTACATTGGTATCTGTTATTACTGACTGTTCTTCAATCGTAAATGCACTATCTATAAAATTATTTCTACTATAACTTATGTCTTCCTGATTCATGTCAGCATCATATCCATTCAGCCAACTCCTTATTGTACTTGTCTCCCATGTTGTATTTTTATATTCTGTATTATATTTCCTGTCATCCAGTACAATGTCAGATAACAGCATTGCATTACTTCCGTCTGTCTTTAACACCCTCCATTTCACAGGCTCATACCTGAAATAATGGTATGTGGTATCATCTTCCCAGTCATAATAATTGCTGCTTCCGCTTGTGGCATAAGTTGCATCACCTTTTAACATCCTGCGGTACTTTGTGCCATTTACTACAACGTCCCCATTTGCATCCCATCCTGCCGCACTCTTAAGTGATGCATATTCACTGTCAGTTTCTTTTACTTCTGTCTGGGGATAACTTCCAAACCACACGCAGTCCCAAGTTACCTTTTGACCTGCTTCCATGGCACTGTCTTCCACTATTATAGGATTATGCAACATAACATCTTGTGCTGCATTTACTTTCTGTGAGAATTGATATCCTGCCAATGATGATAGCGATATAGACAATGACAGTAAAACGGATACTGCCCGTTTCTTTATATTCGATTTACCACAACATATTTTGTTCATTATGTCTCTTCCTCTCTTGTTAAGCCTGATAAATTATATGCTGATTATACCACAGTATTATCTGTATTGGTACTGATTACACCACATTGGTTATGAATGGTGTTATTTTGGACACAAACGGCAGTATTACCAGATTATCAGTTCTGTTTATTATATGCCATTATATATCTATCAACAACGTTTTTCTACAAACTATAACTGTTAAATAGTGTATTTTTATATCTGATAGTTATAAATTTCTAGTACATATAAGAATACAAAAGATAAAAGAACATATAATAACACATCAGTGTTATACATATATAGTGTCAGAATGGAGAAGAAAAATGGATTTAGCAGGTATAGGACTACGCATTAAATACTGCAGACATGCAAAACATCTGACTCAGGAAAAACTCGCAGAACTTATTGATGTATCACCTCACTATATCTATGAGATAGAGCGTGGCACGAAGGCAATGAGCCTGTATACGTTGAATAATATTGCAGAATTCCTTGGCACGTCTGCAGACTATCTGTTATACGGGTACGAACAGGTTAATCATAATTCTGATGAATTATATGAGCTTACCAAAAACCTTCCACCACAAAAAAGAACAGTACTGGCAAATATTTTGTCAATACTGCTGCAATATATTTAGTATAGGTGATATGCTAAAAGTTAATAAACCGAGTTTGTCATTTTTTCGTTAAAAGCTGCTTCTGTCATGTTCATGCGTTTTGCTGCCTCATCCGGTTTGATAAGTCCGTCTTTTACAAGTGCACATAACATTTTCAATTCACCTTTCGCTATTCCTTTTTCCAGCCCATCCAGCCAGTTTTCTTCAAATGCATTACTCATATCAATCTCCTCCTTCTTTTCATACTTTTCTAATCCTTTTAAGTAACTTCTGTCTGCTATATTTGCTATAGCCCAGAATGTGTCACCGTCTATATTGGCACACTCTTTATGGCTTTCTATGTATTCACTCATTTTCCTCTTACTTTTTCTACAAAAGTACATACCGCTGAAAGTTTTAAGTTCTGTCTTAAAATTCTCACTGTCTTTATAATCTTTAATATTGACAAAATTGATTCTATAGTCTGGTACAAATTTACGCATCACCTCTGTCTGTGGCTCAAATCTCAGCTTATCATGTATACTCTTTGTTCCATCCCACTTATCTTCTCCCCAGTATGCCACAAGAACCACCACCGGAAGTATCCTGTCCGTCTTCTTTACTTTTGAAAGATATTCATCACCACCCAACAGACTATGATTCTTATTCCGAGACTTAATATCCCTTAACTGTGCATCATATATCAATGCCTGTTGTAACATCACTCTCAACGGCATGGAGTAATCAATGTATTCCTGATTCTCAAGTGTAATCAGTGCAAGACTGCTGTCCTCAAATGTATATCGCATGGAAATGTCATTTATCCTTTCCATCAATCCAGTTTCATCCGATACAGACATAACCGTAGGACAACTTTCCAATTTATCTGCATCAATAACCTGACTTCCTCCCATCAGCGTACAGTTAAACAAGTCTGCAAATCTTCTCTTTTCAGAGAGATACGACTTTAAACTAATATCATTCCTTCCCATATATTTTCCTCCTAGTATAATAATGATGTAGTCAATAAGACTACTTGATTAACAAGTTTCTATATTTCATTTCTTACTGATAACAGAAGAAGGTGTTCTTCCTTCATCAGATGTTATACTAAT
>JAAVHZ010000064.1 GCA_014799465.1 Lachnospiraceae bacterium | reverse complement strand
TTTGGTTATCTAACAACTTTATTTACTGTTTTCAGGTTTTGTTCTCTGAAATTCTTTTTTGAATTTTCAGGGATGGTTCTTCGCTGTTCAGTTATCAATGTTCATATTTTATGACTATCAAAAACCGTTATCATTGATAACCGTGTTTTCAATGTTCATATTTTTTACACATAGTCTTTAACAAGAACTTATGTACTGATTTTCTCAAGTCAGCTTGTATATTTTACCAAATCTCCAAAAGCTTGTCAAGCACTTTTTTCGATTTTTTCTTTTTTCTCAAGAAGACCAACGGAGAAGGAGGGATTTGAACCCTCGCGACGCTCTCGCGACCTACTCCCTTTCCAGGGGAGCCCCTTCAGCCACTTGGGTACTTCTCCAAGAGAACTGACTATCTGCTGTAGAATATCTACAGAACGGAGAGAGAGGGATTCGAACCCTCGTGCCCTTGCGGACAAACGGTTTTCAAGACCGCCTCGTTATGACCACTTCGATATCTCTCCATATTTTTCTATTTTTTATCGCTCACCAGCGACGGATATTAGTATATCACCTGTTGCTATTACTGTCAACACTTTTTTTTATTTTTTTCTACTTTTTTATCATTTTCTCTACAATCCGCATATCTTCTGGGGTTGTAACCTTTATATTTGTATATTCTCCAACTATTATGCGAACTTTTATATCTGAAAATTTCTCCACAACCATAGAATCATCTGTTACCAAATAATCTTTTTTTGCAATCATCTTATGATATGCATCCAGAATAAGCTCCCTGTCAAATGCCTGTGGTGTTTGTATCTGCCACAGCTTATTTCTGTCAGGTGTATCTGTTACTTCTCCATTTTCATTTGCTATCTTTATTGTATCTTTTACCGGAACTCCCGGTATACATGCTTTATATTGTTTTACACTATGTATCAGTTCATCAATGTTTTCCTGAGTTATGCATGGACGTGCTGCATCATGAATGAGCACATAATCTGCATCATCTGCTGCTAAAATCCCATTATATGAAGAGTTATATCTTTCTTTACCACCAGATACAATTTTACTTACCTTTTTAAATTCATACTTTTCTACAATCTCATTCCGAATATAATCTTTATCATCTGCACCTGTAACAATAATGATATCATCTGTAATACTGGTCTCAAATGCTTTTAATGTATAATATATTAACGGTTTTCCATTTAGCATCATATACTGTTTGCTTATAGTACTGTTCATTCTTTTTCCTTTTCCCGCCGATAGTATTATACTTGTAACTTTCATATTCTCTCTTATCTCCATTCTAAGACTTTATTAAAAACTATCTATCTTGATACCAGTTTAAGATTTGGTACAGCATTTAAATCCCATCCGCTCCTTATTCCATTAATATACTCATAATAAGCAGCTACACCTATCATTGCTGCATTATCGGTACAAAATATAGGTGATGGATGATAGAACTGTATATTGTTTTGTTCACATTCATATGACAAAGCCTGTCGTATTGCCGAATTGGATGCTACTCCTCCGGCTATGGCAAGCTTGTTAAGCTTATTTTCTTTTACTGCTTTAATTGCTCTGGCTACAAGTACGTCTGTAACTGATTGCTGGAACGAAGCAGCTACATCTGCCGGATTCACTTCTATCCCTTTCATTTGACAATAATTCAAATGATTAAGTACTGCTGATTTTAATCCGCTGAAACTAAAATCATATGGTGAACCATCTATTACTGCCCTCGGAAATTCAATGGCATTCGGATTACCTTCTTTAGATAATTTGTCTATTTTGGGTCCTCCCGGATATCCCAGTCCAATAGCCCTTGCAACTTTATCAAACGCTTCTCCTGCTGCGTCATCTCTTGTTCTGCCTATAACTTCGTATTTTCCGTAATCTTTAACTATCACAAGATGAGTATGTCCTCCCGATACTACAAGGCACAAAAAAGGAGGCTCCAACTCTTTATTTTCTATATAATTGGCACATATATGGCCCTCTATGTGATGAACACCTACTAATGGTATATCAGTAGCAAAACTTATGGATTTTGCCGCTGATACACCAACCAAAAGTGCTCCGACAAGACCAGGGCCATAAGTCACACCAATCGCATCTATATCTGCCAACTTCATTCCGGCTTCTGAAAGTGCCTGATTTATTACCTGATTTATTTTCTCCATATGTTTTCTTGAAGCAATCTCAGGTACAACACCGCCATATATTGTGTGTATCGCTATCTGTGATGAAATCACATTAGACAAAACCTGTCTACCATTTTTAACTACTGCTGCTGCTGTTTCATCACATGAACTTTCTATAGCTAAAATATTTATATTATTATCACTCATCTTCCTCGTCCTCATTTATTAACTTCCAAAACAGAATCTTCCATCTTCCGTCTTCATCCTGCCTTAATACATATTGCTCCGGTACTTTTGATGTACCCTCTTTTCCTTTAGTATAGTAAGTGCACTTAATAAATGCATACTTTCTTTCCTTGAAAGTCTTATATTCAACATCACTGCTGCTGTCTAACTTATATGAAGATATTTTTCTGTTATTTTCCTTATATTCTTCTATATCTTCACATAGATCTTTATAGTATTCTTCATATTCATTATGTTCCAGTAACTCGTTGTCCATAAGTTTTTGCGCCTGTACTGCCAAAAGTTTCTTTTCATCCTCATTGTAAGTTTCATTGTAGAATGTTGATATTATTCTGCTGTACATTTTAACAACCTCGCGTGGTGTCTTGGGATAAGATTCATCCAAATCCTTATTTATAAGTTTTTCCACCTCATCCACTTCTTCTGCAGTGTTCTTTGCAGATGTACTTTTACTATTAACCGTAAGATAATAAAAATACACAACAACCAAACCAACAAGAAGGGTTATTATAACAACATTTCTCATTTTTTTACTCATGACAGCACCTCCGTTCTACTCATTAAATCCAAGTTCCACCGTTTTTCCATCTTTTCCCGGATATGAATCAGGAAATATCTTACGCACATCATCCATAAATTCTTCCGGATATACCAGCGACGGACTATAATGTGTAAGCCACATTTCACTCACATCGGCATTTCTGGCAATTCTTGCTGCTTCATAAAAAGTCATATGCTTATATTCCTTCGCTTTAGACTCTTTTCCCTTTTCTCCATACATCCCTTCGCATATAAATAAATCTGCATTTTTAGCTGATTTTTCTATAAGCGGAGTAGGTCTTGTGTCAGTACAATAGGTAACCTTTATACCTTTACGCTGTGGTCCCATGACCATTTCCGGTATATATATATTGCCATCGGATTCTACTGTCTCACCCTTTTGTAATCTGTTCCAGAACTTTTTAGGTATATTTTGGCTATTCGCCCTGTCTACATCAAATTTTCCTGCTCTTTTTATTAATATATTATATCCATAACATATTACATTGTGATTAACTTTAAATGCTTCAATTACATATCCTTTATTTTCAATGGTCTGTGTCTGACCTGACAATTCTATGAATTTAAGTTTAAAAGGAAGCTCAGGTGCTATAATCCGTATGGAATTTACCACTTTTTCCAACCCTTTCGGTCCGATAAGTGTCAACGGCTCTGTCCTTTCCGCATTTCCCATAGTAAGCAAAAGTCCCGGAAGTCCGCTGATATGATCAGCATGGTAATGAGTAAAACAAATTGTATCAATAGGTTTAAAGGTCCATCCCTTTTCCTTAATAGCAATCTGTGTTCCCTCACCACAATCTATAAGCAGACTGCTTCCGTTATATCTTGTCATTAATGATGTAAGCCATCTTTGGGGAAGCGGCATCATTCCTCCGGTTCCTAATAAACATAAATCAAGCATATTTTTTCCTTCCTATACCAATTCACTATTCTCCTTTCGGAAAATACTGATATTGTTCTCTTTCATAATTCTGTCATAACATTCCTCACACAAATCTATAGAATGTATTTCTCCGTCTTTCTTCGAAAAATATCCCCATGAATAGTCAATAGAAAATACTCCTTCTTTTACAATTCCGTTTTCCACATGTATCTTTCGCTTACAGCAGTCACAAAACATTTCTTTGAGTATATTATTGTCTATATACACTTCCATATCATCTGTTCTTAATATTTTTCTCATATGAACACCTTTCCTTTTTTATTAGAATTTAACTTTGTGCTCATTTATTATAAATTAAATTTATACCTTAAAATAGTGGTAATTATTCACATTAACAATCACTGATATTCCTATTCCACATTATAAGTGCATCTTCTTTGGGGAAATCATAAAACCCCGGTCTTATGCCTTCAGATAAAAATCCATATTTTTCATATAACTTTATTGCCGGAATGTTACTTACTCTTACTTCTAATGTTATTTCTGTTATTTGGGCAGATTTTGCATAATCTTTTATTTTATTTATTATGGCAGATGCCACTCCATTTCTTCTATATAAACGTGAAACAACCACATTAGTAATATCAGCTTCTGTTCCAATAAGATACATTCCTGCATATCCGGCTATGTTACCTTCATATTCAGCTACTATAAATACAGAATTTTTATTGTATATCTCCTTAGACAGTGAAGCCTCCGACCATGGTATACTGAAATTCTCCTTTTCGAGTTCTGCTATCCATGGTATATCACTCTCCTGCATTTCTCTGCATAATATCATTTTTGAACCTCTTCTTTTTCTTTTCTCTCCCTCTCTGCCTGTGATAACCGCAGATAATCCGGCAAATGTGCTTCTGCTGTCTCCGTTTTACCACTAAGATAATATTGTTTCCCCAATGCTGCTACACTAGCGGCTCTCTGCCTGCTCATATGGGGTGGTGCAAAACTATGTATATTCTTCATGTTTTCATCTATATAGTCCTTAAATACCGGTATCCCATCACCCGTAAATATAATCTCTTCGTTCAGATTCTCTAATTTCTTTACTAATTCATCTATGCTAATGGCACATTGCTGTATATCACAAATTATTTTTTCACCTTCAAAATGGTACAAACCTGTATATACCTGATTTCTTCTGGCATCCATTATCGGACATATATACTTTTGTACTCCATAGAAGTTGTATGCCATTGCTTCTAATGTCGGTATGTGTATCAAAGGTATCTCTAATGCTAAGCCTAGTCCTTTTGCCGTTGCAGAACCTATACGCAGTCCGGTAAATGAACCCGGTCCTCCTGATACTGCTATGGCATCTATTGTATTCAGATTAAGTTCTGTCATTTTTTTAATCTCATCAAGCATAGGAAGCAATGTCTGTGAATGTGTCTTTTTATAATTCACGTTGTATTCAGCCGTCACCACATCATCTGTCACAACGGCAACACCTGCAACCAATGATGAACTTTCTATTCCCAATATTCTCATATTGACTTTGCCTTTCTATCCAATAGTTATTTTTCTATAATCAAAATTTTCCGTCATTGATTTTTCTATCTTTATCCATATTACATTTTCAGGGAGAATATCTTCTATCAGTTCTGCCCACTCAATAAGACACACTCCTTCACCATAAAAATATTCTTCATATCCTATCTCATCCATTTCATCTATATCGCTTATTCTATATACGTCGAAGTGATAAAGTGGTATCCTTCCATCTTCATATACCTGAAGTATGGTAAATGTAGGACTGTTCACATTTTCATCCACACCCATTCCTTTTGCAAATCCCTGTGTAAATACAGTCTTGCCTACTCCCAAATCACCTTTCATACAATATACCTGTCCCGGTTGTGCATTTTCTCCCATTTTGAATCCCGTCTTATAAGTTTCTTCAGGTGAATTTGTCTCTATTTCCATATCTCTGCTCCATTCACTATATCAGATTTGTCCTACCTTACAGATATTTTCATGCATTGGGCATTTTCCCTGATTATTGTTTCTAATTCACCCAGATTTTCCTTAATATCCTTTTTAGGAATTATAAATGCCCTGACTGGTGAAGTATATACATTTATAAGATTTTTTGTGCTTACCACCTTCATAATCTCATACCATTCACAAACTGCCTTGCCATTTCCCTGTGATATTGTTATGCCTTTGCTGCTAAATGCATATTTTATCGGTTCTGTAAAACTCTTCTTTATCTGTTTTCTCACCTTAATATAACATCCTATCGGCTCAAAAACAGTAAACATCAATGCAAACAATATTATAAGAACCCTGTTCATTGTATTAAATCTGTCCCAGTACACCACTGCTCCCACTGCTGATGCCAGACTGAAAAGCAGGCTTATAATTCCATGCAGTGATTTGTAATTGTGATTTAATGTAAATTCGTATAATTCTTTTACCTCTATCTTTGTATCTATAACCAATTCCATTAATGACACCTCATTGCTGCAATACATTGTTTATACTTAGATATTACATAAAAAATAACTGCAAAACTTTATAGTCTGCAGTTATTATACCACATTGTTCCAAAATAGTGAAGTATCATAAATAAAAAGCATAACCCTGCCGTTAATCCGCTATACTTTATATGTAGAAATTCTTTTTCATATAAAAGAGTTCTTCTATCTGACTCGTTATTATCAGATATAGTAAACCCCATACTTTTTAATATTTCCTCATTTGCTGATGTCAAATCGCCATTTGCAAACATTACACGCACTCCTGATGAATCATTTCCAAAATCTGAACTCTCTGCTTTACAAAATGCTAATGGCATATCATCAGGAACTTTGTCTTCTACTAACACCACTTTTGCCGTACCATATGACTCACTTTCTTCTCCCAATACGAAGTCTGCCATAATACTATCTTTGCCTTTCTTAAATTCTTCCGCAAAATCTTGTGATTGGGTCATCATACTGTATGCTGATTTATTAATAAAAAAAACTTTCATTGAAGAATTTATATTTATTCCGTATACTGTTTTTAAATATGATTCTGACAGCTTCAGACAATTTAACGAAATACTTTCTGAATTTTTCTTTAATTCCAATGGTACTTCCTTTTGACGGCTTATTGAAATCACATTTTCAAATTTTGACAATGCATTTATCTGTATATCTTTTATTATTATTGTTTCATTTTCTGTCAATACATACTCTTCAAAATCGCTAACCATATTATATAGTTTAACTATTCTGTATACAGAATTCCCAAGAAAAATAATGCCCAATAATGCAAAGAACAATATTATCTTTATACGGTCATCCTGCTTTCTCCTTTTTAGTAAGCTGCTAAACCACTTCATCAACAAGCCTCCTGTGTTTTCTAAAACGTAATACCATACATATAACAAAAGCAAGAATAATTCCTGTCAAAACAGCCATTATCAGCCACCATTGATTTGGTTCATCCTGTATCTCTTTGCCGGTTTCTGAAAATGGTGATGTAATCCTCATTGTAAATTCTTTGCTTTCATTATACTCTTTTCCCGCTCCGTCTTCATAGTAAAATGTAACTGTTCCTTTCGTATCTCCATATATACTGCTGCTATCAGAAAGACCTGTTATTGACACTTCAGTACTTCCTGTTGCCGACTGTCCTGCTTCCATATCACCAATAAACAATGTTCCGTCCGGTATCAGACCATCGGCTTCAATTACTGCCCTGACATTAAACACTTTACTTTTTCCCAGATTCATAGCCTGCACCTGTGCATTAACTATATCTGCAACCTGCACCGTATCACTTATATTTAATTCATCAAATTGGACCTGTACTGACTGAAGTACTCTAAGCTTAACTGTTCCTGTACCTGAATATCCCCCTCCCTTTGAATCATTATAATCCATAACAACCTCAAAATCATACTGCCCCTGTGGTGCCATAGCATTTACATTATATGAGTATGATATTACAGCCGTTCCTCCTGCCGGAATATTTTCCACAAAAGTAGTATCTGAAGGGTTGGCAAGTGAAAAAAATTCTCCATTTTCTTTCACTGAAACAGTCATGTTCTTAACAGTTTCTTCCATACTTGTATTTATTAATGTAATATCAACAGTAACATCTTCTCCTGCCATAACATTTTCTTTTGAAAATTTGTAAGATTGTACCAGTACCTTTGGCTGAAAAGAAGGTGGTGCTTCCGTAACCGGTTCTGTTGTTTCCGGCTCATCAGGGTTCTTACCATCTGTAATATTTACATATAGCTGAAATTCCTGTATTACTTCCTGTCCTGATTTATCCGATGCACTGACTGATACTGCCACCGGATAACTTCCGTTATATCTGTCACTTTTAAGTTCTAAAGCAAAAGAAGCCACATAACCTTCCACCACTGCCGTATTATCATTTACATTTGACTGCTGAAGATATATGGTTCTCTCATAGTTCTTACATACGAACGGCATACTCTGGGTGTCACCGAGATTAAGTGATACTGTTATTTGATTATTTTTAAGCTGTCCGCTGCAGGTTATAGGTACTACTATAAATGCAGTTCCATTTTCAACACTTGGAACATAGCCTTCTGAATAGCTTCTGTCCATTCCCTCATATCTGTTCTGATTATCAAGTACAAACTTTACAGAAGACATCGGCTTAATATCATCTGATGTATCATCTTCTGCCAAGCTGCTAACCGGATTAAGCATTATACTTAACATCACGATTGCAGCAAATATATATTTTAATTTCTTCATTCCCATTTGTCCTCCATCTCGTGAACATTGTCACATAACTCTTCTATATCCTGAGCATTATGGCTTGCAAGCAGTATTGATTTACCCTGGCTTTTTAATTCCTTTAACACTTCCCTCATCTGTGCAGCTCCCGTTCTGTCCAGACCATTAAATGGCTCATCTAATATAAGTACATCAGGGTCTTCCATTATAGCCTGTGCTATTCCAAGCCTCTGACGCATACCAAGCGAGTATTTAGATACATTTTTTTTAAGGTATGGGTCAAGCCCCACTCTTTTAAGGCTTTCCCTAATTTCCTGCTTCCCTATCTTTGCCTTTAAATCTGCCAGAATTTTCAGATTCCTGTATCCGCTGAGATTCGGCAGAAATCCGGGTGTCTCAATAATCATGCCCAGACTGTCAGGGAAATCACATTCCCTGCCTATCTGTCTGCCATTTACATAGATTTTCCCTCTGTCCGGTTTCATAAAACCACAGATACATTTCATAAGCACTGTTTTCCCGCTTCCGTTGTTACCCACTACCCCGAAAATCTCTCCACTGCCTATGGTAAGGCTTACATCTTTTAATACATTTTCCTTTCCAAAGGATTTATCTATATGTTCTACCACTATTCCCAGACTTTTATCCATAACTTTGCTCCTATCTTTGTGTGCCTGTAAATGAAAACGAATAATTGCGTATTCTGATTAATGATAATACAAACACCAAAACACTTCCTACTCCAAAAAATATGTATGACATCCATAACTTAGGAAGATTGTCATACCCAAAATTATGCATATAATAAGTGGCATGATTAAGAGGTGAAATCCATCCGAATAAAATATTCGCAATATTCATTCTTTCCTTTGAAATTGAAAACCACTTTGCAACTATATCAGGATTAAGTATTAACCCAAATCCACTGAATACTATTCCTCCTATCATTCCTCCATTAGATTTACAGAGATTCAAAAACAGCATAATTCCCGACATCATTATCGAATATCCTAACATCAGTCCAAAAATATGCATTGTACATGAATATGGAAATGATAGTTCAAGTACCTTTACAAATGCCGGTACCGCTATCTTTGTACCTATACCGGAATAACCGAGAATAGCTGCCGTTTCGCTCCAAAGATTGACTGTATACCCTCTGTAACCTGCCAGTATGCATGTTGATAAAAGTATGAATCCCATAAATATAAATACTGCCATAATAATATACAAAATCTGTCCAAGCATCCATATAGTACGATTGATTCTTACCAAAAAGAATGGAACATCATTTTTCAGGTTTGGCATATCTGCAAATAACAGTAAAAGTGGCAGCGATATAAGCAATATGGAAGCAGCATCACCAAATGTCCATATAAATGGCTCTAAAATCTGAAGTGAGGTATCATGATGCTTTACGAATGCCAATACTTTATCAGAAAGCATATAACATATAATGAATCCTATGCAGAATGCCAGTATAATCCGCGGATTACGTCTCCAATTCCTGAAATTGGTTATAGCTGTAAGCCATATCTGTTTAAATCTATACATTTCTAATACATCTCCTTAGAACCTCGTAATATATAAAAATTAGTATAATAGTAATCGCCATGGTTAAAATTACCACCCCCTGTATACCAAACACCCATGTATGCTCCGGTGACAGCCATTCATACGGATAAATACAATACAGCTTTTTAAAATATCTCTCATGCAGCATTACTAAAATGTAATAAACAACAAAGGAGCCACCAAATGCAATATAACGGCTTTCTGAAATTGCCGCCAGTGTGGCAGAAAATACAGCCCATAACATACCTGACATAAATATAAGCAGCCAACCGTTTTTTAAGGCTTCTTCACTTTTTATTAAATAAAATATAAAACACCCTGCTGTTTCCAATAATCCGCCGCTGATACCACAGGCAAGAATTTTTCCCATTATGTATGAAGCCGTCCCTGACCTTTGAAGATATGGTTTTATATAACCACTCTGATAATCCTGAAGCCATGCTGTAGAATATGGAAATGTACACAGCACTGGTACACTTATATAGTATAAATCCGATTTAAATCCTGAAATATATAGTATAGCTATCTGTATTACCAGCCCTATTAAAAATCTTCCGGAGAAAACAGCTCTTCTCAAATCTATTTCAAAACTATTCACATTAACCTACCTGCCTTTGTGCTAATAGCCTAACGTCCTGTCAATAATTGTTCCATCTATGGCATTAATAGTCATAACACTTCCATATTTTTCATTCATTACTATACCGTCACTTATTGTATACTCCGTAGTTCCAATAAAATCCCATACAGGAACAAGTAATCCTGTATCAAATCTGTCCTTTTCGCTAATCATTGCATACCCAAGCACAACTCTGTCAACTTTAATATTTACATTTATATCATCCACTTCATACTGTGCATTGGCTGCAACTACCATTTTTTCAAATGTATCCTTCACCTCATCAAAAGACTTCATATTGGACTTTTCTACTACAGTCTCGACTTTTTCCAATGGTCCGTTATATTTAAATTCAATTATTCCGTTATCATTAATTTTAAATTCTATGCATTCTTTAGGCCAGAATTTTTTAACATATGAATCATTATTCCATCCTTCACTAAACTTCTCATCACCTTCTAAAGTCACCGGTGCACCATCCACATCCCGCACATACCTGAGCAGATAATAGGAGGCATACCCTGCATTTTCGACTTCATTTCTGAATTGCTGCACTTCATTATATAAACCGCTGCTATACAATTTAAAATCATCTATACCAATCTCTTTTAAAAATTCATCTGCTTTTTTCTTTGCTTCATCCTCCGGTATTGTAACGCATTCATCTGTATACACAGATGCATTTCCTCCAAGCCATCTCTTGGCATTTGGAGTAATATCACTTCCAGCCCTCCATATAAACGAATCTTCTCTTGGATTTTCATTTTCTGCCGGAGCATTCTCTAAATCTACCATCACCTGCATATTCCAGATATGTCCATGCCTGCTTTTACCAAATCTTAAACAGTTGCCATAATTTTTATTATTCTGTGCATACAAAGATATAAACTCACCATTTTCGCCTTTATTTACTCCATAAAATACTTCTCCATCAGGATTCAAATCCTTCTGCCATGTATAAAATGAATTGTTCATACGTTCTGACATTTCCTCCACACTGTGCAGTTTTTTATCTGACACATATTTACTCCAGTCAATATCTGCCGATGAATTTTCATATTCCTTTTGCAAATCCTCCAGCCTCATCTGCCATTCTTCATCAAGCAGATCTTCATCACCATTTTTCATTGACTCCTTGGTACTGCGTATTTCTTCTTCTATTTCTTTTCTTGTTCTTACCTCTGTTATGCTGCCATCATAGAGTTGCTCATCACCTGCCAGCTTATCAGTTACTCTGCTTAGAAAATCCTGACTGATATTTTTCTGTTTCATTCTTATAATAGACATTTTGTCTACATCGGGAATATCTACTTTTGCATCTGCTTTTACGGTTACTTTTAGTGATTCATCTGAAAATGAATTTTGGTAAGTATCATATTCAGGTGCTATATCTTTCACTTCCTTACTTTCGCCTTCGGAATCCTGTGCTTTTTCAATCATCTTATCAAAATCTTTATTTTTCACTATGGATGAATCAGGATTTTTACCACATGCTGATGCGCCCATAACAGTTACAGCACATGCTGCTATTATTATTAATCTTTTATTATACAAAACAATTCTCCTTTAATAAAAAATCCATGCCTTCCTGCCTTTACATAAAGCATTCTAACATGGATTAATGCATCAAGTATTCAACATTATTTAAACAAATTGTAAAATCATACGTGTACCCTGCCCAGGTTCACTGTCTATCTTGAGTAAAATATTGTGACGCTTTGCAATAAGTGCAGCAAGTGCAAGCCCAAGTCCTGCCCCTCCGCTTTTACGGCTTCTTGATTTATCCACCATATAGAAAGGTTCCATAATCTTTTCCTGCTCTTCTTTTGGTATACCCCGTCCAAAATCCTGCACTTCTATACAGTTACCATAACTGCGGAGAATTATCCTGCCCCCTTTATTACTTGCCTTCACGCCATTATCTATAAAATTTATTATAACATCTGTCATAAGGTCTATATCCATTAAAAATATTTCTCCATTTTCCTCGTATTCCAGATTAATATCTTTTTCTTTTAGTATTGTACTACATGACTTTGCTGCTGCTTCAAACAACGTCTTTGCAGACACCTCTTTAAACTCCAAGTCTCCATCCTGCTCCAACAGAAGAAGTTTCATCATCTTTTGTGAAAGCCTTTCTAACCTTGTGCATTCTTTATAAATATATTCTAATGCATCTTCTTTGTCCTCTTCGTCAAGCTTTACTGATAACAAAGTCTGTGCATACCCTGAAATGGCTGTCATAGGTGTCTTTAATTCATGTGTCAGGTTTCCCATAAATAATGTTTTTCTTCTCTCTGATTCTTCAAGTCTTTTTGTTCTTGCCTCTACTGCTTCTGCCATTTTATTAAAATTCTCACCTATCTGCCCTATTTCATCTTTTTTACGAATTACAACTCTCCTATCATACATATTATCAGTAATACTCTTAGTTACACTGTTAAGCTCCTGAAGCGGTTCGAACTCATGCTTTAAAATGCAAAAAAGGACAAAAATGGTAACAGCAACTACCAGCAATGTAATCAATACGGAAGAAAATGCAAATTTTTCCACATTATTCTTTGCATATGTAATATCTTCGAACCTATAAAGAGTAAGCCCCGAAAAACCTTCAATACCTTTTGCAAATACAATGTAATTCCTGCCTTCATACTGCACATATGTATATTCCATTTCTTCATATCGAGTATACTTAAGATTTTCTAAATAATCGTTACCAAAAATAGTATGATTATATATCTCATATATTTCCTCATTCCCATCATCACTGTTTTCATTCATGATGTACATACAAATAAAGTATTCATCATTATATGATTTAAAATAGTATTCAAGAAACTCCCTATCAACAAGTTCTCCCACCTGTATTAATCTTTGCTTAACTTCCTGCATTTTCATATATGTGTTCTGATATGCTTTTATAAATGCTTCATTTTTAATGCTCTTCCACATAAGTGTCAATGTGACAATATTTACAGCCATTGATGCTGTCAATAACATTATACAGCTTATAGCTATTATTCTTGTCCTCAGTTTCACTGTCTATTCCTCCAAGCGATAACCTATTTTAGGTATTGTTTTTATATTTTCTCCCAATCCCAGTTTCTTCCTGAGCTGACCTATATGCACATCAACTGTTCTTGTTTCTCCGATGAAATCTGTTCCCCATACATTTTTCAGAAGATTCTCTCTTGAAATCGCTATGTTTTTATTTTTCACAAGTACCGCCAACAAATCAAATTCCATAGGTTTTAACAGTACTTCTTTACCGTCTTTTCTCACTGTATGTTCTTCAAAATTCATCTCTATATTACAAAATGTTGCCACATTGCTTAATTTATTTGTACGCTCCAACACCTTTTCCATCCTTACCAGTAATTCAAGAATATCAAAAGGTTTAACAATGTAATCTTCGGCACCTCCCTTAAGTCCCTGCACTTTGGAATCAATATCATTTTTTGCGGTAAGAAATATAACCGGTATATCATATTTCCTTACAATATCCAGCAGTTCAAATCCATCTATGCCCGGCAGCATTATGTCAAGAAGTGCCAAATCATAGTCATGGTTTTCTTTTAACGAATCTGCTGCCTCTGTTCCGTCATAGTATATCTGCGTTTTATAATTTGCCACTTTTAGATTCATTGCTATCATTTTAGCAATAGATTCCTCGTCTTCTACAATTAAAATCTTATTCTCTGACATAAGTGTAATTGCTCCTTTTTATTTTATTGTTGCATTTTGGCATTTGTTTGAATGTTTTCAACTCTATAATATTTATTTGTTTATCTAAAAGCAATATCGTTTTAAAATTTTTACAAATAATTTACAACAACTTTATTTTCCTTTTATTACCCTTACCAAAGGTCGAAGTACCTTATAATATTTCTGTGACGGCTTTTTTCCAAAGCTCTTATCAAAATCTTCCCTAATCGCTTTTAAATTTTTCCGGTTATGCGACTGAATTATTTTATATGCCTCTTCTGCCTTCGTAACATCCAGATTATGCAAACCCAATACTGTAGCAACTAGATTCACACCACGGGAATATTCGTCTCCTGTGCAATATTTTGAAAGTGCCGCACGAAATTCTGCATCATCCCTAACCTTCAGATACCAGTTTCTCCCTATTTCCTGTCCCAATATCGCAGTGAGAGCCTGATACCAGCCACTCAAATCAGAAGTAGGAATAGATTTAGCAATTTCCACTACGTACTTCTTCTCTGTTTTTTGTTTTTTCTTATTTGTTGTTTTAAAACCTTTTTGGCAAATCGTAATACCACGGCTTTTCCAGAAATTCACAGTACCTTGATAATCCTTGTCATTAGAATAAATACAAAATGATGCTTTGGGATGTCTTGCAATCAGATAAGATAATACACCGATAAGCTGATAGTCTAATGCATTGTTTCCTGCTGCACATTCCAGCCAGAGAATTTTAGGGTTATGTACCTGCTTTGTCAAATATCCTTCCAGATTCTTTGAATGATGCTCCGTATAAAAAGTAACAATCAAATCCCTCTTACTGAGTTTCTTAAGTAACTTAAACCATCTGTCACCAACATTTTCAGTATCAATTAAATAGTATTTTCGTTTCAATATCAAAATCCTTTCATTATAACTCCCCACACGTGCATATTTAACAAAACCATAAATGGCACAAGTTAATTCTTAGCTATATGTGCGTTGTTACGTCCTCCACTTAAAAACCACTCAGTTAAAATTATACCAGTGTCATAAGGATTCCTCAATATATAAAGAAGAACTGCCAATACATAATTCTAATTTGTTTATTTTTATTTAAAAGCAAACTATGCGGAACTATTAAACTTGCAGCATTATTTTACTAATTTGATAACAGTTCGGTCATGCAGAGAATAATATATAATAATTTCGTGGGAGCTTGCTCACTAAGAAATTATTATATATTATTCTCTATAGGGCGGACGCCCGACAATGGCATGGCTTAACTGTTACCTAATTTGTGTACGATATATTTTTAAATACTAAAGCAAAGGAGATTTTTTATGACTAACTTACAAACACAGATAAAAAGCTATTTGGAATACTGCCGCAATCAAAAAAGACTGGATTCAAAGACATTGAAGGCATACCGAATTGACCTGACTCAATTTCATAACAATATTTCATTTGATGACATTTCAGATATTTCCCCTGATGTATTGGAAAATTATATTGCAATCCTTCATCAAAATTATAAACCAAAGACAGTAAAAAGAAAGATTGCCTCGCTAAAAGCTCTCTTTCACTATTTTGAATATAAAGAAGTAATTGAACGAAATCCTTTTAATAAAATACAAGTAAAATTCAGAGAGCCTGTCATCTTACCTAAAACTATACCGCTGCATACTATTGAGGTGTTTTTATCTGCCATTTACAAGCAACGCAGAGAGGGAAAAACTGCTTATCAAAAAAGAAATGCCTTAAGGGATGCTGCTGTAATTGAACTGCTATTTGCAACCGGAATGCGAATTTCTGAGCTATGTTCTTTGAAAATGGAAGATGTTAATTTGTATGATAGGACAATATTGATTTATGGAAAAGGTTCTAAAGAGCGAAAGATTCAGATTGGAAATGATGATGTTGCAAACATTTTGGAAGAGTATAAAAATGATTTTCAAGCTGAAATCCAGAGGTGCAAGTACTTTTTTGCTAATCAGAATGGCAGGAAATTGTCAGATCAATCTGTACGCAGGATGATTAATAAATATGCTTTGGCTGCTGCAATAGAGTTACATATTACGCCCCATATGTTCCGGCATACTTTTGCTACGAGTCTATTGGAGGCAGATGTTGACATTCGGTATATTCAGGAAATGCTGGGGCATAGTTCAATCAATGTTACAGAAATTTACACACATGTAACAGTTGCCAAGCAAAAAGATATTCTTACTACGAAACATCCCCGAAAGGATTTTCATATCTAATTTTTTAAGAGCAATCCATAAACTTATATACAATTAAGATGGATTGCTCTTCGCAAACTAATAAATTCCCCTTAGGC
Source organism: Lachnospiraceae bacterium (assembly GCA_014799465.1). GTDB lineage: Bacteria > Bacillota > Clostridia > Lachnospirales > Lachnospiraceae > UBA2821. Next base: position 2,432 of record JAAVHZ010000064.1, on the reverse strand, counting down.
AAACCTTCAAATGCCGTTCTTTACTTCCTACCTTGGGGAGTATGGTATTCGTCTCAACCTCCTTGCGTTCGGTATCAAGTTTGTATAATGTAAGGCATCAAGAAATATATCCACCTATGATTCAAATGATAATTTGTAGTTATCCGTTGGATTTGTGATGAAAGGTCATATTGGCAAGTGCAGATTATCGAAGAATATAAAATATTATTATGGAGAGTTATATTATGGTTAATTATTATGAAGAAATTATGGGAAACAAAATAACTAACTTTTTGTCCATATTTGATAGCAAATGGAAAGAAGAATTATCATCTCAGAGAATGCCTTACTTTCATGCCGCTCAAATTATGGCTGGAAATAGATTGCGTCCTATTATTCTAGCATGGGGATATTATGCTAATACAACAAATATAGAACATGAATATATATTAGATTATGCGGTGTGCATAGAACTTATTCATAAAGCATCTATTTTACTTGATGATTTAATTGATGACGATAATGCACGACATAGTTTAAAAACATTTCATGTTGAATATTCCAAAACAGAAGCGATATTATATGCTATTTATTTAATAAATAGAAGCATCACTATAATGTATGAAAAAGATTCCGCAGACAACTCTTTTTATACATCTATCCTACTAAAAACAATAAATAATATGTGCAAAGGTGGAATTATAGAAGTAAGCTCTAATGGTTTTTTCACATTACAAGATGCTACTAAAATTATTAACTTAGAAACAACTTCGCTTGTAGAAAATAGTTTCTTTTTAGGGTATCAGTTATCAAATAAATCGGTCCACAAAATACCGGAAGAAATATATAACATCGGACATCTCTGCGGATATTGCTTTCAAGTATTAAATGATTTTGAACCTTTTTTGGCACCAAAAATCAATAAAAAGTATAAAGGTTCAACAAATTATGATTTTGAAAAAAATCGAAAAAATATTGTAATTTCATACTTATATGGTGCATGTACGCATTATGAAAGGAATAAATTAATAAGTATGAATGATTTTAAGTATGTCTATCATCTTATTAGTAAATATAAAATAATAGACTTGATTTTAGAAGATATTAAATTCAAAATAAATTCTATTAAAAAATCTATATCTTTGTTAGAGAAAACTAATCCATCATATTATTTAGATTTTACCAAATTCCTTGATAATATGTTCAGCCTTTGTTTTCAAAAATGTGGTTTAGCCTTTGAATATAATTTCTTGAGCAATTGATAAAAACGGACTAACTAATGTAATTAACGAAACCATAACCGTATAAACGTTATCAAATATTGTCCGACTATATTTTAATGGATATTCATCGGATTCGGAAATAGTTTTTGCTAATGAAATAAGTCGTTCTATTAACAAAAAATCTTCTTCTGTGGAATGATTGGATAATACGAACAATTGTGCTTCAATTTTATTTATACTGTTACATTTGCAATTATATATTACATCTTTTATAAATATTCTACTTAAAAAAGTGAATACTGGAAACGCTATGGCAAAAAAAATTAATATACAAATCCAAGTAATAATAAGTAATGCATTACAGTTAGAGTTAAATGAAATGCTATGGTCTATGAAGATTGTATTTTTAGGCAAGTTAATTGCATAAATTACACAATACATCAGACCTAAGACTAAAAACCATTTCTCAATTCGACTTAATTCACGAGCTAATTTCCTTATCCAATTTGTCAACGCCGGAAAATAAAACGAATAATCGTTAATTTGAACATGCCTTAAATCATAAGCAAAATACAAAAGTGCAATATAATGAAAATAAGCTTGAATGCCTATATAAAATACCAGTCCTCCTAATATGCCACCATAAATTCCAGTAATGGTAATCTCCAAACATCCTACTATAAACATAGTTACAATGTAGAAAATAACAAGTAAAGCAGATATTATTTCTCCTATAATTGTGCAGGGTATCTTTTCTATTTTTAATGAAAAGAGACTAAGAACCTCTGGTTCATTTTTTTCCATAATACATTTTTTTATTTCTTCTTTTTCTTTTTTAATTTCTTTTATGACTACTACCTGTATTATAAGCATGACTAATAGCATTATCTGATTAATCTGAAATAATTTATGCGGAAAAAGAACATTAAGAAATTGTCCCAAAATCAATAAAATTACTAATATCAAAAAAATTTTTTTGTTATTTAGTTTGTTATGTATTATATTGAATAGCACTACTATACCTCATTCCAAGTTTACTAATTTTTTATAAGTGTCATGTCGCTTGTTTGCATTTATTTGATTATTCACCAAGATACATCCATCTATTTTAATCTGAACCACTACCGGCTAAAGCCGGTAGGTTCGGTTTGCTGCTAAAGCAGCCTAAAGTTGTTCACGCTCCACATTTTTCCTACCCCACTACTTTTATCCTATCTCGAAGTTATCTGA
>JAAVHZ010000063.1 GCA_014799465.1 Lachnospiraceae bacterium | reverse complement strand
TTTGGTTATCTAACAACTTTATTTACTGTTTTCAGGTTTTGTTCTCTGAAATTCTTTTTTGAATTTTCAGGGATGGTTCTTCGCTGTTCAGTTATCAATGTTCATATTTTATGACTATCGAAAACCATTATCATTGATAACTGTGTTTTCAATGTTCATATTTCTTTGTTGTTGTCTTATCAGCAGCAACTTTTACAGTTTAGCATACTATTTTGTATTTGTCAACAACTTTTTAACTTTTTTTATTTTTGCTTGTCTGTCTCACAAGCGACTTAGATAGTCTATCACTTGCAGTCGCATTTGTCAACAACTTTTTTACATTTTTTTACTATTTTCTTATTTTACTATTTTTATTACATCCTGAATATCCTTAACCCCTATAATTTCAATGCTATTATTGACTTTTATATTCTCGACAGATGCCATAGGTAATATACATTTTTCAAATCCGAGCTTTATTGCTTCCTGCACTCTTTGAGATGCCATACTTACTGCCCTTACTTCTCCTGATAATCCTATTTCACCAAATGATATGGTTTTAGAATCTATTACAACATCTTTATAACTGGAGATAATAGCTATAGCCATCCCCAAATCCAATGCCGGTTCTGTAACTTTAAGTCCTCCGGCAATATTGACATATACATCACACTCAGACATTTTAAGTCCTGCCCTCTTTTCTAACACTGCCATTATCAAATTAACCCTGTTAAAATCTGTTCCTACAGTTGTACGTCTTGGTATTCCGAAATTCGTCTTGCAAAGCAGTGCCTGAATCTCAAGCAAAATAGGTCTGGTTCCTTCTATTGAACATGATGTAACTGTTCCTGATGCATCCATAGGTCGCCCGCTCAGCATATATTCGGACGGATTTGCAACCTGTTTCAAACCAACCTGTTCCATTTCAAATACCCCTATTTCATCTGTTGAACCAAATCTGTTCTTTACTGCTCTCAATATTCTGTATGCAGCATGACGGTCTCCTTCAAAATATAATACCGTATCCACCATATGTTCTAATACTCTTGGTCCTGCGACTACTCCCTCTTTTGTAACATGTCCAACTATAAATATTGCTATACCCAGTCCTTTTGCAAGCTGCAGAAGGATATTAGTAGATTCTCTTACCTGACTGACGCTTCCTGCTGATGATGTGATTTCCTCACATACCATAGTTTGAATCGAATCAATTATAACTATTTCAGGCTTTAATTTCTTAACTACCTCTTCTATTGAATTCAAGTTTGTTTCACAGAGAAGCAAAAAATTATCTCCAATATTTCCGATTCTAAGAGCACGCAGTTTTACCTGCTTTAATGATTCTTCTCCTGATATATATAATACTTTTCTTTTAAAATCATTTACCAGATTTCTGCACATCTGTAAAAGTAACGTTGATTTTCCTATACCCGGATCTCCACCTACAAGAACCAACTCACCCTCAACAATTCCTCCTCCCAGTACTCTGTCCAGCTCCATCATACCGGTACTTATTCTTTCTTCATTCTGCAAAGAAATATCCGACAAAGATACAGGGCTCAAATGAATATTATTAACAGAAATTCCGGCTGAGATTTTTTTCTTCCCAGCCGGCTCTTCCACAAATGTATTCCATTCTCTGCAGCCCGGACATTGTCCAAGCCATTTTCCTGATTCATAGCCACATTCCTTGCAGAAAAACCTAGTTTCTCTGCCTTTAGCCATATATACTTTCTCCCTTGCCAAAATTTTAGTCTTTTAAAATTTTTATATTCTGACTATTTTTACATTTACAGGTTTGCCACTTTCAAGTTCAACACTTAGAACAAGTTTACCTCCGAAATTTGATTTCATTTTACCTACGTTAGTATTATTTATATATACCTTATATTCAGCACCATCTTCAGCTTCTACAGTAACCTGTGCATCCTCACTGCCTTCAACCATAAATTCCATAACTCCGTTTTCTTCATTGAAATTGCTTACAGCAGTACCTGGTACCGATTCGTAAACAAACATTCCGTTTCGCTCAAGTTTTGTAATCTCTTTAAATGTTTTAACCTTATATAAATCTCCTTTGTATTCAAAGTCAGATAACTTTGATTTAGTGTCAAGCTCATAGTTGCCAAAGCTGATACTGCCATTATCCTCTGTGCGTAACAATTCTTTCACTACTGACATACTTAATCCTCCTGGTATTTTTATATTTGATTCTGATATCAAATCTTGAATCTGTTCCATACTATAATTATATATCATCCTCAATAAATTTGCTACTGGTATATTAATTAAGCAACAGAAATTTTAAACTTTTTTTCTGATACTGATATGGTTACTTTACTACCACTTACTACACTGCCATTTAGTATTTCTTCCGTAACTTTATCTTCTATTATAGATTGTATTTTACGTCTTAATGGTCTTGCACCATATTTACTGTCATATGCATCTTCTACCAGTTTTGTCTTTGCAGTTGATGTCACAACCAACTGAATTCCCAACTGTTCCTTTGCCCTTTGAACAATTTCTTTAAGCATAATTGCTACAATCTGCTTCATATTTTCCTTTGTAAGCGAATGGAATACCTGTATCTCATCAATCCTGTTTATAAATTCCGGCTTGAATAACAGTTTCACCTCATCCATTACTGACTTTTTCATTTTATCATAATCTGCTTTTTCGTCATTACCTGCTGCAAACCCCAGTCTCTTAGGGTCTATTATTTTTTGTGCACCTACATTAGAAGTCATAATTATAATAGTATTTTTAAAATCAACCTTTCTTCCGTTACTGTCAGTGATATGACCTTCATCAAGTACCTGCAGAAGTATATTGAATACATCCGGATGTGCCTTTTCTATTTCGTCAAAAAGTACTACCGAATATGGGTTACGGCGTACACGTTCACTTAGCTGTCCGCCTTCTTCATATCCCACATATCCCGGAGGTGAACCTATAAGCTTAGATACACTATGTTTTTCCATATATTCTGACATATCAACACGTATAATTGACTGTTCACTGCCAAAAACACTTTCTGCCAGTGCTTTAGAAAGTTCTGTTTTTCCAACTCCTGTAGGTCCCAGAAACAGAAATGAGCCGATAGGTCTTTTAGGGTCTTTTAATCCTACCCTGCCTCTTCTGACTGCCTTTGCAACTGCTTCAACCGCTTCTGACTGACCAATAACCCTTTTGTGAAGTTCTGATTCCAACTTTGAAAGCCTTGTCATCTCAGCTTCTTCTAATTGTTTTACAGGTATTTTAGTCCATTCTGCCACAACTTGTGCTATCTCGTTTTCGCCGACTACATGTTCATTTCTGCCTTCTGAATCCTGTTTTTCTTTTAATTTTGCCAGTTTTTCCTCTTTCTTCGCCTGACTTTTCTTCAGCGAAGAGGCTAATTCATACTGTTCGTTCTTTATAGCTTCTTCCTTATCATTTGACAATATTGCTATCTCTTCTTCAAGCTTTTGGTATCGTGACTGTGATGATATCGAATTTAGCCTTACCTTAGAAGCCGCTTCATCAATAAGGTCAATGGCTTTATCCGGTAAAAATCTGTCATTAATATATCTTTCTGACATTTTAACAGCCGAATTTATTGCATCATCTGTTATAGTTACATTATGATGTTCTTCATACTTTTCTTTAAGTCCTAAAAGAATATCAATAGTGTCTTGCTCTGATGGTTCTTCTACATTTACCGGCTGGAATCTTCTGGCAAGTGCCGCATCTTTTTCAAAATGCTTTCTATATTCACTTATTGTAGTTGCTCCGATAACCTGTATCTCTCCACGTGCCAGTGCAGGTTTTAATATGTTTGCGGCATCTATTGAGCCCTCCGCACCTCCGGCTCCGATAATGGTATGAATTTCATCTATAAAAAGTATAATATTTCCGTCTGATTTTGCTTCCTGTATAACCCTTTTTATCCTTTCCTCAAACTCTCCTCTGTACTTTGAACCGGCCACCATAGCAGCTATATCCAATGTCATTATTTTCTTGTCACGTATGATTTCAGGTACATTCCCGTATTCTATAAGTGCTGCAAGCCCTTCTACTATTGCCGTCTTTCCAACTCCCGGTTCCCCTACGAGACACGGATTATTTTTAGTGCGTCTGCACAATATCTGTGTCACTCTGGTCATCTCAGTCTTTCTTCCGATTACAGGATCCATTTCACCGTTTCTGACCATTTCATTAAGATTTACCGTATACTGCGACATCATAGATGAAGCCGCCTTACCTTTATTTCCCTGTACTTGTGACATTTTCCCATTTTGAAAATCATCTTTATACTGATTAATATCTTTACCCATGGCAGAAATAATATCAATATACATTTTCTGTATATTGATACCCAATGTATTTAAAAGACGTGCCGCAACACTGTCCTGTTCTTTTAAAATGGATATCAATATATGTTCTGTACCAACTTCAGATGCATGGAAACGCTTTGCTTCATTCATACTGTTTTCCAGTATAACTTTGGATTTTGGTGTGAACCCCTCAGGTTCTGCAACATTTACCGGTTTAACCGGTGATATAAAATTCTCCATCAATTCAAGAATTTTATCAACTGTCACACCATATTTTTTGAGAATAACAGAAGATGTGCAATCCTTAACATGAACAAGTCCTGCCAGTATATGTTCACTACCCACATATCCATGTTCTTTTTCCCTTGCAATCTTCTCTGCTGCCTCCAATGCTTCTTTAGATTTATTTGTAAAACGTTTATCTGTCAATTTTATGCCCTCCACAAATTATTATTGATTCTTATATTCACTGAATATCCTCTCAACTGCCTGATGAACCTCATCTATAGATATATTTTTACATATAGCCTTAGCTATAACCATGTCCATTTCCTGTTTCATTTCTTCTATAGCACGAATTTTATCTGCATCAAGTGCAACAATTGCTCCATGCCTTCTATCCAACTTTACTATTCCATCCTGACGTAGTACGGAATATGCTTTATTTACAGTATGCATATTTATACCAATATTATCCGCCAACTGCCTGACCGAAGGTAATGTATCACCCTCTCTGATTCTTTCCATGGCTATTGCTACTATAATCTGGTTTCTTAATTGCATATATATCGCTTCATCACTGTTAAAATCAATAGTTATCAGCATATTATCTGCCTTCTTTCTATCAACAATTGAATCTTGTGCACTGACGCACCAGTTATATCTGTTATACTAATACTATCACACATTCCACTTTATTTCAATTATAAAATCCATATGATAAAAGGAACTTTTGATAACCGGATAATTTATCACAGTTTTTGCAAAAGTCCCTTTTAACATTTTATTTTTTTGAATCATCTTCTAAATCTACAAATACAATACCTAAACCTTCACCTTGTGCCTCATCCTTAGCTTCAGTTTTATCTGCATTGTCATCTTTGGTTTCACCGGTATTATCATTTATAGAATTTTCATTCTCTTCTTCCGCCTTTTTCTCTTCTTCTTTCTTTTCCACTTCTTCAGTCTTATCTTCATCAAGTATTGCATTCACGTCATTTGCAAGCGTTTCCGTTTTCACTTCATTAGCCTGCATCGCCATATCAAGCTTTAATTTAGGCTTTGCTTTTTCATCTAAACTACTGTCAATATCTGATGTTATTTCTGCAGACTCTTCCAATTCCTCTTCATCTTCATCCTCAGGTTTTAATTTCTTCAGTTTATAGATAAGAACTGACACATATATTATTAAAATAATACATAAAACAGAATAACCGATAATTATTTCCAACTTTATAATATCATCTTCACTAACCTGCTTTTTCAGTTCATCATACTTAGATTGCAGCTCAGAATCAGAGGTAACTTTATTATCACTGCCTGATGATGGGAATCTTACTAGTACTCCTTCCAATGAGTCATATATGTAAAATCCTTTTTCACCAAGATTGTTTGCAGCATACAACAGATAAATCTCCGAATAATCAGAGTACATTCCTCCCTGCCATGACATCGTATCCACACCGTTTATTTTTACAACCGTCTCGTTAAATCCTTCCGGTATAACTGTATCTTTATCAGGTGTAAGCATTACATATGGTTTTTCATTAACCATACAGGCATTGTATAAAGTGAAGCTGTCCATACTTTCATTGTAGATAAATAATGCTGCATTTGCACCATTTTCATCATCGGCAAGACATATGGAAATTACAGAACCGTTAAATCCTGAAAGTGCCGCAACAGGTCTGTCACCATAATTGTATCCGCAGGGTACAAAGCCTTCTGGTATACCAATTTCATCAAATGTCTGTATTATATATTTACCTGTTTTTTCAGAAAACACCGGTGACAAATCTTCTGGTACAGGCAGCAAATCCGTATTTGTCGTATTTCCTTCTGACGGAGTTCCTCCATTTTTAACGGTATATATTTTATATTCTTTTACCTGACCGTCAGCTGCCGTCACTGCCACTGTTGTAAGATTATCACCCGGCTCTAACTGCACTCCTGATATTTTTGCATTTGCAGACGGATTCGATACTATGGCAGATACTGACAATCTGACTATATTTTCACCAACTTCTGCTCTATATTCCGTAACATCCTGTGAAAATTCAGGGGTAATCACCAAATCTTGACTGCTGCCCTCACTATCCACTCCGCTTATACTTAAAGATGCAAGATTATTGTCTGATGATGCTCCATCACTGCTTCCTACAGTAATATTACCCAAACCTCCTGCAATATCCATAGGATTAGCTCCCATATCCAGCACATTACTACTGGCTGCCTGAACGGCAATATCACTGCTGCCTTCTTTTAATGCCCTGAATACAAGTTCCTTTGTAACAGTGTTAGTCTGGTTCAGTTCAGAATTAAGTACCTGAAGTACTCCGCTTCCACCATTATCTGCACCACTCACATACTCAAGAATTGAACTGTCATATGTAATTCTCAAATCAAAGGTTCCTATATTTTCCTCAGATGTAACGTTTACATTTACATGCACTTCTTCTCCGTTTGCAACACTCTGTGCAGGTATATCTATATTTGCAGTTGCCGCATAAACAGATATATATCCTGTTATGATACAACAGAAAACAACAGCAGCACATACCGTCAGTTGTTTTAAATATTTACTCATCGTTTTCCTCCATTTAATTATGACTCATAGTTCTTTAAGTGTGAACATCTTCTCACACTTTATACTTCATCTATAGCTTTTCCTATATCATTACGCATATATTTATTGTCAAAGTTTATCCATTTTACCGCTTCATATGCATTTTCACGTGCTTTTACAAGGTTTTCGCCTTTAGCAGTTATGCCAAGAACTCTTCCGCCGTTTGTAACTACAGTTCCGTCTTTTTTACTGCTTCCGGCATGAAATACATAATATCCTTCTTTATCTTTAAAATTATCAAGACCTTTTATTTCATATCCCTTTTCATAATGCTCCGGGTATCCGTCAGATGCCAGTACTACACACACTGCTGCGTTATCCTCAAATTCAAGTTCAATATTATCTAAAGTACCATCAATACAAGCCTCAAAAATGTCTACTATATCATTTTTCATTCTCGGCAGTACAACCTGTGCCTCCGGATCACCAAAGCGTGCATTGTATTCCAATACCTTTGGACCATCTTTTGTAAGCATAAGTCCAAAAAATATAACTCCTTTAAATTCCCTGCCTTCACTCTTCATGGCATCAACCGTCTTCTGGTATATATTCTCTCTACAAAAACTGTCTATCTCGTCTGTATAAAAAGGACTTGGTGAAAATGTACCCATTCCTCCTGTATTAAGTCCCTTATCTCCATCCTTTGCACGTTTATGATCCTGTGCAGATGTCATTATCTTTATACTCTTTCCATCTACAAATGACAACACCGAAACTTCACGCCCTGTCATATATTCTTCAATTACTATCCTGTTTCCTGCTGAACCAAACTGTTTGTCAAGCATAAGTGTCTTGACACCATCTTTCGCCTCTTCCTTTGTATTACATATAAGTACACCTTTTCCCAATGCAAGACCATCCGCCTTCAGAACTATAGGAAATTTGGCATTTTCAAGGTAGGAAAGTGCTGATTCAGGAGTATCAAATGTTTCATATGCTGCCGTAGGTATTCCATATTTTTTCATTAAATCTTTTGAAAATGCTTTGGAACCCTCAAGTATAGCCGCATTCTTTTTAGGACCAAAAGCTTTCAGTCCTGCTGCCTCAAATGCATCCACTGCACCTGCTGCCAACGGGTCATCAGGGGCTATTATTGTCATATCTATCTGTTTCTCTTTGGCAAACTCTACAAGTCTGTCAAATTCCATTACACCTATATCTGCACATTCTGCAAGTTCTGAAATACCTGCATTGCCGGGTGCACAGTATAACTTTTCCACTCTTTTACTCTGTCTGATTTTCCATGCAAGTGCGTGCTCTCTTCCGCCGCCTCCTACTAATAAAATCTTCATCCTTAACACCAAGCCTTTCATCTAATCTGCAATCTTTACCTTACCATCTTCAACGCTGATTCTTCCGTTAGCTATCAGGTCTATCGCTTCAGGCATAATTTGCCATTCAGCCTGTTCCATCACTCTTTTCTGAAGTATTTCCGGAGTATCATCATACTTTACTTCTACCGCTTTTTGCAGAATTATCGGTCCTGTATCTGTGCCTTCATCTACAAAATGTACTGTAGCACCTGTAATCCTGACCCCCCTTGCCAATACCTCTTCATGTACATGCAGACCATAATATCCTTTACCACAAAATGAAGGTATAAGTGATGGATGTATATTTATTATCCTGTTTCTGTACTTCTGTATAAGTTCAGCAGGAAGCACCACCATACACCCTGCTAATACTATTAAATCAAGATTATATTCATCCAACTTATTGATAAGTGCCTGATTGAAATGACTTCTGTCATCAAAATCCTTAGGAGATATGCACAATGCCTCTATATCATTATTTCTTGCTCTTTCCAAAGCATAAGCATTCTTATTATTGCTTATAACTACCTCTATGCGGGCATTTGTTATTTTCCCGGAATTTAAAGCATCAATAACTGCCTGAAGGTTTGTGCCTCCTCCAGATACAAGTACACCTATACTTAACATAAAGTTACTCCTTTTTCTCCTGATTCAACATTACCTATCACATATGCTTTTTCTCCTGCTGACTCAATAGCCGCTATAGCTTTGTCAACCTCTGAAGAATCAAGTGCAAGAACCATTCCTATACCCATATTAAATGTGTTGTACATCATTTCTTCCTCAATATCCCCATCATTGGAAAGCATATTAAAGATAGGCGGAACTTCATAGCTGTTCTTATTAACTACTGCTCTTACACCATCATGAAGCATACGTGGTATATTTTCATAAAAGCCTCCACCTGTTATATGGCTGCATCCCTTAATATCCACGCCTGACTGACGTACACTTCTAAGTGCCTTTACATATATCTTTGTAGGCTCAATAAGTGTATCTCCAAGTGTATTTCCAAGTGAATCATAATATGTATTAAGTGCTTCTTCATTCATTTTAAATACCTTACGCACCAATGAAAATCCGTTACTATGTACACCTGATGAAGCAATACCAACAAGCACATCTCCTGCTTTTATATTCTTTCCTGTAATAAGATTTTTTTCATCTACCACACCAACTGCAAATCCTGCCAAATCGTATTCATCTGTCGGATAGAATCCCGGCATTTCAGCAGTTTCACCTCCTATAAGTGCAGCACCTGACTGCTTACATCCTTCTGCAACGCCACTTACTATTGTGGCAATCTTTTCCGGCTCATTCTTTCCACAAGCTATATAGTCAAGAAAGAATAACGGTTCTCCTCCTGCACAGGCTATATCGTTCACACACATTGCCACACAGTCTATACCAACCGTATTATGCCTGTCCATTAAAAATGCAAGTTTAAGCTTTGTTCCAACACCATCTGTACCTGATACCAGGGTAGGCTTTTCCATATTTTTAAATGCTTCCATAGAAAACGCCCCTGAGAAACCACCAATATTAGTCAGTACTTCAGGTCTCATAGTAGCTTTTACATGCTCCTTCATAAGCTCTACTGATTTATATCCTGCTTCAATATCAACTCCGGCTTTTTTGTAATCCATTTTAGTCCTCCATTTTTTCTGAATTATATGTTAAATATATAACTTCTACATTTGTTTTATATATTCTTCATAACCTATTTTTTCAAGCTTTTCAGCCTTTTTAGAAACCTTATCTTTTAATCCTGCCTTATAATCCTTTAACTTATTAAGTAAATCTTTATCAGATACGGCAAGAATCTTAGCTGCCAGTATTCCTGCATTTGCAGCACCATCTATGGCAACTGTTGCTACCGGTATTCCTGAAGGCATCTGGACTATAGAATATAACGAATCCACTCCGCCAACTGTTTTTGTGCAAATAGGAACTCCTATAACCGGAAGATTGAATATTGCCGCACACATTCCCGGAAGATGGGCTGCTCCGCCTGCTCCTGCAATAATCACATCAATTCCTCTTTCCTCTGCTTTGGATGCATAATCATAAAAAACATCCGGCATCCTATGAGCAGAAATAATAGTCATTTCATACTCTATACCAAATTCTTCCAGAATGTCCGCTGCCTTGCTCATCACTTTAAGGTCAGAGTCACTTCCCATAATAATTCCCACTTTTGCCATGATAATTCTCTCCTTTTTATAAATTAAGTTATATTTTACTAGTTCTTATAAATATAGTCAAATATATTTTAAATTCATTATATTCCTATAACTACAACAGCACACAACATTAACCATATAATACCGCATAAAATAGTACCTATCCATGAAAATAAATAAAACTTATCTTCTTCTTTAAAGCTTGATAGTCCCAATAAAAGTCCTACCGTTGATACAAAAAATGACAGTGTTCCTATTAATCCCATATCAGTACCACTGTTTCCTCTGTCCCTGTAAGCCATGTACACTGCCCACACCATAAGCCCTGCTGCCATTATTCCCAGTAAAAATGCCACAATGCCTCCTGTTGTATTATGCTTATTTGTAAATTTGTATTTATGTCTGCTCATGAGCTTCTTTTGCACCATGCCTTTCCAATCAGATATAACAGATATCCTATAAATCCTCCAAGAGTATTTAACACAATATCATCCACATCAAATACTCCCAGTTTAAAATACAGTTGTATAGTCTCTATGCAGGCACTAAACAAAAATGATATAATAACTGTATTTATCAAACCTGTCTTTTTACTTTTAATCATTGGCAAAAACATTCCAAACGGTACAAATGCTGCAATATTTCCTATCAGATTAAGAAATGCCTTAAAATTATAGCCATTTTTCAAGACTCTGTAAAATCTTTTTATCTCAGCAAACGGCTCTACATTATATCTATACCCTGCCCCTGTATCGTTTCTGCCAAATCCTTCTGCTATAAACATAAAATAAATAACACTCAATATATACGCAATAAACAGCAAACGGCTTATAATCACTGTCCGCCTGCTGTTTGTATTATTTTCTTTCTTCATTCTAAAACATTATCTCTGATTTATCTTTTAACAACTTTGCTCCATTTACTATTGCAAGTACTCCCATGGTAACACCTGCAACTATCATAAGTACTCCCAAAGCTATATTTGCTCCACCCGCATGTCTCATTGACTTATACACTTTTTCATTCATTATTTCTGCTTCCTTTCTATTTAGCTCCATATTGTTCATAATATGCATCTATTGACTTTTTCAATTCATCATCTATTATAACTTTTCCTTTGTATTCTTTATTATACAGATGCTCAATAACTTCTTCCATTGTAACTATAGCTGTAGTCTCTATCCCAAATTTCTCCTGAATTTCGCAAAGTGCACTCTTTTCGCCCTGACCTCTCTCCATTCTGTCAACAGATACTACAAGTCCTTTCACCTCCACACTGCCTTGTGCCTTTATTATTGGTAGTGTTTCATTTATTGACGTTCCTGCCGTTGTAACATCTTCTATTATAATAACTTTATCTCCATCTGATATAGGACTGCCTAATAGTATACCCTTATCTCCATGGTCTTTTACTTCCTTTCTGTTTGAACAGTACTTTATATCCTTTCCATATATACTGCTAATCTGCATGGATGTGGCTACTGAAAGCGGTATTCCTTTATATGCAGGTCCAAATAATATATCAAAATCCATGCCAAACTTTTCATTAACAGCCCTTGCATAGTATTCTCCCAGTTTGTTAAGCTGTGCACCTGTACGATAGAATCCTGTATTTACAAAAAACGGTGTATTTCTTCCGCTCTTTGTCACGAAATCTCCAAATTTTAATACTCCGCAGTCCACCATAAATTCAATAAATTCTTTTTTATATTGTTCCATTTGTTTTCTAATCCTCCTATTTTGGGCTTTTATACCTGACTTTATCTTTTAAAAATACTCGCTTTGTTTTTTAAATCAATATCTTCCCAATGTAAACCATATATTAAATGATTCTTCTCCTTTCTATTATAAAAAACAGGGAAAGATTTTTCATCTTTCCCATTTTAGCATAATTTGTATATTTCTTCAATTCATTTTATAACAATATTTGTTTTAATAAGATTTCCTATTCTATTATAATATTCACTCCTAAACACTGGATAATGCAGAGGGTACAGTTTATTAAAGCAGTATCTTCTATAGATTGCGTCCTATAATATAAACACCAGTCAGCATCTCTCCAATAGACAATCCCAACATTAAACCAGAAATAAAATCTTGGAAATTGCTTCCACCGAAAAATTTTGGATAGAGCCATCATAGCAATTCCCATAGTAATAAGCATTATTCCAAATAGCAATTGTTTTTGCTTTTCTAATATTTGTATTCGCTCCAACACATCTATCATTTGTTGTTCATCAAAAACACGAATACTATTATCTTCCTTTACTTCACCATCCATTAATTCAGCGACTGTGATTTCCAACTCTTGGCATAACGGCTTGACAATACTGTAATCCGGCATACACTTTCCATTTTCCCATTTTGAAATTGTCTTATTAGATATTCCAAGTCTTTCAGCAAGCTGCTGCTGTGTTAAATTTTTTTCTTTTCTCTTCAAAGCAATAAATTTACCTATAACTATTTGATTCATTTTGAAACCTCCAGTTTTTCTTTTTCTGTATCAAAATTACTTCTTATAGTTAGAAAATTACATCCCTTATAAGGCGAATATGAGAAGAATTGTAAATTGGGGGCAAAATCAAAATATCCAATCCCTGCTATTTCACCATTTCAAAGGCTTTTTTAATCATATTTGAAACTTATTACTTAATAGGCTTCACAAAGATAATCAAAAATTTATTTTAGTTTTGTTATTATATTAAATAATTTTTATTAATTTATTAAAGTATTCATCGCTTGACATAAGTTCCACAACTTTTTCAATATTTTTCCTGTCGTTCAATAATTTAATTTTTTCAGATATTTTTCCAAAGTGACTTGTAATCCTACGTGTCTCAAACCCATATCCATTTATAATATCCAGAACATAAGTCAGTTCCTCTTTAATATCTATAATATCATTGTCATTAATCTTCTGAATAGACTTTAAAAAGTTATGAATTATTTCCTCTCTTTTATTATTTACAATCAATTCATCAGTTGATTTTAATTCTAAAGTAAACGAATCTATAAGAATATTGCAAAACGATACAACTTCCTGCTGATTAACAACATCTTCATATTCTTTAGGACTATTCTTGGATAATACATTTTTTCCCACACTATCTAACATAATATTCATTTTCTGAATCAGATTCTTCATCTCATTTACAGAATTCTCAATTTTCTTATTTTCCCCTCCGTTCCGTAAAGAAGTCAGATAATTTTTAAACATATCAGACCATTGTTTGCTAATAAATACTTTAATATCAGATGACTTTTCAAATTCTTGTATAGGTAAATTCACAATACTTTTTACTTCTTTTATAAACCTAAATACATTTATGCTCTTAGTTACAGGAAATGCCATCCCCATATTTTCCTTTTCTATAGAAACATAATTTGCTTCATATACTCCATATTCAGCCATAACTTTTTTATCTATCATTACAAAAACAGGAATGCCGGATTCTGTGGCTGTTCTAAATTCTTTTCTTGTGACTGACATATATTCTTTAAATTCATCTTTCTTTTCTCCACTTGCTGCACTTCCGTATTCACCTCCAATTATTAAAATGACCATATCTGAGTTTCTCATTGACTCATAACATGATGCATCTAAGCTTTTTCCAGGTGTATACCCTATATCACCATCTTCAAACAGAACAGACTCATAACCATAAGACCGTACAAAATTTGCCAAATCTTCCCTTATATATTTTAAATCATAAAAAGTTGAACTTATAAAAATTCTTGGTTTCATAAATATTACCCTCCCCTTTTTTTCCTAATTAATAGCATAATTATACATTTTTTTCCATACCACTTCAACAATTTTCACTATAATATTAGAATTTGTTTTTAATCACCAAAAAGGCACTAACGTTCTTTCCGCTAATGCCTAATAACTGTAATTACTATTTTTCTATAAAGTATTCCATCAATTCTTTATATAAATCTTGTGCTGATAAGCAGGTATCTGTCAAATATCCCTTTTCATTTTCAAATTCTTTTAGTCCCCTATAATAATACAACTTATGTCTTTCATCAATAATTAAAGGAATTATATTATATTTTAAACATTCCTTAAATATTATTAAACATCCCACTCTTCCGTTTCCATCAGCTCATGTCAAGTATGGGACAAAAAAAATTAACTTTTTTAATTTTGTCCAGAATGCCTATTCCGTAAGACGTTCCAGACATTTTTTTATTATCCTAAACCAAATTCATCAAAGTTTTCAAACATAATCTCTAGATTATCAATCTTCTTTTCAGTATGATAATGACCACAATACCATTTTTTGTATGATAGCCTGCCCTCAATCTTATCAAGCCAAATTTCTGTTGTTTTATCTATTTTACTCTGATCAACACCAGACAAAAACACTTCAACTGGCTCATATTTAAGTGGTGTGGTATGACTAAGCACCACATCTACATTCCATTTTTCACGTTCCAGTTGTTCTTCAACATACTTTTTAATTTCATCTGATGGTTGCTCATCTTCCCACCAGCCATAACCATACACCAAACGATACGCTTTATCAATACTGTAAGCTCCGCCCATTACAATTGTTTTTAGTCCATTAAGTTTATAAACCTCTCCGTCTTTAGCAAACAATATGCTCGGAAATTCCTCCTCAAAATAAACTATTCCACCATTCCACACCTGTTCTTTATAAGATTCAATAGTAAATGGTCTCTGCTCATGATTACCATGAATGGCAAATATTGTAATTGGCAATTCTTCAAGCTGACGTTTCTTTAATCGATCATATCGTGGACCGCTGAAATTTATTCCTGCATCTCCAAGTATAATCATTATATCTTCACTTTTTGTCTTAAACCTTTTACAAAAGTTCTCAACTCGCTCAAAACTCCCATGTGTATCTCCAGTAATATTAATCATTCATTCACTACCTTCCCGATGCTCATTAAACAAGTATTTATATTATAACATATATTGTTTATATATTGTTTATATATTCTATTAAACATGAAACATCCCTATAAACACTGAGCAAGATATAGAATCACTCTGGTCTTTCTAATTTCCGCACTTGCCAAGATTTGCTATTTTTCCAAACTAAATAAGTTTCATCTTTAACCATAAAGCAATTAAACTTTTCTCTTGCTTTGCTGGATATTTCATTTAAAACCCTAATAATCCAAATTGGCTGTAATCTTAATTCAGAAACTTGAGAATTATAAACATCAGAATTGACAGTAAGAATATGCTGATTATTAGAAAAATATTCTCCAGCCACTCTATAACTTGCAACCTCAACACCATCTTTATTGTAATAATGATATCCATCGCCACTTATAATTCCCATTATTTTTCTTACGTTTTTTGATGGTATTGCATAATTTATCTCCCCCTTTCCCAGAATATCACAAGTGCATTTTGCAACATTTTTATATATTGTTGTATTCCCACATTTTATGCATGAGTTATTTTCATTTTTCCAATCAAACCAACACACTTCCAACGGTGAAATGTAGCAATCTGAAGCAGGATAAGCAAACATAGTATCTGCCCTTATCAATTCTACAGCAAAATCACTTTCTTTTATTTTTTTTACAAGTAATGATATTGAACCCTTGCTAATTAAACCAGATGATATCCACATATATGTTGTAATGCCTTGTAACTCATTACTTATGGAATGTGATGCAAACAATGTTATTTCTCCATGCTGGATATTAATCCATCTTTCAAATTTAGGCAAATACGAATTATTAATCCATTTTTCAATACCATCTGTAGTGTCATCACACCCATCATTATATGGTGACAACTCTTCTGGTAAGAGCAAATCCGTTCCTTCCATCACTGTATCCACATCAATTTGGCAAAGTTCCTGATAAGGGTTTACATACTCCTCCAGTTGTCCATAATCCATGATATATTCATCTTTTTGTTCATAGTCGGAAAAGTACAACCTATCTGCTAAATACCCTAACAATTCCATTTTTGCGCACCGGCTATACTTTTCAGCAATTGTTATAATACGATTCATACTTCCTTGTGCTGCATATCCAAATTGTCTACATATTGCAATATCCAATCCTAGTTTTTCTCCAATCTGCCCACCATTTGGTTTTCCATAAAAAACATCTTCACGCCAGCCTGCTGCTTTTACTTGTCCAAAAGCACACCCTAAAACCCACCCTTCACTTGAAAGTGAAGGTAAGTGATACTCCCTACAATATTTATTTAATATTTCTTCTATCTTTTCATTGTTGTCTCTGTTTTTAAAGAATTTTTCATCCAATGGATCACACAAAATATATCTTGACACATTATAGTCCATTGTCTTATAACCTTCCATCCTTGTTCCCGCTGACGCTTCTACAGAAAAAGGCAATAGTGATGCATCTGCTTTATACGGAGGACGACACCTTTTAATCTGTTCATCACAAATTACTCCTTCTGATAATGCACATTCCATAATCGCTCTTGAATAATATCTAATTGCCGCATTATTAATATTCTTTATTTTGTTTGACGAAAAAATATTTTTATATATCCATTTTGAAATTAACTTTAAAAAGTCATGATTCCTGCGACACACATATGTAACAGCCATTGCAATCGAAAAAATATCAGTCCTAGCCTGAATATCATTTATGTCCACAAAATATTCAAATAATTTAAAAAATTCTTCTGGTTTATTGATCCCCCACTTTGTAATCTCCTTACGAATCATTGTCCTTTGCCCATTATCAACAGAAGTCAATCCCCACGCCCAAACTAATGGCATTCCATCATAAAAGTCCGTTTCATCCAATTTATATGATTCATTTATATACTCTATATCATCATAATGAATCCATATAGCATCATCATTTCCTTTTAGCCCTGAAGGAATAGACCAAATAACATCTCTGTTCGCTGGCTTATCAAACTCACTCAAACACTGGTCAAGCATTTTACTTCCCAGCGGATGCTTCTCCTCTCTTGCCAATGGGAAAACTATTTTATTAACTACCCAAGATAATGCCGTTGCATTTCCTTTCATCACTTTCTTAATCCATTGTGCATATTTAACTGAAATATTTGCATTTACATTTACCACAGCGTATGCAACAAGACTAAACAAATCTTCTTCATCCAAATGTTCATGGCAAGATTTGTTATACCATAGTATCTTCCCATATTTATCCATAACCATTACTGCATACATCTGTAAAGCTCCCCTA
Source organism: Lachnospiraceae bacterium (assembly GCA_014799465.1). GTDB lineage: Bacteria > Bacillota > Clostridia > Lachnospirales > Lachnospiraceae > UBA2821. The sequence goes on along the minus strand of JAAVHZ010000063.1, from coordinate 32,976 downwards.
TTCGTTAAAATTCGATTATCCAATTCCAAATCATCCGAATATATGTTTTTTTTAAAAAATTGTAGAGCCTTTATATAATCATAAGCAGGTTGCAGTCCCAAATAATAGATGGTCTCATCATTTTCAAAGAAACTTTCAGCTTTTTCTCGATATGATTTTAAAAAAGCATGTTTCTCTAAAAAATTTACTATCTTTTCTAATCCAGATTCACTTAAATACGAATAAATATCCAATTTCCTCAAAGTCTTTTTTATATCTGTCCATGTAACTTTATTGTGAGTTTCAAATTTTTTATAAATTTCTATTAAAACAATTTTTACAATTTGATCATGTGTGTTTTCCTTAAAACCTTCTCGCATTTTAAATTCCTGATCTAACTTTTCAAATTTTTCCTCTAGCAACTTAGTCACTGTTACATCTGATTTTTCAATTTTTCCTATATGTTTTTCTCTATAAAGTTCACAAACTAACTTTAAAGCATATGGTGTACTAATAGCATTACGAAGCCACTTTACACCATTATCATCAACATTATAAAACTTGATATAATCATCATATATCTTCCTTACCGGAACATCACCATCACTTAATAAATTAACCTTCTTCAAATTTTTATCCTGTAAAACCCTCTTCCATTCAAATGCATATTTACGACCTGTAAAACAAAATCTAATCCTTTGATGCCTTGAAACAATCTCTCTTACCTGTCCGATTCGTTCATGCCAACGTTCATATGGCCATATCTCATCTATGCCATCAATACATATAATTACTTTGGGAATTATACGAATCTCATTATCTTTATCTAACATGGGACTATTTATCTCATTTCTATATGATAATGCTTCCAAAGCGGACAGAAGTTCATCTTCCTCCCATATCTGAGATAAACCCAACGCATGAATTATTATTTCCCTCCATTCTTCCTGAGGCTCAACACTTTTCGCCTGTATTAAAATAGGAATGTGGTAGTCTTGCTTTAATTGTGTTTCAACCACATTAGCAATTCCATGTGTTTTACCTGTTCCCGGATCACCAACAACAATCATTTTTTCAAAATTGCATCTTTGCTTTAATTTATCAAACAATTGAACCATATTGACATTACATATTTTTTTTAATAATTTCCTAACATCACTAAAATGATTATGGTAAGCTCCAAAAATATTATTGTCCAACCATTTTTTTACACTCTCTAGTTTTTCATATGTCAGAACCCATTCTTCCCACTGATTCAACCTACATTCAAATCGAAAAGCATTCTTTACTTCATTTAGTTCTTTACACTGGCTTTCTACTCTTTTACATAATTCCTTCAGTTCTTCTGTTTCTTCATTAAATAATGATTTTTCATGTAGTAATTCACATAAAACGCCACTCTGTGTTATTAACATTCTATAATCTTTTTCTATGTTTTCCAACTCTTCTAGTAAACCATCACATTCTTTTGAATTCCCCAAAAAGCTCATAAATTCCTTATGAATAGTGCCTTGATTATGTAAATCTGATATATATCGTTGGTCTAACCAGCCACTCTTTTGTTTTTTAAATGAACGCTCCACAGCATCTTTGGTAAGTTCTTCTTTTTCAAACCAATAACGTTTAACACCTGCTGCCTCTGAATATTGTAATTCGCCTGTTAATCTATGATCATTCCAAAGTATTAATTCAACATTGGGATATTTTTCCTCGAAATCAGTTTTTATTTTTTGCCACTTTGAATATTCCGTATTCTGAACAATCTTTTCATTTTTACCTTTCTTAGCATTTGTCAAATCTCTTGGTACACAAATAATATATTTTTTCAATTGAGGATGGACTTTTATTGCAGTTAAAATAGATTTTTTAATTTCATTAAATTGCGTATCAGTAATAGTTTTTAGAAACCATTTAGCTTGTACACCTATTTCGCTGCCATCAGTAAGTTTAGCATAAGACTCTACACCACCGTCACCACCAGATCCGTTTACTACCACAAATGAATGCAAAAACTCTTTATATGTTCTATTAATCCATAGTTCAAATAACTGATTGCACATTGCTTCAAATGCACGGGTTTCCGCTTCATTATATGTTTGAAAAATCCGCCAATTCATAATTACACTCCTTTATAAACACTACTACTGCTTATGTAATTAATTATACATGTTACTGCTTAAATAACCATGATAATATAAACCTCAAATACGTCTAAATTTAAATTGCATTCATTATATTGAGCAAGCTCTGATAACTGTCAACATCATGATACTTAACCTTACTTGTTGACATCTCATTAAACAATTTCTTAGTACAGGAAATTTTCGCCTGCTCGATTGGTCTTAAGTTCAAGCTCTCCATTGTACCTTTCGTTTCAGCAACAAAGAAAATGTGTTTTACTGCCCCCTCATAAAATGCTATCGCCCAGTCTGGAGAGTAGTTACCCACCGGAGTAGGAATTTGAAAAGTTCTTGGAAGCTTTGCGTAAACGCATACTTCTTCAGCTGCATCCAAATCCTCAGCAAATTTTCTTTCAATACTATTTTCGGCAGAACCGTCGGTAAACACATAGTCCTGAATAGCTTTCTTTGAAAGGAACGCCTTGTCAAAGCTCTGTGTATTCTTTTCTGCTGTAAAGATAGTACTGTCGTATTCTCCCTCAATAGTATCATAGGAGATATGCTCAACTATCATCGTAGCTTTCTGCTCGTTAATAAGTCTGATAACCTTTGTGATAAATTCCTCTGGGTTATTTTTGAACATATAGAGTTTGTCCGCTCTGATACCCTGTAAAATTGCTGATATTGTTTTTCGAGTAAGTACAGTTCCTTCTGCCACTTTGCCGATAAGGTCATATTTAATCTGACTCGTTTCGGTGTGTTTAAGCATCTGCGTTCTTGTCTTTTCACCAGTAAAAGAAGCTCCACGCTCAACCTCATACTCATTCATTTCTGCTTTTTGACGACCGATAGTTGCGGTGTATTGAAGCTCTGAAACAAAGATTTTTTCGTCAATATGAGCAATTGCTTTCTTAATCAGCTCATTGCTGTCAAACTCAACTGTATAAGCGTACTTGTGGTTAATTTCACACCATAAAGCCTGAAACTCTTTCTTTGCAAAGTTCTCATTAAGAGGATTGTCCTTAACCTTTGTTTCGTGACCATCTGTAAACATATCTTTTAGTATACTGTCATCATAAACAGACTGAATAAGCGAATGAATACCCTCTGCCATAGGTTTCAGTTCTTCTGGCAGTTCGGCAACTGTTCCACTCTTTACTGCCTGACGGTACTTATCTGTAACCTTACGCTTCATATCAACATAACCGTTCTGAATCAGATAGAACTCGATAGCATTTGCTGTATTCTCGTCAATCAGCGTAGGAACATCGTCCACCTTAACATACTTGCCTTTGAAATATTCACTTGTGGCAACAGTCGGTCTGTCATAAAGAACGGTTTTAATATCCGACTGTAAATCGGTAACAAAGCTCTTGTAGCTCTCGCTGGCAACAACTGTAAGAGTGTTAATATCGTGTACGGATTCGCCGAGAGCTTGTACATCCATTCGGTTACCATTCTGATTTACACACAAACGCAGTCCACGACCGACCTCTTGGCGTTTCGCCGTATTGCTGTCGGAATGCTTCAGCGTGCAAATCTGAAATACATTCGGGTTATCCCAACCTTCACGGAGTGCCGAGTGTGAGAAGATAAATCTTGTCGGCTCATCAAAGGATAGTAAGCGTTCCTTGTTCTTCAAAATAAGGTCATAGGCAGAAATATCATCGGAGAACTCACTGCCACGCTTTAATCGGCTGTCAACAGCGTGTCCTTTTTTATCAATGCTGAAATATCCCTTATGTACCGAACCTGCATTACTGCAAGTTGATTTCAAATACTTCTGATACGGTGTTTCAAGCAAGGTTACATAGTCATTGAGTACATTTATGTATTCCTGCTCAAACATCTGTCCATACTCGCCAAGTACTTCATCACCGTTCTCATCATATTCACGATACTTTGCAACCTCATCAATAAAGAACAATGACAAGCACTTGATACCCATATTAAAGAGCTTTTCTTCTTTTTCAAAATGAGAAAGGATAGTCTCTCTAATCTGAATACGACGCATATCTTTTTCGGAAACATCGCCCACAACATCGCCAGCTTTGATTACCTCACCATTTGTAAAGGTAACTGTTCCTCGAAGCGGGTCAATCTCGGATATAGTGTAGCCCTTGTACTGCTCCATTTCCTGAGAAACATAGTATAAATCATCGCCCACACCGAGAATACGGGTTTCTCGGTTAATGGATTTGTTATATCCGATTTCAAGCTCGATTTTTGCCATTGGCGGTTTCTTACTTGAAAGCACAATCTGTTCAAGGTACAAATAGCTGTCCGTACCTCTGAAATTCTTTACCTCAAAGCCTTTGACTTCAATTTTCTTAACCAACTTCTTATTAAAGGCATCTAAAGCGTCCAGCACATAGATAAGATTGTGCTGTTCCTTATGGGTAGCCGAGTAGTTTAGGCTGAAAAGCGGATTGAAGTTTTTCAAAGCCTTCCTAGTAACCTCCCCGCCCATTTTCTGCGGCTCGTCCAAAATTATAATAGGTCTGTTAGCCTTGATAACATCTATCGGGCGACGAGAACCGAACTCGTCACGCTTGGAATAAATAATACGGGCTTCTTTGCTCCTGCCATCTTCTTTCAGGGAAGAAGCGAAAGCCTGCGTATTGATAATCATTACATTGATACCGGAGCTTGACGAGAAGTTATCAAGCTGGTTCAGGTTGGAACTGTTGTAGATAAAGAAACGAGCCTTTTTGCCATAATGCTCCATAAAATGGTCTGCGGTAATCTCAAAGGATTTCTTTACACCCTCACGAATAGCAATACTCGGTACAACAACGATAAACTTGCTCCAGCCGTATTTTTTGTTTAGCTCAAACATCGTCTTGATATACACATAGGTTTTACCTGTACCGGTTTCCATTTCAATATCAAGACTGCACCTTCCTAAGTCTTTGACGAGGGAAGTAGAGAGTTTAATGTTGTTCTGACTCTGTAAAGTCTGAATGTTGTGGAGAAGCAGCTCATCGGAAAGCTCCACCAATTCATTCTTATATCCGGTATCATTGGTAGGGTCGTACAACTCCATTTCTTCATCTGTCAAGCCCAAAGTCATCTGCATATCAGCAGGCTTCATTTTGCCAAGGTCATGGATATAGCTGATTTTGTCGTGAAAGCCTTGTCCGTTAAAGACTTTTATAACTGCTTCAACTGCATTCGTTTGGTATTGTTGTATCTTAAAATTGAATTTCATTTGTTGAATCTCCTTTTTCCTACAATTCTGAGCAAGTTAAAGCATATTCAGATTAGCATGTTTGTTGTCCTCTAATTAAGCGTATACTTTTTACATTTTTCTATTGGTAACATACCATTATTGAGGACAAACTCTTTATTATTTTTAATATAAAAATTAAAGATATCAAAATATTTCATTGCAGCGTTATACAACTCATTTCTCTCATTCATCTGTATATTTTCCGCTATATTACGTGCTTTTTTATTTCTTTCACCAATATCTTTCAATGCCAGTTGAATTTTTTCATCTATTGACTTAATCTTTTCTTCCAATTTTGCATATTGTTTGATTTTTTCAGTCATCTCATTATCATTTGTATTCTGTACAGAATTTTCTTTACAGTTTTGAATTAAACCAACATATGAAAACATTTCCTTCTTATGCGAATTATTTTCAGCAATTAAATTTTGAGTATCTATGCTTTCATCAAGAGCCGTTTGTAATTCCTTGACCATTATACTACAATTATACTCTATCTTATTAAAGCATTCACAGAGTTTTGTTTTTCTTTTTGACAATTCTCCATAAGATTTTATGTCACAATCTGTACACCCATCACATTTTGACGTATCAATATATACATTGGTATTAAGTTTGATTACATTCATAGCTTTTCGATAATCAGAAAAAATTTCAATCAGATTTTTTCGTTCTTCAGATATATCATCAACACTTGACACCTTTAAAATTTGAACTGTAAAAAGCAAATCATCCAGTCGGTTTACACTTTCTGTTATGGCTTCTTTCTGTTTTTCTAACGAGTGTAATAAATTATTTTCAATCTGCGATGCAGATTGTGTATTTAATGCTCTCTCTTGATTTTCGTTCCCCTGTTTTATTGTAATAAACAATACAACGAAAGTAATAACACCACTTATTACAGCCCCTAAAACACTTCCAATAAATGCAGCATAATTAGTGTTATTTCTCAAAAAAAATGAAGAAACTGTAATACATAATATTGCAATAATAAATCCTAGCAAACCAATAATGAAAAATTTATACTTTTTATTCATTTATATCACCTTCCTAACTGTATCGGGACTGTATGCAGCGAAAATCTGCTCAAAGTTCGTTGCGACACTATCGTTTGCCATAGAGCTGTCACGCATAACAAAGTAGTACGGTTTCTGCTTTGCAATTTCTGTAATGACTTCTTCTGTTACATTTTCATCAAAGCAAGCAATCATATAGTTGTCCTCAACATTAAAGACTTTCTTACCAGCAATGGTTGTTTCTTCGATTTTGCTTGAAAGAAGCACACCCAAATCCAACATAACTTGGAACAACAAATCTTCCGGTGTTCTGTCCTCTTTGATGTTGTCTTCAAGGCGAGTGAAAAGTGACGGTTCATACTCAGCCGGGTTATAATAAACTTCTTTCATATTGGAGCTATTACATTTCAACACACGGAAACCACCGTCAAACTCATCTTCAAGGTTTTCTTCAGCAATCTTCTTTGCCGCACGGCGAATGCGCTCTTTGCCAATTTCGCAGATATTTTTGTAGCCTGCTTTGTAGGCTTCGTTCTTTTCGTCGGTCACTTCTGGCAGCTGTACCATAATAAACTTGCGATGTCCACCATCCTCAGCGTTCAACTGCATTACGGCGTGTGCAGTAGTGGCAGAGCCAGAGAAGAAATCTAAGACAATGGCATCAGTATCAACATTAGCAATTCTAAGCAGGGTTGTCAGTAGTCGAACGGGCTTTGGACCATCAAAAACACCCAATCCATCAAATAGAGCTTTTGTTTCTTGCTTTGCTTCCTGATTATTTCCAACTTCATCTTGAAACAGGATAGTATTAGGGCGTAATCCCTGCTGTACTTCTGACAGAAATGTCTTTTTTCGAGGCGTACCATCTCCGTTTGTCCCGAACCATATTCTGTTGTCTGTTGTCTGCTTTCCACTTTTCAAATGTTTCTTTGCTACAACTCCAAAATCTCCCGCTTGGCGGAAGAACTTTTCTCCCACTTGGAGTTTCAATTTCGTAAAGCAAACTTTCAGAGCCAGATTTTGCTGATAGAATGACGGATGTCCATACCCCACGAGGATCGTTATCTGGGTTAGAATATCCGCTTGGAATTTCATCACCTCGGGGAAGAAGACCGATTTTCCAACCATTGCTACTCAGTGCAACATTCTGCTTACAATAGCACAATATATGATCGTGCATAGTGGAGAAGTATGTTGCATCGTTAGCCCTCGAAAACTTTTTTTGCCATATTAAATCAGCCACAAAATTTGCTTCGCCCATCACATCATTGCACAGCTTTATAAGATTTGCTGCTTCGCCGTCATCAATGCTAATGAAAATTACGCCATCATCTGCCAGCAAATCTTTTGCGAGCTTCAATCGTGGGTACATCATATTCATCCAATCAGTATGGAAGCGACCATTGCTTTCAGTATTCTGAACCATACGGTTGCCTTCATCATCGTACTGGCCGCTGTTAGCAAGGTATTCGTTGGTGCTTTGAGCAAAATCATCAGCATACACAAAATCATTCCCCGTATTATACGGTGGGTCTATGTATATCATCTTAATTTTGCCGAGGTATGTTTCCTGCAACAGCTTCAAAGCCTCAAGGTTATCGCCCTCAATATAGAGGTTTTCAGTATTATCAAAGTCAACGCTTTCCTCTCTGCAAGGACGGAGGGTTTTGTTTATGGGTGTATTGGCAAGAAGAACGGACTTTTTCTTGTCAGGCCAAGTAAACTGATAGCGTTCCTCATTTCCGTCAACAACCTTGCAGGAAATCTCCTGCATAAGAACATCTTTATCAATGGCACGAACTACCTCGCCATTTTCATCAATCGTTTCAGTAACAGCATTAGGGAACATCGCCGCTAACTTCTTGAAATTTTCATCAGCCTTATTTGCTGTCTGCATTTTGAGTTTGTCCATTTACATCACCTCTTATATCGTATTTTACCAACGTATTTACATCTTCTTGTAATAATTCAGCTATCAAATCATTATCATCTGCCATCTCGTTAAAATGTTTTATAGTTTGATGTATCCCTTTTAAAATAAGCCTCGGTATTTCATTTTATAAATTATCATATAACTCCTGTGGCGATGCTTGGAATAAAGATTTTCCAGACGGTAAAGGAACAAGTATAAGCGGATTTAAACGGTTTTTATATGTATCTATTATATTGTTCTTCCTTACTTCGGTTATATAATTTATAACTTCATATTTTCTATTGTCAAAATCAATCTGTATTTGATAATAATTATTGCAATAATCAATACCATCAACTATACTCTTATACGTATCAGCCACATCAGGCCAATTCAGATAATGTGACAAAGCTTCATAAGCCATATCATAAAAATCTTATTCATCTTTTAATTCCTCCAGCTTCTTTTGATATTCTCTTAACCGCTGTACCATCTCAAACTTCTTCTTCGGCTGTTTTTCAGTCCGTGCCTGTTTTTCAAATTTAGCAATTTCCTTTTCGAGCTTCTGTCGTTTCTCATTTACTTCTATCTGCTCATCAAGTGTATTGCCCTGCTCTATTTCAACACCACCGACAGCAACTATCAAATTTTCCCACACCTTATCAAGATTCAAGCCTTGAAGTTCTATTCTTTGTTCCTCTGTTGGTTTCCAGTCTGTCTGCATTATCTTTGTTCGATAAATTGCAAGCTTGCTTTCGCCGTCATACTCCAATACAAACAGAATATTCTGAGGAATAAGCTTTGATAGCGTTGCAATCGTTTTTTCATCAAACTCTTTTCTTTTCAGAGAAATGAGCAAGACAAAGAAGTTTTTAACTTCATCTCCGGCAGGAATATTCACCTTATTCGGTGCTATCTCACCTACGATAGTTAATCTCGAAATATCGGTGTCGATTTTTTCCTTGGCAGCCGTATTCATTTGGAACTTTGCATATATAGCTTTCTTTGGAAGCTGTTTACTCATTTCCGTTGCTTTCGGTAAACCGAACATTGTAATCACCTCATCTTACAACTAAGAAGCATATAAGCTCAAAGTCATCTAAGCCTTTAATCTCGTTAGTCAAAAAGCTAACCTGTCCACCACCCAGAAATAAGTCAATATCACTTTCGTCTTTGACCTCAATAATAGAAGCAATCGCTTCTCCAAGAAGATGAGAGAACTTTGACATATCTTTTCCGTCACGAGTTTCTTTATTGAATTGCTTATACGCTTCCGGGATAGGTTCGGTTTTCCCCTTACACAGAAAACGCATTTTATCAAGCATTTGTTTCGGCGAAAGGTGGTCACAAATCACTTCTCCCTCATTACTTATATACACCATATAAAACGGATGGAGTCTATTCTGATTGTCAATATTCACGCTGTCAGAGCGGTTTTTCAAAACAAATATCACGCCTGCCGATGCATCCTCATTTGCCGGAACAACAGCATTAAGTCCAAAAGGTGCTTTTTCAATATCGGGGTGGTTCTTTATGTATTCGAGTAAATCAAGTCTGAACTCATTAAGTCCTAAATCCATAATAGAAATACCAGTAGTCATATCTTCAATATCCACAACCTCGTCCTGCAGTCTCCTTAGCTGTGCTTTTCTGTATTCGAGGTCTGTCTTTTCTTCGTCACTCAAAATATTGTCGTCTCCGGTTGCGGTCATATCAACGATTTTCATTCTTGTTTCAACTTTGGCTTTGAGATTGATGTAATCGTCAAGCGTTACATCAGGCCAGAAGTTTACAAGCTGAATTACTGTGTTTCTGCTGCCGATACGGTCAATTCGACCGAAACGCTGAATAATGCGAACCGGATTCCAATGTATATCGTAATTAATAAGGAAATCACAATCCTGCAAATTCTGACCTTCAGAAATACAGTCTGTTGCAATCAAAATATCAATATCTTCTTTCGGAATATTGTCAAATAAATCTCTATCCTTTGAAATCGGAGAGAAGCAAGTAAGAACGGTATTCAAATCTCCACGCAGTTTAGGGCAGGTTGTCCGACCGTCCACCGAGCCTGACACAAAAGCGGAATTAAGCCCATATTTTGATTTCGCATACTTGCTGACATTGTCATATAAATACCCTGCTGTATCTGCAAAAGCGGTAAAGATAATGATTTTCTTATTACCCTCGTTAATGGGGTGAGCTATTTTGTTATCTATAACACGATACAGCTCTTGCAGTTTTGAATCGTGTTCAGGAGTTATATCTCCGACCATAAGGGTCAACAGTTCAAGAACTTCTGCGTCTTTGGCAAGACTTTCTCTCCAAGATACGTAATCCATATCCGCAAGGTCGATTTTTACTTTTTTGCCAAGAGAGAAAAGGTCGTCTGTGTTCTGGTCTTCGTCATCAAACTCGTCCACATTTGAAATATCCGTCAAATCAAGGTTTACGCTCGAATGTTTATCAAAGCGGTCGATAGTATTGATGGTGCTTTCAATCATTTCCTTAATACGCTTCAATGTGAGATTAAAGGAAAAGACTGAGCTTTCCATACGCTTCATCAGATTTATTGCAGTAAGTCGGCGAATACCCTGCTCACGGTTAGCCTGCGTAAAACCGACATTTACCTTATTATCTCCGTAAAGCTCTGCATATTTTTCCATTTTGCTCGGAAGTATGTAATGTGTCGGAGTATATATCGTCAAAGTAAGGAGCATAAGCTGCTCAAAAATCTCATTGTAGTTAATTGCTTCTTTCAAGTCGGTAAGGTGCGGACGCAGAGAAACAGGCGGGAGTCTTGTCGGGAAAGTACCTACATCACTTGTGTCGTAATACTTCTGAATATGCTTCCTTGAACGGGCAATCGTTACGCTATCCAAAACCTCAAAAAAGTCAAAGTCAAGCATTTTAAGAAGGTTTTCGGTCGTTCTATCGCACGTCTCCCACTTGCTCCATGTATTAAATGCCCTTTGTGCATTCTTAAATATGTCGTCAATGGAACGATTTGTATTCAATTTATCGTCAATGAAATCAGTATGCCCCTCATAGGCAAGAGCCAACTGATTTTTCAAATCAAGAAACTTGTTGTTTACCGGAGTAGCGGAAAGCATAAGGACTTTGGTTTTTACACCGGCTCGGATAACTTTTTTCATCAAAGTTACATAACGGTTGTCTTTGCTGTCCTCATCAGGGTTTTCGACCAATTTGCCTCCATTTCTAAAATTGTGGGATTCATCAATTACAACAAGGTCGTAGTTGCCCCAATTTATTCTGCTTAAATCTATGCCATTTGATGTACCTCCTCGCCTGTTTAGGTCGGTATGATACAGAACATCATAACGCAGACGATCGGAAGCTATGGGGTTGTTAATATAGTTGTCTTTATATGTATTCCAGTTGTTTGCCAACTTTTTCGGGCATAAAACAAGTACAGATTTATTCCTGTTCTCGTAATATTTAATTACAGATAAAGCCGTAAATGTTTTACCCAGACCAACGCTGTCGGCAAGAATACAACCGTTGTATTTTTCAAGTTTGTTAATGATGGCGAGAGCTGCGTCCTTTTGAAAGTTATACAACATACTCCAAATCTTGCTGTCCTTAAAACCGGTTGCTTCATTAGGAAGTACATCTTCGGACACATCTTCAAGAAATTCGTTAAAAATGTTATACAAAGTTACAAAGTAAATAAAATCAGGAGAATTTTCGTTATATGCTGCGGTAATACTTTCAATTACTTCATCGGTCACTTCCTGAAGCACCTTTTTGTCATTCCATATTTCATTGAAATCCCTTATAAGAGTCTGAGCAAGCGACTGGTCTTTTACGATAGTTGTACTAATAACATTACCTTTTTCACAACCAAGCTCAACTGTTGTAAAATTGTTGATCGGGGTATACCCAATGTCATCAACAACCAATTGCCCTTGAATAGTCTTATCGCTTATATTTGATTTGAAAGTAACCTTCTCTTTAATCCAGTCTGCACATTCTTTCGCTATTGCTTTTTGTGTCATTTCGTTTCTGAGCTTGATTTCAAACTCCGTTCCATACAGGCTGCGTTCACGATTAAGACGAGGAATATAAAACTCTCTTTTTTCTTTCTTTGTTTTTTCAGCAACGAAGGTAGGAGATGTAAAAATAAAGCGTAATTCTTCGATAGAGGTAAGTTGCTTCTTTAACTCCTGAAAAGCATATATAGAAAAGCAAGCTGCCGCAATGGACAGTTTACTGCCTTTTTTAATTTCAACGGACAAATCATCTTTGAGCGTTTTTGTGGTATTGTTTATTAGTTCCATAGCATTATTCTCCTACATCTTATTACCCATTATCGATTATAAAGCACTTGCTGTCCCATAAAACGGACTTATCACTCGTTTATGGGTAAAACTTCCATAATGTCATCAACAGTACAATTCAAAGCTCTGCATATTTTAGCAAGGGTATCCGTAGTAACTGCTTCATCATTGCCCAGCTTACGCATTGTGTATTTAGTAAGCTCTGCCGCTTCCTGTAAATCTTTCTTTTTCATATCTCTGTCCAGCAAAATATGCCACAGTTTCTTATATGTAACTGCCATCAAAGTCCTTCCTTTCTACATAGTTCAGCGAAAATATAATAACTCATCAAAAAGTATAGCACAAACCCATCTCAATTTCAATATAATTACTGCTATTTCGCACTTTCGTGTCTTTAAGCAGTCTTAATATTAACTATTTATCCTCATTCAAATAATACAAAATATTTTTTCATCAATAATTGCAAAAAGGCGTATCACCATTTCTGATGATACACATCTCACTATCTGATTTCCTGAAATCTTTTACAAAACAGTCCCGATATCCGAAAGGTCGGCTTACAGGTATGAACACATTTTTTACACAGCTGATAGTATTCAATCATTCCATACACATTCAGGAAAGTATTCCCAGTACCTTTTCTCCTTATTCATCATAAGCCTCTACCTCACCTTCCCAGTCTTAGGAACGGAAGGTGCTTTTGCATCCGGTTTGATTACAGAATCCATTTTAGGATATGCTGTCTCAAATACCTCTGCCCCAAACTGATACTCCGTTGGTTCTGCCACAGAGGATATCGGCGAGATTGTATCCTGGGTATCTTCCACATCCTCTGGTTTATCAATCCGATTCTTCTCCAGCCGTACTAATTCCACACCCCTCGACAAATCCTCCACCTTATCTATGGCTGCATCCAGATGAAGTTCCAGATTCTGATAGACTTTCTTCTGCCATTCGCATACCCTCACCAAAACCATCAATGCGGGCAAGTGTCTGGTCTGTCTCACCAATCCCCTCACGGACATTTTCACGGATGGACTCCAGTTTTTTGTTTACACCAAAGAATTCTGATACCTTATTAAGTGCCTCTTCTCCCTTCTGCTTTACTGCCTTTACGATTTCAGCAGCCTTGTTATGCATCTACTCTTTTACTTCAAATAGCTTTTCCTTCATCTGCTGGCATCTTGCCTGTGCTCTGTCTACCATTTCCGATAACGTCTCTTTCAGGGATTTTGATGCCTGCTGTTCTTTCATCTCCTTTAATTCCTTTCGCATCTGCACTAGTATAGCATAAATTAAGTTGTTGATCGTTTCAATATATGGTACAATAGACTTAACCAATACAATTTATGGATGTCAATTATGCCATCATTACCGTATACCATTACAATATCAGATGAGGAACGTGCCTATCTGAAATCATTGATTAAAACCAGAACCATTCAAGCACAGGTTGTTGATCGTGCACGCATGTTGTTATGGAAGTCTGAAGCCAAAACAGATAAAGCCATTGCAGATGGTTTGGGGGTTAGTGTTAATACTGTCCGCCGTTGTATTGACCGTTATCTCAACAGTGGAATTCACCTTGCTATATTTGATGACGATCGCTCCGGTCGACCACTTGAGATTACTGACGATGCAAAATCATGGATTGTCAGTGTGGCCTGCCAAAAACCCTGCAATCTTGGTTATGCCGCAGAATTATGGACATTAGCAGCACTGCACAAACACATACAGGCACATGCTGAAGAAGCCGGGTACCCACGGTTAAAAACAGTTACAAAACCATGGCTTCAAAAGTATCTCAAAAAGATGGATATCAAACCATTTAAAATCAAGTATTATCTTGAACGAAAGGATCCTGATTTTGAGAATAAAATGCATGATGTCCTCCTTGTTTACAAACAGGTTGAAATGCAGTTTGATGATAATGGCGATATCATCATACCTGATGACGGGCACGTGACACATACAGTTTCGTATGATGAGAAACCGGGCATTCAGGCTATTGCTAATAAGTATCCCGATCATAATCCTACAGAAGAAAACGGTTATATCCATCGGGATTATGAGTATGTGCGACTCGGAACGTTGTCGTTGCTTGCAGGTATTGATCTTCTGACAGGTGAGGCAATTCCGTTTGTCAGCCAGATCCATAAAAGCTCTGATTTTATCGGGTTCTTAAAGATTCTCGATGAAAAATACCCAAAAGGTGACACAATACGGTTGATATTGGACAATCACTCTGCTCATACATCAAAAGAAACCCGCCAGTTTCTTGCGTCATTTCCTGAAGATCGTTTTGTGTTGGTATTTACTCCAACACATACATCATGGCTAAACCTGATTGAAAGTTTCTTTAGCAAAATGACAAAGCAGATGTTAAAAGGCATTCGTGTCAATTCCAAAGAGGAACTATCGGAACGAATATATCGCTACTTCGATGAAATCAATGCAGAGCCAATTGTCTATCATTGGAAATATAAAATGGATGAGATTGCTCCTGATGAAGCAGCAAACGTTTAAACTATCAACAATTTAATATTCGTTGTACTAGATTTTTATTTTATTGATCTTAATAGCTCTAACCTTTTATAAAACATTTCATAGAACTGAGGCAATTCATTAAAAACCTCCTTTTTCACTTCTTTGATTTGATTTAATCCAATTTTTTCAACGGATTTTATCGCAGCTTCCCTTTGATTAACATGTTCTCCAAACATTGTTTGACAATTAGAACCTTCCATATCATTATAAGAATTAAACGCCTGATTGAAATCCATCAAATCATATAATCTTACTGGTTTATTATTAGAATTACGGACTAACACTCCCCAATTTCCCCAATGTCTGTCCGTATTTCCAATAAGATAATCAACAATATTCATCATGTAATAATTATGCTTATCTAAAGAAAGAATATATTTCTTTGTATTTCTTCCATTATTTACAGAATACACCTCAAACGAGTCCATTGAAACTATTGAATACTCTTTTGATGTAATATTACTGCTTACACTGACTTTTTCCCCATCAAAATAATCTCTTTCATATAATACCTGTGAAACATTAAAACACCTGCAAATTTGACTGGCAAGTAGTTCTCTTTCAACCACGCCTGAATCGCCATCTTTCAGCAGTCTAAAACCATCCTTAACCCTTTGCCAGGCTTTAGGAAAACATCCATTAGTTGATAAATCTCTTGCTAAATATTCTTTTTGTACAGTATATTGCCTTCCTTTTAACGCAATATCAATGAAAGTATTGTCCAGATGATTCTCATACAAGTTGACATTACTGAACGAGAGCTTTTCTTTCTTTAATTTCACCCAAAAAACATCTGTTAATGAAGCACATCTATATGATAATGCAATTCTTGCCCTTTCTTTATCGGTTACAGCTTGTATCATTCCTATACTATTTAGTATTTCTTTTGCATACTTTCTATCCAAAGTAAGAATTCTAGTTGCACACCAATAATTAAAATTCGTAATATTGTTAACTAATGTATCAATATCATCTGATTCTTCTAAATATAAATTATATGGCATAAATGACTTATAATATATTTTACATTGTCCGGAATCGCTAATCTTTGCAACTCTTCTATCCATATGCATAATTTCATATACTTTTTTCTCTGCCATTTAGTCACCTCCAATTAAACCAGCCTTTCATTCCTATTTATAAAAATCTTTCAGTTCTTGTGCAATATGCTCAACATCAGGATAAATATTTCTCAATGTAATTCCGCAAATATTTAATTCACTCAATATTTCCTTTTTACATTTCGCTGGAATAATATATTTCTTTAATATATTTTCATTTTTAGCATCTGTTAGTTTTCTTTTACTATTATGAACAGTGAATGCCGACTGTTGTGTATAAATCCTCATATTATATTCCACCGGATAACAAGCAATTATTTTATCTTTAACCGCAATATTATTTCTTGTTGTTTTAAATGCAGGTTTTATCATATCAACTACTGTATACTTATCCATAGGATAAATATAACTCCCGAATCCTTCTAATTCATTTAGTAATCCTGGTCTTAAAATCCATATACATCCGTCTTTGTCTGAGTATTTCTCATAATCATTAGTCGCAAAAAACAAAGCTATCAATGGAGAAAGGCTCCAATCTAACAGTCTTGTTGGTAAACCAAAATGCTGCATCATAGTTATCCATCCACAATAATCTTGTGATGGTCTTTCCTTCATTGACACACAAGCTCTCATATAAAAATCATTCGCCATAAATTGTTCAATTTCTTCTTTTGCATAATTACCACGTTGAACTGAGGGCACTAAATCCCATCCTTTATCAGAATGCCCTCTAAACCATAATAAATAATTAAGTTCTTTGTTACTTTTTATTCTTTTTATCTCACTAATTAAATCATTTATGCATGTAATATCCATAATTTAACCTCCATATATGTAATAATATTGAAAACAGTATTTCACTTACGCACAAAATTCTTCATCTTTTATTATTCTTGCCTTACTGTCTTCATCCATCCAAAATTCATTACCGCATTTTCTACAAACTAATCGTTCATATACATTATCAGAACTATCGTTCTCATTAATTATTCTTTTGGAACGCACTCCCATTTTTGTCACTGGCTGATAAACCTTAATTACTTCTTCATTATAAATAAATCAACGAGAGCAGAATCATAATCCAATATTATCAATCCTCTTTTTCCAATTTAGTCATAGATGAAGATATTTCAACATAAAGCTTTACAATAGGTAATTCATTTATTTGTTTTTCAATATATATTCATATTCTCTGCATCTAACGAAAACATTTCAATTAAATTTACATCTTCCTTATATTCGGACTCTTCAAACACTTGTTCTATCAAATCAACATTAGGATTTACTCTATCCTCATCTGGGATTCTATTTGCAAGCTTAAGATTTCTTTCCGCAATTTGTTTAATGCATCATCTGCCTTACTAAATTTATAGCGTTTAATAACATTTCTTCCTGCATATGTTAATGCTGCATCTAAAAGAGCTCCAGCTGTTTCTGTAATTCTTCCAGTAACATTACTAAGAGCATTATCTATAGAATCGGGTATTATTTTTTCAGACACAATAATATACACTCCATTCTTATTATTCTAACTAATGAAAACCGGATCTTATTTAATTATTTCTATCGTAAAATCCTCTAATTTCCTTTAAAGATTTATCATATACTTCTGATCTTTTCTTATATTCCTGACTTTCTATATATTTATTGTTCATATTGACTCTTGCTAATGGTAAAAAATATTCGCCATATCCTTTAAGAAATGGACTATAATCGCAAGTGTTAGCACATACTATCCTATTTGAATTCCTACCTCTAAAGTCTCCCAATCGTAGCCTAACTTCCATAATAGATAATTTTTTAAATCCTTTTTCAAAAAATAAGAAATTCACACCACATTTATTTCTAAGAGAAGTATATGCTAAACAATCTGGATTTTCTTTCTTTATAAGTTCAACAGTTTTTTCTTCATCATTAGTGAGAATTTTTCCTTCTTCAATCTTTTCAAGTATATGATGAAATCCAGATTCCATCCCATCAATAATAATCAAAGGTTCATCATTATCAATTGTAGGAAATGTGCTTGTTGCATCATCATATGCCCAAAATGTCAGTAAATTATTGGTATGATTATGATACTTTACCTCTGCTCTTGCGGTTTCTGGACTATCTGCCCAATAAGATATTTTTTTATCAGGAAATAATTTTGAATATCTATTTTCAGGAGTAGCCCTTCTTAAATTGCCTCTATGTAATTCACTTACTGTTTTACCATAGAAATTATCATTAAAGCAAATACATCTATAAAAAACAAACTCATCTGTTATATAAACAGGTAATTGTGTATGTTTTAGTATTGTTCTTCCAATATCTTGATTAGGAAACAAATTATTCATATGCTAACCTCCGAAACAAGTTCAATTTTTTACCAAAAAATCCAATTCCAATATAACCAATCAAGTTTTAACATTGTATATGTAAATCTAAATTCATCTGCTTTAAAAGAATCTTTCTTCTTCATAGCAATATACTTTTTCTTTACTTCTTCCATTTTTGTTTTTGATGAAAATACTCTACACTCTTCAAACTCTTCATCATAAATATGTTTTACTTTTAACAAATACAAATCCATATCGCTACCTCCATATCATGAATCCTTAAAATCAGACTTTTATTCAATCCACCATGTCTTATCTTTCATTTCTAACGAAAAACTTTCATGCACAAACAATGGTATATTATCACTTATTTTTGGATTTCCTCTGCCTTGTTCTCTAATTCCAATCTCAATTTTTTCGCCATTTCACTATGGTCAACAGTTTCAATGAGTTTACCCTTATAAAATATCAATTTTTCCAAAACTTCATATGCCCATGCTCTCTGATATCCCATATGTATATAATATTTATTTATAAATCCTTTCCCTATAAGGATTTTTCCAGTGTACTTCATAAATATATTTATCAATCACCACACATTTTAAAATAATCATTTTATTATATTTCCAATGTTTTTATACATTTCTTTAAACAATCCTTTAATGGTTCTAATTCATCTTTTAAGTACCAATTATTCAATGTAATATTGAATTCTTCTGCATTATCTTTCCCGATAGTTAAAATACCATTTCCTGACTCAATTAAAATTTTACTAGAAACTATTGTGGCTGTTCTTTTATTTCCATCCCAAAAAAGTTGTTGCTTACATGCATATGCAAAATATTCTATTGCCCTCTCTACAGGTTCATCTATTGCAGCAATTTTATTCAACTCTTCAATCACTTTTTCTCTTATTGGTATTGCCGGTATAAAATCACCCACTCCAACTTTTCCAGTCCGCAATGTTCCCCATTGTAAACTTTCATTTCTGGAAACAAATTCATTTATCTTACATACATATTCAAGATTAAACATAGCTTCAATATTTTCAATACAATATTTCCATGCATCACGCAGATTAAGAACTGTTTGAATGTCATCTACTGTTACCCCATTTACTACTGCACCATCTATAATTGTTTGTGTCTGTGGAAATGTAACATTACATCCCTCTATATATGCTGTATTATAAACCAACTCCACAAATGTTTTCTTCGCTAAAAATATGTTCTGTTCTCTTGTAAGCATATCCACCTCCACTTTATGCTAATTCTTTCAATCTATTTTTCTTTCTAAATTTTCGTTCTGTCCTAATAATCATATTATATTCCAATTCCGGCATAATACAAGCTAATCTGCCTTTAATTATAACAGCAACCATCATATTTCCGCAACATTCAAATATTATTTTCCCACTATGAAAAGCACTAACGAATATTTCCGCTAATGCCTTCTAATTGTAATTATTATTCTTCTATAAAATATTCCATCAATTCTTTATATAAATCTTGTGCTGATAAGCAGGTATCTGTCAAATATCCCCTTTCATTTTCAAATTCTTTTAGTCCTCTGTAATAATACAACTTATGTCTTTCATCAATAATAAAAGGAATTATATTATATTTTAAACATTCCTTAAATATTATTAAACGTCCCACTCTTCCGTTTCCATCCTGAAACGGATGTATTTTTTCAAAATAATAATGAAAGTCTATAATATCATTAAAAGATATATTATCTAATTGATTATATTCAAACAACAGCTTTTGTATATCTTTTTTAACTCTGCCCGGCTGTGTTGTTTTAATATCTACTACCATATTAGAACGTTGCTTATAATCACCAACATTAAACCACTCTAACCGGCTGTCAGATGTATTAGACTTTAAAATTAAATGAATTTTTTTAATTATATTTTCAGTCAGATTATCTTGTGCACAATCCAGAATATAATCAAAACATTGAAAATGATTTACCGTCTCTATAATGTCATCTATATTAGCAGGCTCTTTATCCAATCCTATTGTATTTGTTTCATAAATGTATTGTGTCTGTTCTTCTGTAAGCTTACTGCCCTCAATATGATTAGAGTTATATGCAAACCTCACTTGAGTCTGATGATATATTCCACCTTTTAGCTTGATTTTTTTTTCTTCTCTTAACCGATATAATAAAGTTGTTTTGTCCACTTCCTTTTCCATCTCCATAATATCTCCCGGCTGACAGTTTAGGAAATTGCAAATATCTTCAACCACTTTCATAGACACCGGTTCATCTTTTGATAATTTGGCAAGCGTTGCTGTGGAAATTTTTATATTTTCCCTTAATACTGTTTTTGTTATATTTCTTTGTTCTAATATATCAAACAATTTCTTATAAGAAATCTTCAAATTTCCACATCCTTTCAATGTTACTAATATATCATATATATTTATCTTTGTAAACATTCTATATCAATATATTTACAAAGATAAACATTATATTATAATACCCACATTAAATAATTTATATAACTGAAATTCCCATATCACTTAATTTAATAAATATATTATTCCTAATTATGCATAAAATCTTTTCATAATTTCCATATTGGGAATAATAAAATGGTGCAAATAGCCTGTTATTCTTATCATATACATTTACTACTAAATATTCTAAACATATATTAATTAGTATCTCACAATTTAAAACAGGATAATTTTTATATTTGTACACCGGAAATCTATAGGAATATAACTCACTTGCATCTTCTCCTCTGATACTGTATAAATGAAATTTATTAGAAAGCAGTTTTTCTTTGTCAATCTTTGGTATCTTAAATTTATTATCTGTAACGTATCTATGATTCATAATAATCTCCGTTCTTTGACATTTTTATTAAAATAACATTGCAACCATCAAGTAATATGTGTGAGACTTAGAAAATCTTAGGCTGCGTCTTTTGCTGCCTTAGATTTTCTTCTCACACTTATCTCTTAATACATCCGCCACCCGCTTTTCTTATTTTCAGTGCATAGCACCAGTCATTTTCTTCGTCTGTATACAATTTTCTCTGCATAACAGAATCAATAATATATTCATTATCTTTTTCATCTACGGCAATAAGCGTTTTTTCAATTGGCAGTTTAGAAAATGTTACTGCTGCCTGTTTTGTATTCATTATCATATATTCAATTATGCCACCTTTCCTTACTTATTCTCAATATGTTTACTAACCCTCCTATATAAGAACATACTAACTAAAAATGGAAATATCTGTTGATTTGTTGTTAATAATGCATTCAACTCCGATTCGCCAAAATCTTTGTTGACTTATGTATATATAATTTGTTATACTAATCTTGCATAAATTCATTTATGCAGCAATTCTTTAGGTATGTTACCTATCAGATTTGTTAATAATGTTTTAAGAATGCAGTTTTTTACAAGTAGGTGCGCCAACACCGTTTGAAAGTAAATTATTCTGCATTCTTTTTTGTTTTAACCTGTACAGAAGTATTCTTATAAGATATCCTGATTCCAAATTGTTCTGCAGATAATTGTAATGAATATCTAATGTTACAATTTTTATTACCCCGTCATCATCTGTTTTAAATACAGGATTTTCATTACTGCTGACTAATTTGTTAAGAGAGCATGTTCTAACCTCTTCTATATCTCCATTTTCCTGATTTACAATAAAACATTTATCCTTTGGTATCAGACCATACTTATAAATTAAATCTAGAACTTGTCTTTTGTTTATTATTCTCATACGTTCCCTCCAAAATGTATATTCAAATTTTACCAAACATTTGTTCGGTTGTCAATACGCTTATTCGAACATTTATTTTTTATATTATTTATTTTTGGATATTTGTAATTATCTAAAAATTTCAGATTTTAGTATTTCTCTGCTATTTTTTACTCTATATGTCGAAAATACTCTTGAAATCTATACTTAAATTCCCAAAAATTCAATGCCAATTTCTTTTCCATAAAATACTTCTGATATTTTAAATTTAGTTGATTTCTATTTAATTCACTTCCCGAAATATCTTCTAGTATATTAATGCCATCTTCTTTTGTCCTTGCAATAATATAATTGAAAATTCCTGAATTACTCAAATTAGAAATACTTATTTTTCCGTCTTCTAATACTTCTTTAATCTTCATCATCCTTCTGCGGTACTTTTGAACCTGACCCCGCTCATCTATATCTTTAGAATTTTTCCATATTGAGTTTTTCTGAAAACTATAATTTAAAGATGATTTTTGTGATTTATTATTTAAATAGTCTGTATGACTTGCTACTATAAGATACTTTAACAATTCATCTGATACTTTAATTTCACCGCTGGTATGCAGATTTAAAGCTGACTTCTTAAAATCTATATCATCAATTGTCAAATATGCCAAATCGATATAATCAGTAACACCTTCATATATTGCCATAAAAATCGGCAAATCGTAATCTACATCATTTGATTTAGCTTTCAGAATGTTTACATACTCCTGATATTTCTCAGGTGATATATAATACTTATCCTCTGCTGCATCTAAAACAGCCAGAAACTTCTCTCTTGGACAAAGTTTTTTATCCAGCCAGTTCACCTTACAAAAACCATTTGCACGGCACCACTCGATATATTTTGTCATACGTGAACGCTCTGACACAGCCGTTGACTTAGCCATACCTGACAAGATATTTAAGAGTTCATCTGTCTGCATTTTGCATATATCTTTATTTAATTGTTCTTCATATCTTTCCGTATATTTAAATAAAGCAGATACTTTTTCATCACCACCACAGTACTCAAGATACTTCTCTTTTTGATTAGGGTTAAACATATATACACCTCCAACTCTTCTGTTTAATGTATATTACACTGTTTCAAATCTATTGTCAATATATATTTTTGGATATTATTTAATATCTTAATTTTTGCAACTCAGTTTACCAAAAGTAACGTAATATTTGTTAGCATTACGAATATCCAAAATAATATATTGACACATATTTTCTCGAATGATATACTCAATACAGTTGCAAAACAGAATACTTCATTTTGGCGAATGGATATCCTGTATTACAAAACATTATTAACAATTAAGGAGGCAATATACAAATGAATAACAATTACAAAAGAAACTCTGACCTGCTGCATATCCCTACACGAAAAGAATTTCACAAGGAATATGCGGGTGAAATTTCGTCTGCGGATTTTAATACAAATTATCCAAATCCCCACAGGCATTTTGAATTTACACAGACCGAACTAAACTTTCAGAGGAGGAATACAGATGATTAATACAAAAAATAATATTTACATTCCTTCAATTGATGCAAAAGACATTTATCTGGCTTCAAATTATATTAAAGAAAATTCGGAGGGATACAGCTTATATTGTAAAAACGGTTCAATAAATCTTAGAAAATTTGTAAACAGCTTTGACTACAGCCTTGATTTAATTGAGCTTTATAAGATTTATTATAGAAAATACCGGAAAAAAGATTTCTATTTTACAGAAAATGGAAAAAAGTATTCTTCAAAAATCATTAATCTTACATTTAAATACTCGGTAAAAGAATGGAATCAGATGAATACAGACACCTATGTTAAATTCGGTTATAACTATAATGATTTAATATTTGAAGACTGCATTGCCAGAAATGAAAATAACGAAATCGTAGGAATTAAAGTCGGAGAAAAAGTCCATAATCCGGCAGAAGATTTTTGCAGATACTTCTCTACTGTTTCTGTTAATATAAATGAAAAAGATGTTCAGATACATTATAAGAAAATTAAAGAACCTAAAACATTAAAGACTAATGCAGATTTACGGAAAACCCTTTATAAAGAAGGGTTTATCTGCAACGGAACGAAATATGTAAGATGTAAACGTTCATCCGGTTCTGCCAGAATAGGAAAATGTCTGTTTATAGATGAACCGCTGTTAAAACCATTACTAAAACACAGTTCAGGCTGTATAATTCCTAAATCAGGTCAGGAAATCGACCTTGCTGCGTATGAAAGTTATGTATCACTTACTACCAGCAGCATTATAGATACACTACCGATTAAAGCTGAAAATATTCTTGTTATAAGTGACTATGAAAGCATTTTTAAAGAAAATGTAATTGCTACAAGGTCTGTAGACGGATTCCTTAGTACCGGAGAAGAAACTGTTGAAATATCAAATTCAATCTGGGACGGGCAATCTTTAATGGATATTTCTTTATTTGGTGATTATAAAGATTATGGTATGGTGCTGCTTCGCAACCGCATGTTTAAATCATGCTGTTTTAACTGTAATATCGAACAATTTTTCAAAGATAACAATATAACGGATGTATCGGAATTAAATGGTTTTACAAGAGCCGAAAAAATCGAAGATGTAAAATTAATTACCACACCAAGCAGTATAAAATATCTGAAATTTGACACTTTAGAGAACTGGCTTGACAATTTGTATCCTGTTTTCGGAGTAGTTAAACATGATAAAAAGACGCATTTTTTTGACGGTGAACTGGTACAGACACATTATCAGCTTATAAATACTAATCAACTTTCAAAAGAAGAAACATTGGAATTATTACAGCCCTCTTTGGACTTTGCTCAAAAGTTAAGAGATAACAACGCTGTAGTCAGATATTATATAAAGTATCCTGATTTTGATTCAATGGAGTCGATGTCACAGCCTATGACATGCAGAAATGATGTGGTATTTAATCTTATGTGTATAAATAATAATTTTACTAAAACAAAATATTATCAGACATTTTTACATGATTTAATGGCATCATTTTATAAAAACCTTAAAAACGGCCATATTCTGGTAAACGGAAATTACTCTACCCTGCTTGGCAATCCTATAGAAATGCTGTTTCATAGTATAGGGAAATTTGATGGCAAAACACAAATCGGCATTGGCAATATACACAGTACCCGCTTTCCATACAATAAAACATTGCTGGCATGCAGAAGCCCTCATGTGACAATGGGAAATATCTGGCTTCCTTATAATAAAGAAAACCAATTAATTGACCGTTATGTAAATATGACCGATGAAATAGTCTGCATTAATTCAATAGGAGAAAATGTATTGCAGCGACTGTCAGGTGCAGATTTTGATTCTGATACCATTATGCTTACAGATAATGAAATATTAATAAAGTCAGCAAAGAGAAATTATGATGTATTTAAGACTCCCACTTCTTTTGTTTCCGCCAAAAAGGTACAAAGGTACTATACACCTGAGCAGCAGGCAGACTTAGACATAAAAACATCTGTTAACCTTATCGGTGAAATAATAAATCTGTCGCAGGAACTTAACTCTTTGTTATGGGATAAAATGTACTATGGTGCAGATTATAAAAATGTTGAAGATTTATATTTTGATATTTGCCAGTTAGATGTTATGTCCGGTATTGAAATAGATAAGGCAAAAAAAGAATTTGATATTAATAATAAGAAGGAACTTGATAAAATAAGAAATAAATATAAGGAATTTTTAACAGATGATTATAATAGGAAGAAAGTGCCCCACTTCTTCGCCCACATTTCAAGGCAAAAGGGATATTACAATACTGAAAAAAAGAATTACAGCAAGTATCACACTTCAATGGATTACTTACAGACTATTGTAAATGGATTTAGAATAAAAAATCCATACAAAAAGAAGATTCTTCCTTTTTCGGCAATTCTGGATAGTAAAAAGTATCGTGCATCAAATGTAAATGAAGCTCAGATTGAAAAAATCTATGGTCTTATAGCACAATTTACAGCCAGACGTAATTTACTTTTTTCATATGATATAAGTAATGAAGATAAATTTGCTAATTACAATCTGCTGCGTGATACATTAATAGCTGAAATCAGTTCTGAAAAAATTGGTTTTTCTACCTTATATAAATTATTGGAATCAATGGAGGAAGAGAAAAATGCAAAATATAAGAAAATATTACTTGAAACTCTGTTTACCTGCTCTAATGAAGGATTTAAAAATTCCATTATTTCTTCAGCAGAACAACTTGATGTTTTAGAAAAAGATATATCCGGCGAAGAAATATTATATGGAATAAAATTCAGGGTATGCAAAAAATCAGTTTGATTCAGTTTTTAAAAACATTTTTTACTCCCATTTCGGAGCGTTTTTTATTTTACTAAGGAGAGACGGAGGTAGATTAATATAGAAGGCAGAATATATTATAATCAAAACTCTATAATTGATGATATTAATAAGAAAACGGGCTATTCCAAACAGGAAGTCTACTCTGTATTAGATGCTTTGTCAGAAACAATTATTGATAAAGCATCTGATACGGAAGATGAAATCGAAATAAAAGTAAGCAGCGGAATTAAGATATTTGCAAAGAAACAATTCGCAAAAGATGCTGATATGAATTTGTACAATTCAGGCTTTATGGGTAAACCTAAAGATAAAATTCTTATAAAAGCAAAGCTTACGGATAATTATAAAAAGAAAATCAATGAATTACATAGAAAAAAGATAAACATATAATATTTAACTCCATTTCTTTTATAAGTCACGCCTGATTACAGTTCTGTGGTCGGGCAGTGACTTCTTCTTTTATACAACTCTCACCCAACGGAGGTATCAGATGAAATTAGATTATGCAGCTCTTATATCGCCATTTCCATTTTATATTGAAGGAGTGGGCGGAATAAATTCACCTGTTCTAAGACAAATATGGAATCCTGATATAACATATCAGGGTTATCAGATGTATCTTACTCTTCTATTAATGACACCGGAAACATTCTGTAAGCAGGCTGACTTAAGCAGGCTTAAATGGTATGAATCACTTTCTTACGAAGAAAGAATGAAACTTAATATGATGGATATTATTGCAACAGATGAATCCCTGCAGAAATCCTATTCTAATATGTTTGACTTTTTCTTTGAAGAAAATGTTATCTGGAATAGTGAATATAGTTTATTTTTTACATATGAAAGTACCGACAGTAATGGTCAAATCATTCCCAAAGGGATGATACATCATAATATTTTTACGGAACTTTGTGATATTATCCTGCAAAGATGCGGAATTACCCGCAATAATGCAGATACCGATATATCAAAGGTCAAAAGTAAACGTGCTCTGGAGATTCTTGATAAACTTAAAAAAAGAAGACCAAAGCATTCTGATTCATCAGCCCGCGACGAAGATATTGAATTGCCAAATCTTATAGCTTCTGTTGCCGTTAAAAGTAATTCCATTAATTTCACAAATATATGGGACTTAACGGTATTCCAATTATATGAACAATTTAAAAGGGAACAGACAAATGTATATTTTGATATACAGAAAATGTCTGTTGCTGCTTATGGAAATGAGAAAAAAACATTTAAAGGCGACGAATGGTACAAGTGTGAGAAGAAAATCTAAGGCAGCAAAATACGCTGCCTAAGATTTTCTATGTCTCACACTGAAGAATCGCCTTATGGCGATTCTTCTGACGTAATTTCAGGTATTGATTGTGGCGAAAAGCGGGATGTCTGGAAGTGGGAGAAGAAAATGTTATGAGGGGTTTTGTTTCTATTTATTAATTAAGTTATTTAAAAATTTTTATAATACAAGGAGGAATTTAACATGAGTAACACTTTTGCAAACAGAGAGGTATGTGACCTTATTTTTGAGGACTACAAAACAAAGAAAGTATTTTTAAACATGGACTATGCGAATGTGTCAACTACCGAGATTACAGGTGAGAGCGTATTTGCTTATGGTGGAAAGGGTCATCCGAAACGTGTAGCATTTTCCGGCGAAAGAGGCGGTACTCTTACTATTGAGACACAGATGCAGAGCTTTAAGCTGTATCAGCTTTTAACAGGTGGTGATGTGGATTCATCTGCTAAGTTCATCACAAGAGAGGAATTTACTGTTGGTGAAAACGGTAAAATTCAGCTTCCGGATACTTATACTATAGGTTCTGATGTAACTGTATTTGCAGCTAATGATGACTGCGGTACACCTAAAAAGATTACTATTGAAGGTAAAGATGTAAAGGTTGCAGATGCAAAGAGCGGAGACATCGTTATTGTTTATTATGTAAAAGCCATTGAAAATGGTGTTCAGAAGATTTCTGTTAAGGGCAGCTCTTTCCCTAAAGCATTTACGGTATATGGTGATACTGTTATGAAGACAGAGGATGACAGTCTCTTACCATACAAGTTTATTGCTTACAAAGCAATACCTCAGTCTAATATGAGCATCAGCATGTCTAACAACGGTGACCCGGCAACAATCACTATTACTTGTGATTTGATGGTTAATGAAAATGATGATATGTTAGACCTTATTCTTGAAGATGAGAACAATAGTACAACTGCAGGTGATACATCTGTAGATAATACAACTACAGGTGATTAATTTTTAGTGGATTGAAATACGAATAATATACAGGCTGTACCCTTAGTCCACTATGTGGATTAGGGATACAGCCTATTTTTTTTGTGAATGGAGAGGATTGAAAAATTGATTAAATGTAAAACTTTTGAAGATGTAAAAGCGGTTTATGGAGAAGAAAATCTCATTAAACTCGTGAATATAAAACAGATTGTAATGTATGCAAAGATGAATTGCCAGCCGGTCTGGATAGATGAGGGATTTGACGGAAAACTTGTAGCCTATTATGTACGTTCAGAAACTGATATGGCATGGAAATACTGGAAATCCCATAAACCTGAACCTGCTTCTATTGATATGAGGAGAGATGAAAATGAATGAATTCAAGCACAGGTTAAATCTTAAAGTCCGTTTAAGAAACCCTGTATTCATTATGCAGGTGATTCTTGCTATTTTCACCCCTATACTTGCTTATGCCGGATTAACGGCACAGGATTTAACTACATGGAAAGCATTGATTGATTTAATTACCGATGCCGTCCGCAATCCCTATGTACTGGGGCTGTGCGTTGTTTCTGTGTGGAATGCCATAAATGACCCTACTACTGCCGGATTAGGAGACAGTTCTAATGCATTAACATATAAAGAACCTAAAATTAATGATTAATGAAAGGCAGGAGATGAAATGACAGAAATAAAAGACATATTTCAACTTGACTACTCTTCTATCGTAATTTCTATTTTCATTATTTTATCTGCTATTATTGCGGCGGTAAATATTATCGGAAGATTTTCTGAAATAATCGGAAGACCTGTTAAATGGATTAAAAAGAAAAATGAAGACCATGAACTGTTAATCAATACATCCAAAGGGCTTCTTGCCTTAGAAGAAAAACAGTTGGAGGATGTAAAACAATCCATACGCCATGATAAGATAATCAGCGACAAGTTAGAGAACCTTACTAAAATGTTCCTTGATAAGCAGATAGATGATATGCGGTATGAAATTCTGGATTTTGCCTCGGCATTATCTACCGGCAGAAAATTCAGCAAAGAACAGTTCGACCATGTACTAAATACATACAGGAAATATGAAAATATTTTGGAAGAAAATAATCTTAGCAACGGACAGGTAACTACTTCTATGGAAGTGATAAATGAAATCTATAAAGATGAACTGAAAAAAGCGTTAAAATACCAGAATTAAAATTGTAAAGGAGTAAAGCATGGAAATAAATATAAAATTATCAAATTTATTAAATATTAACTCTGTTTTAAAAGAAATTATCGAAAATAAAGATAATGTAAAATCAGATTCATTATTTAAATTCAAGTTATTAACTATTATGAAATCCCTTGAAGGTCATGTCTGCAATTTCGAGGCAGTCAAAAATGATAAAATACAGGAATATGGGAAACCGGATGAGGATGGCAAAATAGTCGTTTCACCTGATGATAAAGATATGTTTGATAAATTTGTAAAAGATATTAATGAACTTCTTAATTCTGAGGTAACAATTAATATCCACAAGTTAAAAGCCGCTGATGTTTTTGATAAAGGCATTGATGCAGAATACTTAGTAAAATTGTATGACATTATGGAGGAATAAGATATGATTAAAAAAATTAAAAATTATTTTGCAGTAAAAAAACAGATTCGCGAATTATCATTAGATACTTTACAGAAAATCAACGGAATTGCCTCTGCCCTTTCTGACTTAACGGATATGGCTGCATCTGCCGCTGAAACCCTTAATTCAGACAAATTAGAGGAATTTATGGAAAATATGAATAAGATTGTCGATAATCCCGAACTTACTACTGCTTACTATCAGCAGGTAAGCAGGCAGGCACATGAGCAGAAAATGGCTGACATATAAAATATTAATTTAAGAAAGGATGATGCGATATATGGCAGATTATAATCTACTGATTAAGACAATACTTGACAGTTCAGATATTAAAAAAGATATTCGTAAGATTCAGAAAATAGCTGACAAATATCCTATAGAACTGAAAACCAAAATAGAAACTGCCAAAACAAAATCAGAGATTCAGGAAGCTTCTAAAATGCTTTCTGAATTGTTTTCAGCAAAAGGGTTTAATATTCCTGAAAGACAGATTTCCAAAGTATTGGATTCTTTTGTAAAAAAGGCGGATGCTTTAGATAATACTCTGGCGAAATCGGTTGAGCGGATAAATAAATTAAAAGATTTTGAGACAGCTAATATTAATAAAACCCAAAGTGCAGCTTCTGTAAGCAACCCCGTTGTATCAGAAATTGATACTGCATCTATTTCTGATACATTAAAAAATGCATCTGAAGAATTAAATACTTTTGTCGAATTGTCAGATCAATATATGCTGGTGATAAGTAAGGTTCTGGATACTTTTGATGATATTAACAATCTTAATTCTTCACTTACAGAAATAAGTAAAACAACAAATTTGTCTGCTGACGGTTTAAAGAGACTTGGTGATGATTCTTTTGAAAAAGCAAGCAGGTATGGCATGAGTGCCGGAAGTTATCTTGATAGTGTACTTGAAATGTCAGATGCCGGATTTTCTACTTATGAAAGTCAGGCATTAGCCGAAACCTCTTTACTGGCACAATCAGCAGGCGATATGACTCAAGAACTGGCAAACAGTTATATTATTGCTGCAAATGCTGCTTATGAATATAATGGTAAAGCCGAAAAGCTGAATGCCGTAATTGACGGTCAGTATTTGATTGCAGATAAAAACCGTATTGCAATGACAGATATGGCTGCTGCCATGAATATAGCCGGTACTGCTGCTTCTGATTGTAATGTTTCTGTTAATGATTTATCTGCAATGATAGGTACTATAGAGGCTGTTACCGGACTTGACGGCAATCAAGTTGGTAGCGGTATAACTTCTATTCTTACTAATCTTCAGGACGTTTCTTCCAGTAAAATAGTAAGTACTTTAGATAAGGCTAATGCTTCCATGACTGAGATGGCAGGTGGTGCTGAATATCTGCGTAATCCGATTAGCATTATAAAGGATTTGGCAGAAACATTTACAAAATTAGAAGATTCTGACCCATTAAAATCCGAAATTCTGGCTAATATTGGTGGAGAATATCAATCAGAAGAACTTAGTGCACTACTGAATAATATGGATTTATTTAACCAGATGCTTATTGATTATGGAAATAGTTCGGGCTCTGCAATGCAGGGTGCACAAGAGTCCGCAGACAGTTTTGATGGAAGCCTTAGCAGACTGAATAATACATGGACAAATCTTGTAAGTAATGTAGCCGATTCAAGTGTATTTATCACTGTTATTAACTCTCTTAATGGTGTTCTATCTGTTGTAAACAGTATATCTTCGGTACTTGGAAGCTGGGGAAGCATTACTCTTGGTGCCGGAATATTTGGATTCGTTAAAAACTTTGCTTAACTCTGAAAAAAGAGTAAAATTTAAAACTCTCCTACAGTTTTTTATTGGGCAATCATAGCTAAGAAAATAACATTATGGCGTTATGGACAAGGCTATGGATACATGGAGTTTTTAATAAGACTCTGCAAACGCTTCAGCGGAGTATAAACTATACATGGAGGAGTAAATGCTTGAACTCTTTATTGATAATTACACTAAAGCAGAGCCGGAAACGGCACATGTAAAAGTCAGGGAAACCAAAAAAAGATGATTATCTGCCATAAGATATGTTATATGAAAATATAGCGGTTTGCTAAGTGGCATTATAAGATAGACAACGAGCAGGACAATGTTATTAATTAATAGCAGTATCCCCACAGACATACCCATCCTCTGAGCAGTCTGCAGCCGATAATGCAGTATTGCTTATAAGGCATAGTGCATATTGCGATTTTATAAGTTTCAGTAATATGTTTAAGTGTGCGTTTCACTTAACGATAAAAACTTATTATTTTAGATAAAAATTTTTTAAGACTTAGGATATATTACCATTCATAACCACAATTATTACAATGAAAGGTTTTATGCCTTTTTGTTCCAAATACTCCGAATACTGCTGTATTTGCTGCCTTTGAAGCTGCTGATATCTTTTTTAAATTAGTAGATGAACATGTTGGACATTTAGGTAATGATGCAGCTCTTGCTTCATTTCGTTCACGCTGTTCCTTTAA